>NZ_CP199292.1:2257500-2873090 GCF_052495765.1 Aliikangiella litoralis | reverse complement strand
AGTATAATAGAGTTTTTCATAATTATGCTCGCTTCCTTATAGATTAAAATTTTAATTTATTGTTCTTCAAATAGTTGGGGCTTATTCCAAAATTATTTTGAGTAATATGAGCTTTGTTATAAATTGAAAAGCTAAAAACTATTGATTGATCATACCTAATAATTGACTATATGCATATTTTGTAAAAAACAGACAAGCATTACATCACTACAGTATTAAACATTATCCAAACAATCGTGATCATTGTCGCCAATTGAACACCATCAACAAAACTATCTCTAGTTGATGAAACAGCCCTCCCCCTTTATTAAAGGTTCATTTTTACCTGAACGAACTTTTCCCTCTAATACAGATTATTGACTGTTACTTTCTATACTCTTATCAGTTTTATATAATACAGATTATTGACTGTTACTTTCTATACTCTTATCAGTTTTATAAATATCGATTTCTCATTAAAAATTAATTAAAATATTTGTTTACTGTTCCTTGAAAAATAATATCCTCACTTGGATAACAGAATCCGTTCACCATTACTTAAATCGATCATCAATATAGCTTTCAAACCACTATCAATGAGCAATGCGGTATTGTTGACGCCATTAACAACAATATCACTTGGCGATATCAAACGGTTTGCGCCTGTTACCCCGCTGGAAATAACCGTTCTCCTCCCTGTACTTAAATCCACAGCAAGCACACTTCGCAACAGTAAATCAGCCACCAGAGCACGATTATGATTATTATCCATCGATATCTTATAAGGATGACCGAATTGGTTAAGATTGTCTGGTATGCTTTCATCAGATAGAATTGTTCGCACTCCACTACTTAAGTCCACGGTCACAACCGCCGCTAAATCATGATCAATGATCAAGGTTCGATTATTACTGGCATCCAATATCATCCCTGTGGGTCTATCAAATGAATTGATATTATCCGGCGTCGTATTGTTGGATATTATTGTCCGTGCGCCGTTGTTTAAATCAACCGCAACCAATGCTCTTAATCCTTCATCAATCACCAAAGCACGATTGCTATCACTATCTAAAACAATACTTTTAGGATTATTCAATGGGTTGATGTTATCCGGTATCATCGAACTTGATACAACCGTAAGTTTACCACTGCTTAATGCCATTGCCGTAACCGAATCCAAACTCGAGTCGACCAGCAAAGCACGGTTATTTGCACTATCCAATACAATCCCTTGTAGCATACGAATCAAATCGTCACCATCCGGTGCCGTATTATCGGCCACAACCATTCGCTCACCACTACTCATATCAACAGCCACGACACCTAACTCCCTATCACCTACCAATAGTCGACTATTACCAAGATCTAATGCAAGGCCGCTGGGGCTTCTGAATAAATTGTTAGTATCAGGTGTCGCACTATCATACAAAACCGATTGGGCTCCGCCACTTAAATCCACAGCTAAAATTGAATCAGACTGCCCATCCGCTACTAACACACGATTATTCACACTATCCAATGCTAACCCTTGCAAGTTAGTATTATCCAGTGTGGTCAAAACTGTTCGTGCTCCAGTATTTAAGTCCACTGCCATAACAGGGCCCAACCCAGTACTCTCAATAAAATCCCCCACTAAAGCACGATTATTCGCACTATCAACTATAATTGTTCGAGGAAAAACAAAAGGGTTATCATCATCAGGTATTGTATTATCAGACAAAACTGTTCGCTCGCCATTGCTTAAATCGATTGCTAATACAGCTTTTAAACTGTCATCAATGAGCAACGCCCGATTACTGGTGCCGTCCAAAGTTATTTTTTGGGGAGATTGAAATGGGTTGATATTATTTGGTGTTATATTATCTGATAAAACCGTTCGTGCGCCATTGTCTAAATTAACAGCCACTATTGCATCTAAACGATTATCAACCACTAAAGCTCGATTATTCTTCCTGTCTAAGGTTATATCAACTAGAAGTGAAAACGGGTTAACATTATCAGGCGTTGTATTATTAGACAAAATTGTCCGTCTACCACTACTCAAATCTACTGCCACGACAGCCTTTAAAGATGAATCTATCACCAAGGCTCGATTATTCATACTATCTAAGGTGATACTGACAGGCCGAACAAATGGATTAGTATTATCCGGCGTCATCCCATCAGAAAAAACAGATCGCACACCAGTACTCATATCTACTGATATTATCGCATCCAAAACTTGATCAAGCACCAAAACTCTCTGGTTTGCACTATCAATAACAATATCAGTTAAAGATAGAAATAGAGCCTCTTGCTTGACAAAGACCTCTCCTGCATGGCTGTCACCTAGCGCTACCTTGATTGTATTACTTCCTGGTTTTAATGGCACTTCAACAGTCCAGTTTGCAAAATTATCACTTGAAGATACAGCTAATCCATTAACGGTCAATGGACCTAAATTGCTTATATCGTTAGCGGTTCCACGCACTGTCACCGAATCACCATCGCTCATAGAAACAGTGGGTGGAAAAATAACGCTAATCGGTGACTCAAATGTGGTCACAGTAAAACTCGCACTCACACCACCAATGGTTAAAGTTGTTTCAGTTGTTGTATCGTAATGCAGGGAAGATTTTTGTCGTATAACAATTGACTGGTTATTACTTACGGTTCCATTTGCTCCTGTAAATGAGCCTCCATTAATAGCATATTCACCACCGTTCACACTAATCTCGGTAGCAGCATTAATCCCCGTCACAATAACTGCATCTGATTCAATAAAAATACTTGGTGCTACCCCGGTTTTATTGGAAAAACTAAAAGCATCTGGTATGGTATCTGAGTTATTTGTTTGGCTCTGAGTGCTTGCACCTCCTCCTCCACACGCAGTGAGTGCTATCAATAGTCCTCCAAATATAATTGCTCTTATTAACATGCTAAATATTAACCTTTTTATGACGACACAGAACAAAACTAAGCCGATGAATACTTAGACAATTCTACTGAGTTTGTTGAGCCAATTAAAAGGCAAGATTTTGCCTTGACAGAAAGTCGAATCACTGCTCTCTCACAGGCTTCTATTATTCAACAGATTTACCTATCATTTTGATATGTAATACCATTTTAAAAAAAATCATGATCTGAATGCTTCAATAATTCTGCGAATATGTGACCAATAAGTTAATATGAAAATTCGTTGATTATCGGCCCTAGTGATAATTTCCTAAACTTTACTTTTCAGTTGTTCAATACCTGAAAAGTTTATCCCTTTAAGTTGGAGCTTTATCCACAACAAAACCAGCTCAATAGGATTAATATAGGACTGTGCGGTGGTTGCAATAATAAACTGACATTGTTAGAAAGTTTAATTTTTCAAGCTGTATGAAAGGCCACATTAACACACTTAACCCAAAGTAAAATAGCTCTCCTGTTTCAGATTTAATTGCACGATACAACCAATAGTTTTCTTCTTTCCATTGAGACTGAGCAACCTGTCTCACACCTGAAAGTGTCCCCCATTTTCCTATGAGTTTTTAAACGCAACTACCACCTCTTCGTCACGTCCAATGGCGTAATGCCTCGCCGTTTTCAGCTTAGCACTTAGATAATGAACCGACTCCAAACTTGATGATAATCTAAAATAACTCCTCATTATTCAACCAATCAGATATGGATTTCTTTAAAAAAGGTAAAACTAGTCGTATCCAACTTTTAACTCAAGAAACTTGCTAATTCAGCTTGATAAAGATAGAACTATTGAGTCAGTGTTTCACTTTTAGGTGTAGTTTTGTGTTGTTCTGCTGGTTGACTTTGTGGCTTCAAAATGGAACGGACGCTTCATAATTAGTGGCACATTGATTCAAAAAACTATAGCTCAAAATATATTAAAATGAGTGTTAGGAGAAGCATCATTTGCACGTTTGATTAGATTTTGCCATTCTTTTTATCATTAACTTATCTCAAATTCAATGTGCTGCTTGAAACTTTTTCCGTCCGACCTTTTCAAACTCACAAAGTTTTTCCCGGATGAATTAACATACAAGCCGTTGCCTGAAGAAAAATTGAATATCCATTAGAGTGAATAGTAGTGAACTTACTAATTGAAAAGGAGCCGGATACATACTCTGCTCCGACTCTCTACTAATATATGGCGTCCCCTAGGGGGTTCGAACCCCTGTTACCGCCGTGAAAGGGCGGTGTCCTAGGCCTCTAGACGAAGGGGACTAAAACTTTTATCTCAAGGTGCTCCCTCAAGAGCGCGCCATTCTATAGAGGCTTATTGTGATTGTCAAAGTCTAATTAACATTTTTTTTATATTTTTTTAAATCGTTTAGTCTTTATACACATTTAGCACACCATCAACCATTTGATAAGTCTTTTGCATACTGCTTGCCAACCTTAAATCATGAGAAACGATCAAAAAACTCGTGTTTTCTGACTCATTCAATTCAAACATCAGTTCATTGATTGACTGTGCAGTCGACACATCTAAATTACCTGTTGGCTCATCTGCTAATACACAAGCTGGCTTAGTCACCATTGCTCGAGCAATTGCTATACGTTGACGCTCCCCTCCACTTAGCTTTGAAGGTTTATGAGTTAATCGATTTCGTAAACCTACTTTGGCTATAATTTGCTCGGCTTCATCATAGGCCTCTTTGCTTTCTTTACCACCAATTAACAACGGCATAGCAACGTTTTCTAATGCACTAAACTCTGCTAATAAATGATGAAATTGATATACAAAGCCCAAATGCTTATTCCTCCAATCCCCCTGCTTTTTGGTTGACAACTCATGAATATTAGTCCCTTGGATAAAAACCTCTCCTTTATCAGGAGAATCTAGCCCTCCTAATATATGTAGTAGAGTACTTTTTCCAGAACCAGAGGAACCAATAATAGCAACCATTTCTGCTTGAGCAACAGCAAGATTGACGTTTTTTAGTACATTGACTTCACTAGCACCATCTTTAAAAGTTTTGCTGAGTTGTCTTGCATCTAATACTAAATTACTCATACCTTAGTGCCTCCGCAGGTTTTGTCTGAGAAGCTTTCCACGCAGGATAAATTGTTGCAAAAACGGTTAACCCCAATGCTATACTCGCAATTAAAATGACATCTTCCCAATGTAGTTCTGAAGGCAAAAAACCAATAAAGTATACATCACCAGGAATAACACTAACGCCAAACATCTGCTCCAAAAAAGCAACAACTTGAGGCAAGTTAATCGCTAGTGCAACCCCGCCTATAACCCCTATCACAGTTCCAATAATTCCATTAACACTCCCTTGTACAATAAATATTTTCATAATAGTTGCAGGACTAGCCCCTAAAGTACGTAAAATAGCAATATCAGCTTGTTTATCCGTCACCACCATCACTAGCGTGCTAATAATATTGAAGGCTGCAACAGCCACAATAAATGTTAACAACACTCCAATCATTGTCTTTTCCATTTTTATCGCTTTAAATAATGTGCCATGCGTATAATTCCAATCACTGACATAATATTCATCATCAAGTAAATTTCTCAACTCAAATGCTGTCCATTGCGCATTCAATACATTTTTAGTTGTAATACGCAATGCGGAAACTAAATCACCTTTGCGAGTTAAAGTAGCAGCATCTTTAATGTGAATCATTGCCATCATAGAATCATGTTCAGAACGAACTTCAAACAAACCTACAACCGTAAAACGCTTGGTTCTTGGTGAAATGCCAGCAGGGGAAACCGTAGCACTTTCAGCAATGAGTAAATTAACTTTATCTCCAACCGTGATCCCTAAACTCCGAGCTAACCCTACACCAAGTACTATGCCATATTTTTTGGGTTTTAAGGCCTCTAGAGAACCAGCCGTCATATATTGACCAATAATGGATACTTTCGACTCTTTTACGGGAAGAATACCTTGAACTAAGCCAAATCGAGTATTGTTGCTCACCTTAAACATCGATTGAATATCAATAAAAGGTGCAGCAGCAATAACATCAGGATGTTTTTCTACTTGCTTTTCTAATGCTCGCCAATCAGTTATTCCTTGCCCTCTTTGTCCAACAACAACGTGCGGCACCATACCTAAAATGCGCTCTTGCATTTCTGACTGAAAGCCATTCATAACTGACATGACCGTAATTAGTACAATCGTACCAAGTGCGATACCAAGCATACTAACGAGTGCAATAAAAGAGATAAAGTGATTACTTTTTCTTGCACCGGTATACCTTAAACCGACCATTAATGCCACAGACTTTTTCATTCGACTCCTAAACAACTAATGACTCAAAAACTAGTTTTTAAGCTAATTTTTATTAATTGACCGATTCTATCAACCCTATCCTGTCGACAAAAGGATTAAATACAGTAATTCATTCGAATAAATATGCTATAAGTTATATAACCTAAAGACGACGCGGTGAGACTAGATGGCAGATAACCAAACAGGCCAGGAAAGGAGAGAATATTTCCGAATTAAAAACTGGATTATAATCAATCATGATACGGTGAACAATATTGAGGATATTCCCCAGTTTGATGATTTAACGGCTACTAGCTCCCCTCGTATTAGCCTATTACAAGAGCTGACTAAACTCGAAAATGAAAACCTTGCCTATCTTAGCTCTCTAACCGATAAACAAAGTCAACTCGGTAGCTATTTAATCAATCTAAACAAAAAGATGGAGTTGCTAACTCATTTTGTTATACAGTCGCTAAATACTGGTAAAGATGACTTAACTGAAGTTGATATTAGCGGTGGCGGTATTAGATATAAAACACACCAGCGCTTTTCTGTTGATCAATTGATGAAAATTGAAATTGTTCTTGTTCCTGAGTGTATTGGAATAGTCGCTTACGCCAGAGTTGTCGATTGTAAGCCTATTGATGATGATAACTTCGAGATTGCACTAATTTTTGTTAAACTGAAAGAAGCCGATCGAGACTCAATTATTAAACACGTCTTTAAAGTTCAATCCAAACAGTTACGTAATCAACAAGAAAATCTCGACCCAAATTGATAAGTAGTTCTAATAAAAACTATAAATTAACTTTAAATCATAAAGTTAGAGGAGTATATTAATAATGATTCGAGTATGGAGGTATCATAATGAACAAATTTAAATTGAGCCTGATTATTGGGTTTACCTGCTTAGCTGCAACAAGCCAGTCAGCCATCGCTGAAACCCTGTTAGTTAATCAGCAAAGCCAACAAGCCGTTGATAAGCCTAGAACAGGTCAATCTATGCAGCAAGTTGAGTCTAAATTTGGTGAACCTTCTCAAAAACTACCCGCAATTGGGGAGCCACCAATCACTCGATGGCAATATGCAAATTTCACGGTCTACTTTGAACATGACAAAGTCATTCACGCGGTAGAACATCGCTCATAAATATCCTCATAATGGCTCATTCCTGAGCCATTTGTTCCAATTGCTCAACTTGTAAACGCTGTGTTGGGTAAGCTATTTGAGCTTGGTTTGACTCAATAATTTCAGCAATTAATAATAATATTGCCTGCTTAATCTCATGAAACTCAACCCAATTTGTCGTTTTAGTAAAGGTATAGACAAAAAAATCAATGGATGATGCTGAAAACTGATTAAAATTGACGATTAATGTTTGGCTAGCATCGATATCAGGGTGGCTAATGAGCATCTGTTTAACATCTGACACTATTTGACTCATCTGTTTTATATCATCATAGCGGATCCCAATAGTTTCATAAATGCGACGATTCAGCATTCGAGAGGGGTTTTCAACTGCAATACTATTAAATATTGCGTTAGGAACAAATAGTGGCCGTTTATCAAATGTTCTAATTCTTGTTTGTCGCCAACCAATATACTCAACCGTACCTTCAATATTTTTATCAGGCGAGCGAACCCAGTCTCCTACAGAAAAAGGTCGATCAAGGTAAATCATTAAGCCACCAAAAAAATTGGCTAAAAGATCTTTGGCAGCAAAACCTACAGCTATACCACCAATCCCCCCAAAAGCAAGAACAGCACTTATACTAACCCCAAGCGTTTGCAGTATGACCAGACAAGTCGTAATTGTGACAGATACTCTTAATAACTTACTGATAGCTTCAATTGTTGAGTTATCAATTTTTTCTTCATCTTCTTGATAACGGTTATATTCAATCAGGTTTTCTTCAGCGGCTCGAATAAACCGTACTAAAAACCAACTGACTAAAATAACCAGACCAATATCTCTGACAGTTTTTTGGATTTGATAACCAAATAAATAGTTAATAATAATCCATGTACCTGCTCCCCAAATTAAGAATACAATAGGTTTTCCAAGGGAATGAACCAGAGCGTCGTCCCATTTGTTCTTAGTTTTTTGTAGATGTTTATGCAAATTTTGATGGACTCTTCGCCATACATAATTTGCAATTAACGTCAGAAAAACAACGCTAAAAACTTTAAAATAAAAAGTCGAATCACCCAGGTTATTGCTAAACCAAACTTCAATTTGTGATAAATCCATAAAAATCCTAAATACTTAACAATGAATCAATAACATTTGATTGAGAATATTTTTCAATTAACTTGACTTAATACCGAAGAAAGCAGTTGCCAACGTTCTGTTTGCTGAAGCTGTTTTAGACCTGCTGCCGTTTTCACAGCTTTTAAATTAGATAATCTTGTTTGAGATTCTACATCCGTTGAAAAATCACTGAGGCAGTCAATAACTTCAAGTGTAGCTTTTCTATCATTACATACCAGTACCATATCACAACCAGCTTCTAAAGCCTTTTTAGCTCTTTCGCTAAAACCACCAACAACCTCAGCTCCCTTCATTGAAAGGTCATCTGAAAAAATAACACCATTAAACCCCATTTGTTTACGTAACACTTCTTTAAGCCAATAAGAAGAAAAGCCAGCAGGTGACGGGTCAATTTGTGAAAAAATGATGTGTGCAGGCATTACAGCCCCTAAATCACTACTTAATTCCTGAAAAGGAACCAAGTCTTCACGGACAATCACATCAAAGCTACGCTCATCTATAGGAATATCAATATGCGAATCAGCTTCAACCGAACCATGACCAGGAAAATGTTTTCCAGTAGCCATCATTCCCCCTTTTTTCATCCCCGAAATATAAGCTCGACCTAATTGAACAACAGCATTACTATCACATGAAAAAGCTCTTCGTCCTATCACTTTGCTTGTTAAATATCCTAAATCGAGTACAGGTGCAAAACTAATATCACAACCAACCGACTGAACTTCCAATGCCATTAACTCACCCAAACATGAAGCTAGGTAAAGAGCATTATCTGCATCATGCGCATATTCATCCCCTAGAACCCCAAGTTCAGGTAAACGGCTAAATCCATCGGTAAACCGTTGAACCCTGCCTCCTTCTTGGTCAACGGCAATAATAATAGAAGAGTTTATCTCACGAATAGAGTTTGTTAATGTTTGTATTTGCTCAGCAGATTCAAAGTTGCGGCTAAATAATATTAAACCGCCACATAATTTTGACTCTAAAACACGACAATCTTCATCACAAAGCTCTGTAGAGTCAATATCGAGCATTATCGGACCAATGTTCTGCATTTAATTTATTCCAGGAAGTTTTTGTAAGATGATAACTTGCTTATTCAATAAGGTAAATCTTGCATAGAAATCTAATTAAAAAAAATCCCGCCGAAGCGGGATTTTAACTTTTTAAAAATAAAATTCCTTTAGCCTTCACCTAACAACTGCTTTTTCATTAATCGATTTATAGGTTTATCACCTAACCAAGTTTTTAGAAAGGCATCATAAAATAATTTACCTGGGATAACAGCTTTTTCACTACCATTAATAGTAACAACAGTCCCTTTCGCCGGTAAAAAGTCAATCCATACCTTATCGCCTTCTTGAATTTCAGCTTTCCAAACCTGATTAAACTTTTCAACTAAAGGCTTTAATTGAGCTAATTCTTGTTCATTATGGTTGGCAGTAAACCCAATGTTTAGCGCTCTTATAAGAGCATCAGGCTTGATTGTTGAATTTTGACAGTAAAGGACAAAACGTTTCGCCCCTTCATTTTTAAGAATATCTTCGACACTTTTAGCATCGTTCTGAAGATAAAGACCACCGACATAAATTGATTGTCTTGCATTATTTTTAACCGCTGCTCCTTTGAGCCTCAGTTCCTGCCCACCGAGGGACAAGTTGACAACTTCTTCAATGTCTACACCAGCTAATTCCTTAGCGTTAACACCAGTCCATCCAATAGCTAAAACACTATAAAATACGATAGATACTACACGATTCATTGTCCACCCCAGAATTTGTACAGCCCAAATCAACCAATTCCTTGGGAGGTTATTCGTTATTGTAGCCAAGGAACTAGACCAGACAGACTACAATAAGAAACTTCCTAGTGCAAATATATTAGACTGTTTTTTGAACATATTCTTCGATCTGCGTCACAAAGTGAACACATTTTAAACAAAATCATCCTTAACTTCTTGACCTAGATCATATATGACTGGCACAAAAACAAATGAAAATGCGGTGTAAACAGCTTCTATATTAATCTATAACCTCTTGAAGGAAATAGATAACAAGTATATTCTCTCTATCAAACGAAGATAATATCATTTTGCTCATATACTCAAATTGAAGGTAAACCTAGAAAATGAATAAACCAGAGTCTTTCAAAAAACTAATCATGGCCATTTGTGTCGCTAGCGTTGTTGCTGGTTGTCAACAAGAAAAGCCAAAGCAGGCACCAGCAACGCCTAAAGGGCCAACAGTAGCCGATGCCCAAACCTATGTAGCAAATGCTGAGGCTGAAATTGAAAAAAATTACGAATTTCAAGCTAAAACAGCTTGGGTTCAAGCTAATTTTGTTACAGAAGATACAAGCTTTTTAGTTGCAAAAATGAGTGAAGAAGCGACCAAAACAGGTGTAGGCTTAGCATTAGGCGCTAAAAAGTTCAATGGATTAGAAGTTGATTACGATACCCGCAGAAAACTTGAAATATTAAAGGCAGGGTTAACATTACCTGCTCCTGAAAATGATAAACTCACAGCAGAGCTCGCAAAAATAACATCTAAACTTGATGCAACTTATGCAAAAGGCTGTACAGAAAATAAAGAATGTTATGTTCTTGGTGACTTAAGTAGTACATTAGCTGATACCAGCAAAGGCCATGAAGAAAAATTAGCAGCCTGGCTTAATTGGCGTAAAGTCTCTCCTCAAATGCGTCAAGATTACAAACGTATGGTCGAAATTGCTAACCAAGGTTCAAAGGAATTAGGCTTTGCCGATACTGGTGCACTGTGGCGTTCAAAATATGATATGCCAGCAGATGATTTTGCTAATGAAATGGATCGTGTCTGGGGCCAAGTTAAACCACTTTATAATTCACTGCAATGTCATGTCAGAGCAAAACTTAACGAAAAATATGGTGATGATGTTGTTTCTAAAAGTGGCCCTATTCCAGCACATTTACTTGGTAACATGTGGGCACAAGGATGGAGTAATATATTTGAAGATGTTGCACCACAGTCTAGTTCCCCGGCTACAGATGTAACAGCTCGTCTAAAAGCCAAACAATATAGCGAAGTTGAAATGGTTCGCACCGCAGAAAACTTCTTTAAATCACTAGGTTTTGAGCCATTACCAGATACATTTTGGTCTCGCTCATTATTTGTCAAACCTAAAGATCGAGATGTTCAATGTCATGCTAGTGCTTGGGACTTTAACAAAGACGACTATCGCATCAAAATGTGTATCAAGAAAAATGCTGAAGATTTTGTTGTTATTCATCATGAACTTGGACACAACTTTTACCAAAGAGCTTATAACTTAAAACAACCAGTTTTGTATCGAGCAAGTGCGAATGATGGATTTCATGAAGCAATAGGAGACACAGTTGCATTATCAATAAACGATAGCTATCTCAAAGAAATAGGTTTAATTGATGAAATGCCTGACGCATCTAGTGATTTACCCTTTTTGATGAAAACAGCATTAGATAAGATTGCTTTCTTACCATTTAGCCTTATTGTTGATAAATGGCGCTGGGGTGTATTCAATGGTGAGATTCCTGCGGAACAATATAACAAAGCTTGGTGGGAGTTAAGAGAGTCTTATCAAGGTGTAAAAGCACCAGTTGATCGCAATGAAACTCACTTTGATCCAGGTGCAAAATTTCATATACCAGGTAATACACCTTATTCTCGCTACTTCCTGGCCCACATCCTCCAATTCCAATTTCACCGTGAGCTATGCCGAATTGCAGGTAATACAGGTCCATTACACAGGTGTTCAATCTATAACAATAAAGAGGCAGGAGCTAAGTTAAATGCAATGTTAGAAATGGGTTCAAGCCGTCCTTGGCAAGAAGCATTAGAAACAATGACTGGCTCTAATCAAATGGACGCATCTGCAATTCTTGATTACTTTGCGCCACTAAAAACTTGGTTAGATGAGCAAAATCAAGGCCGTCAGTGTGGTTGGAATGCTACTGAAGTGGCTGAGAAACCAGCAAACAATTCTTAACTTCTCTACAAAAAGGAGCAGTCTTTCGGGCTAGCTCCTTTCATTTTAATATGTGTTTAATAAAACCAATAAGTATTTTATTGTATTAAAGTGGCTAATACTTCTGTTGATAACCAAGGATTTGTCATGCCTTGTTGGGGTGGCTCTAAAGATGGCTAATCAATAATGGAGGCTTACTTATACGGGCAAATATTATATGAAACTCATAGCTATGGACATTCCCACCATAATAGGTAAAGTTTTTCTGACTATTTTTTACTCTTTGCTTTTATTTTTAGTTCGGCAGGCGCTGCAAATAATATTAACAGGCAAAAAGAAAGCAAAAGCTTAAAAGAAAAAGGAGTTATTACGGAAGATACAGCTGTTCTTATTGGTTTTACTATAGCAGCTATTATAACTTTTTATTTCGTCTGGTTTTAAATCCAAAAACAAAAATAGATAAACATGAGCATTTTAATAGTTATTGGCAAAATATTTCTCAGCTTTTTTCTTATCGGTATGATATTGGCGGGAGTTTTTAAAGCCTCAAACCGAGGAAGAAACCCAGATAACCACCCAGCAGCTGAGTGGCTTACCGGGTGTATCGGTTTTTTAGGTGGAATAGCTGGTATTTATTATCTTTGGTTTTAATATCCGTCAGAAAATAATACTAACTGGACTCCTTGGATTGACCAAGGTGCGCTTCCACCTGTAGGGATCGGCATTGGTTGGTATTTAAGGCTCCCATCTTCGTTTCTGCTGTTATTTAAACAACGAACCATTAGATTAACAAATTCACTAGCAGCCACTTGGGTTTTCCAACTTCGATATCCATCTGGCCATTGCAAGCTATATTCTCTGGGCCGAGTGCCACCAACGCCAGGAACAGTTCCAATATGAGGAAAACGTCCTTCCAGACTAGTATACCCAGCCTCAACCATTAAAAAATCGAGTCGAGATATCACAGATGTAGCTACTCGACTATTCCAACACAACATCGGAGTGCGATTATCATGGTTGTTCAACCAATGTGTTGAAAAAGAAGCTAATAAGCTCCAACCGCTATTCATTTTAGCCGTTGAATTAGGATCAGCAGATATTGACGCTTGCATCACATGATAAACATTTTCCCAGGTAACATCTTTTTGCGGGACACCTGCCTGAAGAAATATTTCATGAGCCGTTTTAACTGCCATGTCTTTATCTTCTTCTGTCCAAGGAATGCTACTTTCTATGCCTTCAGCTAATATTTGAGCCCGATACATAAGTGCATCAGCGGAATGAGACACTTGCATTAAACCATTTCTAGGTTTGGGCCAAAAGAATGCTTGTAGACGATCATGCCAACTACTAACACTTTCACCTGCTGGCAATCTTTGATACATTGGCGTAAAGGGATCTTCGTCAATCCAAGCAACTAGTGCTTCTGCATAAGCTTCATCCGGTGCGTTCTTTTCAGGTATGATTGGCGGATAAATATCCTCACCAATTAATGCAAGCCCTGCATCATCAATAACAACAGGCTCTTGGCTAGGTGTTTCTATATCAGCTTGGATTCTTGCCTCTGCATAGGCAGTAAATAGATCTTGCTCCAAATAAGTTAACCCATCCCAGTAATCTAATGCCTGATCGGTAAGCCTAGCATAAACGGTTGAATCATCATCACCTTTAACCCGTTTAACCATATCAACATTCATCAGAAAAAAAGCTTGATTCACTTGTTCAGTATCGCGATAAGCCCAAGGAACCATTAACCGATTCAATACTTGAACACTAAAGCGTTTATGTGACTCTATTAGCTGATAAAGCTTATCATCACTATTTATTATCGGCATTGTTCCTTGACGCCAACTACCATGATCAGAAAATCGTTTAAACCAGACTTTCCAAGCCCCAACATAAAGTGCTCTAGGGATCTGAAAATGGTTGGCATTAGGGAAAATTGTATTCTTCATTAGCTAATCCTGAACAAATGAGTTTTACGCGTATTGAGTATATTAAAGTGTTTTTTTTATAATACAATATAGTCAGACTGACTTTTGCTGATTATATGACCAAAATCAATTATCTGTAGTCTTTCATGATTCAGCATTAAATATAGACCAGTTAAGTCTTAATTGATTTTAATTCTTCATTATCATGCTTTATACATATCAATTTTGCTCCATGACCTAGTTAGAGTGTGCATCTTATGCAAAGTCGGGTAAAATACGCGAAATTTTTACCACTAATTACCCGTCTTTACTTTGAGGAGACATCATGGAATTATCTGCATTAACCGCAATCTCACCAGCAGATGGCCGCTATGGCAACAAAACAACTGAACTAAGAGCTATTTTTAGTGAATTTGGGCTCATAAAGTACCGTGTCATTGTTGAAGTTCGTTGGTTACAAGCCCTAGCTGCTGATGAAAAAATAGCGGAAGTTCCTGCGTTTAGTGTACAAGCAAACGAGCTTTTAGAAACAATTATCACTCAATTTTCACAAGCTGATGCTCAACGAGTCAAAGATATTGAAAGTACGACCAACCATGATGTTAAAGCAGTTGAATATTTTCTAAAAGAGAAAACAGCCGACAACTCAGAAATTAGTGCCGTGAGTGAATTTATTCATTTTGCTTGCACTTCTGAAGACATTAATAATTTATCTTATGCCTTAATGCTTAAAGACGCTGCGATTGTTATTTGTAAATATCAAGATGATATCATCGATTCCAT
Source organism: Aliikangiella litoralis (assembly GCF_052495765.1). The sequence goes on along the minus strand of NZ_CP199292.1, from coordinate 2,857,926 downwards.
TGCTGATCTTGCCCATCAATATGCCGACATTCCAATGATGTCTAGAACACATGGGCAACCTGCCTCCCCCACAACTCTTGGTAAAGAAATGGCTAATGTAGTCGCTCGTTTACAACGTCAACAAGCTCAGTTTGGCCGGGTTCAATTAATGGGTAAAATTAATGGCGCTGTTGGTAACTATAATGCTCACTTAAGCGCATATCCAGATGTTGATTGGCCAGCTTTTGCACAAACATTTATTGAGCGACTTGGTTTAACCTGGAACCCATATACCACTCAAATTGAACCCCACGATTATGTCGCTGAATACTTTGATGTACTGACACGTTTTAATACCATTTTAATTGACTATAACCGAGACATCTGGGGTTATATTGCATTAGGTCACTTTAAACAAAAAACAGTTAAAGGTGAAATAGGTTCATCAACAATGCCACATAAAGTTAATCCCATCGACTTTGAAAACTCAGAGGGTAATTTAGGCATTGCTAATGCATTATTTACCCACCTGGGGCAAAAGCTACCAATATCAAGATGGCAAAGAGATCTTTCCGATTCTACAGCACTAAGAGCCTTGGGTATGGGCGTCGCGCACTCTTTAATCGCTTATCAAGCAACTTTAAAAGGTATTTCTAAACTCGAAGTTAATGTGGAGTCACTCTCAACAGAGTTAAATCAAAATTGGGAAGTTTTAGCGGAACCCATTCAAACGGTTATGAGACGCTATGGAATTGAAAAACCTTATGAAAAATTGAAAGAATTAACTCGTGGAAAACGAGTCGATCAAGCTGGTATGCAAGCCTTTGTTGATCAACTCGAACTCCCCCAAGAAGCCAAAGAAGCTCTCAAAGCATTAACGCCAGCAAACTATATTGGCAATGCGATTGAGCAAGCCAAAAATATTTAAAACGCTTATTGTGAGGTTTGACTCTGTTCAAACCTCATATATTTTTAACTTTCCTATCCAATAGCCATGTTACAAAATTTTAACATTGAAAAATTTCTGGCAAGCAATTGGCAAAAAGCGCCGTGTCTAATTCAGGGAGCTTTGCCATCAATTCCAAAATTTATATCACCAGAAGAACTTGCTGGTTTAGCATTAGAGCCAGAAATAGAATCAAGAATTATTCAAAATAAAAATAATCATTGGCAACTTGAACATGGCCCTTTTGATGAAACTGATTTTCAGCAACTGAGCGATTCTCATTGGACATTGCTCATTCAAACGGCAGATTATTGGTTACCAGAAGTTTCTTCTTTTTTAGATAATTTTCGTTTTATTCCTCAATGGCGTTTTGATGACTTAATGATAAGCTATGCTAGCGATCAAGGTGGTGTTGGCCCACATTTTGACAATTATGATGTTTTTTTAGTACAAACTGAAGGTGAAAGACATTGGCGTGTAGGCCAGATGGGAGACACAAAAGCGACACAAAATAAAATAGATGGCCTTCTCCACCTAGAAAATTTTACCCCAATTATTGATACAGTTCTCAAACCTGGTGATATTCTTTATATCCCACCTGACACCCCACATTGGGGAATCTCACAGGGAAATTCCATGGGATATTCTGTTGGCTATAGAGCACCACAAACTCTTGATTTACTTGCTATGTTAGCCAACCACTTTGAGTGCTCTGAGCTAAACCAATTTTTTACTGATAGTTATCGTCATAAAGCCAACTCTAGCTCAAAAATAGAATTAGAACTTGTCGAGTGGGCTCAGAAAGAAATTAAAAAATTATCTAAAAATCAAAAACTTATAACGCAATTATTAAGTAAACATCTTAGTCAAAGTAAAATTGAAAACGAATTTATTTTGCCAGATAAAACTAACATAGACATTTCAGCAGTTCATACAATCCAATTAAAAAATAATATTAAGTACAATTGGTATCAGCAAGATGACGACATTGTACTTTCAATAGAAGGAAACTCTTATTATTTTAACAGTGAAGCAAAAACATTCATTGAAATGCTCACTAACGGCGGATCTGTTGATATTAAAGGGCAAAAATGTGAAAAAGTCCTATTTGCTTTTTATAAAACATTAGCTAGGATAGTAAATAAGGGGTATCTTTTGATCAACAGTTAAAAGCGAAGCAATGTCTAAATTAGATCACTTTAAATTTAAACAAGTTACTTGGCAGTTTGCCTCAGCAGAAATCTTAAAAATTCGCCAAAAAGTTTTTGTCATTGAGCAACGCTTTGATAAAGAAGTTATCTGCGATCAACATGACAATGACAGTTATCATATTCTTGTTAGAGATAAGTCAGACAAAGCGGTTGGTTGTGGACGTCTTATTCCAGATGGTCGAATAAGTAAAATAGCGGTATTGATTGGTTTTCGTGGTAAAGGCTTAGGAACCAACATACTGACCCACTTGATTAGTATTGCAAAAAGGAAAAATATCCCAAACCTTACACTCAATGCAGAAACAGAATTAGTCCACTTTTACGACCAGCAAAAATTCCATGTGGACGGTCCCGTTTATATGAAGCAAGGTATTCCTTTTCGCCGAATGACCAAAAAGCTTGCCTAACCTTTTTTTAATACCGCCATTGTCAACCTTGAAATACAGACATTTTTTCCTTTGTCATCGGTAATTTTTATTTCCCAAACATGAGTTGAACGTCCAATGTGTGCAGCAGTTGCTTTCGCATAAACGCTACCTTCGGTTACTTGTCTAAGATGATTACCGTTGACTTCTAAACCGACACAATAGTAATCATTTCCTACAACTAAGTTAGCAGCAACACTACCAACAGTTTCTGCTAACACAATCGATGCCCCACCATGTAATATGTTAAATGGCTGAAAAGTTCGGTGATCAACGGGCATAGATGCAATTAAATAGTCATCTCCTACTTCAGTAAACTCGATACCGATATGTTCAACTAATGTTCCTGCACGAGATTGTTGCAAATAATCTAGGGAAGCCTCTTTTTTCCATATACTCATTTTATGCCTACCTCACCCTTTTTGTTTGTGATTAAACCGATCAACCCAGGCCATTCCCAAAGAAGAAAGCACAAAAGTCATATGAATAATAACGTACCACATTAATTGAGTACTATTTGAACTATCGAGATTCATGAATTTTTGCAGTAGATGTATCGAAGAAATAGCAACAATTGAAGCAGCAACCTTTTGTTTTAGTGAACCAGAATCTAATTTACCTAGCCATGACAGTTTTTCAACATTCTCGTCAATATCCAGTTGAGAAACAAAGTTTTCATACCCCGAAAACATAACCATAATAATCAAGCCACCAACCAGAGCCATATCAACCAATGATAAAATCAATAAAATCAGATCTTTTTCTGATATCTCCAGAATTAATGGAAACACATGTATGATCTCTTGAAAAAACTTAATGAGTAGCATTAACAGCGATAAACTTAAGCCTAAATAAATAGGTGCAAGCAACCATCGGCTAGCATACATAATTTTTTCAAACTTCTTTTCCAACACGCTCACCTTTTCAATTTGTTTTATGTAATAGTTTAACTGCGCATTATAACTAACAATGCACAATTTGTAGTGACAATTCGGCTAAAAATACTTGTATTCTACGAAATCTTGCATAGTTCAGCATAAATCACGCATAATTAAAAGAATCACTCTTAAGATAATTAATGCAAAATTGTAAACTTTTAAAGAAATGAATGACACCATTTATCAAAACCTTCACTCATCAACCAGCTTAAAAGAATTGGTGGAGCATACTGCCCATTATTTTCGCCAAGCCAAACAAAAGCTACAAATTTACTCACCGACGCTAGATCCAAGAATATTAAATAGTCGAGAAATTGAAACAATCATATCTCGGTTTATACTTTCTAGCCGCTTTGTACGTGTTGAAATGTTAATCAAAGATGAACGTAGCTTAACAGGTATTGATCACCGCCTAGTCAAACTATCACAAAAATATACCAGCTATATGAATATTAAGATTATTCCAAAAGACTATCATGAGAATCACTTTGCATTTTATTTAATTGATAAACGAACGATCATTTATCGAAATATTGCTGAACGGTTTGAAACAGAATATCGCTCTTTACCAGATAGCAAACTAAAACAACAGCAAAAATATTTTGATGATATTTGGCAGCAAGCCTCACCAGCTATTTATTTAAGAGCATTACACTTATAAAATGAATCAATCAAAGGTAAGAACTAATGATGATTAAATTAAGAAACCACCCTAAATGTTATTTGTTACTCATTAGCTACTTGCTTTTTGTCAGCCCAAAAACGTTTGCTGAAATGTTTGTTCACCAGCTGAACTATGTTTCATCAGAACAAATTATTCCAGTGATGAAGCCTCACCTGAATCCAAAAACTAAATTATCAGGAAAAGGCTATCAACTATTTATTCAAGCATCAGCAGACGAATACAAAAAAATTCAAGAGATTATCAAAGCACTTGACCAAAAACCTGGGGAGTATCTAGTTGAAGTAAGAATATTAAAACGTCGATTAGACAAGTGGGAAATGAAACAAACCAATATTCAAGCAACTAATACAAACTTAAAAATAAAATCAAAACAGATTACTAATACGAAAAACCAACATGGTGAGAAAAAATTCCGTCTGAGAATATCCGAAGGTTATCAGGGCTTTGTTAATACAGGCGAGTCATTTCCAACCCATCAATTAATTAACCAATACCAACACTTTATACCTAAATCCGGCTACAAAAAAGTCACTAGCGGCTTTTATATAGTTGTCAATCAAATGCCCAACAATCAAGTTAAATTGTCAGTGTCAGCTCAATCACAGCAGCGTAAAACGAAACATAGCAAAACCGTTGTTCAATCTTCAACAAACAACCAAATCATTGGAACTAAAAACGAATGGATACTCATTAGTGCTACATCAAATATACAACAAAATAATAACAACCGTTATTCAACTAATGGACAACGTCAAAACAAGCAGTGGTACTATGTTCGAGTGACTGACATTATAAAACCTCAATAATGGCAAATACTCCGACAATCATTAACAGGTGAATAATAAAAATATTTATTCATCATAATTTTTTATTCTAGTGAAATAGTTGAAAATGAAGTATATTCCATGCCAGCTACTTATCAAACATATCTTTTTTATAAACGACAAAGTCGGCTCGAATCATTAAATTCAAATCAATAGATTCAAGACAAGCATTTAAAAATAATAGGCTCAAAGTGTTAACAAGTATTCATCAGGAAATTAAAAGTCTGATCCCTATTGCAGTTCCAGCTATTTTAGCTCAACTTGCACAAATGGCTATGGGAGTGATTGATACTGTTATGGCAGGACATTATAGCAATCAGGCACTGGCTGCAATTGCTATTGGCACAGGCTTATTACACCCTGTTATGATTTTCTTTATGGGGTTATTTCTTGCTTTTAATCCAATTATTGCTCACTTAAAAGGTGCGAGGGCAGAAATAAAGATTGGTGCCAATTTTAGACTAGGCTTAATACTTGCTATATTATTCTCCCCTGTTGCCATAACCATATTATTATATGCCGATATTATTCTTGAGTTATTAAATGTCAATCTAGCTGTTGCTCAACTCGCTACAGGCTACCTACAAGCAGCCACTTGGGGAATGCCAAGTTTGCTTTTATTTTTAGCACTTAGGTTTTGCAATGAAGGCTTATTTTCAACGACAGCGGTAATGGCTGTAACAGTTATTTCAATACCATTTAATATTATTTTTAATTACTGGTTTATGTACGGTGGGTACGGATTAGAAGCAATGGGCGCTATTGGGGTTGGTTATGCAACAGCATTAGTGTGGACAATTATGTCCATTGGTCTTTTTGTGTATACATTTTTTACCCCCAAATACAAAGCGCTTGAAATATTTAAACATAAAACGCTTCCTAGTTGGATAGAAATGAAAGAGGTCTTTAAGCTTGGTTTTCCAATGGCAATCACTTTAGGGTTTGAAATCACAATGTTTGCTGCTGTATCTTTAATGATTGCTCGTTACCCAACTCAAACAATGGGCGCTCATCAAATAGCGGTTAATATTGCGTCATTGGCTTTTATGATCCCCTTAGGAATTTCACAAGCAATTACCGCCAGAGTTGGTTTTTTTAGTGGCCAAAACAATCCAGCCTCTACTCGCTTAGCAGGTTATACGGGTATAGGCGTTTCGGCAGCTTTATCAGCTTTTAGTGCTAGTACAATGGTGCTTATTCCCACATTAATTGTTTCATTCTACACACAAGATGTAGAGGTAATTCAAATTGCTGTAAGCTTATTATTTTTTGCCGCTGTTTTTCAATTTTCAGATAGTATACAAGTCTCTTCTGCTGGTGCATTGCGCGGTGTAAAAGATTCTAAAATACCCATGATAATTACCGCTATTTCTTATTGGTTAGTTGGTTTTCCTATTGGCTACTTTCTGGCTGAAAAACAAGGTCTACAAGCTAATGGCTATTGGATAGGATTAATTGCAGGACTAAGTACAGCAGCGATTCTTTTATTATATCGATGGACCAAACTTTCAAAAACGATCTAAGCCGTTTTTAAAAAGCTGAGTACCACACAACAATCCTCACAGCTTAAGCTGTGAGTTTATCCATTACTTTAAAATAAGATTCCTTAATCAAATCTTGTTGTGGGTGAAAGCCATTCTTTACCTGCCACTCACCGGCAACCATCACATCTTTTACAGGCAGCTTTTCAGTTGCAAAAATAGCAGCATCTAGCAAAGTACTTTCTTGTTTAGCATATAAACTAGGGTGTTGTCCGTCTAGTACTATTAAGTCTGCTCGTTTTCCAACAGCTAATTCACCAACATTCTGATTTACCGTTAAAGCACCATCCAAACTTGCTTTTTGATATAGATATTGACCCACAGAAGAGCAATCAGCAGAAGTTAATACCGCTCTTCGGTGAGCAGTTAAACGCTGCGCGTACTCCAATGAGCGTAATTCGTCGGCAACATTCACTGCAATATGAGAATCGGAACCGATAGCTAAGCGACCATTAAGGGATAAATAGTGTTCGGTTGGAAAAATTCCATCTCCCAAGTTTGACTCTGTTGTAGGACAAATCCCAGCAACAGCACCACTCTTAGCTAAACCTTTAACTTCTTGCGACGTTAAATGAGTTGCATGAATTAAACACCAATTTTTGTCTAATGACTGATTCGCAAGTAGCCACTCCACAGGACGTTGCCCATAAAAATCAATGCAATCTTCCACTTCTTGTAGTTGCTCAGCAATATGAATATGAACAGGAGCATTATGATCTAAACTTCTCATCAAAGGTACAATTTGTTCAAGTTGCGACTGACTAACAGCTCTAAGTGAATGTGGAGCAATTCCAAGGCTTACCGTTTGCTCTTGCTGAGTTGTTTGAAATAAGTTTTCTATCAACTTGCAGTAATTGTCAGTTGAGTGAATAAACCTAGCTTGTGCCGCCGAGGGAGATAACTCACCAAACCCAGCATAACTATATAACACAGGTAATAATGTCATTGATAAACCGGTTTGTTTAGCTGCATTAATCAATTGGAGTGACATCTCTGACGGATTAGCATAAGCCTTTCCATCATTTTGATGATGTAAATAATGAAATTCAGCAACACAGGTATAACCCGCTTTTAACATTTCAAGATAAAGAAATTGTGCAACCGAATGTGCATCATCTGGCGACATTTTCGCCACAAAACGATACATAATATCCCGCCAGCTCCAAAAACTATCAGCTTGATTGGCTTTATACTCAGAAAAGCCAGCAAAAGCCCTCTGAAATGCATGAGAATGACAATTGACCATTCCAGGTAGAATAGTCCCCTTAACTACCTCTGAGCCAGTAGCCTGCCCAGTCTCAATGCTTTCGATTAGACCATTTTGATTAATTGATAAGGTTATATTTTTTTGCCACTGGTTCCCAATTAAAACCGATTCAGCGTATAATTTCACTTTAGTACCATGCCAATATTAACAGTTGATAGTTTGCTAAACGCAACCTTAACCAGCAATTAGATTAATGGCAAGTGTTAGTTACACAACATCAATATAATTAACTTAGGTTGAATAATGTCAGATTTTTACCAGCTTGTTATCCATAACGTTGAAGTAGCCACCATGGCCAATGATAATGACTACGGTGTTATTAATGATGCAGCCATTTGTATTAATAATGGAATAATACAAAAGATCATTGCTAATGCAAACTCACAGGATATAGAAATTGAAACTGAAAACTCAATCGACGGCGATGGTCGCTGGGTAACACCAGGACTTATCGACTGTCACACCCATTTAGTTTATGGTGGTAACCGGGCTAATGAATTTGAAATGAGATTAGAAGGTGCTAGCTACGAAGAAATCGCAAAAGCTGGCGGCGGCATTATTTCAACCGTTAGTGCAACACGCAACACATCCAAAGATGAGCTTTTTAAAGCATCAGCAAAACGCTTAAGTTATTTAATTGACGAAGGTGTAACAAGTATTGAAATAAAATCAGGTTATGGCCTCGACTTGAAGACTGAGCAAAAAATGTTAGAAGTCGCTCATGAACTTGAAACATACTCACCTATTGAAATCAGTAAAACTTTTCTTGGAGCTCATGCTCTCCCTCTTGAATATAAAGATCGTGCAGAAGAGTATATAGATTTAGTTTGCGAAGAAATGATGCCCCAATTACATCAACAAGGTTTAATCGATTGTGTTGATGCTTTTTGTGAAAACATTGGTTTTGACTTAAAGCAAACCCGACGAGTATTTGAGAAGGCTAAATCATTAGGTTTACCTGTTAAGCTGCACGCTGAGCAACTATCAAATTTAGATGGCTCTAAACTAGCCTGTGAATACCAAGCTTGGTCAGTTGATCATTTAGAGTTTTTACCAGAAGAAAATATTCCATATCTAAAACAATCAGGTACTGTAGCCACTCTCTTGCCCGGTGCTTTTTATTTTCTTGGTGAAACCAAGCTCCCGCCAATTAGCGCACTTAGAGAGCACAAGATCCCAATGGCTATCGCGACTGATTCAAATCCAGGAAGCTCACCTTGCCTATCTATTTTACTCATGCTCAATATGGCAACAACACTCTTTAAACTAACACCATTAGAAGCATTACAAGGCGTCACTAAGCATGCTGCAAAGGCACTAAGAATTGACTCAAAAGTGGGGTGCATAAAAGAAGGTATGCAAGCAGATATGGTGCTTTGGGATATAGAATCCCCCGCAGAATTAAGTTATCGAATCGCAGGTAACCCATGTCATACTGTGATAAAAAAAGGCGAAGTTATTTTATCTAAAAACAGCCACTCTAATTAAGATCGGCAGCACATTCAGACAATAATTTTAACGGCACTATTTCAAGAGCCTTTTTATGTGTTCTTTGCAAAAAAACTCTAGGAGCCATACCTGCATGGTAGGCTTCTAACCATCTTGAAGCACACAAACACCAATTGTCCCCTGGCTTTAAACCAGGAAAACCATAATCAGGAACCGGCGTTGATAAATCATTGCCTTTAAATCGAGAGTATTCCAAAAATGCTTGTGAGGTTTCAATACAAACCGTATGTGATCCTAAATCTTGTTCACAAGTGTTACAGCAACCATCTCGAAAGAAACCAGTGACAGGATCAAGACTACAAGGAATTAAAGGTTCATCATATACATTTAAAGAAGGCTCTTTTTCTAGCTTATCCATTATTTTTATCCGCTACATGCATTAAGTATTATTACTTGTTATAGATTATACCTTAACAAACAACGAATAAAAAATCAGATTCCCTTCCTTTGTTTAGTATTGCCATAAATAACTAAACTTAGCAAAATTGTTTTCTCCGTTTTTGTTAATGACGAAAGATGCTCTGTGTCAACGGCATTATCAGAATAACCAATGTATACTAAAGACTGTGGGTTAATTTTATAGGAGTATATGAGTTTGGTTCCCAACTGCTTAGACATGGCTATAAAGTCATTTTCAGGAACATTATCGCTATTTGCATCATACAAAGATAAGTTTTGGTTAAGCGAGGTTGTTTGCATTGTTAAAGATAAACGACTGCGCGTACTAAATTGATAAGCAACTCTAATATCAATTAAGCTGGCTTTAAAAAGGTTTCCACCAGGTGCATCTAATACCTGATTAGTATGGTTGAGCTCAATATTTAGATACTTACCAATTTGCCATTTAATTTGAGGTTCAAATAATTTAACCTCTCACGCTATAGTTTTCTTCATTATGTTGGTACTTTAAACTTAATGCATAATCACTTTGTATTTCAGGTAATATTTCTTCGTTATAATCATAACGAATTGACTCAGGATTTCTAGAATTTGAATGCATGATTTGATAACTTAAAATATCTTTTTTAGTAAAGTAGTATTTCCCATCAAAAGAGGCGACCTGATTTTTATACTGATGACTTTCTCAATGTGTTAAAAGAAAGCCCGTATTATTTTTTTTGCCCATATCCATTTGTCCTCGGGCAATAAAAATATCTGAAGACTGTTCTTCTAAGTTAGCAACCTATAAACCTATACTTAAAGGAACTAAAAAGCTGGTACTTTCATCAGAAGCGGCTATCACACCAAATGAATAACCATTCTAGAATCACGTGGGTAAATTCGTAAAAACTGAATTTCCCAAGTTTGTTCATCTATATCAGGGACAAAGCTTGATTGAAAAAAATAAGGCAAAAATAAAAGATGCTACGCTTTAACAACAAACCCCCGGTTTATTAAGAATATGATGTAATTAACAAGATAAATTAAATTCAGACTAAGCACTTATTTTTCAGTAATAAATCATCTTGGTACATGTTGCAAAAAAAGTAAGTAACCTAGAAAAAAATACTAAAAATTAACCTAAGCAGAATAGAAAAGACATGATGATAAAAAGCCTACTGCCCAATTGATTAGCAGTAGACTTTTTAATTTAGAAAGGAAAAATTTAAAGCTTAATATTAACTATAGATCATCAATAACTTCATCAAACGCATCAATAGCTGACGCGCCTAGTTTAATGCAACGTTCGGGAGACCAACCTTGGATTGGTTGCGGTGTATCGGCTGTATCTTTAAATGGCATTTCTAAAGTGATTGAAGGGCATTTAAAAGTTTCTACAATGTAATTGGTACAAATACTTAAATCGGCTTTACCAGGTTCATCTTTTTCATAACCATATTGGGTTTGAAAGTCAGGATTAACTCGCATAAGCGCATTACCAAATCGCTCATGTATATTTTCTAATTTTTGATTCCAACTTGGTGAACCATAAGCTCCTGCAATAAAATTATAAGGTAATGCTTCATCGCCATGAACATCTAAACAAAAATCAATACCTACTTTTTGCATCGCCTGCCTTGCCAAAAAGACCTCTGGGCTTTTTTCCATTGATGGAGTCAACCATTCACGATTAAGATTTGCTCCCACGGCATTCGTTCTAAGATGCCCTCTCATACTGCCATCAGGATTCATATTAGGCACAATGTAGAAAACAGCTTTATCTAGCAATTTCCGAGCAAGTGCATCATTATCATTCAATAGACGATGCACAAAACCTTCCATCCACCAAGAAGCCATGGTTTCTCCCGGATGCTGTCTTGCATGGACCCAAATATTTTTTTTATGTTCAGCAGGCTCTCCAATAATCAACTGATCAATATCTTGGCCATCTAGTGTTTGTCCTAAGACATTTAGTGCTACACGTGAATCTTCTAATGCCCAGCTAACAAAATCAGCACACCTCTCTACAGAATAAGGAGCAAAGTAAGCATAATAGATAGCACCATATTCCGGAGTATGATTAATTGTTATCACACCATCTTTATATTCTGTAGGTACTCTAAACCAAAATTCCCGATCATATGAAGCAACGGCTTGATAGCCATTCCAACCATCTTCATATGCAGCCCCTTTTGCATTCAATATTTTAAATCGGCTCGCAATTCCTTTAGCGCCTGTTACACGAAAGTAAAACCATTGATAAAAATCGCTGTTATTATCTTGTTTAATCTCCAAATGAACATCTGATGGATGATCGCATTTTATACAGCGAATATTACCACCATCAAACTGACTGTTAATTTGCATTGAATATTTCCTTGGTTTTCTTTTGACGACTGAGCCCACTTTTATCGGCCTCAAAGCTATTCCACTAAGCTTATTACAAGAACAACATAAAAAGCAAAAAGTATTCAATTTAACTTCAAGTTACTCATAAATTCTAGCTTAGTTAATACTATAAACCTTAAGTGTTTCTTATCAAAAAGATATATGGCAAACTACTTAATAATAGAAACAACTAATAACTATATATTGAGTATCTAGTCGCTTATCTCATTAATTTATAAGAATTTTATTATGCTGGAATATAAAAACGCCGCTATCTCACCACATGAGCTTCCTCAGATAGGACAACTAAAATATACAAGTTTGGATAAAAACTATGCAAAGCTCAGTATTTTAGAAAGCTTTATCAACTGGGCGATCATTTGGGGCATAAGTGTTGTAGCGCTTAACCTACAAACTGAAATAGAAGTGACTGGGTGGTTATGGCTAATGCTTACTGGCTTAACTCTATTTTCACTGATTTACCGTTTTTTTGCTGCTAAATATAAGGGCTTTGTTATACGAGATAAAGATATTCTCTATCGAGAAGGCATTTGGTGGCAAACAAGAACTGGAGTTTCTTTCAAGAGAATTCAGCACATCGATATTTCACATGGGCCAATTGAACGATTATTCGGTATCGCTTCGATCAAGTGCTATACCGCTGGCGGTGCCAGTGCTGACCTGAAAATTCCGGGACTCCCTAATGAGCTAGCCAAAAGCACTCGTGAGCACATACTTAATCAGACAGAGATAATCAATGAATAGTGCTCAAGCCGTCTGGCATCGATTATCTCCTATTTCAATCTGTTTTTTCTTAATCCGATTAGTAAAGGGCTTATTAAAAGCGGCAACTCCTGGTTTAATTCCACTATTTGCAATAATGTTGAATACCGATGATAAAAGCCGCATGCTTATATTAATTTTCGGTGGTATACTAGCTATAAGCGCATTAGTATCACTTCTACAGTATTGGTTTTTTCTTTATCGAATAAAAGATGGCAAAATACTCATTAATGAAGGTGTACTCAAAAAAAATCAGCGTAGTATTCCATTTTCTAAAATACAAAACATTAACATCCTTCAACCCATTTATTTTAAATTATTTAAACTGGTAACTTTACAATTAGAAACAGCAGGCTCTAGTCAAAGTGAAGTCAACTTACCCGGTATCAAACAAAAGGATGCTGAAGAGTTAAAGCTTAAAATTTTAGAAAATATTCACTCAAACTCTGCTATAAATGAAAACAACGTAGTTTCTGACAGCATCATTGCTCAAGCAAACCTAAAAAAACTAATCCAATATGGTATTACTAGTAATAATATTTTTTGGTTTCTAGTTGTTATTGCCCCTGTAGTTGGAATGCTTGAAAATGTAATAGAGAAAGTTATCGGCAAACAAAATATTATAGATGCAATAGAATATTTGGGCGGAGGCTTTAGCGGAGGGATAATGCTTATTTCGCTCTCTTTAATCTTATTAATAGCATTAATGTTTTTATTTTCCATTTTAGGCGCCGTATTAAAACATTTTAATTACCAACTAAAACAAAATGAAAATACATTAGTACGTAAAGGCGGACTCTTAACTACTCACGAAGAGTCTGCCAAGTTAACAAAAATACAGGCCATAATTAAACAAACTAATTTTCTAGGTCATTTTTATCAAACTGAAAATATGATCTTAAAACAAGCAACAATACAAACTCAAAACAAAAGTTCCGGAAACCACCTATTTGTAATACCAGCTCGAACTAAAGAACAAGCAAAAAAGCTTTGCTCTATTGTATTTAATCAATTTACACAACCCACTGAAGTTCACAAAATCAATAAGCGCTATATTTCTAAAACTTTATTCACCTGGATGTTATTACCAACACTTTTCATTAGCTATTTAGCAATTCAAACCCAGAGTTTGCATCCGCTATTAGCCTTATCAGGAGGCATATTTTTATACCCTGTAATTTGGAAAAAATGGGGAAAGTTTCGTTATGGCATTAATGAGAAATTTGGTTTTTACCAACGAGGTTTTATTGGCTATAGAAAAATATACTTCCCAACATTTAAAGTTCAACGGATCAAAATATCTCAATCTCCGTTACAAAGAAAAAGAAAACTTGCGACACTGATAATTTATCTGGCGTCAGAAAGAATAACAATTCCTTATATGTCGTTAGATCATGCTGAAGAATGGTTTGATCGAATTAGCTTTAATATAGAAAACACTCATCAAAACTGGTACTAATAGAATGATAAAGATTAAACTTTACCCCTTGTATATATGTAGTTTTAGTGCTTACTTTTTATTGATGTTAATACTTACAATTTCCTCTGTAGAAGCATCATCGATTCAAACAACAGTTGAAGAGCAGCGCATTCCTAAAGCATTATTAATTATTCCTAAAGTTGTTAATCGGCTTGATCAACAGAGTATTACATTCAAACGTCATTGGAAGAAAATCAAACATTATGATGATGCGGCACAATTAGTCGACAATACAGCGAATCAATTATGGATAAATGCTAAAATAAAAATTAAACAACTAAAAAATCATGATGATAGATCGCTTTATTGGCAACGATTAAAAATCAGTCATATTATTCGTAACAACACCTCCCAAATCAACCTCACTGATACAGAAAAAGAAGCCCTTTTATCTAAATTGGAAATAGGCTCGCGAGGAATGAGTGATCTCGAATACAAAAAGAATACAACCAAACAACTACTACTGACAGGATTTGATCCATTTTTATTAGATAAAAATATTAATCAGAGTAATCCTTCTGGTGTTGTTGCATTATTATTAGATGGTATGATTATTCATCACCAAGGAATAACCGCTGAAATTAATACTTTGCTCGCCCCTGTAAGGTATCAAGATTTTGATGAAGGTTTTGTTGAAAAGACGCTAGCACCATTTTATTTACTGAATAATGTCAATATGATTACCACGGTTAGTATGGGCCGTAAACATTTTGATTTGGAACGCTTTCCAGGCAAAAGACGCAGTTCTGCGACACCCGATAATTTGAACCGTTATTCTGGCGGCTCGAAGTTAAAACCGATTATTCCGAAGCTTCACAACAAGTTACTTCAAGGCCCCGAATTTGTAGAGTTTAGCTTGCCCGTCAATGTTATGATAAAAGCTGAAGGCCAGTTTAAAATAGTTGATAATCATCAAGTAAGCACACTGCATAAAACTTTCAAACCTGAAACTTTAAAAGAACTAAATAATGCTATTGCCGTAGCGGGCTCAGGAGGTAAGTATCTTTCAAATGAAATATCTTATCGAAGTATTCGCTTAAGAAATCAACTCCAATCTAAAATTCCAACAGGACATATCCATACACCAAGGATCAATCAGTATGACCCTAAAGCAACCAAAGCAATAGTAGAGCAAATTATTCGCATGCTTCAATTAGCACTAGCAGAAATCTAAAAGGTTCTGCGAAAGCTTGTATTTATTGATAGAATACGCGCACCCGTTAAATCATCTATTTAAATGATATGAACAAAGCTAAAAGACAGCAAATATTTGAAAAGCTTCGTGAAAACAACCCAAATCCAACGACGGAGTTAGAATATGACTCTCCATTTGAATTACTGATTGCGGTTATTCTATCTGCACAAGCGACAGATGTTGGTGTCAACAAAGCGACCCGTAAACTCTACCCTGTAGCCAATACGCCTGAAAAAATTTACCAACTGGGATTAGATGGTTTAAAAGAATACATCAAAACCATTGGCCTATATAACTCTAAAGCAGCGAATGTCATTAAAACTTGCAAAATTCTCATTGATAAACATGACTCACAAGTCCCGCAAACTCGAGAAGCATTAGAGGCCTTGCCGGGCGTTGGGCGAAAAACAGCCAACGTTGTACTCAATACTGCCTTTGGTCAACCAACAATGGCGGTAGACACCCATATATTTCGAGTTTCTAATCGCACAGGCATAGCAAAAGGAAAAGATGTAGTCGAAGTTGAAAAGCGTCTACTTAAGTTTATACCGGAAGAATTTTTAATGGACGCGCATCACTGGTTAATACTACATGGTCGATACACTTGTGTTGCTCGCAAGCCCAGATGTGGTTCATGCTTAATTGAAGATTTATGTGAGTTTAAACAAAAAACGGATATTTGATTTGACTATGAAAATACTTAATTTACGACAAAGTGTTATAAAATTACGACAAAACACATAAATTCTTTATTTTTCATTAAGTTAGCTATTAACAAATAGTAACAAAAAGGCTATACTCGTTGCTTATGTTTCAGGTCGTTCAGATTATAGTCCCTGGGGTGATACAATGATAATCAGCAAATTAAAAACTCTACCTGCTTTTTTCATGTTTATATGTGCATTCTTTGTATCATCAGCAGAATATAATAATAACTCAACAATTGCCTTACCTTCTTGCGATGTGACGATTACAGCAGATGAAATGTATACGCATAAAAATGGCATTACTTTTTCAGGTAATGTAAAAGTATTGATTGGCTTTGCTAACTTGAGAATTGAAAAAGTGACTCTGGTGAAAAGAAAAGATGGCCGATGCGAGTTAATTCCAGAATATAGTGTTTTGCTCAATAATAGTAAAAACATCGAATCTAATTTCTACTCATAACAAACATCGACCCATAATAAACTTTTCATACAAGTCTTTTAGATTAAAGCTGCCCAGTATCAATAGCCAGCTCGTGAGCGGTTAAATTTCGCCAATTTCCCTCTGTTAAATCATTTAAATCAATATTAGCCACTGATACTCGGTGTAATCGAATAACTTTATTATTAACTGCCGCAACCATTCTTTTAACCTGATGATAGCGCCCTTCATAAATAGTCATTAGTATTTGTCGAGGCTCAACTAACTCAATTTTAGCTGGTAATGTCAGCTTTTCCTCGTTACGCAACATCACTCCCTGCTCTAGGCAATTGATATCGGCTTGACCAATAGGTTCTTCAAGCCAAACTTGGTATTTTTTTCCACAAGATTTACGTGGTGAAGTGACTTTGTGCGACCATTGACCATCGTTAGTAATCAAAACTAATCCCGTAGTATCTACATCCAATCGACCTGCAAAATGAAAATTAGCAATATTAGGCAAACCTAACAAGTTCAGGGCAGAGGGATAAATCTCATCCTTTGTTGAACAAATATACCCCCGCGGCTTGTGTAATGCGATATAGCGAAATGGGTTATGTGAAAGCAGCTTTCCTTGATAGCAAACCTCATCAGTCTTCTGAACTTTATACGCAGAGTCAGTTAATTTATGACTATTAACCAATACCTGCCCACGTGCAATCAATTGCTTTGCTACACTCCTACTCGCTCCTGTAGATTGGGCAACTAACTTATCTAAGCGCATAGTGTTTTATCCAACACCACTATTTCCATCGCTCCGCAGCAGTAGTATCAGATTCTTTTGCATCTACCCAAACGGTTTCTTGTCCATAATGCTCTTTTTTCCAGAAGGTCGCTTTTTGTTTAAGATAATCCATAATAAACTCAGTCGCTTCAAACGCCTCTTTTCTATGTAAACTACAAACGCCGACAAAAACAATAGGCTCTCCAGCTTCCAGATAGCCCACTCTGTGGGCTACGAGCATATTACTTAAACTCCACCGAGTGGACGCTTCTTGCAATATTGACGCTAACTGCGATTCAGTCATTCCCGGATAGTGTTCTAACGTCATACCAGTAAGCCCCTGCTCCTCACTAGAAACTCTAACAGCGCCGGTAAAAATAACCGCAGCCCCGCTCTCCCCTTTTCCCTGCTGTATAGTCTGATTTAAAGCGTTAAGATCGAGTGGGCTACTACATATTTTTATTAATGAGTGAAAGTCCATTTGCTATTAACCACCTGTTACTGGAGGAAAAAAAGCCACTTCATCACCACTTTTAAGCGAAGATGTTATCTCAGCAATTTCTTGATTAATCGCCACTTTTAATTTTTGCGACGGATTTTCAAATAGCATCTTCCATGCTTCACCCTTTGGAGCAATGACTCTACATAAATCAACAACAGTTGATTCATCCGCTAATTCAACAGTAATAGAAGCCGTATTTAATAAATCTCTAAAATTAGCGAAAAATAAAACTTCAACTTTCATATAAAACACTCGTAATATCTATTTTCTTAAACCACATGCAGCAATGGGTTCTACCAGCTAAACATTAATTAACGTTGCCAATTCCCCGATTTACCGCCTTTTTTTTCTTCTAGTTGAATAGATGAAATTACCATTTCCTTATCAACCGCTTTACACATATCATAAATTGTTAATCCAGCGACTGAAACAGCGGTCAATGCTTCCATTTCTACACCAGTTTGACCGCTTAGTTTACAAGTTGCTTGTATTTTCAAACAGTTAGCTTCAATATCTGGTGACAAATCAAGTTTAACCGAAGTGAGAAATAAAGGATGGCACAAAGGGATTAAATCAGCCGTTTTTTTAGCCGCTTGAATTCCTGCAATGCGGGCTGTGGCCAATACATCGCCTTTTTTATGCTTACCTTCAATAATCATTTTTAAGGTATTTGGCTGCATTTGCACAATACCAGAAGCGACAGCAATGCGTTGCGAAAATTCTTTTTCGGTCACATCGACCATTTGGGCTTCGCCTTTTTCGTTCAAATGGGTAAAATGTGTCATATTGTCTTCAATTAATTAAAATGGAAAATTTACATGGATTCTATCCACGTAACAGTTGCTGCTATTATACGGCGAAAAGACCAATATTTGTTAGTAAAAGAAACGGCAAGTTCTGGTCATTTAGTATACAACCAACCTGCCGGACATGTTGAGTTAAAAGAATCTCTCATCGATGCGGTAATACGAGAGGTTCAGGAAGAAACTGGGCTTGACTTTACTCCAACGGCACTAATTGGTGTTTATTTGCTAAGCCCTGCCACCAATGGAAAAACCTATTTGCGTTTTTGCTTTGCGGGTGAGACTCCAGAACATCAACAACCCTCACCACAGGATGAAGAGATTTTAGAAAATTGTTGGCTAACCGCTAAACAAATAGCCCAATTGCCAAGAGAAAAGCTCCGTAGTGCTTTAGTATTAAAATGTATTAAAGATTTTCAACAAGGTAAGCGTTTGCCACTAGAATCTCTGTACTACTCTGGTGATGAAGTAGACTTAGGTGAAACTTGTTTTAAATACTTACGCGACTAAAATAAAAACTACTTATTTTAATTATCTGTGGTGTTATTCAAAACATAAACAATATCAAAAGTTAAATTATGCCGAAAGAAAAAATTCAAAACGCTCAAAACCGTGCGATTAATCGGGTTGTTGTTGGTATGTCTGGTGGCGTTGATTCATCTGTTGCAGCCTACCTACTCAAAGAAAGCGGTTACGATGTTATTGGTGTCTTTATGAAGAATTGGGAAGAAGACGATACCAATGAATATTGTGCTGCCGCTGAAGATATGGCTGACGCAAAATCTATTGCCGATAAATTAAATATTCCATTTAAAACGATCAATTTTGCCTCAGAATATTGGGACCGAGTTTTTGAATATTTTTTAGAAGAGTATCGCTCAGGCAGAACCCCAAACCCTGATATCATGTGTAATAAAGAGATCAAGTTTAAAGCATTTTTAGATTACGCACATATTTTGGGGGCAGACTTTATTGCGACTGGTCACTACGCAAGAGTTGAGCGCATTGGTAATGGCTCTGTCATGCTAAGAGGTTTAGATTCCAATAAAGATCAAACCTATTTTTTATATACATTACAGCAAGATCAACTTAACCAAACTCTCTTTCCTATCGGTGAGCTTAATAAAGATGAAGTCCGAAAAATCGCGGAAGAACAAGGTTTTGCCACTGCCAACAAAAAAGATAGCACTGGTATTTGCTTTATCGGTGAAAGAAAATTTAAAGAGTTTTTACAACAATATATCCCAGCTAAACCTGGCGATATTGAAGATGAAAATGGACAAGTGATTGGTCAACACTCTGGGCTAATGTACCACACATTAGGCCAGCGTAAAGGCATAGGCATTGGAGGTAGAGCTTCAGCTGATGAAGCACCTTGGTATGCTTTGGAAAAAGATCTGGAAAGAAATGTACTAATTGTTGGTCAAGGACATGATCACCCGATGTTATTAAGTACAGGCTTGATAGCCTCACAATTGCACTGGGTTGAACCTAAAAAAACTACCTCTTCATTTCGATGCACAGCGAAAACTCGATACCGTCAACAAGACTTTGGTTGTCTAGTAGAAAAACTTGATGATAAAAACTGGAAAGTTACTTTTGATGAACAACAGCGAGCTGTTACTCCAGGCCAATCAGTTGTATTTTACGACGATGAAAAATGTTTAGGCGGTGGAATTATTGATGAAATTATTCATTTAATACCACGTAAAGAGAAGTAAAAATTTATGAGTGTTAATCAAAATGTTATTGATCAAAGTATTGCTTTAGCAGGCATTGCACAGTCGGTTAGAGTTGTGCAACATTTAGCTTGGAAAGGTCATACTAACTTAACCGACTTTAAAGCTGTTATTGCTAGTTTATTAAAAATAGACGCCCCTTCAGCCGCTGGTGTTTTTTCCGGCAGTTTTGAAGTGAGTAGTGGTTTAAGGTTACTAAATCAACAAATAGATCCGCAACATAAAGAGAAAGATCCTGAGTTTGTTAGCCTTATTATTAATGTGATGTCATTACAAAGCCAGCTAAAGAAAAAGCCTGAATTAATGGAATTGCTTTCAACAAAAATACAAAGTTTATCAACACAGTTTAAAGATGCAGACTTTTATAATGATGATGCTATTTTTAATCAACTGGTTGAAAACTGTTCTGATATTTATAAACAAACACTCTCTAAACTATCAAATCGTATTCAGGTAAAAGGAGAGCCCAATTTTCTCAAACAACCAGAAATTCAAGCTCAAGTTAGAGCGGCTTTGCTGGCAGCTATTAGGGCCAGCTTTTTATGGCGGCAATCCGGAGGTTCACGTTGGCACTTTTTGTTTAAAAAGAAAGACTTGTTAGAAAGTATTCGCTTGCTTTTATCTAACCCCATTAAAGAATAAAAGAAGGCGGTTAAATAACCGCCTTTTTTACGATAAAGAGATTTAAATTCATTTAAATAACTAACAAATCCATAAACTCATTAACTGCTAAACTTTCAAATGCTTCTTTGTCATTACAAATTTCAACAATTTCATTACCATGTTTTTCAGGGAATCTTGTTTTAACGTTTCGCTCGAATTTAGCTTGTAGTACAGGTATACCTTCTTCACGACGGAATTTGTGTCCGATTGGATATTCCACTTCTACTTTTTCTGTGCTGCTACCATCTTTAAAAATAATTTGAATGGCATTAGCGATGCTGCGTTTATCAGTATCGTGATACTCTTTGCTATAACGTTCATCTTCAGCAACAACCATTTTTTCTCTCAAAGCATCAATTCTTGGATCGGCAGCCACACCAGCTTCATAGTGATCGGCTTCTAAGTTGCCAAAAATCAAACCAATAGCAACCATATATTGCAAACAGTGATCTCTATCTGCCGGATTATGTAGCTCACCTTGCTTACTAATAATACGTATAGCTGACTCGTGTGTCGTCAATTCAACGCGATCAATTTCATCTAAACGATTCGCCACTTGAGAATGTAACTTAACTGCACATTCCACAGCAGTTTGTGCATGAAACTCAGCAGGGAAAGATATTTTAAATAAAATATTATCCATAACATATTCACCATAAGGACGTTGGAATTTAAATTCTTTTCCACCGAATAATACGTCATAAAACCCCCAGGTTTTAGCACTCAACACACCAGGATATCCCATTTCACCAGACATAGTAATTAACGCTAAACGAACAGCACGACTAGTCGCATCACCAGCGGCCCATGATTTTCGAGATCCTGCATTAGGTGTATGACGGTAAGTTCTTAAACTTTGCCCATCAACTAAAGCCTGTGACACCGCATCCATTATTTCTTCGCGTTCACCGCCTAACATTTGCGTGATGACAGCTGTAGAAGCCAGTTTAACTAATACCACATGATCAAGACCCACTCGATTAAAACTGTTCTCCAAAGCCATAACGCCCTGAATTTCGTGTGCCTTAATCATAGCTTCGAGCACATCTTTCATAAAAATAGGCTCATAACCACTTGCTATTCGTTGACGAGAAATATAATCAGCAACAGCTAAAATTCCCCCCATATTATCTGATGGATGTCCCCACTCAGCCGCTAACCAAGTATCATTAAAATCTAACCAACGAATAATACAGCCAATATCAAAAGCTGCTTTAATTGGATCCATTTCAAACTGAGTTCCCGGAACCCTCGCTCCATTGGGAACTAGTGTTCCCGGAACAATTGGCCCTAAATGTTTTGTACACTCAGGATAACGTAAGGCTAAAAGCCCACAACCTAATGTATCCATTAAGCAGTAGCGAGCAGTATCATATACATGCTCACTTTCAATTACATAATCCGTAACATATTCAGCAATATCTTTTATTGGCTGGTCATAGTCCGGCTTTACATTTGATTCTACATTTGCACTCATCGGTAACTCCAAAATTACACTTAGTATTTTGATTGAAATTTATTCAGCTAAAAGAAAAGGAGAATAAAGTCTCCTTTTCATCATATAATCTTTTAGAACTTACTAACGTTCTTTTATCGGTACCCACTTTTGTGCTTCTGGGCCAGTATAGTTTGCACTCGGACGAATAATTTTTCCGTCAACTCTTTGTTCCATGATATGCGCAGCCCAACCTGTAATGCGTGACATCACGAATATAGGTGTAAACATTGCTGTTGGTATTCCCATAACATTGTACGAAACAGCTGAGAACCAATCTAAATTAGGAAACATCTTTTTCTCATTCCACATGACTGACTCTAGTCTTTCTGCAATATCAAAAAGTCCTCTATCACCTTGAGCAACTGATAGCTCTTCAGCGACCTTTTTAATGACCTGATTTCGAGGATCAGAGACAGTATATACAGGATGCCCAAAACCAATCACAATTTCTTTGCGAGCAATTCTTTCTTTAATATCGGCTTCAGCTTGATCGGGATTTGAATAACGTTTTTGAATTTCTAGTGCAACTTCATTTGCTCCGCCATGCTTAGGACCACGCAATGCACCTATTGCTCCACTGACTGCAGAATACATGTCTGAACCAGTACCAGCAATAACCCGGCTAGTAAAAGTTGACGCATTAAACTCATGTTCAGCATACAATATTAATGACGTATGCATTGCTCGCTCCCATAGCCCACTTGGTTTTTCACCATGTAACAAATTCAAAAAGTGAGCCCCAATAGAGTCATCATCAGTTTCAACATCAATGCACTTACCATTATGACTAAAGTGATACCAATAAAGTAGCATAGAACCAAAAGATGCTAATAACCTATCGGCAATATCGCGAGCATCAGCAGGTGCTTGTTCATCTTTTTCTGGTAAAACAGTCCCCAATACCGAACAACCAGTTCGTAATACATCCATTGGGTGTGCTGCTGCCGGAATAGATTCTAAAACCTCTTGAACAACATTAGGTAAACCACGTAATGCTTTTAACTTTCTTTTATAGTTAACCAATTCGGCTTGGTTGGGTAAACGACCATGAATCAATAAATGTGCAATTTCTTCAAACTCTGCAGTTTCAGCAAAATCTAATATATCGTAGCCTAAATAAGCTAAATCATTACCCGTTCGTCCAACAGTGCAAAGAGCAGTATTTCCGGCAGGCACGCCTGAAAGAGCAACTGACTTTTTTGGTTTTGGTAAAACGGATTCAGTATTTGATGTTTCTGACATAACTTACTTCTCCTTATTCTCAGCAAAAAGCTCATCTAACTTTTGCTCATATTGGTGATAATTTAAATAACTATATAACTCTTCTCGTGTTTGCATTTTTTCTACTACATTACGTTGATGCCCGTCAGCAATTAACGCTTTGTAAAAAGTCTCTGCACCTTTATTCATTGCGCGATAAGCGCCACAACAATAAAGAACAATATCAACTCCAACCGCAGCTAATTCAGGTGTAGAAAATAAAGGTGTTTGTCCAAACTCTGTAATATTCGCTAATATTGGCACATTAATATTGGAACGAAATTCTTTATATTGTTCGAGAGAATTTATCGCTTCCGGAAAAATCATATCAGCTCCAGCTTCAATGCAAGCATTAGCACGATCAATTGCAGATTGCATACCTTCAACAGCAAGAGCATCTGTTCGAGCCATAATAACAAAGTCATCATCAGTTCTTGAATCGACAGCAATTTTAATTCTGTCAATCATTTCTTGCATTGATACAATTTCTTTGCCAGGTCTATGGCCACATCTTTTAGCTGCAACCTGATCTTCTATATGGCAACCGGCAGCACCAAACTTTATCAATGAACGAATTGTTCTTGCAATATTAAAGGCACCACCAAAACCAGTATCGGCATCTACCATTAAAGGTAAATCACAAACATCTGTAATTCTTCGAACATCGGTTAGTACATCATCAATTGTGCTAATACCTAAATCAGGCATTCCTAAAGAATTTGCAGCAACTCCTCCACCAGATAAATAAATCGCTTTATGGCCTGACTGTTTTGCCATATGAGCGGTAAACGCATTAATGGTTCCAACTAATTGAAGCGGTTTACTTTCAGCAACCGCTTGACGAAGTTTTTTTCCTGGACTTTGTTCACTCATATCAATCTCTTTATTTTGATTTCATCGCTTTTATAGCTAATACTGATTAACCACCAATTCACTGATTTTGTTTTCACTTTATTAAATCAACAATGATTAATTAGCTTGTTGTATTTTTACTTTCCATATTTCAGGGCCGGTTTTATGTACAGAATCCCCTAAGGTATCCACAGCCACAGTGACAGGCATATCTTTGACTTCAAATTCATAAATTGCTTCCATACCCAATTCCTCAAATGCAACAACTCTAGACTGTTTAATTGCTTTAGAAACCAAGTAAGCAGCTCCACCAACAGCCATTAGATAAACCGCCTTATTTTTTTTGATTGAAGCTAAGGCAATTTCTCCTCTTTCTGCCTTACCAATCATTCCCATTAAACCTAAACCACCTTCAGATTTATTATTGAGCATCATTTCAGAATACTTATCCATGCGGGTAGAAGTGGTGGGCCCTGCTGGTCCTACGACCTCGTCACCCACTGGATCCACCGGACCAACGTAATAAATAAATCGTCCTTCAAAATCAACATTGCTAGGTAGCCCTTCTCCACTATCTAATAAATCTTTAATTTTTTTATGTGCTGCATCTCTTCCAGTTAAAATTTTACCAGACAGCAATAAGGTATCTCCTGGTTTCCAAGACTCAATTTCTGCTTGAGAAATATTATCGAGGTTAACTTGTTTAACTTGTTCGCTACTCTCTTGAGTAATAACAGGCCAATCATCAAGTGATGGTGCTTGAACAAAAGAAGGACCTGAACCATCTAATACAAAATGGGCATGCCTAGTAGCAGCACAATTAGGTATCATAGCAACCGGTAAGGATGCTGCATGAGTTGGACAATCTTTAATTTTAATATCTAAAACGGTTGTTAAACCACCTAAACCTTGTGCGCCTATACCTAATTGGTTAACTTTTTCATGCAATTCGACACGCAACTTTTCAACGGGTGTTTCTGCCCCTTTTTGTTTTAACGCTTGAATGTCAATTGGATCCATTAAAGACTCT
Source organism: Aliikangiella litoralis (assembly GCF_052495765.1). The sequence continues at coordinate 2,832,118 of NZ_CP199292.1, read as the reverse complement.
TTAGCCATTACCATTGCTTTTTCTGCAGTACCACCAATACCTAAACCAAGCATTCCTGGAGGACACCAACCAGCTCCCATTGTAGGTACTGTTTTTAATACCCAATCGACAATTGAATCATTAGGATTTAGCATAACAAATTTTGATTTATTTTCAGAACCACCGCCTTTAGCGGCAACAGTTATATCAACTTTATCGCCAACAACCATTTCAACATGAACCACCGCAGGCGTATTATCTTTGGTGTTCACTCTGGGGCCGATAGGATTTTTAACTATCGATGCCCGTAGCGGATTATCTCTATTTTGATAAGCTCGTCTAACCCCTTCATCAACCATTTCCTGGACCGTTAAATCGCTTTCCCAAGTAACATCCATACCTATCTTAACAAACACAGTAACAATACCTGTATCTTGACAAATAGGACGCTTACCTTCCGCACACATCCTAGAGTTAATCAACATTTGCGCCATTGCATCTTTGGCAGCAGGATTTTGTTCTAATTGATAAGCTTGAAATAAAGAGTCGATAAAGTCTTTCGGGTGATAATATGAAATATATTGAAGTGCACTTTCTACACTGTCGATAAAATCAGCTTTTTTAATAGCCGTCATCTAAGCTCTCCTGATCTTAGTTCTAAAATTTAGAAATCAAAAATGAGATTTAATTTAACAACTGGTTTTGTCTTACTTTAATTGCCTGTATAGACACAATATTTGAGTCTGCGCTGCAACAAAAAATACAATGGTATAAGCACAAGAAATAAACAAGATATAACACCCCAGCGTTGATGCCTGTATTATAGCTTAAATGATCTATACGATCAGCTATCTCCAGAATTTAATCAGAATAAATCGGTATTTGTTTCTGATTGAAAAGCTCACTAAACTATTCAAGCAATAACAAAAAAGCCAGTCACACGACTGGCTTTTAAAGATGGCGTCCCCTAGGGGGTTCGAACCCCTGTTACCGCCGTGAAAGGGCGGTGTCCTAGGCCTCTAGACGAAGGGGACTAGATTTGAATTCCACAGCTATTTTTAAAATTAAATACCAAAAAGCTGGTGGAGCTAAGCGGGATCGAACCGCTGACCTCTACACTGCCAGTGTAGCGCTCTCCCAGCTGAGCTATAGCCCCAAATTCGGCGGGAATTCTAAAGTTTAACGAAATGACTGTCAACTGCTTTATGATAAAAATCAGCTACAATATAAAAATATTAATTCAGGATTGCGATCAAAATCAGTTAGAAATGCCTCTATCGCTTGAATAATCGGTGTGTAACTAGCAAAATAATCATAACTTCCATAAAACAAAGGAACCATTAATCAATGAAAATAAATCGAACTTTACTCTGGCTAATAATATGCTGTCTTCCTATGATTGCATCAGCCGCAAAGAAACCTTTCACTGCTGAAGATTTAGTCACATTAGAAAGAGTTAGTAGTGCATCAATTTCTCCTGATGGAGAACAAGTTATTTATGTTGTACGCAAAACAGATATGGAAGCTGATAAAGGAAGAACGGATATATGGCACATTCGTTTAAGTGATAACAAAACCACTCAACTAACAACACATGCAGCTTCTGATTATTCACCTAAGTGGTCAAAAAATAATAAAGATATTTACTTTCTTTCATCGCGAAGTCAGTCATCACAAATTTGGAAGCTTAATATTAAAAAGAAAAAGCTTGTACAAATAACCGATTTTCCGATTGATGTTACGACATTCAAGCTATCCCCTAACAACGATAAAATTCTTTTTTCAGCAAGTGTTTTCCCAGATTGCAATGACTTTGCTTGTACTAAGTCAAGACATGCATTAAATAAAAATAAGAAAGCTTCAGGTGTTGTCTATGACAAAATGTTTGTTCGCCACTGGGATCACTGGATAGGCAAAACACAATCACAGCTCTTTATTGCAGAACTGAGCAAAAAAGGAAAGCTTAAAAATAATAAAATAATACCCGTTTCAAAATCAGTTAATGCAAACGTACCATCCGATCCATTTGGTGGAGATGAAGAATATGAATTTGCTGGCAATGGTAGTGCAGTTTATTTTTCAGCTCGCTTACAAAATGCAGATGAACCAAGTTCAACCAACTTTGATATTTATCGAGTTTCAATTGATAAGCCTAATAAAGCAGTTAATTTAACCGAAAAGAATTTAGCTTGGGATACACAACCAGTTATAAGCCATAACGGACAAATGCTTGCTTACCTTGCAATGAGACGTCCAGGTTTTGAGGCTGATAGATTCGAAGTAATGATTAAAAATATTCGAACAGGTAAAACACAGCGAGTAACAGAAAACTGGGATCGTTCATTTAGTAGCTTACATTTTTCAAAAGATGATAAGTCTCTTTACTTAACAGGAAACAATTTAGGCAAAAAAGCGTTATGGCGATATGATATTAAATCAGGCAAAAAAACACTTTTTAATCAAGATGGTTATATTGGTTCTGCTTCAGTTGCAAAAGATAAAATCTTATTTACCAAAGACAGTTTAAAAAGTCCGAGTCAACTTTTTATCAGTGATTTAGATGGTAAAAATCAAAAACAAATAACTTTTAATAACCAAAAGAAACTAGATTCAATTGCCTTTGGTGAGTATGAACAATTTCAATTTAAAGGTTGGAATAATGAAACAGTACATGGTTATGTTGTAAAACCAGCTAACTTTGTTGAAGGCAAAAAGTATCCTCTCGCATTTTTAATACATGGTGGTCCGCAAGGAAGTTTTGGTGATCACTTTCATTATCGTTGGAATCCTCAAACATACGCAGGTCAAGGTTTTGTCTCTGTCATGATCGATTTCCATGGTTCAACTGGCTATGGACAGAAATTTACTGACTCAATATCACAACATTGGGGAGATAGACCACTTGAAGATCTCAAAAAAGGGCTTGATTATGCCATCAAAAAATATGATTTTATTGATGGTAACAATGCTTGTGCTTTAGGGGCTTCATATGGAGGTTACATGATCAATTGGATTGCTGGTAACTGGTCGGATCGATTTAAATGTCTTGTTAATCATGATGGTATTTTCGACAATAGAATGATGTACTATGCGACAGAAGAACTATGGTTTGTTGAATGGGAAAATGCAGGACCACACTTTAAATCACCTGAAGTCTATGAAAAGTACAATCCTGTTAATTTTGTTAATAACTGGAAAACGCCAATGCTGGTGATTCAAGGTGAACTAGATTACCGTATACCTGTGACACAAGCTTTGGCAACTTTTACAGCTTTACAGAAAAAAGAAATAAAAAGTAAATTGCTTTATTTCCCTGATGAAAACCACTGGGTATTAAAACCAAACAATAGCGTTCAGTGGCATAATGAAGTTAATCAATGGTTACATAGTTTTTTAACAGAAGCTCAATAAACTAAAACAAGAAGGTCGGCATCCGACCTTCTTTTATTAAGCTTTCACACATATTTTTAATAATTTCTTTCTATTTCTTAATCATAACCATTTCCACTCACACTCAAGTAAACCAAATTCAATTTACGGCTAACCTTTTATAAAGCTATCAATTCTTTATTTAATAAATATTTTGCTTTAAATTATTTTTTATATTAATATTTAACCCTATAATTTAAGTTAATTTAACAATTCAGTAGCAAACTTGTTTTTATTAATATTTATGGTGTATTTTTTACTTTTATTTTGTTTTTATTTTTTTAAAACTTGCAATTCCAATAAAGTTATTTTAACTGCATGAAAAAGATAAAAAATGCTATTTTTGAATGTTTAATTTTATATTGAATTTAAAAAATCCAATTATTTTTTCATATCTTTTTATTCTTTACCAAGAACCTTAATTAACTGTTATATTGTTAGATTTTTTAAATAATAAACAAAAAAAGTTATTCAAAAAATCAGCCAATAACTTATACATTTCCTACATAAAAAAACACTTCCCCTATAAAGACTTAGATTAAGACACTGGTTTTAAAAAATAAAATTAGACTTATAAATTTAAAAGAAAACATAAAACAACTTAGCAAGATTCAATAAAAATAATATAATAAATACATATATAAAAGCCTCAAAATTCTTTCTTTACAAGTTTCATATTCTCACCTTGAGTTGTTCTCTATAAATATAATGGGTATAAATTATTCACCTACCAAAAAAACAGGTAGGAAATAAATTTTTCTTAAGGGGGCATTAAGAAGTGCAAAATTATTTAAACAATAAAAACACACTAGGTTTATCTCTATCATTAGGAGTCATTCTAGTATCTGGAGTTTTAGGGTCTACCAACTCTATTGCCGAAGAAATTAAAGCTGAAGATAATTCAAAAAAAGTGGTTATCGTTGGTTCAAGAATCAAGCAAGAAAATCTTGAGTCTCCAAGTCCTATTATGGTTATAGAGTCCGATGCTCTAATTGAAACAGGTTACACCAACCTTGAAGAAGCATTAGCTGAGTTTCCACAAATGGGGATTGGAACAAACTTAGGAAATGGTGGTAATAGTGGTACAGGATCTGGAACAACTTATGCTAACTTGCGTTCACTGGGTTCAAATAGAACTTTAGTTTTAATTAACGGTAAGCGACGTGTATCTTCCAGTCTAACAAGTTCTTCTGTTGATCTTTCAACCATTCCTATTGCCATTGTTGAAAAAGTTGAATTTTTAACCGGTGGAGCTTCGGCAGTTTACGGTTCAGATGCAATAGCCGGTGTTGTTAATATCACTTTAAAATCAGATTATGAAGGATTTAACTTTAGACTTGGTACAACAACCCCAGAAAAAAGTGGAGGTGAAACACAGACTTTTTCTTTAACTATGGGAGGCAGTTTCGCAGAAGGTAAAGGAAATGTTGCTGCTGGAATAAACTATACGAATACAGAGCCACTTTTACAAAAAGATAGAGATTTCACTTCAGGTAAAAACTTTTTAAGTACAGTTTCTAACCCTGATAGTACGACATCAACCGATGGTATTCCTGATGTATTAATTGTTAATGATCTTGTTACTGCAACCTATCCAACTACAGGTGGCTTAAGAACCTGGAACTGGGATGAAAGTCGATACGATAATTATTATATTGATGAAACCACAGGCGAACTGACATTTAATGATAGAACTTTTTATGGTCAATACACAGTTGGTGGTCCAGGCTTTAGGTTTAGCGAATATGCATGGCCCCTGCGTAGCCAACAAGAAGTCGTTAATTTATTTATTAATATGAATTATGAGTTAACAAACAACGTTAACTTCTTTACTAATGTCAATATGTCAACATCATATACTGAAGGTTTCGGACAAGTTGCATACACTGAAGATCCAATGGTTGTCCATAGAGATAATCCAACCCTACCTCAGTCTGTCAGAGATTTTATGGATGCAAAAAGCTGGAATCAAATTATTGCTGATTCAAGTCAAAGTCGTTATGACTATGTTTATCGAACGCACGAAGAGTTTGGTCGCATTGGAAATAAAAATGAACGCGATTTATTTTCTATTGATTTAGGGTTTGATGGCTACATTGGTGATTGGGATTGGAATGTTTCTTTTCAGCATGGTGAATCTCGTGCTTTAAATAAAGGACTTAATCGCGTTTATAAAGATCGCTATAATTTTGCTTTTGACGCTGCATCGGATGCCGATGGAAATACCGTGTGCCGTGCAACGATTGAAGGTGATCCGGCCTATGATCCAAGAGCGGCAGGTTGTCTTCCACTTGCAATATATGGCGTTAACACCAATCAAGCTGCATTAGATTGGGTTAAAGCACAAACTCTTAATTCCCAATTTAATAAGCAAACTCTCATTTCTGCTTATACTTCAAATTCATCACTATTTGAACTACCCGGTGGAAATGCAGGATTTGTCATTGGTGCAGAATATAGAAAAGACACTATTGGCTTTACACCTGACACCGCCCAAAATAACCTAAATATAATACTAGAAAGCCAAACCTCACCTATTCCATCTGCTAGTTTGGATGTCACTGAATATTACACAGAATTAAGCTTACCTTTTTTTGAACCATTAGAAATGAAAGTTGCTTACCGTTCTTCGGAATACAGTACAGTTGGTACAGTTGACGCATGGTCTTCAGGAATTACTTATCAACCAATCGAAGACTTACGCTTTAGGGTTACTGGTTCATCTAGTGTACGAGCGCCTAGTGTTTATGAATTATTTAATCCTGGCTTTATAGGCTCAGTCTTTATTACTGATCCTTGTGCTAAACCAGGTGAAGGTGATAATCCGGAAGCAAGAACTGCTAATTGTCAAGCAGCTGGTATTCCCGATGGTTGGGAAGATCCTCGTTCTACTTCTACGCGCGATTATATTTCTGGTGGCAACCCTAATTTAAAAGCTGAAGAAGCAGACACATTTACCGCAGGCATTGTATTCACACCAACATTTATATCTAATTTAAACATTTCAGCTGACTGGTGGAGAATTGAACTGATCAACCAAATTTCAACTGTATCGATCAATCAATTACTTTTGAATTGCTACGATACCCCTGGACTAACGGGTTCTGCCTGTGAGTCAATAACAAGAACTGGTGGTGGCGCAATTACACAAGTTAAAGGTGGACAAATTAATATCGCCTCAAATGATCTACAGGGAATTGATTTTGAAGTTGCTTATAGTTTTAATGCGGCCGATTTATTTGCGGATATTCCAGGCAAGTTTTCCACTCGTTTACTGCTAACTCGTCTGCAAAAAAGTGAAAGTATTGCCGATCCGACAAAACCCGATGAAAAAATTATTTATAAAGGTTCTTATCCGCAGCCAGAACTCAGAGCTAATTGGTCCTTTGGCTATACCTCAGATAATTGGGGAGCAAAATTAATTGCAAATCTTCGTGGTAAATCTGTTGCCGATCCCGACTTTAAGCATGAGTTGGCAAATTACGATGAAGTTTATCCTAACAAAAATGGCGAAGTTGGAATGCTTTATCGTTTTGATATGTCCGGGTATTACTCCATAACAGACTCTACCACTATTGGTTTTGGGATCAGAAATCTTTTAGACAAAGAACCACCTAGAAAAACCGGTTTATTTGGTGGCAATTATGGAATTTCAGATGTTTTCGGTCGCACATACAACCTTAATATTTCCATGGACCTCTAATAAAAGGGATTTTTCAAATAAACATTAGTTTCACCCATGTTCTGATGTTTCTTTTTAGCCTCGCCTTGCGAGGCTTTTTTTAATTCTACACTTTTGAAAAAACAATAGGCTTTTCTGATCAAGAGGCTAACGCTTGATCATCATACAATCGATAACCCGCTTTTACTAAAGCACTCTCTAACACTCCTGAGTTTTCACAAGTTCTATCAGAATTACTTGGCAAATGTAGATCACCACAAGATGCACATGCTCTCACTTTTAGTCTTCCCTTACGAAATGTTGCCCACTGGTGCTTTCTTGTTGCCATCATCTTATCCTCTTTAATATAGGTACTAATTTAGCCAACCAACTGACTATGTCTAAATGAAGTTATGAGAGGATAGGCTAAAAATCTGAGATACGCATGTGTAACGCTAAAAAATAGTGTGAGTTGAGTCTCAAAAAAAATAATAAATTGAATCCATTCTAAAAACTATCAATAAATTATTACTGCTCTGAGATTTTTTTTGATTGTAAAATTCCCTAATTAAAATGAGGGTAATAGCTGTATAAAAGCCTCCTCGTCAATCACTTTAATTCCTAAATCATTCGCTTTTGTTAACTTTGACCCCGCAGATTCACCAGCTAATAATGTGTGTGTTTTTGATGAAACACTACCACTAACTTTTGCACCAAGTTTCATTAATTGTTGCTTAGCTTCGTTGCGACTCATTTGAGATAAAGTACCAGTTATTACCCAGGTTTGTCCTAATAAGGGTTGCTCACTTTCACTTAACACTTCAATTTCAGGCCAATGAACACCAACAGAGATTAGTTCGTTAATTACATTTTTATTGTACTCATTTGAAAAAAACGAAACAATATGATGCGCAACAACTTCCCCAATATCTTTAATTGCTTCTAAGTCTGCTTGAGAAGCATTGGCTATTGCTTCAATCGTTAAAAGTTTGTTAGCAAGATTAGTCGCAGTCACCTCACCAACTTCTCTGATACCTAAGGCATAAATAAATTTAGGCAAAGTGGTTGATTTACTTTTTTCGATAGCTGCAAGAACATTGTCTGCTGATTTTTCAGCCATTCGTTCAAGCTTTATTAAAGACTCTCGAGGTAGTCGATAAATATCAACGACGGTATCAACTAGTTTCTCGTCACATAGAATATCAACTAATTTATCACCTAGCCCTTCAATGTCCATTGCTTTTCGAGATGCATAATGTTTAATCGATTGCTTTTTTTGCGCATCACAAACTAACCCGCCACTACAGCGATATATTGCTTGATCCGTTTCTCTTTCAACATCAGAAGAACAAACCGGACAGACTGTTGGTATTTCAATTTTTAAAGCATTAGCAGGTCTTTTATTTTCTATTACAGAAACAATTTGAGGAATGACATCACCTGCCCGGCGAATAATAACGGTGTCGCCCACCTGAACTCCAAGCCTGTCAATTTCATCCATATTATGTAAAGTGGCATTAGACACGGTAACGCCACCAACAAAAACAGGCTCTAATCTGGCAACAGGTGTTATAGCACCTGTTCGCCCCACCTGAAAATCAACAGCTATTAATTTTGTTAATTCTTCTTGCGCTGGAAATTTATGAGCAATTGCCCAGCGAGGAGCTTTGGCAACATAGCCTAACAACTGTTGTTGTTCTACTGAGTTAACTTTATACACAACCCCATCAATTTCATAGGGTAACCCTTCTCTATTTTGCAGTATTCGCTGATAATATGATAAACACTCAGATTCATCTGCTGCTACTTTTATTTCCGGGCATATTGGTAGTCCCCAACTTTTTAATTGCATAAGCCGTTGATAATGATTATTAGGCAACTCTACACTCTCTGCGGAACCAATAGAATAGAAATAAACTGCTAGTTGACGTTTTGCAGCTATCGAAGGATCAAGCTGGCGTAAACTTCCAGCGGCGGCATTTCTAGGATTAGCAAAAACTTTTTCACCCTTTTCTAAAGCGTCTTTATTTATTTTTTCAAAAGCCGATTTAGGCATAAAAACCTCACCACGCACATCTAACAATGATGGAAAGTTACCTCTCAGCTTTAATGGTATACTCGCTATTGTACGAATGTTATGCGTTACATCTTCACCAACTTTACCGTCGCCACGAGTTGCTGCAAACTCTAAAATACCATTCCGATAAACAATACTAATTGCCAAACCATCTAATTTAGGTTCACAAGTAAATTCAATTTTTTCATCTCTTTCTAATCGATTTTTTAAGCGCTTATCGAACGCCAAAAAATCATCACTACTAAAAACGTTATCCAATGATAACATCGGTGTTAAATGAATAATTGGCTGAAATGTCGAATCTAATTTTCCCCCCACCTTTTGTGTGGGAGAATCTTTAGAAATTAATTCTGGATAAGTAGTTTCCAGTTCAATTAATTCTTTCATCAAACGATCATATTCTGCATCAGGAACCGTAGGAGCATCTAAAACATAATATTGATAATTATAATCTTCGATAGCAGATTTAAGTGAATTAACTTTGTTCTCAATACTGGAACTCATATCGCAGAATAAACCTTTTGATAATTTTTATTTATTGGATAATTGAAGCTTTTGTTAAATATTCTCTTAGCTTATCAACCTGATGTTGGTGGGTCTGTTCAGTATAAACACTTTTAGAATCATCAAGAATCTGCCCTCCTAATTCATCTTTTAATAAACGAACAGTTTTAACCATATTTTCATATGCTGATAAAGGGTCGTTAGGACCAGGTACTGTCATAAAGAATGCAAAAGCAGGTGTTTGAAAAGTTTCAATATTATTAAGTTCGAATGTACCTGGTTTAATCGCATTAGCGACACTATACATGATAGGGCCGGGTTTACCCGAGACACCTGCATGACGATGAAATATGCCCATATCTCCGTGACGTAGCCCTTGTGATAAAAGCAACGGCATAAAATCTCGTCCGAGAAAACCGTCTTCATTTTGAGATTTCAAAATTAATGAGAACACTAAGTCAGGTTGCGTTATCTCTGCACTTTGCGAAGAAACATCTAAAGAAATTTGTTCTGTCGGTGCTGATTTTACTTTTCTTTTTTCTGCAACATCTTCAGTTATCTTGGTAGATACAGAAGATTCTTGAGTATCTACTTTAAAGGAACTATCTTGAGTTGCATCATTATCAAGCGTTTTCTGTGAATGATGTTTAACTTTAATATGGCTACTTTCAGCCAACTCTTCTTTATCATTTTCTTTTATAGTACTCTCGCTTTTATCATTCGACACTGACTCACTTTCAGATTTTCTAACATTCCCTACACCAGTAAAATCAAAACCTGCAGAATCAACTTGTTCTGCTGTTTGACGCATTTGGTTAATTAGTCGCTGTTTTTCTTTTTGTTCTTTTTTACGACGCTGATAATCAAATACAATATAACCGATGATTAATATTCCAACTACGATTAAAGCGATTCGTATTTGCCAATCCATAATACCTACCAATTTCTCTCTTATGCTATTAGCTGTGCAGCTTCATCAACATCTACCGCAACCAAACGAGAAGCTCCAGGTTCTTGCATGGTAACACCGGCTAGTGCGCTGGCCATTTCCATCGCAACTTTATTATGAGTGATATAAATGAACTGAACAGTTTCAGACATACTTTTTACTAATTTACAAAAACGCCCGACATTCGCATCATCAAGAGGTGCATCAACCTCATCTAACATGCAAAAAGGTGCAGGGTTTAATCTGAAGATAGAAAAAACCAATGACAATGCAGTTAATGCTTTTTCACCACCTGACAACAAATGGATTGTGCTATTGCGTTTTCCAGGAGGTCGAGCCATTACAGTGACGCCAGTATCAAGCAGATCTTCACCAGTTAACTCTAAATAAGCATGCCCACCGCCAAAAACTTTTGGAAATAGCTCTTTCATACCCGCATTAACTTTATCAAAAGTTTCTTTAAAGCGTGTACGCGTTTCTTTATCAATTTTCTTTATAACCCCTTCCAGGGTTTCCAAAGACTCGTCTAAATCTTCAAACTGTGCATCGAGATAAACTTTTCTTTCTGTTTGTTGCTCATGTTCTTCGATCGCAGCCAGATTGATTGCACCAAGCCTTTGAATGCGAGCTGCCACAGCTTCTAAACGTGACTGCCACTCATCTTCGGTAGCCCCCTCTTCTATATTAGCAAGCACCTCTTCGACATTTTGCTCATCACCATCACTTGATAAATTCTCTGCTTGATTTTTTTGCATAGTTGAATTTTCTGACCATTGCATTCTTAATCTTTCAAGTCGGCTACGCACTGTTTGTGCAGATTGCTCTGCATCATGTCTTTGTTTTTCAAATACACGAATTTGTTTATCTATTTCTTCTAATGCTTCTCGCGCTTGAGCAAGTTGCTCTTCTGATTCCAGCCTTTTTTCCAAAGCAGCTTCTAATTCAAGTTGATCGTCATCATCAGGAGAATTAATCGCAGATAAAGATTCTTCTAGTGAAAGTTTGCGAGATTGCAAATCAGCAACTTGTCGGTTCATACGCTGATTAGTTGATTGAACCGAATTAATCTCAGAACGAATATTAGCAACCTGAAGCTCTATTCTATGTGCTTGGTCTTTTGCTGCTTGTGCTTGACTTCGAGCTTGTTCAACCGCAATTCTTTTTTCATCTTTCATTCGATTTAGATTTTCTTTTTTATCTAAATCATCGGCCATAGCATCAACAAGCTTTTCTAAATTAGAACGACTCTGAGATAATATTAACTCATCGGCTTGTAATTGCTGAGTGAGATCAGCCATCTCTTTTGATAAAGTTGACTTACGTTGCGACATTTGTTCTAGCTTTGCTTGTTGAGAACCGACTTGTGCTCTTAATTCGCCATAACGCTTATTAGCAAGACTTAGCTGCCGCTGTTTATCTTCCCAAGTTGTCTCTAAATCTTTTAACTCGATTCTTTCATTTTCAGCCAAATCATTAAGGCTTTCAAGTTTTGCTTCTTGTGATTCAAGTTGAACAGAAAGTTCTTCAATTAGCTTTTCTCTTTCTAAAATACTGGATTCATTCGCTTCTTTTCGTGCTATTCTAGCCCAACTACAACCAATCCATAAGCCTTCTTTGGTAATAACTGACTGTTCAGGCTTTAGTTGTGACTTAATAGCTAATGCTTGCTCAAGCGTTTCACAAGCAATAACATTTTGTAAAATATGTGCAACACTGCCTGCATTATCAACCTTATGATAAAGGCTTTCGCCAAGAGTATTTGTTTCACTATGAGTTGGAATAGTATCTCGATTAATTAAAGTTAACTTTCCACTGGCTAGTTCAGCAAAATCTTGGATGTAATTATCAAAAGAATCTAGTGTAACAGCATCTAAATAATCACCAAGCACAATTTCAGTGGCAACCTCCCAACCTGTATCAACCTTGATTTCTTGGGCTAATTTTTTGTTCTTAGATAAACTATTTTTATCTAACCACTGATCGATTGTTTTACTATCAGCTTCTAATGCTGCTTTCTGCAATGCTGTCAGCGATATGTGCTGGCTTTGAACTTTTTGTAATTCTTTTCTGCTGACATCTATATCAGACTGACGAGTTCTTCTAACTTCACGCAGTTGTGAAATCTGCTCCATCATCTCTTCAACTGACTCACTGAGTGTTTGTGTTTCTTCTTCGGCTTTACTCAAAGCCATTGAAGCTTCTAACATGCTTTCTTCAATAGGTTCAGCTTCTAGCTTATCAAGCTCTTCTTGATTATCAGTAATTCGCTTTGCTAACCTTTCAATCACTTTTTCAAAGTGTTGAATTCGAGTTCTTTCCACTTCTACTTTTTGACTATTTTCCGAACTTGTTTTATTAAAATTTTCCCACTGCTCTTCCCAATCAAGCATTGAAGTTTCAATGTCTGACAATGTTTCTTGCGCCTGTTCCATCGTTTGGTGCTGGATCTCTAGTTCAGGCTCGGCCTCCAGTAACTTAGCTTGAAGCTCTTCAACCTGAGTTTCATCCTGATTCATTTGCTCTAACAGATGCTTAAGAGAAGCTGAAGCTTGTTGTAAATCTTGATTTAATTGAGTTCGGCGTTCTTTTTTATGTGCAATACCTTGTTCCAAGCGGGCAATGTCAGCACCAATCCCATAATAACGCCCTTGCGCGGCATTAAATCCATCAGATAGCTCAATATGCTTCTCTCGCGTTTGTTCTATCTGATTATCAGCATGGCGTTGTTCTGCAATTCGAGATTCTAGTTCAACTTCAAGTTTATTAATTTCGCTGTTAAGTGTTTCAACTTGCCCGTGAAACTTTTTCCACTTAAGCGCGGAAAGCTCACTTTTTAGCGTTCTTTCCTGTTGTTTAAACTCTTTATATTTAGTTGCAGCGTTAGCTTGCCTTTGCAAATGCGCTAGTTGTTTACCCAATTCCTCTCGAATATCAGACAAACGCTCCATATTTTCACGCGTATGACGAATTCGGTTTTCAGTCTCTCTACGCCTTTCTTTATATTTTGAGATACCTGCGGCTTCTTCTAAGAATATTCTCAATTCTTGTGGTTTTGATTCTATTAACTTAGAAATCATGCCTTGTTCTATAATGGCATAGCTTCTGGGCCCAAGCCCTGTACCGAGGAATATGTCTGTAATGTCTTTACGACGACATTTTGTCCCGTTTAAAAAATAGTTAGCCTGTCCATCTCTAGTTACTAAGCGTCGTATTGATATTTCTGCATAATTGGCATATTCACCCTTAACAGTACCGTCAGAATTGTCAAATACCAACTCTATACTGGCTTGCCCTACAGGTTTACGGTTTGTAGAACCATTAAAAATAACATCTGTCATTGAGTCTCCACGTAGGTTTTTAGCGGAAGACTCCCCCATTACCCAACGTACAGCATCAATTAAATTAGACTTCCCACAACCATTAGGTCCGACTATAGCAGTCAAATTTTCAGGAAATGGAACACTGGTGGGATCCACAAAAGACTTAAAGCCAGCTAGTTTTATTTGTTTTAATCGCATTTTCTATTAATTCTTAAAATTAATGACCATCTATTCATACCACAAAAGAGCCAATCTCAAGCTAAATGAAACCATTTATGAAACACTTACAATTTTGGGCTAGTTTTATCAAACGCATTAGTTTAAATTATTTCGTCATTAAAACACATCAAAAATACAAACAAATCAGAGTAAATTAGAAATATGCAGCAAACATCCCTCGGTGGCGTTCATTATTTAAGCAAAGGTCTTTCTCTTATCTGTAAACCAGGTATCCGGGCTTTTGTTTTCATACCTTTACTAATAAACCTGGTTTTACTAACCATGGCAACCATATACGCCTTTAATAGTATATCAGTATGGTACGACAGCTTACAGAATAGTGAATATTCTATTGTGCAATGGCTCATTGAATGGTTAGATTGGCTACTATGGCCATTGATTGTTGTCAGTGTGTTAATTGTTGTCTTTTTTGTGTTCGCGTTTATTGCCAATTGGATAGCAGCACCATTTAACGGGTTGCTATCAGAAGCCGTTGAACGTCACTTAGCCGGTAAAGACTTTGAAGATAAGCCATTTAAAATCGGTGAGTTTATTGGCGACATTCCACGTTTACTTGGAAGAGAATGGCGAAAATTTATTTATTACTTACCGAGGGCGCTAGGGTGTTTGATACTTTTTGTTACTCCTCTTGCGCTATTTGCTCCTTTCGTTTGGTTTTTATTCAATGCCTGGATGGCTGGTATTCAATACATTGATTACCCTATGGATAACCATAAAGTGCCTTTTAATCAAATGCTTAGTCAGGTAAGAAACAAGCGTTCCGGTACCTTTGGTTTTGGCGCATTAGTTATGCTTTTCACCATGATACCAGTTGTCAATATTTTAGTTATGCCTGTGGCTGTAGCAGGCGGAACCGCACTATGGTTTGATCAATACAGAAATAAGCCTTAACTAAGCGATAAACTTAATTATCGGTTAAAGAAAGATGATCAATCGATGGTTGAGCGTGTTTTTCCGGCTCTTTTTCCGGCAATATGCGCTCGCCAGCCTTAGCTAGTGACAAGTCACTTGTATCAACATCTCGCTGCTCATAGACCTTAGGTGGTAATATTTGCGCGCCAACCTGAGCCATAGTTAAACCTTCACTATCATCAGCAGCTTCTGGATTGGATGCTCTTATAGACTGGCTTTCAGTCGTATCACGTCTATCTGCTGGCGTAGTATTGCTGCTATCAATATTGGATGTGGTGGCTGTTTTTTTTATTTCTTGGATAGGTGGTGGACTTTCTTTTTCAGCCTCAACTTCTTTAATTAGAGCCAATGCACCAGCGTTTCGCAAAGCGGATTGATATTTCATTGCCGCCGCATAATCTAGCCCTTTACGAATAGTCACTTCGCTGCCAGAAAATAGCCTTTCAACCGCTTCGGGGGTAGATTTAAACAGTTTAACTAAATTAGCTTTTACATCACTTAATTCAAAACTCTTTACAATCTGACCTCTAAAAATCACATCGTATTGGCCTTCAATCATAAAATATATCCAAATAAAGAATTAGTCCTTCGCCAATTATAGGTAAATTTACTTCCATTTGCATCTACACAGAGCGCATATAATTTCATAAAATAAACCAACCATCATATTATCAACTATTGGTAGTCGTTATGAGCAACAACTCAGACTCTAATGATTTTATTGAAGAAATGGCACAGGTTAGGCCATTAAAACAAGATAAAATCATCAAAAACACCACTCCAGAAGCTTCTTTAGACAAAGCTTACCGTCAAAAAATGGCAGAGTCATTTGGGCGTAAAGAAAATAATTTTTTAACTGATGGTGAAGTACCACCTGTAGAGCCTGAAGAAGTATTAGCATTTAAGCTCGACGGTATTCAACCAGGTGTCTATAAAAAATTACGTTTAGGTAAATACCCAATTGATTTTCACTTAGACTTACATAGAAAAACCGTTGCTGAGGCAAGAAATGAAGTATTTCAACTATTACGTTCATCTGCTCGCTATGGACATAGAACACTACTCATCACTCACGGCAAAGGTATTCAAAGTAAACCACAGGCAAAATTAAAAAGTTATGTTAATCATTGGTTAAGACAAGTAGATATAGTGATTGCTTTTCATTCAGCACAACCCAAACAAGGCGGTACAGGTTCTGTTTACGTATTACTAAAAAAACCCAAAGAAGATGACAAAATCAATCAAGCGAAATATGATTAAACAGAAAGCGAAAAAATCTATTATCAAGTAGATTACGCATAATTGAATTAAAAATAAGGCAGATAGATAATAAGGCGAATTTTAGTCCTTCTTTTTGGCTTTGGTCGTTTTTATTTCTTCTCCCATGCTTTCTTGAATTTGAAACTCCATGTCACCTAAACGAATAGTTTCAAATTTATCAATATTTTTAGGCTTTCTTTCACTGACATGCACTTCTCCTGCAGCATCAGTCCAACGGTACACAACTTTTTCTGCATACTTAGAGTCAGGAAAAACGGACTCTTTTATTTTTTCTCCTTTAAAAATAATACCAATATCACTAAAAAAAGAGCCGACAGTTCCATTAAGTTGATACTTATCCCAAGCCATAGCGACTTGCCCAAAATCCCTACCAGCAAATAGCTGTAGACTAGCAATAATAATTATAAATACCACAAGAATAATAATAAATTTTTTAATCATAAGTCGATAACTTTAAAATAAACACACTAATCTTAATATAGCATAAGCACTTTCTATAAATAATAAATACTTCACATCAAAAGCACTAATCTAGCGAATTTTACGTCGAATACGAGTCCCAACCTGATGTTTTACTAAAGGTTTTTCTTCTGGCAATTCAAACTCAAAGAAAACGCTGGAATTAAAAGCGATTTTGCTGCCATTTTTTGTCGCGGGTTTATAACGCCAGCGCATTAGTTTAGAACGAATTTCACGGGCAAATAACCACGACACGCCTTCACTGAAACGAGGATCCACTACCCGGCCATATTCATTAATTGTAAAATCAACTTTAATCATCCCGCTCAACTTATTACTATAAGCTTCCGCCGGATAAACAGGATAAGGGGTTGAAATAGCTTTAGGTTGCTTGAAATTACTTTTACTTGTATCTAACAACGCTAATTTTTGATGTTTTTGTTTTTCCAAAATAAATTGTTTTGGGCTTTTATCAGATAACCTATCGCGTAAAGCATTGGGATTATTAGCTGTATGCCCTTCATTTAAACTTGAGATTTTCAAGTTAAAATCAATAGCACGAATAGGCTTACTTAACCTTTTTTCAACAGACTCAAAACTAGCTTCAGCATTTGTCAGAGAAACAATTTGCTTTTGAATAGTTCTATTAGCCGCTTTAGTTTTCATCAATATATCAGTATCAACAAGCCTTTCTTTTAAAGCACTTTTGTTTTTAATTATGTTTGATTTTTCAGATTCAGCTCTTAAGTGTTTTTTTTTCAAACCTTTAGAAAAAGTTTTATTCGATGTCACAAACTCTGGTGCAACTCTCGGTCTAAGCTTTGTATTGATTTTTGCTCCATCAATTAAAGGCTTTTCTTGTGAACTATATTGGTCAGTTTTAGAAGAAAGTTGACTATCATAATTTTCATTATTTACCCGATGAGTAAATTCAATTGAAACCGCTATTGCAGTAAAACTAAAAACGAGTCCTATTACAGTAATCACAAAACCTTCTACTGATGGCATTTTTAATTTTTCATTAAAAACAATACGGCTTATTCTATTTTTTAAATGCCCATCTGAAGCAGCAACAGCAAGCGAAAGGTTTCCTTCTTTTAATTCTTCAATTTTCAATAACGCCTTAGCTAAGTCTAGTCTAGCTGAAGCGCGATGATTAACCGACGCGAGTGCCAATGAGTCACAAATATACTCTCTTTCTTCTCTTACCACTTTATTAATCCAATAAACACAAGGGTGAAAGAAAAAGAAAGCTTGCAAAAGCCCTTGAATCAAATTCACTAAAAAATCCAATCGCCTGACATGCGCTAATTCATGAGCAATTATAAGCTCGAGTTGACGCTTATCTAAACCAACGGTTATCGCGATAGGTAGTAAAACCGTTGGTTTTAGCCAGCCAATAACAACCGGAACATTTACCAATGTTGACTTAAAAATATGAACTTCTCGTTTAATTCCTAAGCGAGAAGATAAGTTAAGAAAAAGAGTTTTCAGCTCCTTTTCTACTGGCATAACACCAACGCTTGTTAACTTGAATGTTTTGCTTAAGTCATAACTCAACTTAAGCAACATCATACATACACCTACCCCCCAAAAAAGGACAACAAAACGCATATCAAAAATAGAAAAAACAGAATGCCAAATATTAGTTTCTGAAATAGGTACAACACTGACACTGGAAGTTAAAGACTCAGTATTGAGCAAAGAAGCATTCGTTAAAAAATGTGTTAAAGCAGAATTCTGCCATAAAATATAAAAGGTATAAACTGGCGCTATGATGCAAGTTACTAAAGCACATAGTGATGCATAATATCGAAAATGAAGTAATCGTCTATCACTAAAAACAAGAATGATTTTTAATAACAAACCAACCAGCGTAGCTTGCCAACAAAAATGAATGAGTGTTTGAGCTAAGTTTGCAATCAAGTTTTCAACAGTTAACCAGGTAACTATTTCCATATTATTATTTTCGCTCTAATTCGTTCAATATCTCTCTAATTTCAGCTATTTCTTTTTTAGTTGCTTTACCATGTAATGCACTAACCACTAATTTAGATGTCGACCCTTCAAAAACCTTTGAGACTAAATCACTCACCATTCGCCCCTGAGTTTCACTTTGTGGTTCTACCGATGAATAAACATGTGCACGAGCTGACTCATCACGTTCTAAAAGCCCTTTCTCATACATAATTTGCATGATCTTTAATACCGTGGTGTAGCCTGTAGTATGTGTTGCAGACAACTCTTCATGAACATCGCGAACAGTTGAATCACCACGTTGCCATAAAACTTGTAATACTTCTAACTCAGCCTGTGTCGGCTTTGGAGTTGTAAACATGGTTGCCCCCAAACAATCCCCTAAACAAATCCCCTCAATATAATCAGATTGGGTAGAAACAGTCAAATAAAAGGTTCACTTTATAAGCAATATCAGGGGTAACTGTTGATATTCAATAAATAAAATTCTCTTAAAAAAACTCAAGCACCATACAACATCAATAATCAATACTTTTGTCCAGAAGCTGAGCAACACCAATATTCTTAAATATATGAGTTAAAGAACACATAAAGCTCAAAATTAACGAAGTAACAGCCCCCTCTTGTTAGCTATTAAAAATAGCTGTACGTACATCTGAGATAACCATCAAGTATTTATGAGCAGCTCATCTATTACTGACTCAATCTCAAGAAAAACATAGGCGTTATCAATTTGGCCGAAATGCCCCCCCATAAAAACTTAAAATATTACTTATAAATTAGCAAAGGGCTTGCCATAAAATACTAACAACCCCTTTCATCTTACTGAAAAATGAATTTTATCTTATTATTTTGCTTAGAAATTTTCTTTACCAACCAAAGTTAAATTAGAGAACTCTTCATACCCTATTAGACGAATATAATATCGTCCCGCTTCTTGAAAATCAGAACAGCTTTCATTGTTTCCCCAGCGGTAGGGTCTACAATCAAATAAAGTATCAGTTGGAACTTCCCCTAACTTGACGTACAAATCAGCATCACCACTTCCCCCTGATCAGTCCCTTAGCTGGTCGTCGTAGGTTATAAGCTTTTATCAGCCTTTACAACCAAGTCAGTCGACATGCGCTTATCAATATGCCAACCCACAATTCGCCGAGAGTATAAGTCCATCACCACCGCCAGATACATCCAGCCTTCAGCGGTTTTTAAATAGGTAATGTCGCCAGCCCATAACTGATTAGGCTGACTCGGATTAAAGTTTAAGTTAACTAAATTATCTGCCACAGCATCGCTATGTTTACGCTTAGTCGTTACCTTATAAGCAACTCGTTGCGTAACCTGTAATCCGAGTTTATCCATCAGCTTCCTGACTTTGTAATCCCCAATTTCAAAGCCTTCTTTGCGCAGCTTTTTGCGTAACTCTCGATAACCTAGGCTGTTTCGGCTAGCCTTAAACAATTCTTTTGCTCGTCGATAGAGCCGTAGCGTGTCGGCGGTTATCAACTTAGCTGGGCACTTTAACCAAGCATAGTAAGCACTGCGACTAACCCTCATGACCTGGCACAATACGTTTACTGGATATCGGTTGGCGTTACGCTGGATGAACGTAAACTTTACTTCATTTCTTTCGCAAAGAAGGCGCTGGCCTTTTTTAATATTTCTTTTTCCATCCGTAGTTGTTTGTTTTCTTTTCTCAGGCGCGTCAACTCAGCTCTTTCGTCTGTATCGAGAGCCTTACCTGACGCTTGTGCCTCGAACTTAGCTTTCCAGTTGTAGATTAACTTCGCTGTGATCCCAAGAGACGATGCGGCTTCTGAAACCGAATAGCCTTGCTCTGTAACCAAGGCAACTGCTTCTTGCTTAAACTCGTTTGTATATACTTTATTTTTTCGTTTTGTCATCATACACCTCAATAAATGGATTATATTCCATTATCAAAGTGTCCTGTGTGATTTAAGCAGATCACTTCAAAAAAATCTGGCATACAAAACAAATCAGGGATAAACACTTTACCGAGAATAGTTTTTAACCGACTGCTCATCAAGTCCCACTCTAGTTAAAATTGCCAGATAACGTGGGTCATTTCTTAAAGACTTTAATCTCGGATCATTACGCGTGAAAATTAGGCAATTTGAGCGGTAACTGACAGCTTTGTTTAAATGTTCAAAAGTCTTACCTAAGTTATCTATCAGCAAATACGTGACAGCTGTTTCATAGTCACACAAATAGCTATTAAAACTTTCTACTTGCTCTAATATTTGTGGTACTTTCTCGACTTCTCCAGCATGCCCATATGCCTGCGCTAATGCTAGTAAAGGATATGAAATTCCAGAATCTAGCTCTACTCCTCTTTTTGCGAGAGAAATAGCTCTTTGGTGTTCTCCAACTAAAGACGCTGCCATGCTAGCACTACTATAAATTAGACCCACATCAGGATGAAGCCGTACTTTTTGACTGCTCCAGTTCACCGCTTCTTTAATTTCACCAACCATAGCCAGAGCCCAATGTCCCCAGTCTGCAATTTCAATATTCAGTGGATCTAATTGATTTGCGGTATTAAGAGATTGACGAACCCCATCTGGGAGCCCCAGTCCACAATAATAAAGAGCAAATCCCAACTCAGTGAGCGCAATGTTTGGATCAAGTTCTTTTGCCTGCTTCAGCATATCCCAAGCGTCTTCCCAGCGCCATGCGAAAACATAAGCCAACCCAAGTGATGCACGGGCTTCCGCAGATTGAGGATTGATTTTTAAAGTTTCTGCCACGGCCTCAACTACTTTAGGTAAGACTTCAGATGGTTTCTCGAAATACACCATTATAATTCGATATGCGTCAGCTTTAGCGACGTAGGCAGCTTCAAATTGTGGATCTAGACTTATCGCTTTAGAAAACAAAGTAACTGCTTTTTTCAACGACTGATGAGTCAGGAGATCTCTTTGTTGTTGCCCTGCAATATAAAATTCATAAGCTCTCAAGTCATTAGTTGGCAATTCTCCCAATGTCGTTTTCTCATCATCAAGAATAACGACTTTAAGCGACTGTGATACAGCTCTGGCCATTTTAGATTGTATTGAGAAAAAGGTAGTATTATCGACTCTACTTTCATAATGATCGTCCCAAATCAATTTCCCCGAACTTAATTCATCTAATTCAGATGTTACCTGTAATAGTGAATTCCTACCGATATTGATATTTGCTGTAAGAACATACTTGATATGTGGTAACTGTTCTTTAATGTATTTATGAGTCTTATTTTTTTTGAACGTAAATGCAGAAGATGATGGGACAACCCGAAGTCCAGAAATTTTTCGTAAATTTAGAATAACTTCTCGAGTCATTTGGTCAGCAAAAGGTTGCCACTTCTCTTTATCTTGACCTGAAACCTCAAACGGTGTCACAAGAATATATGGCGACTCCATCGAGTCAGTTGAAGAAAACGAGAATATAGTGACTACCAGAAACACCACAACAATTGCTCCTAAAATACCATAAGACCAACGATTAGCAGTTCGCATATCAGATTGATTAAAAGGCGGTTTACCTACTACACTCTTCTTATTCGATTGGTTACGGCCTGATTTATCCATTAAACTCTTATCTGGATTTGTTGAATCATTAAGTGATAAATCGACAACTTCTGCCACAAACTGATAACCTCGGCCACGCACAGTTCTAACAACTTGTTGACGCTCACCACTATCTCCAAAAAGCTTCCGAGCCGACTTAACACTGTTGCTCAGAGTAGTATCTGAAACATCCCGGCCTTCCCAGATAGTCTCAAACAATTCTTCTCGGGGAACCACTCTGTGACGTTTTTCTATTAAATAGACGATTAAATCAAAGACTTTTGGTTCAATTGATACAGTTTTGTTGTTTTGAGTGATATCAAATTGCACAGTATCGATGACAAATGAGGCTACTTGATATTTCATAAAAATTACGTTTCCAAATTGATTAAGTCCAAAAAATTCACATTCTTCATCGATATTACAACAACAAACAGAGAATTATTAGCTAATCATTATCTAATCTTCATGTTCATCCTCGTCTACCTATGCATAATTATGCCTTATTCTAATCACTTTGAGGACAAAGGATATGCCTACTCCGCTTGAAATATTACTAGACCCTATCTCGATTATTGTTTTAATTATCTTAGGGTCACTTATGTTACTGGAAGTTATTTTGCCAGGAAGAAAATTGCCGAAAATCAAGGGATGGTATCAAAGAGCTATTGTTGTATTTGTAGCTTACTTTTACCTCTCCGCCTATCTTCCTCTTTTCTGGGATCACTATTTAGGTGAACTCCAATTATTCAACCTAGAATCTGTGAGTCCTATTTTAGGGACAGTAGTTGGACTGCTAGTATTGGAGTTTTTGATTTATGTATGGCATCGCTCTATGCACCGATTTAATTGGTTATGGCGCTCATTCCATCAAATGCATCATAGCGCTGAACGTATTGACACTTTAGGGGCTTTTTACTTCAGTCCACTAGACATGATAGGGTTCACTATGTTGGGAAGTTTAAGTTTAGTTGTCATTGTAGGTGTAACTCCAGAAGCGGCAACCTACGTTCTACTATCCTCAATATTTCTCGCTGTTTTCCAACATACAAACATTAAAACTCCTCAATGGCTGGGCTATTTTATACAACGCCCTGAAAGTCACAGCCTTCACCACGGCCGTGGCATTCATCGTTACAACTATTCAGACTTACCGATTTTTGACATAATTTTTGGAACATTCAAAAATCCCGAAGAATTTGTAAATCAAAATGGATTCTATGACGGAGCATCTGCTCGTATACCCGATATGCTTTTGTTTAGAGATGTTTCAACCGAAGAAAACTAGTATGGAAACCAAACATTTGAGAGTGTTTTAACTAATAAAAACAAACCTAAGAAACAGCTATTTTTAAACAAGCTCCTATGAAATATTGCAGAATATCGGGAGAAAATATTGATTACAAATTGGACATTCTGACATTGACCGACAAGTTGTTGAAGGTGCTCTTGTTTGGATAACTGACTCACCCACTGAGGTAGTTCTAAGAATAGAGTCAACTATCGCTAGCCATTTCCGAAAAACAAGTCTATTTCCAAACCAGCAATTATTAAAAGATTTAGATGATGGCTCGTTGTTGGTTACTGCCAGTATTACTGATCAAAAACAAATAATCCCTATCCTGAAATACTGGCTTCCTGATGTTGAAATATTGTTACCTGTTGAACTTAAGCAATCTTTACTCTATGAATTACAGTTTTCTATTGATCAGTTGTCACGCTAACAAACTGAAATGTTATAGCGATTGTTGTACAAAGCTTCATCATTATTCAATCTCAATACGAAAACAAATTCTAAAAATAGATCAATCTGTGAGTTGCGCCTCTTTAATAATCCGGGGATTACAAGGTAAAATGAAAGTCTGTCACTTAATACAATGGAATTGGAGATACAAGGGGATGTACCCACATATTAAACCAGAACACACTCATGTGGAAA
The DNA here is from genome assembly GCF_052495765.1 of Aliikangiella litoralis. Next base: position 2,807,825 of record NZ_CP199292.1, on the reverse strand, counting down.
AATTACTCACTGAATTTGCTAAAATTGAAAAGCCGACTACTGCTGACTTTGCGGCGCTAAGGGTTAAAGGTGAAATAGCAGAAAAATTAGACGATTACAGGCTGCAAGCATCAGGTATGTCTATCAAAGAATTGCAAAGAGAAAAACACAACTCATCCAGATTGGCTACCCATATGAAATGCGCAGGCGATCCACGTCCCTCAAATAGATGTGACTGCCATGCAATCGTCTCTGGCGCGCGAAAAGAAGCAATGGCACTCAGAGGTATATTAGCTCGATTTAAGATACGAATTGATGATCCGCATAATGGGTGCTGGCTTCCTAGAGATTGGGAAGATAGAAAACATATGCCCAATTATTTAAGAAATGGAGTTCCTCATAAAAGAATACATCATCATGAGTATTACTTATGGTTAAACACTCGAATTAATTTGACTAATGTGAGAAACGCTAATGAGCTAATTGAACAACTTAGGTTTGCTAGAAACTCCTTACAAAGTGGAAAAGTTAGACCAAGTGTAATGCCTAAGACAGGGCTAAAAAAATGATATACAGATTAATATTCAACCACCATAAATTCTTGAACTTTCGATTTGACGAAGAACAACTGGAAGATATACTCGGAGAACCGACCGATGAAAATTTCGATAGTTTTATAAACTATAATAATGCGCCAAAGGTATTTAAGGAAATATATACTGTCCCTCTTAACTTTAACTTTTCCATCGATCACAAAGAAGATAAAGGAAAGACGATAGCTGACCTGTGTGTCGTTAATGGCAGATTGTTCTTAAGTCAACGAGCATATGATATTTTGCTACCTTTAATTAATGAAGATGGTGAATTTCTGTCTGTCAGATATCAAGAAGGTAACGGTTATTTTTTTACACCTTTAAGTGTCGTGGATGTTGACCCTAAAATCACTTTAAAAAATGAATGGGGTGATATTGAAAACTTGGGTTTTAATGAGAAAGATGTAGAGAAATATGCAGTATTTCGCACCCGCTACGATGGTTATATAGGTCTGTATTGCCAAGATCGAGTCAAACAAGCAATCGAAGACAATAGCTTAACAGGTCTGTATATCACTACTGATCTGGCAAACATTTTCCCTGAGGACAGAGCTTCTGTGGAAAAAGCTAATTAGACTCATTCAACTACTACCTATCTATTTCAACACTGTTGTAGGCTCTCAATTCAACAGTGCTTACGGACGCTTTATTAAGTTAAATCATTGTTCAAAGTGCCATAAAAAAACCGGGGAAATTGTAAGGTCATTAGAGTCAAGAGTTAAGAAGTACCAAGTGCTAATGCTCTATTTCGAATGAGATTAGTTACAATCATTTGCAGCCCTTCTGCACAGGATATGCACCAGAAGAAATATTGAAGCAAATAAAAAGAAAGGTTTTAACGCTCTCTAGAAACTAAAAAACCTTGTAAAAACAAGGCTTTAAAAATGGTACCAGAGGCCGGACTCGAACCGGCACACTATCACTAGCGGGGGATTTTGAATCCATGGAAGCCTGGTTTCAAGCTGTTGATATCAGCCACAATCAATTACTATCAATACTAAATATTTTTGCTATTGATTACTACTTATAACTAGTCTCAACTCCCCTTCTGCACAAAATATGCACGGACACGAATTTACACGACCCTATTTATTAGCTCTGATATTATGTCGCGCTTTACGGTTATTCGGTACTTTCAAATCAGCGGTGAAAGACATGCATTTAAACACTAATGAATTACCACTAATCTGTTATGACTTTCAGCAGTGGTATAACTTCATTCGTCCGCATCAATCACTGGATAGAAATACACCTGAAGACGTTTACTGGCGGCAAATTAAGGAACAATATCGAATCTAAAAATCGATAAAAATAATATCAGATAAAATCGTCCGTATTAATCTGGCACCGATTCTTGCGTATAACCCGGTGTAATTTCCCAGATTACCGTCGAACAATCCATCGTTTTTTTACCAATTTACCGTCGTCCTCTAATTTTTCGTTATAACGCTAATTCGGTAAATTAAATTTCTCTGTAGAATTTTGACTTTTTTACAATCGGTTAATTTTTATGCAGGTGTTTTTTTCTTCACTTTTTGAGCTTGAGTCTTTCTCTCATCGTCTAAAATCTATTCCACAGAGTAATGCCTGTCAGTTTTGCCTTAAAAATTGTGAGTGGGTTTCGCACGGTTACGTTTATAAACAACTGAATTATCAGTTTCGAGCGATTGTTGGTAAGCGTATTTTATGTAGTAATCGAGGTAGCCACTTGGGCTGTGGTCGCACACGGCAGCTTTATCTCGACGTCGTACTTCCTCACAAGCATTATCCGCTGCAAACTCTGCTAGCTTTTGTTATCGCGTTGTTTGACGGTCTGCCTATATCTAAGGCATGGCATGGCGCTGTGGGCCACCATCGAACGGAGCCTCGTCAGGCTTGGCGCTGGCTTAACTCGCTTATGTCAAAGTTGGCGAACATACGGAGCTTGCTGCAAAGAACCTGTCAACCTTGCTCGCCCTTTAACAGTCGACGGCTTGCGTTATTACTACCCACGCTTCAAGCGTTGTTTGCATCTCAACCCCATTTGCAACGCATCCAAAGTCGTTTACAAATGTCATTGTTAGCCTAATCAGTTTTATTGGTTTACCTTTTTATGCGCGTTTATTTGCCGCCTTGATCGACTTCAAGCGAGTCAATCAACACTGCCACAAACTTTGTCACTCGAATCGCTTCGTTGCTTACTTTAGTCTCCTCGCTCCATTTTTTACCGGAGATATTTCTATGTCTGAATATTCTAAAAGACCACCACTTGAGATCCGCCTTAAAGTGCTGGCCGCGGTTGACTACGCACCCGGCAATAGCATTCGTCAACGTGTCCAGGCCGTTAGTTCACAAACCTTTTTTGAGCAAACTTCAGGCAAGCACTATCGCTTTACCTGGCGTACGATTAGTACCTGGTTGTACCGTTATAAAAAAAATGGTGTAACCACGCTTGAGCGAAAAGTTCGCGCCGACAAAAACACTCAGCGTAAAGTCTCTTTATCACAACTTGCTGAAGCGATTAACGAGGTATTACCCTCGCTACGACAAAACAAGGTCGGTCAAATCCCCAAAAGCACCCTCTATCGCTGCTTGCTGGAGCGCAATTATTTCTGTCGTCAACAACTAGCGCCTACAACTTTTTATCGCTTAATTCGCGATAATAACCTGCTGAGCAAAGAGACCGCGGAGAAGCTCCGTGTCGCTTTTGCTATGCAGTACGCCAATGAGCTGTGGCAGGCCGATACCATGCACGGACCGGCCATTTTGCAAGCCAATGGTCAATGGAAAAAAACCTTTCTGATCGCCTTTATCGACGATGCCAGTCGTCTTATTACTCACGCCGAGTTTTTCTACCACGACAACACCGAAAACATGATTGAAGCCTTTAAAAGCGCCTTGTTTAAACGCGGTAAACCAGAGCGACTTTACTTCGATAATGGTTCCAATTACAAGTCGAAGGAAATACTCCAGGCTTGCATCAGGCTCAACATTCGTCTCTCTCACGCTCCCGTTCGCGATGGGGCCGCCAAAGGTAAAATCGAACGCTTTTTTAGAGGGTTTCGTGATCGCTTTTTAGTCGTTAATCATTCGTTTAACTCGCTTGATGAACTCAACCAGAAAACCACAGACTGGATAGAAAGCCACTATAATAATCAACCTCACCAAGGCATACAAATGAAGCCTCTGGACAGGTTCAACCTTGACCATGCACGCATTCATTACCTACTTGATGATGAATATGCCGACGAAGTCTTTTTTGTTGAAGAAGAGCGCAAGGTCAGCTCGGTCAACGTATTTTCAATCCATGCGCAAAAGTTCGAATGCCCTGTCGATTTACGCGGTAAAACGATTCAAGTGCGTTTTGATCGCTCGCACAAAAACCGTTACGTACTCTACTACCAAAACCAACGCATGGGCGACGCCCTGCCACTTAACCTTTACTTTAACGCTAAGCAACCGCGTCAAGGAGTTTCACAATGATCAATGCTATCTTCGGCATTAGCCAAACACCGTTCAAACGTGAAAAACTTAACCTACTACCACAACAACAACGCATTGCCGACATTATTAAAATTCACGCGCAGCAAGGCGGATTTTCGGTAATCCTTGGTGAGCCGGGGGTCGGCAAAACCGTATTGCGAGAGTACATCGAGCGTCTTAACAATGAACGCGAATGCACCGTTGTCTCCTGCTCGCGCACCCTGCATACTTATCGGCAAATTCTCTGGCAACTGGCTGAATCTTTTAAAATTGAAACCAGCGAAAAACAGATTGAAAGCGACTTAATTCAAGCTGCCTTCGCGCAAGTGAGAGAGCGTAAAACCTTATACATTTTGATTGATGAAGCGCACTTACTCGATTTATCGGTGCTAAGAAAATTGCGTTTATTGTTCGAACGCTTTCCTAAAAATCATAACCTGGTGCTACTGGGTCAACCGGAACTATTACACTATCTATCACTCAGCACAAACAAAGACATTAAAAGCCGAATCACCTACTCTGCCAGCATTAAACCGCTTAATGATGAAGATATGGAGCGCTATATCGTCAAAGAATTGGAAAGTGCCAAGCTAGGCGTTAACACTTTCGACGAAGCTGCAATGGCCTTAATTATTCGCTCAAGTGAGGGCAACTTACGGCTCTGTAGAAACCTGTGTCTAGCCAGCCTTATCGAAGCGGCGAGAGAAACAAAAAAGTTGGTGACAATTACTCATGTTAATCACGTCCTCGTGCAACCGCATTGGCGATCGCACGAGGAATTGATCAAGCAGCAAGTCTCTTAATCAGAACTTCCAACGGCACTTTATAATGCTCGCTACGCGAGCATTAGAGCAAATTTTTACCGAGGGCGAAAGCCCTTTTTTTATGCAAAAATTGTTTTAAAAAAGTTATCCACAAAGTGTTCGATGACAATTTGGTACAGCGTACGACAATAGTTTGGCAAAGCTAAAATAGTGTACGACAATAGCGCGGTAAAACTGCTCAAATTTTAGTAAATTGTATGACGTATAATTTAGTAAAAAGTATGATGGTAAAAAAGTAATCTACACTCGCCTCAAGATAATGGGATACCGAATATGGTGTTGTTTGACTATCAAGCCAGTCGTCGTGGGCAGTGCGCTGTTGATTTTTTGCAGGACTTTAAAGGCTATTTGCAAGCGGATGGCTATGCGGGCTATGAACAAACCCAAGCCAAACTCGTGGGCTGTTGGGCCCATGCTAGACGTAAGTTTATTGAGGCAGAAAAAGTCCAGGGAAAAAATAAAACCGGTAAAGCTAACTGGGCCATTAGCCACATCAAAAAGCTGTATCGGATTGAAACGCAAATCAAGGCACTATCGTCCGATGAAAAATTGAATCAGCGGCAGGAAAAAGCTCTGCCGCTACTCAATCAGTTTAAAACGTGGCTGGATAAATCTGCCCTACAAGTCCCACCGAAATCCGCGATAGGCAAAGCCATTGCTTACAGTTTGAATCAATGGCCCAAACTCATTCGCTACACTGAAGATGGCCAACTGAATATTGATAACAACCGGGCTGAGCGGGCTATTAAACCGCTGGTCATTGGGCGTAAAAACTGGCTATTTGCCAATACCGCCAGAGGCGCACAAGCCAGTGCAACACTTTACAGTCTGATTGAAACCGCTAAAGCGAATGGACTCATTCCATTTGATTATCTGAACTATCTGCTGACTGAGTTACCGAGAGCGACCACCAACATTGAAGCATTAATGCCTTGGAATTTTAACAATAGATAAAATCGCTAGGTGGAATTAGCAGACGCTTACATTATACGATGAAAATTTTGGGAAAAGTTTCGATGGTAAATTGGTAATCTACATCTTATGACCGATAATTTGGGAAATTATACGACAGCAATTCGGACGGCTACACCAAATAACCACATTGGACATTCGGACAGGACAACAAAAAGTTACGACATCAATTCAGACGGCTACACTATTCCAAACGAGTTACAAACTCTTTAATCAATTCAACTTCGCGTTCCGATTTTTTCAAGTTTTTTATGACCGACTTTAAATGATACTTTAATAAGTCAAGTTTATCTTCTTCTGCAGGAATATACATCTCAATAATTTCCAAAAACTTCTTTACAGACATAAAAGAAAGAAAAACCTCGTAAGGCCGACTACTAGCAAATGGAGCTTTTTTTAAATAAGTTTTCGCTAATATTTTTTGCTGGCTTTTACTCCAAGATTTTAAAGGCAGATAAGCAAATACCTCCCCATAACTATCACTCTCAACAGGATATTCTTTACATAACCAATCACAGGCATCGTCAGTGCTAAGCTTTTTAAATTCTTCTTTATTCAGTTTCATTATTAACTTCCATCTCAATGAGCATCGAAAAGTTCAATTGGCAAATTAGCATTTTTATTTAAAAATACTGGTGGTTGATAATGGCCTGAATTATTAGTCCACTGGGTCAGTGTCCCACGACTTGAAGTAGTATTGTTAGGAAAAGTAATCGAACCTGCATAATTTACTTCCCCACCTTTACTTAACCCTAGGTGTGTCGAAAAATCAGGATTTGTATTCTGCCTTGCTACTCGAATAGTTCCATCTGGTAATGTTACAAAATCATAACTTCCAGACGGGGTTATCCTCTTACCATTTGCTCCCTGTAGCCAGTACCTGCCAGAACCATCTTGAACCAGTGTTCTTGGAGTAGTTTGTAAAACTGCGGGGTCAGTAGGAATTCTGTTAGTTAAAGTACCATTTTCTGTTAAATTTGGTACATCAACCTTATTTGAAACTCCCCTCCCCACCCTCAAAAATGGTATATCAGCCGACAACGCCGCCGCAATCAACGTCTTATTCGCCTGCGTCCTTAAATCTCGCGGAATACCATTCGAAACAACCAAATTCCTCGATGTCACTATATCATCAATTGTGCCTGCAATAAATTTCGTTATTGGACTTTCGTGAGGCATCATTTTTAATATTTCCGTATATCGATGAAAAATATTATTCTGCGCTCTCGCTCTGGCATGTTCCTTCGCTGAAACAATTGGTGTACCATCAATTATTCTTCGATTGCCAGCTCGGTACTGGTCAATTGAGCCCAATAAACTCCCTAACTGACCATCACCAACCAAGCTCTCTATACTCGCCCTTGCCTCTGCTGTCGTTTCTCCCTCCTCAACACTTACAATCGTCGATGGTAATATGTCAGCATCAGTACTAGATGCCATAATTAATCGAGCCATTATTGCAGTACCCACTTTCGATAGTACGCGGGTTCTGGTGCCGGGACTATTGAGATTTAAAGAGTTATTTTCCCAACGTGTCTCAATTTCATTACCCAAACCTTGTTGATTAATCATGTTTTCAAAGTCTGAGCTGGCAATTGAGTGCTCAGAGCCTCTCATCGCTGAATGATAAAAGTTAGAAAGTTCCCCTTCTCCAACCACATTTAAATGACCCGTTGGGTCCGTATAAACCGTCGGATTCCCATAAGCATACACATACTTATGCAAGCTCGGTGGTAAATCACTCATGCCCTCAAACGCATCCTGAGTCAAGAATTGACCTAACGTGGGATCATAGTATCTCGCTTTAAAATAATAAAGCCCGCTCTCTTCATCTTTTTCATGACCGGTAAAACCAAAGACATTGGCACTGGTTCCCGTTTGACTTCTGGCATTACCAAACGCATCATACTGATAACTGGCTTGAACGGTGCCGTCGGTTTTGGTTAAATTAACCGGGCTGCCTAAGGCATCAAACAAATAAAACTGCGCGCCTTCACTTTGGTGGGTTAAAGACAGTAGTCGGTTTGAGCCATAGTCGTATTTGGATAAGGTATTGCCATCGGCATCCGTTTGCATTAACACACTTTGATCATCATACACATAACGCTTAGTGGTGCTGATATTGTTTTCTACGGTAGTTTTAGCCACGCGCAAGCCTTGATAGTCATACAAAAACTGACCAATGCTTGAGCCACCCTGGGTGATTTCCTTTAACTGGTCGCGAACATCATAAGCATAGTTTTCTGTTTGCGAGATGCTTTGTTTTTTAATCCGATTACCGTTGTTATCGTAAGTGTAAGTCGCACTTTGATTGGTATCCAGATTATCCGTGACTTGAGTCACTTGGTTACGGCTGTTGTAAACAAAGGTTTTATTGATGACGGTTTGACCATTGGCCGTTTTCAATTCCGTTAAACGGTTGTAGTTTTTATCGTAAGTCAATTGTGTGGTTTCAATCACACTACCCGCAACTGAAATATCAGTTTGCGTTAAACGGTCATTCTCATCATAGTGATAGTCCGTGACTTCAACCAAAGCCCCTTGAGTTTCCGTTTGTTGTTCACGGTTACCGTTGGCATCGAGCACATAATCAAACTGTGATATCACCGAGGCATTTTGTAAGTTGCGAATACTTTTGGTTCGCCCCGCCCCATCATAAGTGGTTTGTGATTGCGTCCCATTAGGATAACTCACTTGCGTCTGACGACTGCTTCGGTCATAGGTGTACTCAGTAACGCCTTGTCCATTCGCCACATTCACCGCTCGATTGAGTGCATCATATTCATACCGGGTGACTTTATCATCGGCATCTTTCACGGTTTTGCGATTACCATTACTGTCGTAAGTGTAGCTAATGGTTTTACCATCTCCATTGGTGACACTGGTTTGACGGTCGAAGTTATCGTATTGATGGCTAGTGGTGCGAACATTGGCGCTGCTGCTACCATCGGTGTGAAAAGTTTCTGTGACACTGGTCAGGTTATTATTCTTATCATACCCGTACACCATTTTCACAATGTCATTGGCACTGGGGTTATCTGAGGCCGGATAATTCGTTTGTGTTTTTCGGTTTAGCTTATCATAAACATAAGTAATGATTTTACCGTTGGCATCAGTTAACTCGATTAAGTTACCGTTATCATCATACTCATAACCGACACTGATATCACCGGGATAAGTCATGCTAGCGCGACGATTAAGTTCATCATAAACAAAGGTTGTGGTATTCAATAACGCATCTTTTTGGGTTAAGCGATTACTATTGGCATCATAAGTATATTCTGTCACACCGATGTCAGGCGCAGTCATCGAAGCCAAACGACTGGCTTTATCATAAACGTAAGTCCAGGTATTTTCTTTCGGCAGCTTTTTAGTTAAACGATTACCATTGCCATCATAAGTGTATTCGGTGGTTTCCAGATTACCATTGGTTTCTTTCGTTAAGCGATTACGCAAGTCATAAGAGAAAGTACTCTCTCGACTTTCCGGATCAATCGCACTGACTCGGTTGCCCATTTCATCATAGGTGAAGCGACTAATCGCGGCCAGTGGATGGCTTTGTTGAGTCAGCTGGTTTAACCTGGAATAAATATAGGCGCTGCGATTACCATTCGCATCAGTCTCAAAAGCTTTATTACCGACAGCATCATATTCAACTGACAATAATTTCAAGCCATCTTTGGTCGTGGTTAACAAACGATTTTCTTTATCATAAGTGTAAGCCGTTACCGTACCTCGTTTGTCCACATCTGTCAGCTTGTTACCCACTTTGTCATAAGTGCTACTGGTTTCTTGTAATAAAGGATCAATCACTTTAGTTCGCTGATTCAGTGCATCATATTCAAACTGAGTGGTATTTTTTCGCTGGTCAACCTGAGTTAATGGGTTGCCCACTAAATCATAAGTCATTTCACTGGTAGTTAAGTCTGCATAAGTCGTTTTAACCAACCGATTTAATAAATCATATTCATACCCTGTGACATTTTTATTCGCGTCGGTATCGCTCGTTTTATTGTTGTAAATATCATAACTCACTTTGACTATGCGGTTTTCTGGTAGCTGCTGTTCAACCAAACGATTCAACTTGTCATAAACATTAACCGTTTGATTGCCATTAGCATCCGTTTCTGTTTTTAAATTGCTATTTTTATCATAAGTTTTAGTGGTTAATGTGCCTAAGTTATCTTCACTCTTAGTCAAACGATTCAGTTCATCGTAAGTGTTTTTAATCACGTTAGTATTCGCCAGATGAGTCTCTAACAAGTTGCCCACTTTGTCATAAACATAAGTGGTCTCTACATCATTAGCATCAATACTTTTAATCCTGCGATTTAACCCATCATATTCAAATTGAGTCGCATTCAGACGTGCATCAATAACCCGAGTAACATTCCCCACCGGATCATAAATAGTGCTACTCACATCACCATTGGCGTCGGTGACTTTAACCACACGGTTAATCGCATCGTATCCCCACTGCCGTTTTCCATTATTGGCATCCGTTTCACTAACTTTATTACCATTAAAATCATAAACAAATTGAGTAATACGTTGTAAGGGCTCTGTTTTTAAAATCAGGCGATTCATTGAATCATATTTAAAAACCGTTTCGCGATCTAACGCGTCAGTTTGGGTTAACAGGTTCCCCACTTTGTCATAAGTATAAGAAGCGTTGCTTTCTAACGGTGCGTTAATGGTGGTTAATCGGTTAAGTTCGTCATAAACATAAGATGTTGTTTGGCTACCAATAGTTTCCGATAACTTGTTACCAACCAAATCATAGGTATAACTCATTGTACGCGACTCAGGTTGCTCTACTTTGGTGAGTCGATCATTATCATCATAAGTATAAGTGGTCGTGTTTAAATTAAAATCCGTTTCAGTGATTTTATTGCCCATCCCATCATAGGTGAATTCTTGATAATCTTTTTCTGGAGTAGCATTGGTCACTTTGATTAAGCGGTTAGCTTTATCATAAGCGTATGTGGTTGTACGCTGATTGGCATCAGTTTCCGTTAGCTTGTTGCCATTGGCGTCATAAGTATAGCGAGTGATACCTTTTTCTAGCGAAGGATCTTCGCGAGCAATTAATCGTTGTAGTTCATCAAAGGTATTCAGTGTTTTTTTCTGATTGGCATCAGTCACACTGAGCGGTAAACCTAATACATTTCTTTCCGTTTTGGTGATGTTATTTAAGGCATCCGTTATTTGGGTCACATTGCCATAGCTGTCATATTGAAAGCGTGTGATGCTTCCATTTGTGTCAGTGGTTGAGCGCTTATCGCCAAAACTATTATAACTGTGCTTGATTTGCCCACCATCGGGATTTTTCACCAACACCAGGTTACCACGACTGTCATAGTCAAAGGTGGTGCTCTTACCATTTGGATCAGTGATTGATTTGATTCGGTTTTTGATCGCTTTACCATCACCCACAATAAACTTTGATGGCGGATAGTAAGTGGTTTCGGTTGTTACCTCTAACAGTTTATTTTCTGTTAAGCGATTACCATGCTCATCATAAGTGTAACTAATTTTATGGCCATTGGCATCTGTCGTTGAAGCAATTAATACGTCATCGGTGAGCCATTCGGTTTGCATGGAACCAATTGGCTTAGCCACATTCACCACCGCACCATATTGGTTATAAGTGTAATCGGTATCTAACTGTCGCGGGTTCGTCACTTGGGTGGTAAAACTGTCAAAGTTATAGGTAAACTCGGTACTTCCCACCTCAGGCTCTGTCACCTTGGTAATTAAAGAATAAGGGAAAGTTAAACCTGTCGTATTATCAATATTAAATTGAATCACTTGATCCTGATAGGTGTAAGTGTAGTCATAACCATTGGGATCAGTGTAAGTCAGCAGTTTATGTCTGGAAACTGGCGCATCAACCGCATAAGCATACTGTTCAACCCTGGCACCGCTATTGCGATTAACAGACACTAAGTTACCAAAGTTATCATATTCATACTGAACGGAAATGCCGCCTTCAAAATCAATTTGTGTGATAACTTCCAGACGTTTGGACTTAACTCCTGAAACAAATAACTGATACTCATAACTCAAGCGAATGGCTCGACCATTTGGCCCTGTCACCGCTAACAATTTGGCAGTCCCTGCACTGTTAGTATCATAAGTCAGTTCAATTCGGTTGTTGTTGGTATCTTCAATATATTCCAAATCCCAGTTTTTTCGACCGTAATTACGATAATGATAGCGAGTGCCATCTTTAGCGTAAAAATCAAAACTGTGATCTTCAACATTGTTAATTAATGTACCATGATAACCTTTTAATGGTTTCAATTGCCCATTGTCATCAGCCGCAAAACGATTACCGCCGCCAGTACCACCCAAAAGAACAATTTCACCACAGGCGGTAATATGCAGTTGGGCATGATAATTAAAGTTCCAGCCAACCCCTAAAGCGCCGGGAATACCATTGTTGTTGCTGTTGTAATAACGCCGAAATTCCAATGCTTGCCCACGCCCAGGAATACTTAAATCAGTGCTGGAGACTGATAAATTACCATTGGATACATTAACGCCTTTAACAAGCGTGTGACCCACAGGTAAGGTGTTTGTATTACTGATACTAACGACCAACTCACCGATCTTTTCCTCAATAACTCCGCTCGCGGTAGCCTCTGCGGTGAGCTTGGTTTGATAAAATCCATGTCCCAAAAGACCTAACGGGATCTCAACAGAATGTCTCCCTTTGGGATAAACCACGTTCTCAACCAGCTTTTTGCCATCAATGTCCAGTGTCATTTTGGCTTCAACGTTAATTTCAAACTCGTATAATCCACTGGTCAAACAACTGCGGTTATTCACTGCGTCAAATTCAGCGCCAATTCGCAATAAACTGCTAAAATTATTCAACATCAAATCAGGGTTTAATTCTTCTCGTTGACTAAAGTATTTGATGATTGGTGAGTAAATGGGTAACGCTTGCCGTTCCGATTTAATTTCAAAATCGCTATTGCGATTAAGCACTAGCTGCATCTGATATTGCGCATCAGGATCGTAGTAAAAACCTTGCGGTAAATTAACTTCTCCACTGTTCGATAAACTGGAACCAATCAATGAAGTGTATAGTTCACCATCCTTTAATATATCCACACTAACGCTCAGCGCTTCATAAGCAGCGGGTAAAATGCTGTATTGAACGGTTGTATCTGACACTGATGTATTATAACGATTCAATAACATACCACTGGTGCCAGAAGTTGGATCAATCACACTGTCTATTTTGGCTGCTACCGCATAAACTTTGGTTGGCGTTTGCTGGCCTGAACGAGCAACATAATCTTTTTGGATTAAACGCCCCAAAAGATCTTCTAGCACAGTCACTTCAAGGTAAACATTATGCACCCCAGGTGTTGAACCAACCGTTATTTTAGAGGAGAAAAGCTCGCCATCTAAATAAGCGGGTGTCATACTCGCACCGTTATCGGCAACAAATTTTCCTTGTCCTGGTAAAGTTTTGCGCTGAATATTTTCTGGGTGCGGAGAATAACTGAAATAGGTGTAGCGAGTTTTAATCGGCACTTTAACCTGTTCGCCCGGTTTAGCCGCAATCACCGATTTGTCATTGGCGTTTCTAATATAAAAGCCGGAATAACCGATCCCCCACAAATCTGCGTTGCAGGATTGTTCAGCTTCAAAAGGATAGTTAAGCGTGGTTCCCGCCCCTTTAATTTCAACGGGGTAACGGGTTGATTCTGTTTTTCCCAAAACCACCAACAGACCTGTTGGTTGATGAGTCGTTTTAAAATTCAGGTTCGCTTTTTTCTCTTCACCAATCATCAACTGACCGGGTTGAACCGAAGGTAATGGTTGAATATCTGCTTCTTCAGGCTGATATTGACTACAAGGATTATATTCAGCTGTCATGCTGGCACTGACATCCACATTAGAAACCGGATTGCCATATTGATCGAGCGCTAAAATGGAAAGCGCCCCCGCGACCGTATCACCTGAACCAATAAAATCATCGGGCGGATTTAAACTGCTCAGGCTGACCGCTTCATCAGCAAATGCCAATGCGAAAAAAGGTTGTGACAGTGAAACAGGCTCAGCCCCATTAATCGAGGCTGACACTGAATTTAAACCCGTTTTAGATAAATATTGATCGCCCTGGTTTTGTCGTTGATAAAGCGGATTAACACTCGTTGACTGACCCAATGTTAAAGTGACTCGTGCTAATCCATATTGATCACTGAATACCCTATCGTTGTCCAAACTACCGCCGCCAGTGGTCTTAAAATGAACCTCGGCACCTTGCACCGGAATGCCTTTTTTATCTTTGACCTGAACGATAAACTGTCTTTCCAGCGGCTTTCCAACAGTGCCTTTGATGTAACCGGGATCAATATATTTTACAATTGAATACACAGCATCAGGATTGTTATTGGGCTCAGGAGAATTAACCGCATCCAATGCTTGTTGCAACCAATCAAGGATCCAGTCAGAGCCAACTAAAGTGGTGCTACCTCCCGCCAATCCGCCGGCAATAAAATAGCCTGCACCACCATTGAGATCATTAACTATCCATACAGAGCCAGACCAGGCATTGTGGGTCACCATAGTTTGTGGAATGGTCACCTCAAATCCTTGAGCTACCCAGTTTTGCACATCTTGGATAACATTGGCGGGATGAACCAACAACGGCAGTTGACTGCTGGCATTGGTTGAATTAATCGTTAACACAGGTTGATTATTACTATTGGCAATTTGGATCCCTTTGTCTGCCGAAATACTATCGACTTTAAAAAGATCTTCAAAAATTTCATGTTCTAAAGTCGATCCATGCAGTGCGCTTAAACGAATAAAATCTTTGTTTTTTTGTTTTGCTTGCGCTGGGCTGATATTTTCACTGAATTGTTGATCAGATGTTTGGCGAGCGAGCGGATAGGCCATACGAAAACCTGCATCCAGTGTCACCGCATTCCACTGAAGTTGTTGCGGCTCACCAAACAAGGTTTCCACTTTCATTTCATTGCTGACTAAGTTAAATGACGGCAGCGGTCGTACAACAGCGACATTGAGTAGTTTTGCAAATTCTTCTTCTGCCGCTGTCCAGCGTTTATTATATTCCAGGCCAACGTCGCTCAAAATTCTTGCGCCAGTAAACTCTGTATCTGCTGGATCATCGGTGAGTAGAGGAAAACTTTTTTCTCCGGTAGCAATTGTGATGGCGTGATAACTACCTGAAAGTAACTGGTGTTTAAGCAACGCTTTACCCGCAGGACTAATAAGCTCGACATCAAATCGGTGCAATACACCTGCTCCGATGGCATTTTCAGCAACCAATAATTTTCTACCATTGAGTTTTATTTCAGGTCTTAAATTAATCAGATAAGCAGGTACTAAGTCTAAGCCGCCGTATAAATTGGTGAGATCATGATCATCAATCGTGGCAGGCATATAAGACAAAGTAACTCGTCGATTAATCAGCTGAGATAAAGCGATGGTTTTATCCATTAAAATAGCATCGTTATCATTCACACCGCCCCGCGCGACAAAACGGACTTTTTGTTTAAATTGATCGGATAATTCAGGCTCTTCACTATCAACAGCAACCACCGATACCGGTAATGTATTAGGAATTAAACCAATCTGAGAAGGCTTGATTTCAATCGCACCTAGCTGCTCCTCATACGTCGCTTCTTCGGGATGAGCACTTAAATAATAATTAATCGTTTCATTAAGTTGTGAGTGAATACTCGTCATTTGGCGGCTAGCAAGGTAATGATTAATACTTGCATCAATATTGATAGCAGCCTTATCAATCAGATCGCTGGCGGGTTTAACCTGATAAGCTTTTAATGCAGGCATCAATGGCAACCACTGTTCACCGGAACGATCAACGACGGCCCCACGGTAGTTGTTATAAGGAACGTACGCACTAACCCAGGTATACTCCAACTTAAAGGCTGCAACTTTACCGCCGCGAACCACTGTAGAGTAAGCAACACCAGCCGCATCGAGTACAGCAATAGCCTGCTCGGCAGTAGTTAAACCCAGATTGGCATTAACCGATTCTACCGTTAACTCAACCACGCCATGAACATAGCGACTTGCCAAACCACTGGCGCGAAATAACGCAATCAGTAAACTGGCTTGATCAACATCATTACCACTTAATTGCAATAAGGTGCCTTCAGCGCCTTTACTGGCACCAACATACCATTCTGTTTTTATCTGATTATGCACAAAATCATAAATTTTAATATAGTCATGCTCTAACGCTTGCGCTTTTAACAAGATCGCTTCTGATAACGGTGCTTCACTGGTGGAATGGAGATCTTCACTGGTTGGCAGATCATCGGACTCATAACTGGGCACAATCGACACCGTTGAGCCAGGCGAACGTCTGGCAAAAACGGCCTGACGATAAGGTAGTTGACTACGTAAAATTCTCACTGCCGGGGAAGATATTTCAGCATTGAGCAATTGCCTGGTTTGATTGATTACCGATTGTAATTGAGTATTTGAAGGGTGAGTTAATGCGTTTTTATCGGTGCTAGTGTCAGCAGATAATGCTTTTCGGTATTCATTGATTAAAGGTTTCAACGGCGTCAAAATCGCCGACATTTTTTCCTGATAATTTTGCTGAGACTGTTGCAATTGCTCAATAAAAACCGCACCACCATTAACATTTTGAAGTTTTGATAACTGAATTTGATAACTTTCATTACGCATCAAATGGGCAGCCATTAAATCATCATAGCTGTTTAATAGTGACTGAATTTGAGTGTCGTTGATTTTTACAGGGTTTGTCGAAAAATAGTTTAATTTGTTTTCCAGATTTTTAATTTTGCGATTAAAATAAGAAACGTTTTGATAATTGGGTTTCCCCCCAGACGCTGACTGTCGGCGCGAAAGTAAATTAGCATTTAGTTCAAGTGCTGTCATCGACTGTCTTGCTGCTATTTGTGCTTGCCACTGTTGTTGAATCGCTTGTGCAGACAATGATTCTGGTTGGTTTTCTTTTTCTGACACTTTGTTTTTCAAATCTGCGTTTTTCAAATCTGCGCTTTCTAATGCGGCGCTTTTTGATGTAGCACTTTTTGATATAGCAGCTTGTGTAACTTCTGTTTTCACCACCAGTTTTTGCGCAGTAACACTTTGAGCAACTGTGCTATTTGAAGCAAGTTGAAAAAAGATACCACAACCAATCATTATCATGATTGAAAACCGTTTAACCACTTGCCGTGTATGCTTAACTACTTCCATAAATCCCATGCGAAACTACTGCACCTTCAGTTTATTGATTGACATTTAAACTAGTAATAACGTTGTTTTTTTAACTCATTTATCATTAGTCAAATTATTTAACTCGCCCTATACGATGTTATAACCAGAACATAAAAATTTTATCCGGATAACTTAATTAACCATTTCCTCTTGAATAAAATCATCCGGGTTATAGTAATTATCTTCTTCAAAATCATCCATATACATTTTATCGACTAACTGATCAATTAATGACTGGCTAGATTGAGGCCCTATGCCAATATCGAGCATTGCCTTCCATGTCGGTATCTGTTGTGATTCATCAGCTTTAGTCGGTATGGGAGCACAATGGTTATCAGATAATGTAGACCATTTTATTTCATATGTTTTAATAACATGACCAATCAGCGCTAGAGACTGCTTGTCCTTTGCATAAAGATTGATCATAGAATAAGCTTTTAAAAGTCGTCTTATCGCATGGTCCGCTTGCCATTGATGTTGAATATCCATCGCTAACACATGACTCACCAGCGCTTTCACATAGTTTAAATAGGCGTCACATTTATTATGCTGATGTTTATAATGATAGCGACTTCTACCACAACCACAATTTTCAAACTCAAGCGTGGTCATAGCGGTTTGTAAAAGCACGCTATAGTCGATTGGGTTTTCACTAATAGTAAAGAACCATTCGCTTTCCACTTCCGGGTGGTTGCCATCGGTATTGAGTAAAGTTAATTTAGCATTAACAGAATAATCACCAATGGTTGATGGTAATTTAACTAAACTGCTCAATACCGTTTCACTGGTTTCCAAAGAGCGCGACCAAGAAGCATTGAGTTCATCCTCAATGACACCATCTTTAGCGGAAATGACCTGCATACCAGTATCAAGGGTCTGAGTAAGCTTCAGAACGATTGGTGGCGTCATTGAACTGGCATGCCAGTTCATTCTTACGAACGAATCTGCTGTCAAATTGCTCGAACCACTATTGGGTGACAGGTAATTCAGCAAATTTAATACCAGTTGATGAGCCATTTCACTATCAGTTATATTGGCCGGGTTAAAGCCTAGTATGGCAGTACGGCCTTGATAATATTGATTAATCGCCATTAAAGCAGTACCAGAATGATTGTCAGCAATAATTTCTGCGCCATTCGAACTAATCATCATACCATGGCCTTGATAATCCATAATCATTTCATCACTCACCGGACTGGCTAACATTTTTATCTGTTGTATCTGTTTCACTTTTTTATACGCTAAGGCAGCAAAAACATCATACATAAAGTAAGGTTGTCTTGAATGCTCTTTGATCAGCGATAATCCCAACCCAGCAGCAACTCTTGCTCTGACTTCTGCCGCAGCTCTTTTCGAAACAAATAGCCCACAACCATGGCTTGAATGATTAGCGCCATGACTATCACTCACATGACCATCCCCCGCATTACAAGCAATATCGGCAATAATCAATTTGGAAAAAAGCTGAGAACGCAATTGCTGAATTAACGCATTTTCTGAGCGCACAAACTGAATACCAAGGTTATCTCGATTAGAAATTTCACTGAACAGTTCAACTAACTCATCCCCGCCTCGCTTGGGCAGCCACACTAATACTTCACCATTGTTAATTACTTCAACATCCAACTCAGCCGAGGCTAACGCGACATTAAGTATTATGCTATCGCTGGTGTTGCCTGCCTGGTTAATTGCAAATAATGTGAAGCGGTTATCGCCTTCATTTAAAATAACTTGAGTGAACTGGAAATGACCTTGCTCATCAGCAATAGTGGTCAATTCATTGGCTGCCGAATCGATTAAATAAATGTCTGCGAAAGGTTCAGAAACACCAACAATATCAATACTATCTGTTGTCACTGAACTATTGTTTGCAGGACTGGTAACCGATATAACTGGCGGCTGTCGGTTAATTTCAAACTGAACATTCATACTCGATTGGTTACCCGCTTTATCTTTTGCGGACACTTTTAGTTGATAAGTACCATCAGCTTCAATCACACTACCAGAAATATATTCAACATCATTCAAGGTGACTAATTCTTGAGTAAAATGTTCATCAGAAACTTTAATAACAGGTGTCACATTTTGATTAGTAACTAACCCATCAGTTACACCGGTTATTATTATTTCTGGAAGCGTTTTGTCGATCGCAAAGTTAATTGTCTGATGACTTTGGTTACCAAAAGAATCTTCGGCACTCACACTAAGCTCATAACTGCCTTCAGCGGAAATCAATGTGCCAGACTCAAACACTTGTCCATTTAACTGAATTAACTGAGTCGCCAGTTGAGCATCATGAATCGTGATTACTGGAGTAACATCAGAACCGCTGACATCACCCTCTTGAATGCCAGCAATAGTAATCACAGGCTCACTTTGATCAATATCAAAACTTATCGATTGGGAACTTTGATTACCGGCTTTATCCTCAGCATTCACAACCAATTGGTAGTGGCCATCAGCATTGATTAAAGTACCACTGACAAAATTAACGTTGTTCAGTTGAATCAATTGCGTAGCCAGGTGATCATCTGAGATCGCTATAACAGGGGTTATTCCTTGACGACTCATTAATCCATCGGTCACCCCACTGATTAAAATATCAGGTGCTTGTTTATCGATAACAAAAGAAATTCGACGGCTAGACTGATTACCCACCGAGTCATTTGCATTGATCAATAACTCATATTCTCCTTCTTGAGTAATGACAGTACCCGAGACAAAAATAACACCATTGAGCATTAAACTGGCTGAATCAAAATGGGCATCATTTAAAGTAATAACCGGTGTTATGTTTTGTGATGAATGCTGCCCATCATTAATTCCATCAACCTGAATTGTTGGTGCGGTTTTGTCAATTTCAAAGTTAATGGTTTCGGTTGTCTGATTATTAGCAGAGTTGATCGCAGTCACCACTAACTGATAATGTCCTTCGCTGGTAATAGCCGTTCCAGAAATAAAACTCTGTCCATTTAATGTTACTGATTGTTCAATAATATTATCGCCAGTAATGCTAATCACCGGAACGATACTTTGATTAGTCAGATCGCCATCTTTCACCCCAGTAATTTCGATTTCAGGTGCAGCTACAACAATTGAAAATTGAACTTGTTGCTGGCTAACATTACCCGCCAAATCAATGGCACTGACAACCAACAAATAATCCCCACCTTCAATCACAGGGTTGCCAGAAATAAAATCCTGCCCATTTAATTTGATTGAAGAAGAGGCAAGATGTTGATCGATAATACTAATTTCAGGGTTAACTTGTGTGTTGTAAACATGACCATCAACCACCTGAGAAAGCGTGATTTCCGGTGCAGAATTATCCACTACAAAATTCACGACCGAAGATTCGCTCTGATTAAAGAATTGATCAAAAGCTCTTACCGTTAATGTGTGTTCACCATCAAGCAATTGTGGCATTGCAGCGCTATAAATATCAGCCAAACGCGGGTCTGAACTCACTTTATTCCAACTGCCGCTATCAAATTTTATTTCAACGCGATCAATAGTTGAATGTTGATCGATTGCAGCCACTTTCAATTGAACCCTGGCGGTATTAATAATCTCATCAGGCGTTGGTGCTAAAACACTAACATTCGGTGCCTTAAGATCGAG
Source organism: Aliikangiella litoralis (assembly GCF_052495765.1). The sequence continues at coordinate 2,787,112 of NZ_CP199292.1, read as the reverse complement.
TAAATTAAACTGGCTCGCAGTCAAGGTTACACGCTCAGGATTATTGGCATTATCCAGTTGTTCCACTTGTAAAATTAATTGATATTGCCCAGGCTGTAATTCACTCGATTCAAATTCAACGGTATTGTTATACTCAGCCTCAATTGCAATATCGACCTGGTTTTGCTGATGTTGTAATACGGTTACCCCATCAGTCGATAACAAACTAATCGAGTAAGTTAACTGGTTAATCGCAATATTGCTGATATTTTTTAGCGTATAATCTGCTGTTATTGTTTCGTCAATAGCAACATTTTCTTTGCCTGGCTGAATGTCCCCTTTAAGTTGCATACCGCTGGATTCTATTTTAAATAGATTAAGTGATTCGCTCTCCACTTCAGTTTCACTATCTTTATAAACGCGAATTCTAACTTGATAATCGCCAATGGGTCTGTTTTGTGTCTGCCAAATCAATTGAATTGTCTGTTCAGTATTTGGCAATAACTCAGCAATCACCTGAGTTTCTGACTGTAAAATATTTTGTTGATTATCGAGCACTTCAATATCTACTTTTAGGCCAGTTAAAATCTGATTACCAGCAATATAATTAACGTTTCCATTAATCACAACATTCTGATTAGCCTTATAAGATAATTGGTCGGTTGAAATGCGAGTAGCAATTTGACTTTCGGTTTGTATTGCAAATGCTTTTTGACTACTTTCAACTAACTGATTATCAACATCAAATACATTGACTACAACCCGATAGTTTCCAGCTAAAGTCGTTCCACTATTCCAGCTTAAAGACGATTTTAAAACAGCAGAGTAAGCCAGGTTTTCAATATTTTTTGTTAGTAGCTCTTCAACCAGATAACCGGCATCATCTTCCACTTTAACGACTAAATGTCCGTTAAACAGACGACCACCATTAGCCACGGCGGTTTCAATATTCATTATTTGCCCAGGCAAATACTCGCTAGCATCCAAGCTAACGCTAGCTGAAACACCTTTATCGCCAACGACTAAAACATCCTTAACCGCAAGGTTATTATTTTCATCTGATTCAAAAACCAAGTTATCAGGATCAACCTGTGCATAAAAAGTAACGGCACCTTCTATTCCTGCCAGTTCCCAGTCAGCAAAAACAGTTTCACTCTGACCAGAGTGGATCTCAGACAAATTATATTGACTAATAATCACATATCGATTATTAGCTTCATCAACGGCAATTAATGATATTGACGTAACAGGTGAAGGTATATCACCTAAGTTCTTAACTGATACCGCTACTCTTGCAGTCTCTCCAGCCTTTGGTATTTCAGGTATAAGCTTTATATCATTAGTATTCAGCTGAAAATCTACTAAATTATTCACTTCATAATTAATGATTACGGGAGAAGAAGTTTCACTTTCATTTTGGCTCTTATCTTGTGACTTAACAGTGATATTGTTTGCTCCATGACTCAGAGCGATATTATCAAATTTAAAATAACCAGCCGGTGTGATTTGAACCTGTTTGCTTTCAACTAAATTGTTCATTTCAACCATTAACAATCCAGTCTCAGAAATTTGTAAATATCTTATCGGGAACTCACTCTGATAAGCAATTGATTGTTGCCCACTACTGATAACTTGCTTGACAATTTGCTGATTATTTCGAATAAAATAAATCGAATCACCTATAGGTGAAAAAACAACATCTCTCAAATCATCTTGCGACTGAATGATTAAGGTTTCACTCGCAGTGCTCATATTAAAAGCAAATACTTGATTTTCTCCTAGGACAGTCGCAGAGTAAAGCAGTTGACTACTATCAACAGACCAATCAGGCACTTGACTACGAACATCAGGATTTATTGCAATCATGCTTTTTGATTGCACATCATAAACCGATAAGCCATCACCGTTAGAGAAACTAATATATCGCCCATCAGGAGACCATTTGAAACTTTCGTAATAACCGCTTGATTCCGTAAAATTCTCTAGCCATTGTTGATTAGCCACATCATATAACCATAGGCCATATCCTCTGGCGTTATCGGTAAACACACGACCTTGCCCCATCAAGAACTTTTGGTTGGGTGATAACAGCGCAAAACTAAGATTCGCTTCTTCTGGTTTAGTCAGCCGAGACACTTCACCCGATTTAATATTCACTAGCTCAACAAACTGATTCCCCCAACGACTTTCTTTTTGTAGCAAGGTAACGGCTTTATTGTCGCTAGTCCATCTTGAATGCACAGAGTTTGAGTATTCAACCGACGCTAATTTTTTGATCTGCTGCGTTCTATAATCGTATAAATATAACCCGAGATCATCTTCCTTTTCACCATAAGCCCCATTAACTTCATAAATAAAACGGTGGCCATCATTAGCGATTTGGTAGCTACGAATATTCGACTCAAGATTAAGCTCAGCAGTGTCCAACACCGGTTGAGCTAAAGATTGAGTTTGAGCAATTTGATTGCCATTTCGTATCAAACTGACCTGATTATCTGCCTCGGCATCACCAACAATAAAAATAGTTGGTTGATTTGAGGTATAGCTTTCTCCCTCGATAGTTGGCGCTAAAATGACTGGCGTGGCAGGCGAAACTGTATCAATAGGTATCGCTTGCACTTCGTTAGAAACAACGCTTTTATTCCCCAAACTATCAAATGCAATCACAACATAAAAATAATTCACGCCATTTTCTAAATTGGTATCGATGAAATGAAGTTCATTAACATCAGCGATCACTTCATAATCAGTGCCACTCACAGCAGAGCGTAGCAATTGATAATGATCGACCACTGATGGTGCGCTATGTTGCCAACTCAACTGTAAAGCAGCGCCTTCAGCAATCACCGTCGCCATTAAGTTGTCAGGCGCTACTGGCAGCGCTACATTTAAATTAAACCTAGATTCGTTTGAATCACTTTGATTACCCACTGCATCAACCGCTTTAACCCGATATTGATAACTGCCATTAGCTAAACCGATATCTTGATAAGATAACTGCGACAAATCAGTGAGTGTGGCAATTTTTTCTCCATTGCGATAAACATCATAACGGACTAAATCAGTTGCATTACTGGCGGTCCAATTCAGATGAATATCTGAACCGACGACTTCACCGGATAATACAACGGGATCAGGCGGAGTCACATCTCCGGCACTAGCATCCACCGTTAGCGAAGGAATACTGGCAAAGCCTAAAGTATTAATGGCAACCACAGAATATTGATGAATACCATCTTCAACCAATTGCGTATAAGTAGATAAGGCTTCTAATGGCTGACTAGTGACTTTAATATCGGCAATGCCAACCGCATCATCATCATTCGCCTGAGAATTAACTTTTAATATATAAACTCTCAGCTTTGATGTGTAATAAGCATTCTCCAGTTGAATTAAATGAGTGCTTTCTTCATTGTTTCTCATTTGAGAAACAGTCACCCAACCGCTCTCTGCCCACACTTGGAGATCAAAATCAATAGCGCTACCAATTAGGCTTCCCCAGTCAATCGCCACTTGAGTCACTAGCTGTTTTTCATTGAAAGATAATTGTAGCCACTCGCCTCTTCCTGGATTATCCAGTAGATAATCAACACTGGGTTGCCAACGAGAATATTCGTTTGTATCAATGGCACTGTTTGGCTCATTCCAACTGGCCGCTTGACTACTAGCGCTAGCAACCACACCAGAATTGATTTTGGTTTCAATCACAGAAATGCCAGCATCAAAAATGTTGTAACCTAAAATATTACTCTCTGGATTATCCTGCCAATCTAAAACCACATTAAGATCGGTCACATCAGCCACTAGCTCAGTTGGTTGTGATGGATTACTGCCATTAACCACGACAGCAACCACATCTTTACTCACATTACCAGAAAGGTCAGTTAAACGTAATGTGATCGTATTATCACCAGCAACCAGATTGATATTATCTAGTTTAAACCCTCCGGTTAAATCACTATCAAAAGGTGCCACCTGTACAGTGCCTGTACTATTAACTAGCTCCCCACTGACAGAAACAACCTCATAGGCTTTACCTTGTATATGTGTACTGAAAGCACGTGTTGGTGTAAAAGGATGAATAATTTCTGGTGTATAAATACGGGCATTGACTTCGTTGGATTTAATTGAAGAGTTACCAATTTGATCAACCGCCACAACATAATAAGTATAAAAACCTTCAATTAATTCAAAATGGGCAGATTGAGTGATGCTGTTACCAGCGTCATGGGCGATAGAAGCCTGCTTTTCAAAACCGCTAGCAGCCGGACGTTTAACAAAAATGTCATAGCTTTTGATGTCGCTTTCCTGACTGGTTGGCCAGCTCAAATTCACCTCAGTCGCGGTCACTTTACTTTGTAAATTAACAATCGGTTCTGGTGCAGTTAGATCGCTATAAGTCAAATCAATAGTCTGAGGAAACGAATCAACTCGTCCACCAGTATCGGTGGCTACCGCTCTGACCTGATAAGTCGCATAGTCCAATCCTAAAACAACCGGTTCAAATAAGGTTTCATAAGGCAAAACAGTGCTGGCGGTATTAATATCAACCCAATTTCCAACCGCATTTCGATACTGAAAGATAACCGATGCGATATCATTATCTTCGGACTCGGCAACCAACTTGATCGGCTGTTCAAAAACTTTATCCGTCAAGGGTTGAGTAATAATCGCCTTGGGCGATTTCAAATCAATCGTGGTTTCTTCTAATGCCGAAGGAAGACTAATATTGCCTGCATTATCAATTGCTACAATTGAATAACGATATTGGCCATCAGGTAATCCGCTATCAGAATATTGAGTATTGAGAACTGCAAAAGGTTCTAACCCGCCAATAACAGGCCCACTCGCATTGGCAATTCTATCATTACGATAAATTAAATACCCCAGTAAATCGGTCTCACTATTTGCATTCCAACTTAGTGTTACCTTAGCATCCAAAGTTGATAAGGAAAGTCCTGTAGGTTGTGCTGGTGCCTGATTATCAATGGTCACATTAACTTCATCGAACAGCACATTGCCGCTGAGATCTTCAGCTTCCAGCAGAATACGCCATAAAGAACCTTCCTGTAGACCAATTGTATTCCAGGCAGTTAAGGTGTCGGCTTGAATAGCAACGGGTGATCGTCTAATTAACTGACGCTCACCATTTGAGGATTCGACATATACGCGGTATTCCTTAAAGTCATCGGCACTAAATGCAGTTCCTTTAATCTCAACCAATGAACTAACCCGACTATCTTTTAGCGGAGCGCTTAGCTGTACATTTGGCGCAGTACCATCAACGATCACATTCACCACATCAGCAGGTTGGCTTTTTAATCCCGCTTTATCCACCGCTATCACAGAATAATGATAAGCACCATCTAACGCACTTTGCACTAGGTATTCTGTTGAACTTGTAATCAAATCAGAAATTTCGATACCTGCTCTTAACACAATATAACCCGCTAAATCTGCTTCAGTATTGGCCTGCCAGCTTAACCGAATATTACGTTGGTTTTCTAAAACAGAAGTTAATCCATTAGGCTTAGCCGGCGCTTTAGTATCAACCGTCACCTGAATCACTGATTCAGCGGTATTGTCGGCCCTATCTGCCACCATTAACTTTAATGCATAACGACCATCTTGTGGTAATGCTTGCCAATTAAATAGCTTGTCATTATTAATGGCCGATTCTGCTACATAAAGTTGTGTGTAATTTAATTGATCGTTAACTTGATCACCTGAATTGAGTTTTGCAACAGCTATCGTATATTGTTTAAAGTTATCATCATTAGCGGCACCAAAAATATCGGTACTTTGAGTAATATAAGAAAGCGTTTCAGGCTGACTAATCAGCGCAGTCGGTAAAGTGTTGTCTACAAAAATCTGTCGTACAGATTGCCCCACTAGCCCTGCTTTATCTTCCACAGACAATGTTAATTGATATTCACCATCCGTTAATGCAGACACATCCCATTCCCCTAACTTTTCAGGTAAAGGGAATTGGCTACCGACAAGCACATTACTGACATTATCAGGCATCAATTTTGCTGTAGCAGTGACTCGATAAGATTGAGGATTTTTTTCAACCAGCGTGCCACTTAAGTTAACTTTACCTTTGGTGGCACTCACATAAATCGCATTAGCAGGTGTTATCCAATTAACAATTGGTTGGGTATTATCAATTACAAAGTTCAACTGCTTAACTGTTTCACTTTGTGCTAAATCAGCAGCTGTTATTTTTAAAGCATACTCCCCTTCTGTATATTCGGTTAAGCGTGCTAATAATGTTGATGACTGATTTTGATCGCCCGAAGCGATTGACTGCCAGACAGGTGCCGCTGGATTGCTGGCAATAAAAATTTCAAATTGACTCAAATTTGCATCGGTAATGCTCCCTGAAATACCCGATGTCGAAGCGGTAAATCCATCGTTTGGTCGTTCGATATTGATAACTGGAAAAGTGGCATCTAAAATAACGGTAATGCTCTCTTCTTGTTTTATTGCAGTATTTTCGGTTAGCGAAGCAATCACTTTAATCTGATAAGCTCCATCACTCATCAAGTTGCCAGTGTTATTTAAACCATCCCAGTTAATCACTTGGGCACCAGCAGATAACGCTTTATCCGTTAACAAGTTTTTAACAAGATTACCTTGATGATCTTCAATCAACAAAGTCACTGTTGAGGCTTTCTCCAAACCAAAGCGAATGCTCGTGACATCACGTTTTCCATCCGCGTTGGGTGAAAATAAATTTTCAACCGCTTCCAAATAACTGACTAAATTAACTTGGTTGTTAATGTTGACAGGCAACAATAGTTCACTCTTATTGCCTGCGATATCTTCGGCAATAATTTGCAACTGATGCTCACCAACCAAACCATAAGTATTCCAATTAATGAGGTGCTCATTTAAGTTTTTCTGGCCTTGGTACAGTTGAATCCAGTTGGTTGGTGTTTTACCCACCCCATAATTCACGCTGATCTCTTTTAACTGATCACCTAAACGGATAGATTGAAACTCATTAACCAAACCTTGGATTTCAATGAGCATACCCAAAGGTTCAACGGCATTCGGATAAGTCAGCTGAATATCTGGTTGTTGGGTATCAACGACAATATAATTGAAAAAACGATGCTCATTACCACAACCATCACGGGCCGTGTAGATTAGCACATAATCCCCGTCAGCTAATAACTCACCGGAATCAGCTCGTCCATACCAAGTTAAACTATTTTCACCCGGAGGAACCGAAAAATCAGATAGTAATGTCGCTTGTAAGTCCCCCAGAAGAAAATCAAACTCACTTAATGAACCATCGGTGACGTCATTATAATTATAAACTTGAATAGATAACTCAACGGCTTCTGAAAATGTATAGTTAATCATTAACTCGTCATTAACCCCATCCGCATTAGGACTAATGGCTGGAGTACTGAGCGAGTTGGAGTTTAACTCAACTTCACCATCAATATTAAAACTGCGGACGCTACATTGACGATGTCCAGCTAAATCCAAGGCCGATAAACGGATACTCACATCACCAATCACATTTTCACGGTAAGAAAAATTACCGATCGTACCGCTCTCTAATACAGAGGTTGGTATATTTTTATTAATACTGAAGCGATCTTGACGATTTAAACGATCTAACTGGGATTCACTGGTAACATTTTTAAAATATAAGGTTTTACTGGTCGCTTCATTAAACTCAGTACCTGGAGAATACTCAAGAAAATATCGAAACGCATTATTATCGGTAATGTCACCATCAATCGTTAAGTTGTTTTTACACATTTTTGCACCTTCAATCGGTGTATTAATTGATTGAGTCGGCGGTGTTTTATCAACCACTAGGGTAAAAGGAATGGTCACTTCATCATTTTCAACATTGATCAACTTGGCTTCATAAGCATAGCTACCTTCAGATATTGATGTCGTATCTAATTCAAACTGATGGGTATAATCTTTCCCGGTTAACGAAGCCGTTGGCTTATTCACATTAAATAAAATGTTATTCGGCTCACCAGCAGGAAAAAAAGTTAGCAACTTCAAGACTTTGTTATTACTGGTGACTGGCGAGAATTCAATGAGAGCTTTATCAGTTGCTGGAGTATTACAACTCAAATGATACTCAGGTACATGACGAATATTTAAATCTAAACATAAAGTCTGCAGCATTTTTTCGCCATCAAAAACTTCACCATCTTCTGCCACTGCAACCGTTCGCATCACATAATTCACACAACTTTTTAAACCATTCAACGGGAATATGAAATGCGATTGTGGTTTATAGAAAGACCCACTATATTGCTCTAATAAATAGCGCTCATCATCATCACTTCGCACATAGAGTTTAATTTCTGCAATCGGCTTACTGACACCATTTTCACCCCAAACCACATAATCATCTGCACTAACAGGTTCTGGATGAATTTGAATAAGTCGATCAATATTCGCAACGGGATCATTTTTTGCATTCATCGTACTGCGAAATCCATTGACACTCAGACTTTCATGATCCTGTAAAGCCACACGAGAACGATTTGAAACATAACGCTCCCCTTGGCTATCAATAGCCGCGAGTCGAATAACGTACTCTTTACCAATATCTAAACGTTGATGCTGCCAATAGGCAAAAAATTCATGCTCGACCTCCTGTAGTGATACGACCTTATCAGGAAAGTCAAATTCTTGGTGAGTGAATTCACTGACTAATTCACTTTCCCAAACATCACTATCTAAAGTGCGGTATTCAACGCTCAGCTGTTGCAATTGATTCGCAATGGTTTCTGGAATAAACAAACGCGCGGGTTCTTGAAAATCAAGTGTAATTAAAGGCCCAGTTGCATTTGTCGATAAGTCAGTATATTCAACTTTCTTGATTGGTTCATCAGTACTTTGTGTTCCTAACTTCGCTAATATAATCTGTTGTTCAGTCATAGGCGTCTGTACAACATTTGTATTGCCAGCTAAGTCAGTTGCCACTATTTCAAACGAAAAACCAGAAAAATCGGCAGGGTATTTTTTAAACTGCGGATATAACAAGTAATTTTGCTTGTCCCAAATACCCACTGATATAGGTTTATAAACTGATTTTAATTGATTCATTTGATCAATACGATTAATCACTGCACTTTTCGGATAGCGTTCATTAACGCTATATTGTAAATATGGCATACCCAATTCAATTGTGTCAGACAAGTATTGAAAATCTTCATGATAAGCGCCAAATACACTAATCTCCGCATCAGGGGGGGTATTATCAATAACAAATTTGAATTCATAATTTAATACACGCATTAAATAGTTACCGTCAGCCAGCGTCTCTCCTTGCTCATTTCGACCGTCCCAACTAATACTATATTCTTCGCCCAATCCCGAATGGTCTCGCATAATGGTTCGTACCAACTGGCCATCTTCAGTATAAAAATCAAACTCTAAATGAACAGGTTTTAACACGGTGTAAAATATTGAAGTGATATCTTGTTGGTTATCACCATTAGGGGAAATATAAGTTTCTGTCCGGTATAAATTACTGATTTGTGTTTCTTCACTCCATGCGACCCGCTTAATTTTCTGTTTGCGATTGCCCGCTAAATCAGTCGCTGTCAAACGTACAAAATAAGTGCCCGGTGCAGGAGGGATCCACAATGTGAAATTTTGATCTAACACGGCGCTAGCAACAGCCGGTTGAATGGCCAACCATTGCTCAGGCGCATCCATCAATGCATATTCTAAAACGTAATGTTCAAAGTTTTTATCGGTTGCTGTACCCGATAATAAAATACCACCGCCTGACGGCGAACGCAGCGCTCTGATATCAACGGTTAGATTCAATAGGCTGCGATAAGACCAATCATTGTGGTTGTAAAATTGACAGGCATCATCTGTTGTTGATTGATAATTCGATTGAAACAATAACTGACCTCTCAGTGGACTGAGCGTTAAATTTTTAAAACTATTGGTAATTGAATAATATGAACCTATTTCATCACCTGAAAAGTCTTTAAAAATTTGTTTAGGCTGCTGTGGTACTAGCGTATTAATAGTCCATACTTGATTCAGATAATTACTGTAACTGCGCTTAGTATAATCCTGACCAATCGATTGATAAACCAATGCTCCGGTTTCATTCCACTGTAACTCAACCACTTTAGGGGTTGGCCCCGAAAAATCAGGCTGACAATGACCACCGCTACACTTCTCGCTCGGTTTAAATGAAAAATCATATAAAGAGGTAAACTCTCCACTGGTGACATTTAGTTTATAAATTCCACCAAAACTCTGAGAATCTGCATAAGAATAACCACCATCAGTGTCTTGTATTGGAACCGTATATAAAAATGCAATCTGATCATTTTGTGGTGACCAATCAACAGCGTAAACTTTTCTTTCAATAATACTGGAATTAAACTCGGGTAAAGTATAAGCGCTCACTGACAAGACTTGATCATTGTATATATTGACGGTTCCAGTTTCGCTATTAAAAATCGCAAAACCACGCCCGTCTTTTCGCCAATAGGCATTAACCAAACCTGCGGGCCCCTCGGTTCGAGTACTTAATGGATCAACCGATAGAGACGTCAGCTGTTCAGTCACTAGATTTAAATGAAGCAAATGGCTAGAGCCCGTCGTATTTTCATAAACTACCATCAATAACTGACTTCGATCGATTGACAATTCATGATGATATAAAAACACATTACCGCTCACAGACAAAGCCTGCTTAAAATCAAACTTAACTACTTCGGGAGCACCATTAAACGCAGTAACAATGATTTTACTGTCATTAAATTCTATTAAGCCTTGGTTATCATCAGTGAACCCGATAATTTCTGCATAGTAGTTAGCTGAATTAATTTTTTTAGCAGTCGTGGTTTGAGTATCAACCACAACGATTGTTCGTTGGTTATTTCTTTTCGATTCAAAAACTAATTGGCGTCCATCATTGCTCAGATAAAACTGATTGTATTTAGGAATATCTAAACCTTCACTATTGAAAAAAGCTTGAGTTAAAATAACCTGAACACCGGTTCCATTGGGATCCATTTTATATAAGCCAGGCGCATACAGATCACCAGAACGACTAGATGGAATGGTAAAATATAATTTTGATTCATCTTGTGCAATCTGCATATTCCTATAATCATTCAAATCACAAGTCAAATTGGTTAGCACACCATAAGGTGTTCCAATTGACTCAAATAAAGAGGAACGATTATTATCAATCTCAACACTGGCATATCCTACAACCAAGCTATTATCAAGTAGTTGGATCTGATAAACACCATCGTCAACCACACGCCCACTATCATCTAAACCATTCCAAACAACATTACCAGAATCTACCTCATTGAGGGGCTTTTCAAAGTGCTTAACAACTTCTCCTTTAACATCAACCACTTTTACCTGTGGGCGTGTCGGAGCCGCCAGACGAAAAAAGAACTCGGTATAATCTTGTACTCCATCTTCATTAGGCGAAAAATATTTTTGGCTAACATTAAAATCAGCATTTTGAATCACCAGGTTTTTACTGGCGAAATTATTAGTTTCATCACTTTCTAAAACACTATTAGCTTGATCAACCACGACATAAAGTAAAGTTGTTCCTGCAGCAAACGCATTGCCTAAATCAAAATTGAGCGTTTGATTTTTTTTACCCTCAATATCAACAAGTTGACTGGTTGATATAGGTTGTCCACCATCAGCAGGATCACCTGAATAGATATTCACTCTAGCATTGTCAACCGCTTGTTCACCTAAATTAAAAACACTCACTTTCAACTGAATATCTTCGCCTTCTTTAGGAAAAGCGGGTATCAATTCGATGTCAGCAGCCGATAAAGTCAGATCAGGCAATGACAGAACTTTCAGTGTGTTAAATGCTTGATTATCACTCTCTAAAAACTCATTAATCGTATTATCCGGATCGACCATAATATGAATTAATTGATCACCCGCCGTTGGTATAGAACCCCAGTTAAAACTGACTTTCTCGGACGCTCCAGCCGCTAGCACGGGTATTGCTGGCGTCAATCCAATCAATTCACCACCATTAGCCGGATCGCCATTATAGAAACCCACACTGACATTAGTGGCATCTTGTGAACCAATATTTCTCACTAATGCAGAAATCGTTAGTGGGGCTGCTTCTGCTCCAATTTCAGGCTCAAATGTTAGATCCTGATGGCTCACTGTTAAATTAGGACCTTGCGATATACCCGAGTTAAATTGAATACTAGCACTATTATTCAATTCATTAAGCTCAGGTAACACATTACTCTCATCTAGCAAAACACTAAAGGTTAATTGACCGGCCAAATCGACTCGCCAGGTAATTGCTTGTTGAGTACTTTGTCCCGCATTAACTTGCGCGACCGACGACTGAATATCTTTTGTTGTTTCTCCATCGCTGATCGTATAACGAACATTGAATGACGGAGAATCTAGTGTACCTTGATTGCGCAAATTTACTTTAAAAGTAATATCACTTCCCTGAATAACATCGCGAGTATCCAAAATAATATCAGCAGGCGTCACCACCAAATCATGACTATTTTGAGTTTTCAATAAAACAGTTGCAGTATTGTTATTTTCATTTGTTTCTGATAGTTGATTGTTCGGATCTAACACGATAAAAAAACGTGTACTATCGGCAGTTTGCAGTTGGTAAGTTAAATTGGTTACCTTCGTTGTACGACCGGGCAAATCAACCGTTTGTTGATCGAGTACTTGGCCATTAATACTATCTTTGCGCAACTCCACTAACACGCCTGTCGCTGCCTCTGAACCTTGATTACGCGCAGTCACAGTAAAACCAATATCTTGCGGAATCACATTTAAATATTCAGGGGTTACTAGCACACTACTTTGTGCAATTGATACATCAATACCAGCTGTTGCAGCAATCACATTAAATTGAATACTTGCTGTATTATCCAACTCACTCATTTCAACTAGTGTTTGTTCAGGATCAACGACAAAAAATAATTCATGGCTACCAACTTGATCGAGTGTATCCCAAGTTAAAGTCAATTCTACACTCATGCCGGAAGCTAACACTGGAATCAATAAATCATTACCAATGGCTGTGCCACCATTAGCCGGATCTGCATCGTAAAACCTAAGCGAACTTGCTTCTGTTTCCACATTGGAATTATTACTTACCGTAATATTTAATGAAACACGATCACCATCGACAGGATTAGTTATTGAAGTTTCTATTTGGGGATTAATTAAAAGGTTAGGATAACTGAATTGTTGTAAAGCTTCCAAAGTTACAGCAGTCACATAACTGCTATTAGCCCAACTTCCGTTCTCTTGTTGATTATTCATCAGATAATCAGCCGCACTAGCAAATGCAATTCTATCGCCAGCTCGATAGTTGATTAGCGTTTTAATGACATTAGCGGTGACATGTAAACTACTACTATTTTCACCAAAACCACCATCAGCATTTTGTTGGCCAACTAACCAATCGATTCCAGCAGTTGCAATGTCTGAGTGTTGATTGAGTTGCTTAAGAAGGTTCAAGACAACGGTTGTGACAAAAACTTTACTACCAGCCCTTTCACGGCTACTCCAACCGCCATCTGCATTTTGCTGCGCGATTAGGTAGTTGATCGCAGCATTAATATGACTTTGAGAATTACTGTTAATCATTGCACTTAATGCTAAAGCGGTATCCAACGCGTTACTACCATACCCCTGGTCAATACCCCAACCACCATCAGTATTCTGTAAGCTAATTAAGCGAGTATTTAATGTTTTTGCATGCTCCTTTCGATTTAATTCAAATTCAACTTTTGATTGACGTGCTATATAATCAACATTGTTAATATTTTGCACAGCCATCCAATCGAGGGCACTATTTTTTCGAGTAAATAATGGATCAAGCCGTCGTAATACATCTAATGCAACAACAGTATCACGCATCGAAGAAGAAGTTTTATCGCTCCAAAAACCAGAATTATTTTGTTGCTCTCTCAACCAGGAAAAACCATCGCTTAATACAGCAGGATCGGTTCTTACATCACCAATAACAACTTCACCCGGATCACCGGGAGGAGTAACAACCGCTTCGGGATAAACATTGGCAGCGGCTCTTCCACCAGTCCAAATACTAAAGCGATCAATAAAACCTTTACTAAAGTTATTCAACCCAGCAATATCTTCTTCTAACACAGGTTTAAAAGGCTCAGTTAATAAAATAAAAGCAAAACGAAAATCTTTTTGTGAATTTTCAAAAGATGGATTTCTCTCCCCTTCTGCAGCAATAATTTGCTCGATAGTTACTGTTCGTTTAGTACCATTAATAGTACGGCCTAATTGTCTAATACTTTGCTCAGGCGTTAACTGTTTATCGATAGATGGATTATCAATTAATAATAAGGGGGAAACTTCTGATGCTTGATTAAAACCTGCTAGATATAAATCTAATGGACTATAAAATTTTTGATAAGCAGTTGAAGTAAAACTACCATTGCCATTATCTTGCCATTTGTGACCGTACAGCACTGAAGCACCACTATCTAATAAGTTACTCCAATGGTTGTCATCTTTTCCAATTAAACCTCTATCTAGACCATTCCCTTGTTCAAAGCTAACCCTGGCTGACCACCTATGCATTAATTCATGTCCTAACACCATCAAACTTTGGTTGAAGCCTGCTTGTGTAGGATCAGTGACTCGCCGAGATAAAGCGGCCATATCAATATAACCTTGCAGTTTTCCTTGGCTACCATAACGTTCACTCCAATCAACAATAGGATGCCCTATTCCTTGAACATTATTTTTCACTGCGCTATAAAAAGCGTTAGCTTCGCCAGTATCAAACTCAAAAGTAGAAAAAACAACTAGAAAATCATAATTATCTGCATGAGTTTTATAAAATTCTTGTGCAACCAACTCACGCGGCAATTGGTTAGCTTTACCGTCTTCTTGCTTGTCATAGTTACCGGAGAAATCAATTACGCTTACTATGCCTCGATCTTCTCGAAATTGAATATCAAAATCAGATGGATCCGCAGCGTATGACACACTAACCATAAAAATTGATATGGCACCTAGTAAAACTTGCCATACATTTTTTACTTTTCTACCTTTGTAAGGATTACTCCCAAGCCAATCATTTTTCACTAATGAACTATCGCCAATGCAGCTTTCTCCAGTAGCTTTATTCATTCGAGCCTGATACCAGTGCATTTTCCGTAACTTTCTCATCTCACTATAACCCTACAAACTTTTCATACAACAGTTAACTGAAATTACTTTTCAATATTAACAATGAATATTTTCATATACTTTCTAAACATTTAATTTTTTATACTTTTATTTTTTGCATTATTTACCGGTAATAGTTGAGCAGCAGATTGTTCGACTATATAAAGCCGGTTAATCGCTGAACGACCATTTTTTTCTATCCCCATCAGAATTTTTTGTTTTTCAACAGTTCCGTTGAAAGTTTTAACCGACTCTTCTAATACAACTTTATCAGTTAAAATTTCAAGAATAACAGCACCCGTCTTATCGAGTTTTTCGCCATTCTGATAAACTTTCATTTCTCCACTTGGGTTTTTTATAACTACACGTTGCTCCAGAGGTTCTACGGTTTTAATCACGAAACCAGACAAACTCTCATCAGCCAACAAATAAGAAGGGACAAGTAGTATCGTCAAAAAAACTAACCATTTAAAATGTTTTTTACTTGTTGAGTATAAGAACATTACTTTTCCTAAACTAAAATTTTATAACTTATAATTTGCCCACAATTATTTGGCGCTTACAATCAAAACCAGCTAGTTTTACCTCAAATTTATTGAGCAAACGAATATAAAACAGCAACAATTATCCGTATATAAAAATCGATTCTTATGCCAATCAAGAATACTAAAAAACTTTAGGAAGGTTGTTTATTGTGAATGGTTACTTTAAGTGAATAACTTTAATTACTCGAAAATAATTTATGATATTTAATAAATTATTTTCTATTAGTAACAACAACAAGTTAACGCTTCCATGTAAATTAAATTTTCCATGTCAATGTTGCTGTACATAATATCGCCAACCGAGAACATATTCAACATAAAAATCACTTCAATAAATTTTTTATATTATATATTTTTAATATTCTATATAATCAAAGTGTTAGCTTTTTATTTTTGATAAGCGTCAATAAAATAACATATATCAACTACTCCCCTCTATAAAATGCATTATTCAAAAAAACACCTTGCTCATAGTGAAATAGCGACTCATCATCCAGGCTATCTTGATGCTCAAGATAGGTATTATGTGAGAAATATCAAAGAAATTGCTCGCATTTATCAGCAGGCCTTTATTGATTTTATTTACGCGTTGCTTTTGCTAAGGTTTACACGGAAAATACCTTGGTTGCGACTGATAGGCTCAATGATCAGCTCTTACCTTTTTCATAGATGAAGGTATTTCTTTGCTACGTAATTTAACTGATAAAGGAACTGAATATTGTGACAAAAAGGAGCCCCACGCTTACCGGTTTTATTTGAATCTAGAAGATATCGCACCAAAATATATAGCCCTCAAACCAACGGTATTTGCGAGCACTTTCGTAAACTCATAATGAATGTTATGACGTGCTGTTTCGTAAAAAATTTTACGGCTCAGTTGATGGAATACAACTTGATGCAAATCAATGGTTAGCATTTTTACAATCAAGAGCGCCCTCATTCTGGTAAATATTGCTATGGCCAAATGCCTTGACAAACTTAGTAGGACTCAAAATACTTGGCAAAAGAAAAAGAGTTAGCTAATCTATTTGAACCATCTGACAATCGGACTAAACTGGCTGAAAGAATAGTTTAAATCCCGTAGATCTCAAATCCAATTTGAGCGACTACACTTTATTAAAGTTTTTCTCATATTGTTCATTCAAGCTGATGATTGGTGGATGAATGCTTGCCTCGACTGGTATAACGACCCAACCGAGATATACATCGGTGGCTACAGATCTGCTTGTCGAATCCGTTTCGACTCGGAAAGGATCTGCTGATTCCTTAATTTTCCCTATCGTTTTTCTCTATCGCCATTATATCGAATTGAGGCTGAAATCACTGCTTCATGACGGGTACAGGTTATTAGACCGAGCGCATAAACCAAAAGCTGTTCATCAGTTATCCAAACTGTGGCCCCGAGTAAGAAATATATTAGAAGAATTATGGCCTGACGATGACTCAACAGCTCTACATTCAATGGATTTGTTAATAAAGCAATTTGAAGAGGTCGATCCTCGCTCTACTTCATTTCGCTACCCTAAAGATTTTAAGGGTAATAACTCAGTAAAGCTCGAACAACCTAAAGTCAATCTTCGCAATCTAGCGGAAGTGATGAATTCAATATCAATAATATTGGAAGGTTCAGCCGGTGCGATATCTGAATATCAAGGATATAAGAACGATATGGAAAGCGACCACTGGTAAACACTGTTTAACTTAGGATTACTTATTTAGTATCATTTTCCAGCGATCTTCTAAAGTAGTTAGCTAATAGCCTTTTTTCTTGGTTGTTCATACGTCCATCTTCTACAAACTTAATAGCAGTGTTTATGTCTCGGCGTTGACGAGAGTATTTCAATCCTGTGTAAAGCAATGACATAATAGAGGCGATAAAACCGATACCAATTAGCGCGATAAAAACCAGCCAATTGCTAACGCTTTCGTTCGCATCGTTCAGCGCTTCACGCAGATGAATGTATTCTTTTTTAAGCTGTCGTGCCTCCCCTATTTCCTCTAGCTTTTTGCCCGTCTCTGAGTAAAACTCTAGCTGCATTTTGGTCAAATCTTTTTTCATTAATTGAAGCGCGTCAACTTCCCGTAAATAGCGTTCCTCCCTTAATTGAAGTTCAGTCTCTTTTCGGGTCAGAGCTTTTCTAAGTTCTTCGACAACTGCGCCATCTGGCTGATTAGTGTTCAATCTAGCAACCTGATTAGATAGCTCCTTTACTTCATTGATTAATACTTCATTTTTTGATTTTAGTTCTTTGATTTCTAATTCCTTATCATTAATTTGACTATGAACCTTCAATTGGTCACAGCCGTTAATGAAAAAAATAAGAATTAAACTGAACAATCTCTTCTTCATTGAATATTCCTTTGGATAAACTTTTTTTTGAAAAAAGTTGGAGCGAGATGTTTCAACACAAGGGATTTAAAAATCCTAGAGTTCTTGAACGTAGTTACCATCTCAGCCCTCATCACTTCTTAATTGACAAGGTACAGACAGGAAGAGGTATTCCAACTGTCAGACAGTTGAATTTTCCTCCTGTCCATACAGTGGGTTTTAGCGTAATTTAACCGGTTGTGATTTTGACTTGGAAAACGCCCATTTCGACATAATGAACAAAGTTGTTTTGCCAGATATTATACAGCTCGGAAAGCTCACTTAATTGACACTCACCTGTGTACAGATGAAAACCATAATTATTAGCGAAATCGAAATCAATTTCTTTAACGAGTTCAGCATCATAACCATTTCCAGCAAAACAAAAGTCAGTGATGTATTCGATTTGCCACTCCTCTCCAATTTTTACTAATCGGACTTCAACCGGATGAAACCCTCCAGTTTCGACTGAATAGCTCTCGTCTTTAAAAACAATCGTTAAACAGGTTTCACAACTTACATCAATATTACTGTTGCGCAACGCGCTTTCCAGCGCTTTTAAAAGCTCGCTGGAAAGCCTAAGTGGGCAACTTTGGGTATTAAATTTCATTGACATTATATCACTCCTTAGGTGGAATATTTTAGTGTCATGTTGGACGCTCGAAGTATGAAAGGCGTAGCAACATGGCGTTGGAAAATATTGTGTGTGAATAGTTTTGAGAATTACTTGGCTAATAATGACTTTGCTTTAGCCTTGAAATCGGGACTAAGATTGGACAGAAATTGGCTTTTATCGTTAGGCACGACTAACCCTATTTCCTTTGAGCGCAAGACAGCAATCAGAAATGAAGTGTTATTAGCACTTTTACTTCCTTTGCCGGTAAACACATTTTTCATAAGTGAAGATTTAAAAGCTCTAGCAACATCCTGTTCACCCAAGGTATCAATAACTGATTTCAATGGAATGGGATTCTTACTGAAAATTCCGCCACTCGTATTTTCTAATAGCTGAATTGAAAGAATTCCTTTAGTGTCTTTTATTAACTGATAAGTAATATAACCTTCAGCTTTAGGACTCAGTTTCCTCGCTTTACTTTTAAACACTACGCTAAATCCCGAAACCTCTTTGTTAGTTTTAGCGGGTACTTTCTTCGGTTTAGTTACTTCCTTCTTCTTGTCAGAAGCAATAACTTGTTTGACTTTATTTGTTTCTGGATTTTTTAAATTAGACATATGAATTTCCTTTAGGTTGGTTGAATTAATCGTTAAATATTTGAATAGTTGTTGGTTAAATGAAGCTCCTCAATCTTCGTTGGAACGATTGAGTCTTGAAATCTCCGAGCCCTTATTGATGACCAAGTAGATACCCGAGCCTTCATCATTAATGATTGACAAGCTGATAGTGTATAAGTCAGTCAAAGGTTCACAGTATTCGGGGTTTGCTAGAGCAAATCCGATTTGCTGTTGAACAACATCATCGAAGTTGTTAAATGTTCCAAGATTGTCTGATTTACTGATGATAAATATCGTTGAGGAGTACTCAGACCAAAATTCTTTAGCTGCAGTTTCATCACCAAAAGGTTCAATCAGGTGATTTAGCAAAGCAACTTTCGCTTTTTCAGGTAAGGCCAACTCATGCTTTTCTGGCCAATGGTTAATCATTTGCATTTCTTTTTTCTCCATAAAAGAAAAGGCCAGTC
Source organism: Aliikangiella litoralis (assembly GCF_052495765.1). The sequence continues at coordinate 2,767,310 of NZ_CP199292.1, read as the reverse complement.
CCTAGCAATAGGGGCTGGCCTTTTCGGTTAGTAGTTTTTAAGTTGATTTAGTTTTCGTTATTATCCTTATCTTCTAGTAAATCACTAAAACCCTGACTAATATTTCTAGCACTCTGTGGCGTATGATGCATATAGCGCTCCGAGCTTTGTATTGATGCGTGTGCAAGTTGTTGCTTCACATGAACTTGTGAGAACAAACCAGATGAAATCATATTACTGGCAACGCTGTGGCGTGCTGTATGAAAGCAAACGTCTTTTAAGTCCGTTATCCCTGCTGCATTCAGTATTTTGCTATACGCAACTCTGACTTCTTTGATAGGTTGTCCCCTCTTCCTTCCCACGAAAATATAGGGGTTACCTTCTTTAGGTTCAAGCTTATCGATAATATTGAATGCAAGCTCCGAAAGGTGGATATAGAAAGATTTGCCTGACTTACTATGCTCAACAAAAATGGATTTATTCTTGCGATCAAAATTCGACCACTTCAGTCCATAGATTTCAGACTTTCGATTACCACAGATATAGAGCATCGCAATAGCACTACCGATATAAGGATTAGGATAGTCTAAAGCTGCTTCTATGATTTTCTTAGAGTCATTAATATCGAAAAACTTCTCTCTGATATTGTCTTCCTTAAGTAGACCGATTGGAGTCGCAACATTGTTTTTAACAATTCCTAATTTAAGCGCATAACTCGTCATAGTTTTAACTACAGCTATGATACGGTTATTGGTGCTCGGGGCATAGGCTCGATTTGCTTTGGAAGGGTCGGCGATGTATTGCTGTAAATGTAAAACATCGATGGGTTTTAATTCTGAATAGCGTATAGCGCCAATGCGTGGTTCTATAAACTTTTCGAACCTCTGAACATCTTTTCGCCATGAGAGTTTGTTCGCCTTTATGACTGCATGATAGGTTCCCCAGAAAAACTCAGAAACAGTAGGAATGTGACGATAACTATCGCGCTCGGCTTTTGGATCAGTTCCACCCGCGATTTGTGCTCGGTATTTCTTAGCAATCTTCCTAGCGGTAACAACGTCTATATCACCGAACTTACCAATCGCGATTGAACGTTTGCGAGATTGAAAGGTATAGCGAAGTAAAAACCGCTTGTTTCCAGTTTTTCCGACAAGCAGTTTCAATCCCGTAATCTTGCTATCTGAAATCTCTAATTCCGTTGATGGAGAATTTGGATCGTGGGGTTTTAATGCTTTTAATTTAGCATTGGTAAAATAGAATTTTTTCTGCACAATTAGTACCTCTTTAAATACAAGTCATAATTAATATATGTATTCAAAGAGGAGCTTTAGTCAGTACAGAACTTGATTAGATTTGACGTTCTAATTTAATAGGGTCTTTAGTATCACTTAAAGATTTAATTGGTGTTTCTTCAAGCATGTTTGCAGTGTCAGAAACATCTTCTTTTATAGATTTTAATGCTTCACCATCGCCATACTCGACCTTAATCCCTTTAATCAAACTCCCCGGATTTAATCCTGAATGAAGCACAAGTCCAATAAAGCCTGTAGTAATATAAATAAAACCGTAAAATCCCATTGCTATATGATTAAGTAACAACGAAAGTATTCCAGCAGCAAAAGTCAAAACCCAGCCAAACCCGGCGACAGCTTGAATACCCAGCCATGACAAAATAAGAGATGACGCTAGCAACGCATAGGTCAAACTCCCTCCTCTGTCACCGCCTACAGCAAGCTCAATAAACGATGCAAATACCATTAGAATCAACACTAGGGAAACCAAGGTATATACAGATTTATTCCAACGAAGAATATTTCGCAAATAAAGTGGTGAAATAATAAAAATTGCGACAACGGTTGAAATTAACCCCGGCGTGAAAACCAATTCCGTATCGGGCAAATAGTCTCTAACCTTGGTGTACGGAACAAGTGACATTGCCCCGCAGGTAGCCAAGAAAAGAAGTGACAATAAGCGAAGGTTTTTCCCGGTTATCTCACCATCATCGGTGATGGAATCTATCAATTTTTTCATGTAAAGAAATTCCAAAAACTATTGTTTCATTGACTTTTCAGACCGTTCAAAAACCCAGACAACCTGATCTTCAATCGACATATACTCAGCGGATACGCCTAACCGGGTTTTATTGGGATAAATAAAATTTTTTAATAACGCCATGCCCCTCTCTTTCGAGTTTTCGTCTATGTGCTGTCTACCATTTTTCCATTTAAGAACATACTGTAATGACTCTAGCTGTGCGCTCCCGTCTACATTAATAAACCATGTTAACTCATTTTTAATATTCTCTACTTCAGTACTCTCGAATACATCAGCCCCGACATTCATCCCTCTTTGTTGCTCAGACTTAAGATATTTTTTAGCAGCCCTCGTCCATTCTCTAAGGTCTCTTACTGAACAGCTGTATTTAACACCGGTAATTCCTCTGGGAGCGGCAAAAGCTTCCCATTCAGTATTTGAACACTCGCTACTCCATCCATTTAACGCATTACCAATGGTCATTGATTTATTGAAATTGTAGTGACCATTTGTGATTGATGATACAACTTCATTCTCCGCAGCTTTTCTACGCATGGTGTAGTCCAAAACTGAATAAACAATAACATTGCTTACTTCACCATTATCACCTATCGTTTTGCTAAGTTTGACTGCCCCATTAGCAAATAAGGTATCAAAGATTTTATCGCTTCGCTTCTCGGTAGAGGTTTGTGGACCGTACTGACTTTTTAATACACTAATGATTGCCTCTTCGTTTTCTGCGCTTGGTAAGACAATTCTGGCAAGTCGATTTTTTATAAACAACAGGCTTAGCAGTCTTTTCTCGCCTTCCACCAAGTAATCAGAACATTCCAAAGCTTCCACACCAATATAAGGTAATCGAGAAAATCTGAAAGAACAAAAGCCCCCCTTAGTAACCTCATCTATTGAGCTGCCGAATTTAAACTGTTTAAACCCATCGATTGTTTTGCTTTCAATACTCTTTTCTTGTTCATTACCACACCCTGCCAACACTAAAGCACAGGTTAAATAAGTTACTAATTTCAGATACATCCTCTCCCCCTTCCATATCGCTTTTGTGTGAGTTTGTATTTAAAGATCATGACTAATAGACTCTTCCTGGTTTTGAAGTAACTTTTTATCATATTCTGGAGATGTGTAAATGAGCATTGCACTTTGATCTCCAACCGCATTAGATACAAATTTTAAGTAGACCGTATCATTATCAAATGCCATGAATGCTTCCCTATTAGGAAATTTATCAATAGCGTTAAATTCTTCGTCAGAGGATTGGGAAGAAGTGTTGCCATATTTATTAGACAAAGCATTAATCAAACCAAGCGCTGTATCTGTTGAGGTCAAAATTACAAACCTAAGCAACTTGTTATTAATGAAAAACGCGGCTCCCATCGTTACCTCGTTCGAAAACTTAAGATCTTCGCAGCCCATAAACTCGACACCTACTTGACCGGAATCTTCTGATCTAAATGAACAAAGGTTGCTGTTTTTAACCTGCTCTTTCGACATTCCAAACTTCAAGTTCTTATAACCTTCAACGGCTTCCGCTGAATTTCCTAATAAAACGACAATCCCCATAGCTAAAACAAGATATTTCTTCATTCTTTTTTCTCTCCATTCACTGTAAGTTTTAACGGTGTATCTTTAAAATTATCACTACATAGCAAATCTTTCGTAAGAACTTTTGAAATAGTTTTTTTAAACTTCATACACCTATTCCTGCCACCCTTGATTATAGAAACAATGATCGACAGGTGGCGTCGATCTCTAGAGATTTATTCGGCAATTCTTTTATGCTCTTTGTATCAAACCTCTTTAATAACAAAACAGTTAGCGTTCCCTGACGTATTTAGTAAATATTTCGTCATGATCGACACACCCTTTCACCCACGGTATTTATTATTGTGTTCATGGAACATGACACTCTCGCTAAAAGATTAGGAATGATACTCACTCGTTTAAATACTGGTGAGCGACTCTGCTTGTCCGCTTTAGCTAGAGAATTCAATGTGACTGAAAGGACCTTACAGCGCGATTTTAATGAGCGCCTTTCATACCTTCCAATCGAGCGAGAAAATTCTACTTATTTTATTGACCCTAAATTCCTGGGCAGGCAGCGGAAATCTGATATCAAACCATTATTAGAAATGTTGGGACTGTCTCAGATATTTCCTTCTTTTGATGAGTTGTTATTTTCTCAGTTAAATACGAACCAAATTGCTCCATTCTTATTTCGAAACATTAAGGTAGAAGATACAACTGGCTATGAGGAAACGTTTAAATCAATAACTTTAGCTATTCAAGAGAATCGAAAAGTCAAATTTTATTACAAGCGGAAAGCTTATAATGAAGTCAGTCCTTATCGCCTGGTCAATGACCGTGGTTGGTGGTATTTAGTCGGCATACACAATAGTACTTTAAAATCCTTCAAGGTCTTGAACCTTTGTGGAGTCACCATCTCTAAACAATTATTCGAACGACATTCTGACATTGACCGACAAGTTGTTGAAGGGACTCTTGTTTGGATAACTGACTCACCTACTGAGGCCGTTCTAAGAATAGAGTCAACTATCGCTAGCCATTTCCGAAAAACAAGTCTATTTCCAAACCAGCAATTATTAAAAGATTTAGATGATGGCTCGTTGTTGGTTACTGCCAGTATTACTGATCAAAAACAAATAATTCCTATCCTGAAATACTGGCTTCCTGATGTTGAAATATTGTCACCTGTTGAACTTAAGCAATCTTTACTCTATGAATTACAGTTTTCTATTGAGCAGTTGTCACGCTAACAAACTGAAATGTTATAGCGATTGTTGTACAAAGCTTCATCATTATTCAATCTCAAGACGAAAACAAATTCTAAAAATAGATCAATCTGTGAGTTGTGCCTCTTTTATAATCTGGTGGTTACAAGGTAAAATGAAAGTCTGTCGCTTAATACAATGGAATTGGAGATACAAGGGGATGTACCCGTATATTAAACCAGAACACACTCATGTGGAAAAATTACTCACTGAATTTGCTAAAATTGAAAAGCCGACTACTGCTGACTTTGCAACATTGAAAACCCGAGGTAAGGTTTGCGACTACCTCGATAGATACCGACTAAAAGCAATGAAAATGTCCGAAGAACAAATTAAAGCTGAACAACATAGTTCAAAAAGGCTTGCTGGATATATGCGTCGAGCAGGCGATCCTCGCCCTTCTGACCGCTGCGATTGTCATGCTATAATATCTGGTGGTAGAGCGGAAGCTATGGAACTTAGAGGAGTTTTAGCTTGGCTGCAAATGCGAGTGGATGATCCTCACAATGGCTGCTGGTTACCAAGAGATTGGGAAGATCGAAAGTTCATGCCTAATTACTTAAAAAATGGCGTACCTCACAAGAGAATACATCATCACGAGTACTATCAATGGTTAAACGCACGAATAAACTGGATCAGTGTGACAACACCTAACCAGTTAATCAATAAATTGAGAATAGTGCGAAACGCACTTCAAAGCGGACGAGTCCCCTCAAGCGTAATGCCGAAAACAGGTCTTGCTAAATGATTTATAAATTACTTTTTGATCATAAAAAATATCTAAATTTTTATTTTGATGAAGATCAATTACAAAGCCTCCTAGGTAAGAGAACAAGAGAGAACTTTAACAAGTATATCAACTACTACAATGCACCTGTACAATTTCACGAAGTGTTCAAAGAACCATTAAACTTTAATTTTTCTTCGACACACAAAGATGATGAAGAGAAAGATATTGCAGACTTATGTGTAGCCGCAGGTAGACTTTTTATGAGCGAAAAGGCTTACAAACACCTTCAACCTCTAATAAAAAATGATGGCGAGTTTTTACAAGTTAGCTACCAAAAAGGAAAAGGCTACTTTTTCAATCCGCTACAATCTGTAGCAATAGATCCTAAGCAATCAAGGCGAGATGAGTGGGAAGAGATTATCAGCTTGGGTTTTAATACAAACGACATAAAAGATTTTTTGATTTTTAGAACTGAATTTGATTATTACAGGGGGCTGTATTGTCAAAAGCCTATCAAGCAAGCTATTGAAAACAACAACCTAACAGGTTTATATATCACTACTGATCTCGCTAGCATTTTTCCGGAAGACAGGTCTTCTGTAGAAAAGTCTAACTAGTGTAGTCAAATAAGCTTATTTTATTGATCCAAAATACCTAGGCAGACAGTGTAAGTCAGATATCAAGCCATTATTAGAAATGTTGGGGTTGTCTCAGATATTTCCATCTTTTGATAAGCTGATATTTTCCCAGTTGAGTACCGAACGAGTTGCACCATTCTTATTTCGAAATATAAAAATAGAAGATACCACTGGTTATGAGGAGACATTTAAGTCTATTACTCTAGTGATTCAAGAAAGACGAAAGATTAAATTTCACTACAAGCAGAAAACTTATAACGAGGTCTGTCCATATCGCTTAATCAATGACCATGGTTGGTGGTATCTAGCGGCAGTTCACAATGGAACCTTAAAATCTTTTAAGGTGTTAAACATCGGTAATGTAGCCGTATCGAATCATCAATTTGCGCTTCAACCTGAAATCGAGAAACAAGTAACCGATGGATGCCTAAAGTGGGTAACGGATTCTCCGATTGAAATTGTTTTGAGAATTGATTCTACAATCGCTGGACATTTTAGGAAAACCAATATACTTCCAAGCCAGCAGTTATTGAAAGACTTAGATGACGGTTCGCTATTGGTAACTTCTAGCATTACTGATCAGAAGCAAATCATTCCCATCTTAAAATACTGGTTACCCGATATAGAAATATTGTCTCCAGCAGAACTAAAGCAGTCCTTACTTGTAGTAGCTCAGACTTGATCTGACAGTTACCCGTTTTTCCAACGGTATCTGTCAGTTTAGATTTGAGCTAAATTCTTTTCAGCCCAAATCAATTTACCATCAAGTAAAGTTTCTTTTGGCGTTCTGCCACAGCACATTTTTCCTTGATGAGTTCGGTCATTGTTATAGTATTCCATCCAAACGTCCAGATCTTTTTGCAAATCTTCCATCGATGAGTACAGCTTTTTCCTAAAGGTGATCTGGTAAAACTCATTCAATATCGTCTTGTGAAAGCGCTCGCAGATCCCGTTCGTTTGTGGTGACATCGCTTTCGTTTTGGTATGGTCAATATCATTGATCGCCAAGTAAAGCTGATAATCATGATGCTCTACGCGACCACAGTACTCAGTTCCACGGTCAGTTAAAATGCGCAACATTGGCAATTCATTTTGATTAAAGTAGGGTAATACTTTGTCATTTAATATATCTGCGGCGGTGATTGGCGTTTTGGTTGTGTAGAGCTTTGCAAAAGCAACTTTGCTGTAGGTGTCAATAAAGGTCTGCTGATAAATTCGGCCAACGCCTTTGAGGTTACCCACATAAAACGTATCCTGAGAGCCTAAGTAGCCTGGGTGAGCGGTTTCTATCTCACCACAAGCTTCGTCATCATGTTTCTTCTTTTCAAGCGCAGCAACTTGCGCATCGCTTAAAATGATACCGTCATTAGCGACCTTTTCCTCAAGTGCTTTAAGACGCTTTTTGAAGTTTTCCAGATCATGACGAAGCCAAATTGAACGAACGCCGCTGCCAGAAACAAAGACACCTTGTTTACGCAGCTCATTGCTTGTTCTATGTTGACCAAAGGCTGGTTGTTCAATGGCATAGGCAACAACGGCTTGTTCTGTCGCCTCATCAACTCTATTTTTAGGATTGGCCTTACGTCTGGTCTTTTCGATTAAGGCGTCAATTCCACCTTCTTCAACTAACTCTTGATAACGATAAAATGTATCTCGAGATACGCCCATCACTTTACAGGCTCTTGAAACATTATTGAGTTCTTCGGCTAAGTTTAATAAACCTGCCTTGTGTTTAATAATTGGATTGTTAGTATGTAGCATGAGAGTTACCTTTTGTTTTGATTTAAAGATTCGACACCTTTATCAAAACGGGTAACTCTCTTCTAGTCAAGCTGAAGTGTCAGATGAAGTCGGAACTAATACACCTACTCTACGAATTACAATTTTCAATCGATCAACTTTCTAAATAGCTTTTTAGCTATTTTCTGTGCGCAACCAATTAACATCTATATGCTTAAGCCATTTTCGAAGATATACACATTCAACAACGGCTATTAAACCAACAAAAAACAAATATCCCATTTGCGGCAACTGTTCTGCATTGAAATCTGCGACTAACCATATAATAGGAATGGTAATAAGCAACCCAGCACTCACCCTTAATATTCCAAGAAAGGAAGCAGCAGATTCTTTCAAGTCGCATACAGTTTCAATAATTTTTTGCTCTAATTTCTTGCTTCCAAATATGAAACGCCATTTTATAAATGCAAGAAATACGAATAATGCTGCGGCGAACATCGAATAGTACATAATCCATTTATTGGCCGTGAGAGCTTTGATAACTGTCGTTAACAATTCAGCTCCTCCAAATAAAAAAGCTAGCAGAGCTGGTAACGCTGCCAAGTAGCCAATGACTTTTAGTTCTCTTCTGATTTCCATTTACACCCTCTCCTTTCTCTAATTTTACTTAATTTAGTTATTAATCGATTGAACCTTTAAGGTATTCCCTATTAAATTATGATGGTTGAAAAACGACTTCATCATAACTACGGCTAAGATTAGAAAGAAACAAGCCACACAAACCACCTATAGCAACTATTCTCAGCAAATTCTTGCCGTCAACCTTTTTACTTACAATTAGTCCAAGAATAACTGAGAGAATGACCGCTTTAACTTGAGAACTTGTCTTTGTTCCCTGATAAATCAAAGAAGCTATATGCTCGCAATTATTAGTAAGTAAGCAATATGGTTTATTAGCACTGAGAACTTGCTCAATTCTTGTACGAAATTCCTGCTCGTTAATGCTGCTAGCTTTAATTACTTTAACCTCTTTGCCCTCTGCATATTCACCAAAGGTGGTTACAGTAACGCCCACTTTGGGTTGATTATGAATTACCTTGCCGTCCCCCAGGTAGATACCGGCGTGCTCAACCATGATTTTCGTTCTATATAGAAAATCGCCCATTTTTAAGTTAGAATGCATATACGTTTCCTTGTGTTATTTACGTTTTACGCATATACATTAAACGTATACATATACAATGTCAATGATATACGTGTAATAACGGTATGATGATTAAAATATGAACAGCCAACAAACTACCTATTCTGCCGTTTTAGGCGTGGTCCTCTCTTATATCAGGAATGAAAAAGGTCTTGAACAAGGTGATATGGCTGAAAGGATGGGTGTATCGCAAGCTAGCTATAGCCGGTTAGAAGGTGGTAAATCGTCATTTTCTGTTGATCAAATGTATTTGGCTGCTCAAGCTCTAGAAATTTCAGCTAGGGAATTGACGGAAAGGCTGAATAACACTATAGACAGTCTGAGTTCGCAAGGAGTTGCTGTTATACCTCAAATGCGGGGGAATTCAACTCAAGTGAAGAAAGATGGCAGTAATATGGGCTCATTCTTGATAGGCGCTGGATTAGCTGCAGCGGCTATTGCATTGTTGGGTAAGAAGTAGCTACTGCTCAATTCTGAGTTATATCAAAATACTATGCTTATTGCCTTCTAGCTCGGCAAATCAGACAGCTAGGTCTAAATCTGATTGAATAAATAGATTTTTTATTCAGATGTGTTTATCTAATTATGGAAGATACCAACTAACTAGCTCTTGGAGATACCTCGGTGAGTCAGTAATTTGCTCATTAAATTTAATGTCTTCTTCACTAATACTGTCTACATAAGGAATCAATTCCGTGATGCACTCTGGTGGAAATCCGTACCTTATGAGCAGCGTGTGCACTCTGTCATTAGTTCCATATGTAAAAAGCTCTACCATTTTACTAGCTTTCAAACTATCAAATTTTTCGTTATATATTTTTAATGCTGCAACAAACGTATCTGTTAAAGAGAAGGAAATCACCTGATCTAAATAATCATATGTGTCGAAGATAATCGCATCATAGCTTACCGCCCTAGCTGGAAAACCTTTTTTAAATAAAGAAAAAGCATTTACAAGTTTACTATTTGGAAGTTTTTCTGCTGACTGTGAAAACTCAGCCGCTCCAATTTTTCCTTTATCCCTTTTGGAAACTCTATGATATCTCGTGGCTACAATCTCTCGAAATGATCTACCTTGTATTACTTGAAGAAAAAGAGAAATAGCTGTATCAAAAACTGCTTTTTCTCCGATAAACAACTCTCTATTCAGGGCCGCTTCGTAAATCAACCTCATACACCTTGTTAATTCGAATCTTTTGAGCCTATTCTCCTTTCCAGCAATATTATCCTTAATCGAATCGCTGGGTTTGAAAAGCAATTCAAGAACAGTTTCTAATAACTCTAGAATTTCAGGCTTCGACAACCTTTCCACTCTAGACATTGGAACCTGTTTATCATCGTCAAAGGTCTCAGATTGAATAGACTCGATTACTTCCCTAGAGTCAGGATCTATTTCTTCAAGCGGGGCATCAATAACTGACTCACTACTAAGTTCATATTTGATATTTAGTTTTTCAGAAAATGACCTAGCATTTTTAGTATAAATAAAACCAGTATCAAATTTACAGTCCTCAGATAACCTTCCTGCTCGCCCAATTAAATTCTTGAAAGCGAGAGCTCTTACTCCCTCTCCATCGCCTAAGAAACGCATATTATCTAGCCAAACAATATCGAAAGGCATGTTGACGCCTTGAGCGAGAGTGCTGGTAGCGAAGCATATTTTGGCGTATCCACCTCTAATATAGTCTTCAATTAAAAAGCGGACGTCTAGTGGAACTGAACCATGGTGAATTACAACTCCCTTATACAGTAAAGATACTAATCTAGACTCATGAGTTTCATCAGTACCAAGTAAATGTTCGATTCGCTCAATTATTTCTAAAGCAGCTTTGTCTTCTACTTGAGGGAATCTATCAATATATTTTCTAAAATCCTCTATTGCTGACCCATTATAAATAGATGCTTTGGACACATATATAAGTACTGAATGTTTTCCATCAAAAGCAAAATCTTCAAATTTACCTGGAAATTCAATACATTCTCTTACTTGGTGCCCTTTTTTAGCAAATGGAGAAAAATAGTAGCATTTCTTATTTTGATGTTTGAAAACACATAGTTTTCCAACGGAACCGTGGGTATAAGCCCTAGAGAAATTATTTTGTATGTCAAATCCATGCTTTTTAAGTTGTGCTTCCGGATTCTCGACAAATGGGTGGGCGAATATCAATTTTGCGCTTGGGAATTTCTTTTTTATTCTTCGAATAGCAACATCAAAAATCACTCCACGTTCTCGCTCTTCTGACATTTGCGCCTCGTCAAAGAAAAAGACGTTGATATCAAGAGTCAAATCTGGTGAAAACAATTCTCTTGCTCTTTCTGGTGTTAATATGAATATTCTTCTAAGTTTTCGTGACGTAAACACATTATCAACAAAGGAAGAAACCATAATATTCTTATTCCCCTTGAATCGTCTACGCATCGTATTTACATACTCAGCAATCAGCGCTCGAGATGGGACTATTACTACTGCATCACCATCCTGCTCAGCTATAAAATCTCTTATTGAATAAGATTTCCCTGCACTTGTAGGAGCTGAAATAGAAACCACGTCGTTACTTTCTACAGCACTTCTAATATTCGCTTGAATAGGTGTTAAGAATCTTCCAAAATCCTTTTGATACTGTTTACCAAACCCCATCAACATAAATGAATACAAACTACTAGGTTCCTCTATCTTATAGAATAACCCTAGTGCACTTAGGACTTGCTCTTCAACCGACTCGAAAGTTTTAGGGTGAAATTTTTTAAAGTAAGCAAGTTGCTCAAGTGTCACTGCCTTTTCACCTCCTTCTAAATACAATTTTTCCAGTAAGAATGAAATTCCTAAACTAGGATCGTCTTGATTGACTATATCTACAATGTTCAATGAGTAACGCCTATTAAATAAACTTTCTTTATCGTTTTGAGATTGAATTTTTGTTCCGCTGACTTAAGTGCATTATGTAAAACCTTCAAAGGATTTACTGCATGAAGCGAGAAAGCAGCGACAACGCCATATTTATCATCGTCTAAATTTTGTATTGCTTCTTCTTTAACTAAATTTATAAGATGAACTCTATCCCTAAAGTGCTTTTCCTCGTCAATAAATCCTCTAGCTTGACCTATCGCTTCTCCATGTGGCGTTTCTTTAGTAGAGTATTTCGCTTCACCGTAATTGATTAAATCTTCAGGGCAAACCGTATGGAAATCAAAGCCTTCGTTCTGTTTCTTTTGGGGTTTCCATAACTCTGAAATAGGAAGGGGATCGTGTGTAAAAATCATTTCCAAGGCTCTACTTGAACCGATTGAAACCATTAATTCTCCAAACTCACCCGAAACCTTACCTGATGGATTTAGCCTATTAAAAATTTCAATTAAATCCTGAGCAGTATCCTTTGCAGTCTTAATGTAAGAACGTTGAGTGGCAGTATCAAGTTTATAAATCCATGATTTAGTTTGGACAACTCTGGTAAGTTCAAAAGCAAGCTTTTTTAGATCCTTAACTTTCACATGACATAATTTTACTTTGCAGTCTGCTATGTTCGCTTCAACCTCGTGATGTTCTACGCCCCAATTAGCATCAGCTATTGAATTCCCGTAACTCGGTTTTGTGTCCATATACTGTCTTCTTTTAACTACCCATAATTACAAACTTACGATACCAGCTTAAAAATGACTGTTTTATTGGCTCTTTTAATATCGTCCGGTATTGAATCTTATTTGGCTCGCTTATCCACTCCAAAGGTACTATCCCATCATGACTATGTAGCTTCACGAACTCTTTGCACTTTAACGTAAAAGAATCATCTCTAAACCTTGGATATTCTTCTTCTAAACACAAGCGCGCGCCATCAACGAAACAGTTAAACAGAGATTTCTGTTTACTGTCACAGGCAACTTTGTAACTCCAATCGGTTTCTGTTCCATCTATATGAATAGTGTGTAAGCATTTTGTATTGAATTGACCGCTATTCTTTATTTGAAAACATTTTATAAAATCTACGTTGCGTGATTTTTGAGTAAATTCTGGATGTCTTAAATACAATGAGAGTACATCGGAATAATATTCGTGATCCTTTGAGATAATTTCAGCTACTGAATTAACGATTCTCTTGAAGTAATCTAATGCAGCTGTCTTAGTAGGGAATTCTCGCCCATTAGATAGAGTTACTGGTATTCTCTTTGCCATTTACTTCCCTTAACTTATTGACTTTTAAGGTATTAATAGTACATGAAATAAGTAAAGATGCGAATAATAATGTCTTGTCTTAGGTCAAAGAATACACACAAAACCTCAAATAGAGATACCACAAAACTAATCTACAATCTAAAAATTCTTTTAAACCATGAAAAAATTTTATAAAAGAAGCCGGCTAGAACCGGAAGATGAGTATCGAAACCTAAGCTTTGAATTTCGAGAGTAGTATTACGTTATGAAAAGCTTGATTAAAATTAATTACGGTTAATAACAATCGGTGTGCACAGGATATGCACAGGACGATATTCACGAAGAGCAAAAAGAAAGGTTTTAACGCTCTCTAGAAACGAAAAAGCCTTGAAAAAACAAGGCTTTAAAAATGGTACCAGAGGCCGGACTCGAACCGGCACACTATCACTAGCGGGGGATTTTGAATCCCCTGTGTCTACCAATTTCACCACTCTGGCTCCAAATTGAGCGGGCAATTATATCGAATGCTCAACTGAATGCAATCAATTCAAAAATATTTTTCAATTATAGTCGTTTCAGTACAGGAACTTTTAGTTCAATCAAATTGCTCTTAGCCATCAGTTGAGTTGTTATATCAATAAAAATGAACTAAAGCTGTTGATATCTTTTGAGATCTTTTTTAAGCCTATCCATTGGAAAGTTTTTTCCGGGACATAAGGTGAATTCATTTTTAATATGACCATGTCCAGACACATTATCTACTGCAATATTAAAACGCTCCATTAACGAGCTAACTAATTTGAGTAATGACTGATATTGTAGCTCTGGAACTTGATTATTTTCATAATCTCCAATTAAACAAATACCTAACCCCAAAAAATTGCGTTTAGAATTTCTACCTGAGACATGAGCTCCCCACAGGTTGTTTTCACCTCGCCAATCAGTTGCTACCTCACCAACTTTCATTCCGTTTCCATTGCCAATAATAAAATGATAAGGTATTGCATCAATTGGATCATCTGACTGCCTTTGTCGGTGAACCTTCTGCAAAAAATCAATATTACCGAAGTTTCCTGCAGAATGATGAATAACAATATACTGCCAGCGTGAAGGCCAGTAAATGCCACCCGCAATTGATAGACCTGTACTTACCGCAGCCAACTTTAAAAAACGACGTTTAGAGTTCGATATAGTTTTCATTAAAAAGTAATAGACTTAGTACCAGCTAGCTTTCACTGGCAATCTCAAAATATAAAAATAGCGATAAAAATTAAATTCGTACAAATAAAACAAAAAAGGCTCCTTTAGGGAGCCTCTTCAAAAGGTAACGAGCCAGTTAGAGTGCTTCTTTAAGCTCTGGTAACACTTTAAATAAGTCTGCAACCAAACCATAATCTGCCACTTGAAAAATTGGGGCTTCCTCATCTTTATTAATCGCAACAATCACTTTACTGTCTTTCATGCCCGCAAGATGCTGAATAGCGCCAGATATACCCACTGCAATATATAACTCAGGGGCCACTATTTTACCTGTTTGACCAACTTGATAATCATTCGGTACAAAACCAGCGTCTACCGCAGCACGAGAAGCACCAACAGCAGCGCCTAATTTGTCAGCAATTTCTTCTAACATGTGAAAATTTTCGCCACTGCCCATACCACGACCACCAGAAATAATAATATTGGCAGCGGTTAACTCAGGCCTTTCAGAAACAGTCAATTCTTGAGATTTAAATTTGGTTTTATCTGACACTAATCCTGAAGTATCAATAGAAACAACTTCAGCACTTCCACCAGCCGCTTCAACAGCATCAAAAGCTGTCGCTCTAACCGTTATAACTTTAATGCTGTCTTCTGACTGAACAGTAGCAATAGCATTACCTGCATATACAGGTCGCTTAAAAGTATCAGCACTTTCAACACTGATCACATCAGATATTGGTTGCACATCTAACTTAGCGCCAACTCTTGGTAAAAAGTTTTTACCGAACGTAGTCGCTGGGGCTAAAATATGCGTGTAACCTTGTGCATTAGCTAAAATAATTGCGGTTAAGGTTTCAGCTGTTGCGTGCTCTAACTCAGCTCCCTCGGCGTGAAGCACTTTACTCACACCAGAAACTGCTGCGGCACTTGATGCCGCCGATTGCGAATTATTTCCTATAACTAACAGGTGAATGTCTCCACCAATTTGTCCAGCCGCTGCTACTGTTGATAGTACTGAAGCAGCAATTGTTTCATTATTATGCTCTGCAACTACTAAAATACTCATTTAAATCACCTTCGCTTCAGTTTTTAATTTTTCAACTAATTCAGCTACCGTTTCTACTTTAACACCAGCTTGTCTTTGAGCAGGTGCTTCTACTTTTAAAGTTTTAGTACGAGAAGCAATATCAACCCCCAAATCTTCGGGCGTCATTTCCTCAAGCGGTTTGCGCTTCGCTTTCATGATATTTGGTAAAGAAGCAAAGCGAGGTTCGTTTAATCGTAAGTCAGATGTAATAACAGCTGGCAATGCTAAATCGATAGTCTCTAAACCACCATCTATCTCACGTGTAACAGCTAACTGCCCTTCTGCTAAATTCACCTCTGAAGCAAAGGTTCCCTGAGGCCAGTCGAGCAAAGCAGCTAACATTTGTCCTGATTGATTGTTATCGCCATCGATAGACTGTTTGCCCATAATCACTAATTCTGGAGACTCTTTGGCAACGACTTCTTTTAACAATTTAGCAACAGCTAACGGTTGAACTTCTTCATCCGTTTTAACTAAAATCGCTTTATCTGCACCTAGAGCAAGTGCTGTGCGTAGGGTTTCTTGCGCTTGTGACGGCCCAATAGAAACAACCACTATTTCACTAGCGACGCCTTTTTCTTTTAAACGTACCGCTTCTTCTACAGCGATCTCACAAAAAGGATTCATCGACATTTTTACATTCGCTGTTTCTACAGCTGAATTATCATCTTTTACACGGACTTTAACGTTGTAATCAACAACCCGTTTAACAGTTACCAAAATTTTCATGCAAATACCTTATTGGGTGATTAAATTTTTAGCTTAAGGAAACGCTTAAATCTTGCTAGATTTTTATTTATCACTTGAATATTGATGCAGCACTGATATTCAAAATAACAACATTTCTATAGAATGCAGGGATCTTGCCGTTTTACGCGTTTAACGTCAATAGAAATCAGGTATAATGCCCTACTTTCAGGCACCATAAGAGAAAATTATCTCGTTTTTCTTGATATAAAAAATGGTTGTCACTCGCGCTAAAAATATAGTGCTACGTAACGTTTATTAATATTTTGTCTGGCATATTTAGTGGTTGTATTGTTCATTATTTCAACAACTATGCTATTAAACTAAAATTTTAAATTGGGGGAATCATCTGTGGAAAGAGAATCTATGGAGTTTGATGTCGTTATTGTTGGTGCAGGACCAGCAGGCCTTGCAACCGCAATTAGATTGGCTCAAATTTCACAGCAAAGCCAACAAGAAACAACTATTTGCGTGGTTGAGAAAGGTTCTGAAGTCGGTGCTCATATTCTTTCTGGCGCTGTATTTGAGCCCACAGCCCTCAACGAACTTATCCCCGATTGGAAAGAAAAAGGTGCGCCTTTACATACTGAAGTCTCTGGAGATGATATTTTGATTCTCAGAGATGCTCAAAAGAGTATAAAAATTCCTCATTTATTGACCCCTAAAACAATGCATAATTCTGGTAATTATATTATCAGTTTAGGTAACCTTTGCCGTTGGTTAGCGGAGCAAGCAGAATCGATGGGAGTAGAAATATTTCCGGGCTTTGCTGCTGCCGATATACTTTATCACGATGATGGTAGTGTTAAGGGAATTTTAACTGGAGATATGGGGGTAGCAGAAGACGGTTCTCAAAAAGATGGTTACATGCCAGGTATGGAATTACATGCTAAGTACACTGTTTTTGCGGAAGGTTGTCGCGGCCACCTTGGAAAAAAATTAATTAGCAACTTCAAACTCGATCAGGGTAAAGAGCCTCAGCACTATGGTATTGGTATAAAGGAACTCTGGAAAATACCTGCAGAGCAACACCAATTAGGTAAAGTTGTTCACACCGCAGGTTGGCCATTAAATGAAAGTGCAACTGCCGGAGGCTCTTTCCTTTACCATATCGAAGACAATCAGGTTGTGGTTGGTTTAATTACTGATTTATCATACTCTAATCCACATGTTAGCCCATTTGATGAATTTCAACGCTATAAACATCACCCTGAAATCAGTCAATATTTAAAAGGTGGTGAACGTATCTCTTATGGCGCTAGAGCAATCACAAAAGGCGGTTTGCAATCGCAACCTGAAATGGTTTTTCCTGGCGGTTTATTAATTGGTGACGATGCTGGCACATTAAATTTTGCTAAAATTAAAGGTTCTCATACCGCAATGAAATCAGGCATGATAGCGGCAGGCTCTATTGCTGCTGCACTTTCCAGCGAACGTTCAAGTGATAAACTTGATGATTTTAGTCGCGCTTACAAAGACTCATGGGCTTGGAAAGAACTACATGTACAAAGAAACTTTGGCCCAGCTCAACACAAATGGGGAAATATTCTTGGTTCTGCTTACGCATTTATCGATATTAACTTATTCAATGGTAATCTGCCTTGGACACTCAGTGATGCGAAACCAGACCATGCACAACTCAAAAAAGCCTCCGAGAGTCAATCAATAAATTACCCTAAACCTGATGGCGTTTTATCATTTGATAAACTCAGCTCTGTATTTATTTCCAATACTAATCATGAAGAGAACCAGCCAATACACCTACAGTTGGCCGATCCCAACATTCCCATTAGTGTGAACTTAAAAGAGTTTAATGAACCTGCACAACGGTATTGCCCAGCAGGCGTATATGAAGTGATAACTGACGAACAAACTCAGCAACCTAAGTTTCAAATTAACGCTCAAAACTGTGTACACTGTAAAACTTGTGACATCAAAGATCCCAGTCAGAATATTACCTGGGTTACGCCTGAAGGAGCTGGTGGGCCTAACTACCCTAATATGTAACTAACAATGCTTGAGCCTTTATCCGAGTCTTTTATTATAAAGGCTAGTTCTAGGCTCAAGCATCACTCGACTCCCTATTCTAATCTGATTACATTGGCTGAATATTGTTAGCATTTGTCCGAATATTGCTATTTCAAGTAATAAAAAAGTTTTACAATAGCCATATCAGCTCTATAAGCTGTAAAAATAGAAAGTTTGAAATACTCAATTTTAATTGACTAATGAAAGGATTTATCTTAATGAAAAAACTACTTTTTACTTTATTTTTATTGGCGAGTTATTCTGTTTCCTCAGCTGAGATTTGGCACGCCTCAAAAATAAAAACCATTTACCCTCTAGGAAATGGAGATTTTGTTTTACAATTTTACGAAGATTCACCAGCTTGTACTAGTAACACCTCTCCAGATTACTATTATGTATCAGTAGGGATCAACGGAGTTACTGCTGAAGCTTCCAAAAAGTTTTACAGCCTTGCCATGTCAACAGCGGTTGCCAAAACCCCCATCACTATTAATTTTGATGATTCAACGAGTAGCTGTAACATTAGTCGCTTGCTCGCAAGTTATTAAGCGACTAAATGTCTATTAAAACTCAATAAAAAAAGCCGCTAGAATTTGCGGCTTTTTTATTAATTAGCTGATTATTTAGCTAAACTTTCTGCGAGAAAACATTGAGCCAATAGACAATAATAAGACGCCTATTAGCGGTAAGCTACCTGATCCAGAGTCACCTTCCTCAACAGGTTCAACACAAGTTTTGGCAGCGCCGCTACGCGGAACTAACATAAAAGCTTTTCGCTCACTGTTTAAAAAACCATTACCAATGATGACACCATTATCATTAATAGCTCTTGCTTCATACAAAAGCCAGTCAGGATTTCCAACAGATTCAGCGGCAGGATCAATTTTACAGTCGATCATAGTGTTTAAGTTTTTCATCACTCCGTCTTCATAAAGAAAGGCATGATATGTATCTGGCACTACATCAACCAGAGATGTTCCAACAACCTGATTTTGATTATTAATATCATAAGCTATTGCAATATCTCTGGAACCTTGGGGAAGGTAATCTTCTTTTAGCCGAGGTAAATCGGTTAAAGCTTGTGTAGCAATATCATAAACAAACGCAGTCGAATGAACACTATCTCCAACGTGCCTTTTACCAACCACTTTTCCTCCATCATTTATCGAAAAAGGAAAACTAGAACGATCGTCATCTGAAATCGATAATTTCACCAGGTTTGCTGGTGCGGTAATATCAAGGTAGAAACTTTTTATTAAGGGAGTCTCAAAACCATCCACTAGCTGTTGTGACCAGCCTACTGCCCGCCCACTAGCATTAATATCACGCAATGCGACATGCAAATAGTTTCCGCTGTAATTGATAGGATCAACACGTGTTAAAGTCTCATTGATAGTATCAAAAATAAACCCTCTATCTGCTAGGCTGTCAGTAGCATTACCAGCACTGTCTTTATCATCAGGTGCATTAAATTTACCAAAACCAACAATCACCCCATTATCATTAATAGAAACAGCTCGCATATTTTGCACGTCTCCATCAACAAAAGGCGGTACTATTTTAATTTCAGGCGTCACCACATCAGTATAAATAGCCCGTTCAAAGTTAGCCGCAGAAGCCCCTGACTTTGTAATAGTCTCCCATGAAAAACCTACTGACGTTCCATTATTATTTACACCAAAGATAGAGCTTGAGTCTGCGCTATCATTCACTATTGCCGTTAAGTCAGTTACCACTCCTCCACTTTGAATGGATACTCCATGATATGCTATATCAGCCTTCTCTCTGCCATTGGTTATCGTAGTATACGAATAACCAACTACGGTTTCCGAATTATTAATATCATAAGCAAAAATAGATTTATCGTCTAATTTGCCTAAATCGATCACAGTGTAAGATTCTGCTGCAATAAGGTTATAACTAGTAAGTGCCAAAACGCCGGCTAAAAGGGACTTATTTACTTTAATCACAATATTTATCAACTTCCAATTAGTGAACAAGATTATTTCACAGCATCCGGTTGGTTTTCAGGGACTGCATTTTGAATTCGTTCAAGTTTTAAACAATTTTCATTTATTGCACTTAACCGCGGAAATTCATCCATCGGAAAATTAAAGCGGTGTGCATTATATATTTGGGGGATAAGACAAGCATCTGCTAAAGATAGTTCCTTACCTAAAGAATAAGGACCATCAATTTGATGTTTTTCTCTTAGTGCATCAAAAGCTTGAAATCCTTTTCGAATCCAATGGTGATACCATACATTCTTACTCTCATCATTAACATTAAGCTCATTTGACAAATACTGTAATACTCTCAAGTTATTCAGTGGGTGAACATCACAAGCGATTATTTGACATAACTGACGAGCTATAGCGCGGGCTTTAATATTATCAGGCAGCAAAGCAGGCAATGAGTATTTTTCTTCTAGATACTCTAGAATGGCTAAAGATTGACCAACAGTGACTTCATCATCAACAATAGTTGGCACTAAACCTTGTGGGTTTAAGTTTTGGTACTCAGGTTTATGCTGCTCACCACCATCTTTAACTAGATGCACTGACTGTTGAACATAGGAAACCTGCTTCAAATTAAGCACAATACGCACCCGGTAGGCTGCCGTTGATCGCCAATACCCATATAATTTGATCATGTGTATTTCCCCTTTTAAGGTATGATTTTACTTCAATGATTGTGCCGAAGCTTCAGGTAAAACGCATTTTACACACTAAACACCAAGGCACAAAGCCTTTTAAATGAAATGATGTTCATCCAAAATAACTACTCCCACTCGTCTTCTTGTTCATTTTCTAAGTGGTGCAAATGCCTATCGAGTTTATTTAATAAATGGTGTAATTGTTCTTTTTCTGTATATGAGAAACAAGACTCTATTAACTCCCCTGTTTCGATCCGCTTGGGCGTAATGAGATCATGAAATGCAGCCCCTTTCTCTGTCAAATAAATGAGTTGCTTTCGACGATCTTTTTTAGAAAAACGAGTGCCAACAAAGTTCAGTTTTTTCAATACCTTAACTGCACGAGTAACTGTTGCAGCATCCGTTTTTAACGCATCAGCAACATGACCATTAGTTAATCCACCATAGGAACCTAGTACAGAAATAACTCGCCATTCTCTTTCACCTATTGGAACACCTGTTTCGGCAAGTAATACTGAAAGCTTGTTACCAGCCTGCGACATCTGAGTTGCCAAACGATACATTCGATAAGGTAAAAAGCTTTGTAAATCAATAGTGTATTCTACTTTACCTGCTGGCAACCTATTGCTTGATTGTTGCTCGCCTGCTGTAGCAGAATCTTTAGTATTATTACTTAAAGTTTTGGCTTTTTCGGGGTTGTCTGCGCTCAAAATATAAAACCTGCATAAATTCAGTATTGGATAGCTAAGCCAATACTATCCAATATTAAGCATTTCAGTCAAATCTACCGGCTTAACGCATTGGTATCTACATGCGGCCAAATCCTCTCACCTGAGCTGAGCTGTTGTTGCTCAATTAAAGTTTTAACCTTAGCTTCACCTAATTGACGAGCATAGTACATAGGTCCACCCTTATGACGAGGAAAACCATAACCATGTAGCCAAATCACATCAATATCAGATAATCTTTGTACAATTCCTTCCGCCATTAAGCTTAAACCTTCACTGATTAAAGCGAGTAATGCTCTTTCAACAATCTCATCGTTGGTAAAAGAACGTTGTTGAATACCAAGAGAGTTTGCCTTTTGTTTAATCAACTCTGCAGCTTCAAGATCAACATTCATACCTCCTTTATCATCATATGAGTAAAAACCTTTCCCTGTTTTTCGCCCTAGACGACCATTTTCTACCATCACTGCGGCGGCTCTAAAATACCCAGGATCATGCTCAGGAAAAGGTTGTGCACTACGAGCATTATGCCCAATATCAATACCCGATAAATCTTGCACTGCCAAAGGCCCCATAGCCATGCCCCATTGCGTCATAGCTTGATCAATTTGTTCAATACCTGCTCCTTCCAACAGCATTTGTTGAATTTCTCTACCATAACGCGTATACATACGATTGCCAGCAAAGCCAAAACAGACACCCACTAATACAGAAACCTTTTTCAGTTTTTTCCCAACCGCCATCGCCGTAGCCAAAGCTTGCTCAGATGACTTCTCCGCTTGAACCACTTCGAGTAATTTCATAATATTAGCAGGGCTAAAAAAGTGCATCCCAATTAATTGCTGAGGGCGAGATAGAACTGTAGCAATTTCATTAATATCTAAATAAGAGGTATTTGTTGCCAAAACACAATCTGCTCGAACAATCTTATCTAAACTTAAAAACAAATCTTTCTTTATTTGTATATCTTCAAATACGGCTTCAATAATTAAATCACTGTCGGCTAAATCATCATAATTAATACTCGTTTTCATTCGTGAGATGCAATCACGATATTGAGTTTCAGACATAAGCCCTCGTTTTACACTGGCTTGTAAATTCTTTTCAATTCTAGCTTTGCCACTTTCAAGCGCTTCTGCATTGCGTTCAACTAAACAAAGATTGTAACCCGAAAACAAAAATGCAGTTGCAATGCCAGCTCCCATATTACCACCACCAATAATACCAACCTGCTTAACGCTCAAAGGTTCTGTTTTCAAATCAGTTTTAGCCGCTTTTTTTTCTGCACCAAAAGCAAACCTGAGAGCAGCCGACTGTTCTGATTCACGCAGGTCTAAAAAAGCTTTACGCTCTACAGCCATGCCTTCTTGAATATCCATATGACGTGTTTCATAAAGAACATTAGCAGCAACAACCGGTGCTTGTTTTCCACGAGATTTTTTTTCAATTTGATTAATCGATTCTTGCCAATTTACACCTTCGTCATCAACAGTATTTTCACCAACCCGCTTTAATACAACTTTATTTTGCTCTAATAACTTGTTAGCAAAAGCGATTGTTTCTTCCTTTAAATTCGCATCTTTAGGAAAAATACTGTCAATAAGGTTGTAACTTGAAAGTTGATTCACAGAATAATGTTTTCCTCCAGTAATCATTTCTAATGCTTTTTTGGCCCCAACGACTCTAGGCAAACGTTGAGTACCACCAGCGCCAGGAATTAACCCCAGATTAACTTCAGGCAAACCTACTTTTGCATTTTCTAACGCTACTCGATAGTGGCAAGCCAATGCAACTTCAAACCCACCACCTAATGAAGTACCAAATAAAGAAGCTATCACAGGTTTTGTTGATGCTTCTATTCGGTTAACAACATCAGGCAAAAAAGGTTCTGTCGGGGGCAAACCAAACTCTTTAATATCAGCACCGGCAATAAAAGTTTTATTCGCACAAGCAATTATAATGACTTTTATATTATCATCGTTTTCTAACTCATCAATACCATCAACCAGCCCTTGTCTCACTATTTGTGATAATGCATTAACAGGAGGGTAATCGATAGAGATTATTCCTATTGGGTTTTGTTTTTCAATCATTACTTGATTAGAAGTCATTGGTATTCTCTTTTTTGTAAACTGATATAAAGTTGAAATTAATTATTTAAATCTTAGTTTAAAGTTTTCAATTGCAGGTGGTAGATAACCATCCATATTTTCTAACTGACTGCCAATATAACGACAAGACGAACGCGCCAAGTGTAAATAGATTTGTTTGACTAATTTAGCCGCTTGAAAGCCAGCCCAATTATCAGGCAATAAGTTTTCTGGTAATTCATGATCTCTGAGTAATATTCTACGGTACTCATGTATTAACAAGCCTCGTAATAAAAAGCTTTGTTGATCGCTGATTTTATGTTCACCTTGTAATGCATGCCAAATTGTCAGGTAACAATCAATCAATGATTGATATCTTTCTTGTAACTCTTCAACCTGCCACTTTTCGAAGACCAATCGTTTAAGAACACTTTGCGACTGACAATCAAATGTTTGCCCCGAAAAAATAATGACCGAATCAGATAATTCTAACTCGGTTATCGTCTCTTCGAGTGAACTAGAGTCAATTGATGGATGTGCATAAGCCCCAGATGATAATGGACTAAACCCTAACCATTGTAGCTGCCTTTTCAATAAGATCATTTTTTCGTCACAAACGAAGCTAGGCATTATGATTAACCAACCTTTATCTTCGTGTTTCATATGACCCGCATAAATACGTCGAGCAGCTTTCGTATAATGATTATTAGCGCTTCCTGTAAAACTATAATAACTCTTACGCCCTAATTTATTAACCAATAACCAATCATCTTTTACCAAGCGAAAAACCGAGGTTCTAATCAATCGCTCAGAAAAACCTAAAGGTTGTAGCGAGTCAATCAAGCTACCTAACCATATCCAGCCACCATGCTGAGAAACAACATCACCAAATACAGTCACTATATATGATTTACAACTAATGCCAGCTTGCTCGGCTCGCTCATTAATAAAATCGTTTATATTAGCCAAGTGTTTTACAACTTATTGTTATCTATTTATTGGTGAATAAAATAACATTAAGAAAAATCAAAGTCGACTTCAACTTCCTCAGAAACAGGATGTGACTGGCAGGTTAAAATCATACCTTCTGCAACCTCTTGCTCTGTCAATGAGTGATTCATATCCATTTCAACATCACCTTTTATGACTTTAGCTTTACAAGTTGCGCAAACACCACCTTTACAAGAAAAAGGTAAATCAGCCCCACTTTCCATTGCCGCATCTAAAATATTATTGCCACTCATCGGTAGTTCTATAGTTGTTTTTCTGCCAGCAACTTTAACCGAAACCAAGGAAACTTTTCCAGCAAATTTTTTCGCTCTCTCTTGCTGACTCTGTTGTACTTTCTTTTCCGCTGAACCAGCAAAAAACAGTTCATAATGTAACGAGTCTTCATTAACCTTATTAAACTTAAAGAAGTTGACTAATTGATTAATCATTTCTTCTGGCCCGCACATAAAAATATCATCAAAGCGATCTAACTTAATCATGTTAGCCGAATCTAAGGCGACTAATTTTTCTTGGGTAATTCGTCCATTAAACAATTCTGCTTCATTTTCTTCTTTAGTAAATAAATTAATCCACTGAAACCTTTTAAGATATTGATTTTTTATAAAACATAACCTTTCACGAAACATCATTGATGAAGTAGAACGATTACCATAAACTAAAGTTACCCTCGATTCAGGTTCTGCCATTAAAATAGATTCGATATGTGAAAGAACAGGTGTAATACCACTACCAACAGCAAGAAATAAATATTGTTTAGCATTATCACTTGAAAGTTCCGTATAAAAGTGTCCCTGTGGTGGCATAACCTCAACGCTCATTCCTTGCTTTAAAGATTTATTGGCATACGCAGAAAAAACACCATTTTCAATTTGTTTGACAGCCACTTGTAGAGTTTGAGACTGGACACTTTGACAAATAGAATAAGAACGACGAATATCAGCACCATCAATATCGGCTTTTAATGTTAAATGTTGACCTTGTATATAACGATACTCATCGGCTAGGTTTTCTGGCAAATCAAAAGTGAGCGCCACTGAATCTTTAGTTAATTTTTCAACTGATGATAATGTTAATTGATGAAATTCGGTACTCATAGGTTAAAACCCTTTTATATTTTTTAGCTTTCGCTCAACCTTTTAATAAAATAAAAGCCCACTAAAAATGTTTAAAATAATCAAAAAATTCTGCACAATCCTGACACTGATAAAGTGCTTTACAGGCAGTTGAACCAAACTGGCTAACTAGTTTTGCCTGTTCACTATTACACAAAGGACATATAACAATATCCTGTTCGTCAGGCGGAGCAATATGAATATTTTTTAAGTGTAACTTGCCTTGTGGCGACATCATTTCAGTTGTCCAAGCAGGAGATAATACAACCTTGACTTTCACTTTTTTATAACCTGCTTTTAACATAGCAGATTGAATATCTTGATTGATAGCTTCAACAGCAGGACACCCACTATAAGTAGGTGTAATATCTATTTGCCAACAATCATCAAACTGCTTTATGTCCTGCAAAACTCCTAAATCCCAAATTGTTAACCCAGGAAGTTCTGGATCATAAACCTCATCCAATAAGTTCCAGATAGCCTGATACGGTGAGTTTTTTCTCATCGCATTACGCTGAGCATAAATCGGTGTAACGGTTGGAATAATATTATTTGAAATCATTAAAGTTGCCCACCACTAACAAACCATTACCAGGTTAATCCTGGATAAGCCCGTTGTACAAACTGCATTTCACTTAACATATGCCCTAAGTGTTCAGTGTGAATGCCTTCGCGTCCGCCTCTTATTTGTAAACAGCTATCAGCCACAACAATGTCTGACTGAGCAAAAAACGATTGTACATATTCATCCCATTTAGCTTGAATAGCTTGCCTATCAACAGCGATACCGGCTTCAACTAAATTTTTCTCCCAATCTGACTGAATAAATAATTCACCCACAAAGTTTTCTAATTCAATTAGCGCATCTTTTACTCGGCTACGACTTTCTTCCGTACCTTGCGATAATTGGGTAATCCAAGGCTCGCTTCTTTTAAGATGATAGCGGCTTTCCTTTAACGCTTTAGTTGCTATTGCAGCGACTCTCTCATCATTAGATTGTTTTAAACCTTCGAGATAAAAACAATAAAATACATCAACAAAAAATTGTCTTACCATAGTAAATGCAAAATCATTAATAGGAAGTTCATGGATGAGTAAGTTGGTATACTGTCTCTCATCACGATAATAAGCAATGTCGTCTTCAGTTTTTCCTTGTCCTTCAACTTCAACCGCATATTGGTAAAACATTCTGGCTCGTCCTAAATAATCTAAGGCGATATTAGATAGAGCAATATCTTCTTCTAAATAAGGACCATTACTGCACCACTCTGATAAACGATGGCTTAATACAACAGCATCGTCACCCAGTCCAACTAAAAAGCGATATAAATCTTGTTGTTCTTGATTCATCAATAATTCCTCTGAGTGATGATTTACATATTGTTTACGCTATCAGGCAATTCATAATGAGTCGCATGACGGTAAGGTTTATCATCCATAGGATCGACAAAATTTTCGATATCACCTGCTTGTGAAGCAGTAATATTACTTGATTCAACCACCCAAATGCTCACACCTTCTGAACGACGAATATAACAATCACGAGCATACATTAATGCATGTTCTGGACTTTCAGCATGTAAGCTTCCAACATGTTTGTGATCAAGTCCGCGATTTGAACGAATAAAAACTTCATAACTGGCTAATTGTTCTTGGCTCATAATTTAATTCTCTTTTAGTATTTTTACGCTGCGCTTTCGGTAGATTGAGTTTGTTGTTTTTCGCGATATGCTCTAACCGCTTCCCTAACCCATTCACCATCATCATGCGCTCTTTTATGATGTTTAATTCTCTGATGGTTACAAGGACCACTACCATTAATTACCTGATAAAACTCTTCCCAATTAATTTCACCTGAATCATATTGTCCTTTTTCTTCGTTCCATTTTATTTCTGGATCTGGCATATCAAGGCCCAACACTTCAATTTGTGGAACGGTTTGATCAATAAATTTTTGTCTAAGGTAATCATTCGACTGGCGTTTAATTTTCCATTTCATCGAACGACCAGAATGTGCCGACTCACTATCGTGTGGGCCAAACATCATCAGTGACGGCCACCAGAATCGATCCATAGCATCTTGTGCCATTTGTTTTTGTAATGCAGAACCTTTTGCAAGCGCATACATGATTTCATAGCCTTGACGTTGGTGAAAACTTTCTTCTTTACAAATACGAACCATAGCTCTGGCATAAGGACCATAAGAAGTTCTTTGAAGAGAAATCTGGTTAACAATTGCTGCGCCATCAACCAACCAACCAATCGCGCCTACATCGGCCCAAGATAAAGTCGGATAGTTAAAAATTGATGCATATTTAGCTTTACCGGTTTGTAATGCTTCGATCATTTCACTTCGTGAAATGCCCAAAGTTTCCGTGGCGCTATACAAATACAAGCCATGACCAGCTTCATCTTGCACTTTAGCGAGTAATACCGCTTTACGTCTTAACGTCGGCGCTCGGGTAATCCAGTTTCCTTCAGGCTGCATACCTATCACTTCAGAATGAGCATGTTGAGACATTTGACGAATCAGATTTTGACGGTAATCTTCGGGCATCCAATCTGATGGTTCTATTTTTTGTTCATCTTCAATTTTTTGATCGAACCCCGCTTGTTCTGCGGCATTTTCAACAGTTTGCATTTCAGTCCTCTCCAATTATTCAACTTTTAATATGATACTATTTAAATATATTTTTTTCAAATTATGTATCATATTAAATATTACCTATTGGGTGGGCAGTTGCCACCCAATAGTAGAAATTAACGGCTATTTTTTATATTAAAGTTTTAGACTATCTCTTTGAATTATCAGGCTTTTTCAATAATTAGTGCTATACCTTGACCAACCCCGATACACATAGTGCATAGCGCATATTGCCCTTTACGTCTTTGTAACTCATAAGCAGCTGTTGTTACAAGTCGAGCGCCACTCATGCCAAGTGGATGTCCCAAAGCAATTGCTCCACCGTTCGGATTAACTCTTTCATCATCATCAGCTATACCAAGCTCTCTTAACACTGCTAAACCTTGAGCAGCAAATGCCTCATTTAGCTCAATCACGTCCATTTGTTCTATACTTAAGCCTGTATTTTTCAACACTCTACGTGTAGCACTAACCGGACCAACGCCCATAATTCTGGGTTCAAGTCCAGATGTTGCCAT
Organism: Aliikangiella litoralis; assembly: GCF_052495765.1. Next base: position 2,738,210 of record NZ_CP199292.1, on the reverse strand, counting down.
ACCAACCACTCTGGCTAAAGGTGTTAAGCCTTGTTTTTCAACTTCATCCTCGGCAGCTAATAGCAATGCACAAGCACCATCATTAATACCTGACGCATTGCCAGCAGTAACCGTTCCATCTTTTTTGAAGGGAGTAGCAAGCTTAGCTAAACCTTCTAAAGTACTAGGGCGCGGATGTTCATCAACAGAAAACTCTTTTGTTTCTTTACGATTCACTTTCACGGTAACGGGCACAATTTCAGCGTCAAAAATGCCTTTTTCTTGTGCTTGCTGTGTTTTTTCTTGAGTACGCAAAGCAAAACGGTCTTGATCCTGACGGGAAATGTTGAATTGTTCAGCTACATTTTCTGCCGTTTCAGGCATCGAATCGACTCCAAACTGCTCAGCCATTTGTTTATTGATAAACCGCCAGCCCATCGTGGTATCATATATTTCTGCTTTTCTCGAAAATGCAGATTCAGCTTTAGGCATTACGAAAGGCGCTCTAGACATTTGCTCAACACCACCAGCAATTGCCATTGATTGTTCACCACAAGCAATGGCACGTGCAGCAGTACCGACAGCGTCCATTCCAGAACCGCATAAACGGTTAATAGTCACGCCAGGTACTGACTGCGGTAAACCGGCTAATAATAAACTCATTCTTGCTACGTTACGATTGTCTTCACCTGATTGGTTAGCACACCCATAATAAACATCTTCAATACTCTCCCAGTTAACCTGGGGGTTGCGTTCCATTAATGCCTTAATTGGAATGGCCCCTAAATCGTCAGCTCTCACGCCAGATAAAGAGCCACCAAAACGACCAATGGGAGTTCTCACAGCATCGCAAATATATACTTTTTTCATTAACCTAAACCTTTTATAAACTATCAGCCTTTGTTAGGCACCTTGTGTTCTAAACTATCTTTCGCAACAGACTCTTTGTTAAAACTTTTATTAACCAACTTAGCAATTAAAACCGCAATGAGTGTATCTTCTTGATTAAGTATTTTTACATCACAATAAATGATCTTTCCACAAATATTCGTTACAACTGCTTTTGCAATTAATTGATCATGTAACATCGCAGGCTTTAAATAAATAATTTCATTGCTAGCCGTTAAAATGATCTCACCTTGAGAAGAAGCAGCAAAAGCAGCTGCTGTGTCAGCTAAAGTATAAAGAAAACCACCATGGCATACATCATAACCATTGGTCATATTTTTCTTAACCAACATACTCACACAACAGCTATTTTTTTCATGATCAACTAACTCTATCCCTAACATTTGTGATGCAGGATCATTTTCCAATAAAACTTCAGCAGCATTCATCACGTAACACTCTCACTCATAGGAGTTAAACAAAAAATAACAGTTATATTGTTACCCTTTAAAATCTGGTTCACGTTTTTCCATAAAAGCAGCAACACCTTCACGATAGTTTTCACTCCTTCCTAAGTGTTGCATCAGCAGGCGTTCTTTTTCTAACTGTTCATTTAAAGTGTTATCAAAAGTAGAATGAACTAACTGTTTAATATGGGCTAAAGCTTCTGTAGGCTGTTTTGCGAAATAACTCGTTATTTCGTTTGCCTTATCACTTAACACTTCATCATCAACAACTTGATAAATCAATCCCCATTGCTCCGCTTGTTCCGCCTTTAACTTTTCACCTAGCATTGCCAGTGCTTTTGCTCTAGGCAAGCCAATTGCGCGTGCAAAATGCCACGAGCTGCCCGAATCTGGTATTAACCCGATTTTCGCAAAAGATAAAATAAATGATGATGAGCGAGCAGCAATAACAATATCACAAGCCATAACCAGGCTAGCCCCTGCTCCTGCTGCAACACCATTTAATGCACACACAACAGGCATTTTTAATTGAGTAACACGCCTAATTAATGGGTTATAAAACTTCTCGACAGAAACTCCTAAATCGGGCGTGTCTTGATCTGAGCTTACTGCGCGATCACTCAAATCTTGCCCAGCACAAAAACCTCTACCAGCTCCTGTAATCAGTAAACATCGTGACTCACCATCTGTGGCAATATCATCTAATGCCTGCTGTAATTCTTCATGCATTTGTACATTAAAGCTATTTAATCGATCAGGCCGGTTCAGTGTTAATTTTGCAACGCCAGCCGTTTTTTCTACAACAATGGTTTGGTACATGTCCATGCCTCATTTATAATTCAAATTATTTTGCAGCAGAATCACTCTGCTGATTAGTTAAATTCGTGGAGATCCCTGTGCCAATTTATGCAATTGATAACTTTATCCCTGTCATCAAAAAAAATACTTACGTTCATCCTAGTGCAGAAATCATCGGTGATGTCATCATCGAAGAAAACTGTTTTATCGGCCCCGGTGCAGTATTACGTGGTGACTTTGGCCGTATACATATCTCTCATCACAGCAATGTACAAGACAACTGTGTACTCCATAGCTTCCCTGATATTGACTGTTTTTTAGAGCCTTACAGCCATATTGGCCATAGTGCTGTTCTACATGGTTGCCGCATTGGCGAAAACTCTTTGGTTGGCATGAATGCCGTGATCATGGATGAAACCATTATCGGTAAAGAGTCTATGGTTGCAGCCTGTTCGTTTGTTCGTGCCAAGTTCATTACTGAGCCACGTTCAATGATTATGGGTATACCCGCAAAAGTCACTCGCCAATTAACCGATCAAGATCTAGTCTGGAAAAACCAGGGAACTCAGGATTATATTAACTTGGCTGTCCGAGCGACTAACAGCATGCGAATCATAGAGCCTTTAGCTGAACCACAATCTGATCGACCTCGTTTTGATGACTCAGTCCACCAACCTAAAAGCTAACTCAATCACCAGCAAAGCCATTGGGCGTTATACCAAACGCCCACTAACTAAATTTTAGTTTCAATTAATACTACAATTAATCCTCATTCTGCCGTTCGACTAATGTCAATATGTCATAGAGCGCTACAGCTTCATCATTTTGGTTAATCACTTCAACATCCCAAACAACAACACCAGTAACATATTTATCATCAGGTCTTTTTGATTTCTTAATTTTTCTTTTAGCTGTCAATTTAACTTTAATTGTGTCACCAATCCCAACCGGCTCAATAAATCTTAAATTATCAATGCCATAGTTAGCAATAACAGGCCCTTGTCCTGGATCGACAAACATTCCCGCTGCCGCAGAAATAACAAAGTAACCATGAGCAACTCGTTTTTCAAAAAACGAATCCTTCGCTGCAATTTCATCAAAGTGGGCATAAAAATGATCACCAGATAAACAACCAAAATTCACAATATCGGCTTCAGTTACAGTGCGTCGATGGGTCGTTAGCGACTCACCAATTTCTAGCTCTTCAAAATACTTTCTAAATGGGTGTACGCGATCAGTTTTAACTTCAGCGCCTCGAACATATTGGTTAGTCACTGCCATTAGTGAAGTTGGAGAACCTTGTACTGCTGTCCGCTGCATATAATGCTTAATTGCTCGTACACCACCTAATTCTTCTCCACCACCCGCACGACCAGGACCACCATGTACCAAGTTCGCTAATGGCGAACCATGTCCTGTTGATTCTTTCGAGCAATGCCTGTCGAGCACTAACATACGACCATGATGAGAAGCAGTCCCTAAAATAATATCACGAGCATTTTCTCTGCTAGCGGTAAAAACAGACCCGACTAAGCTTCCTTTACCCATTTTTGCTAATTCGATAGCTTGGTCAATTCCATCGTAAGACATTAAGGTGCTCACGGGACCAAAAGCCTCAACCGAATGTGGCGTTGTATTGTTTAGTGGGTTTTGACAATGTAATAAAGTTGGTGTAATAAATGCGCCCTTATCACCATCAATACCAACGGACTTAAAATTTTCCATTCCATCAAGCAATAATTCACTACTTTGTTTTAATTCTTCAATGGCTGACAAAACATCTTCACGTTGGCTTTTTCCAACTAATGCCCCCATACGAACACCTTCTTGCAAAGGATCACCAATGACGGTTCCTTGCAAACGTTTTATCAAAGCTTCACTAACGGCATCTGTTAACCCAGCTGGAACAATAGCACGACGAATAGCGGTACATTTTTGTCCTGCTTTTACTGTCATTTCTCGCGCAACCTCTTTCACATACAGGTCAAATTCAGGATCTTCAACCGACACATCTGGAGCTAAAATACTACAATTCAATGAGTCTGCTTCCATTGTGAAAGGAACGCTTTTCGCAATAAGATTAGGGTGAGCTCGTAATTTTTGTCCTGTTGATGCAGAACCGGTAAAAGTAACGACATCTTGCTCTCCAACATGCGCTAAAAGATCTCCCACACTACCACAAATTAATTGAACTGAACCCTCTGGTAAAATTTTAGACTCAACAATTGCCTTAACAACAGCTTCTGTCAAGTAGCAAGTAACAGTACCAGGCTTTACAATGACAGGAACACCCGCAATTAAACTGGGTGTGATTTTTTCGAGCATTCCCCAAACAGGAAAGTTAAATGCGTTAATATGAACACTCACACCTTCTTTAGAAGTCAGAATATGTTGCCCTGCAAATGTCCCTTCTTTTGATAAAGGTTCAACACCACCTTCAACAATAAAAGTATCATTATTGAGCTCTCGACGAGCGATACCAGAGTAGCTAAACATAGTACCAATTCCACCTTCAATATCCACCCAGGAATCAGCTTTTGTCGCTCCGGTCATAAAAGAAATTCGATAAAACTCATCTTTACGATCTAATAAATATTTAGCTAAAAACTTAATCTTTTCTGCTCTTTCATGAATCGTTAATTGACGTAATTTAGGGCCCGCAACTTGACGACCATATTCAAGAAACTGATCAAAACCACTCGACAACGATGAAACTTCACCTATCAACTCATCATTGACTGAATTCACTAAAGTATCAACTCGCCCATCACCACTACACCATTGACCAGCAACATAACTTTGTATTTTCATTTTTTCTAGCATTCCTATATTTAGTGCTTTGCAATCAGTTTTTATGATACAAAGCCTCTCTATTTTGTTAACTTTCTTTCACTCGTGTATCCTACAGATAACAGAATACATTTTTTAAATTTTGTTGACAAAAGTATATTCAAAAGCAAATTATAGGGCGTTTATTACTCGCCCCAGTTCTCAATTATTCCAACAAATGCCGTTAAAAATTGATTCGTTTGGTGAGCATCTAGTGCTCGATGATCGATACTTAAAGAAACATAACACTTTGGCCTAATAACCATATTATCGACACCGTTAACGGACTCAACCACAACGCGTTTTTCTAGTTTGCCAATACCAAGAATAGCAACTTCAGGTTGATTAATAATAATTGGTGCAGCAAATAAACTGCCACTAACACCATGATTAGAAATTGTAATAGTCCCATTACGCATATCTGACGGTGTTAATTTACCCGATCTCGCTTTTTCTGTTTGTTGATTTAAACATTGAGCAATTTCAAACAAGTTCATTTCTTGCACTTGTTCTACAACAGGTACCACTAAACCAGAGTCTCCTAGCGCAGTGCCCACACCAATATTAACATCATCAAATATCTCTAGCGCATCTTCATGGAAACGCGCATTCACTTGCGGAACGGCCTCAACCGCTTTTGCCATCGCAGCAAGAAAATAGGCGGTAAATGTTAATTTAACTCCTAACTCAGCATATTCTTTTTTGTGCCATTTGCGATGTTCAATAATATTCCCCATATCCATTTCAAATACACTCGTTACATGCGGAGAGGTATGCAACAAACTTTCTACCATATGACTCGCAATTGATTTTCGCATTTGTGAATGAGGTATTTTATTGCCTTTTAATGGCCGACTTTGACGATTAACACTAGCCAACAATGGAGAGTTACTTACTTGTGTTGAAGCCAACCTACTTTCATTTATTGGTGAATTTCTTACTAATTCAGGATTTTTCAAAAAGGCTAGTACATCATCACGCGTCACCCTACCTCGCTTTCCAGTACCAGGAATAGGAGAAAGAGACAGCTCATTTTCTCGCAATAATCGGCGTACAGCAGGGCTAATTAGCTGGCGGCAACTGGCATTCTCAGCATCATTATTTTGAGCTTCAAAATTTTGGCCCTCAGTGATTGGGCTTTCATTACTAACGACTGAGTTTTCAGCTTGAGATATATTACGGTTTTGAGTTAACGCCGCGTTACTAGCACCTTCAGCTATCTTTCCGAGCACTTGATCGGTTTCAACTGAATCTCCAATTTTTGCCGTTAGTGTTTCCACTATACCTGTTGCTGATGCACAAACTTCCATAACCACTTTGTCAGTCTCCAGCTCAGCAATAGGATCGCCTTGTTTGACTAAATCACCTTCTTTCACCAGCCAGGTTGCCAATGTTGCTGATGTTCCTTCAAGCTGCCCTTCTGATAATGCAATATCAATTAATTTATCCATTCGTCTGTTTCCCCCTAAACTTCTAATAAGGACAAAATAGCGGCTTCGATCTTTTCTTGCGTCGGTAATGCAGCATTCAATAAGTGGATGTTATGTGGATTGGGAATATCTGGCATGGTCAGTCTCTCAATTGGCGCATCCAAATCAAAAAATGCCTCTTTAGCTAAAATAGCGGATATTTCAGCACCAAAGCCAGCCGTCAGGTTATCTTCATGCACGATCAAACAACGTCCAGTTTTCTTTACTGAAGATAAAACCGCCTCTTTATCCCATGGTTGTATGGTTCTTAAATCGATCACTTCAACGCCTTTATCCACTGATAGCGCAGCAGCCTCACAACGCTCAACCATTGCTCCCCAAGTCACTATCGTTAATTTATCGCCACTCGTTAAAACTTTAGCTTTGCCCAGTTCAATTACATAATCATCACCAGGATAAGGCCTTCTTGCCCAACGATTATCAAGTAAATAGCGATGCTCAAAAAAAATGGTTGGATTATTATCACGTAGAGCATACCTTAGCAAACCTACCGCATCTTCAGCATTAGATGGCATAACAACCTGCCATCCGGTTTTATGAGCCCACTCGACTTCATCAGACATTGAGTGCCAAGGATCGCCTCGTCCAGCAAAACCACCCGGTATGCGCACTACCATAGGTGCAGCAAATTGATTATTGGTTCGCCAACGCATAATTCCGGTATCAGTTAGCTGTTCTGCTGCAGGCTCAGCATATTTTCTAAATTGTATTTCAGGTACTGGCATTAACCCTGATAGCGCTAAACCGACTGAACGGCCAATAATCCCTTCCTCTGATAAACTGGTATCAAATACTCGGTGTTCGCCATATTTTTGGTTTAAACCTAAAGTGGCAGCATGTACTCCGCCTTTAGGACCAACATCTTCACCAAAAACTAACACTTTTGGGTTAATACTAAGCTCATAATCCAATGTGTTGCGGATCGCAGTGAGCATATTAAGACGAGCGCCTTGCGGCTTTGCAACTTCAGATACTTCAGGGAAAACATAATCACTAGCGTGCAGGCCTCCCCTTAACTGAATTTCAGGGTTACCTTGTTGATCGTTTTCAGCATAAACATATCGTTTAAGCTTATTCACATCTGGCTCAGGTCTTTCTTTAGCTTTAACAACAGCTTCCCTCACTTCTGAATAAGCATTTTCTTCTAACTCACTCCATTCAGCGGGTGAAATAACAGCATATTTTTCTAAATGCTCTTTAAGTTTTGGCAGCGGATCTTTGGTTTGTTCTTCGGCGATCATTGCTTCAGGTTTATAAGTTTGTGTATCTTGAAAAGTGTGTCCACAAAGGCGTGGGACTTTTAATCGAAGCAAACACGTTCCGTGACCAGAACGCACATAATCAACTGCCATTTTTATCAAACGAGGCGCTTCTATAGGGCAAGTTCCATCACCATCAATGATTTTGAGGTTCTTATAGGCAGATAAGTTAGCCACTTGATCACCGCCTGGTGTTTGCACCGTCTGTGGCACAGAAATACCATAGCCATTATCTTCAATGTAAAACAGATGAGGTAAATTATTGGTTGTTGATATATTCAAAGCGGCCCAAAAACCACTGGTTGACATGGAGGAATCACCGCCCATTGAAATCCCCAGGGCCCCTTTATAACTTTTATCTTTTAATTGATCGCGATGATAAACAATTGATTGTGCCCAGCCAGAAATAGGTGAATATTGCGAACCAACTCCCCCACACATGGGAAATAACATCGCACCTTCTTCCTTTGTATTAGGATAGTTACAAACAACACCGATATCACGGCCATCACTATAACCTCCAGATTTAGCCATAGGAGAAGCAACCGCATCAACAATATCTAAACCTAATGACAACACAAAAGGTCTAGAACGATAATAGCCTGTTGCACCATCATGCGGATGAGTTAATAAGGAGCCAATCAATATTTGGGCCAGATCATGTCCTCTTGCAGAAAACTGATTAAACACTAATTTAGCCGGAACAAGCTCTTGCTCTTCTATATCATCCATCGCACGGGATAAAAGTAGTAAATAAGCGACTCTCTTCCAATCAAAATCGGCGCTAGGTTCGTTCATGTCAATCGCATCTATCATTTTTCAGTAACCTTCAATCAAGCTGAAGCCCTGCAACATTAATATGCGCTAGATAAATTAGGCCTCACAGTGTTTTTAACTTATCTCCCGATTATAGAACAACTCAAATTGTAATTTCAACCACTTAATTGCATGTACAACTATTAGATTACACATTCCTTAATAAAGTAACCAATAAAAAAAGGATGTCATAAAATGACATAAAAACAGTATTTTTTCTTATAGAAATCAAGATAATAAAGGCGCAGCTAGTCTATTAGTATTTTAAAAATGAAATGAATAGAAACCTGTTCATTTGAGCTTTGTTGCTCATTTTTTTATGACTTATATTCCCAAAAAGACTTAGCCAATAATCGATATACCGAATGAATGATTGCAAACGATTAGGATTAAATTGGAAAAAGCTACTAGACAAACTAGTTTCACCTGATAACTTATAGCTAAATCACTATCAATTGGCATAGAGAAAAGTCAGGGATTTTTGTCACTATTAAGGCGTCTGGCGCAGTGCATAGCCGCTCTATGGACAAGTCAGACAACGAAAAGAGCGGCAAAAATAACGGCTTTTATTGTGACAATTGATAGTGATTTAGCTATATTTAACCGTTTAGTTTAAAAGAAAAATAACCTTCTTCATTGAGTTCTCTTATCTGAATTTCAGGTTAAATAAAATCAGCTAAATATCAAAAATAATAGCTATTCGCTTTTTATTGATTTTTGAGAATTATTTTATTACTACCAAATAGCAGGATTAACATGATAGAACCCTTCAAGCTGTTTATAGAGTTGAGGGTAATTCTTTAAAAACTCAGCGGGACGCTCAAAAAAAGCTTCACTTGCCACAGCAAAAAATTCAGCCGGGTTAGTCGCCCCATAATAATCAAGCAATGAGTCCTCGCCATGTCTTGCTTGAAATTGTAAATTTTCAAACTCTTTAGACAGTACATGTGACCAACAGTGACGATTTTTATGTTTCAAGAAAGGAGCTCCATTAGCGGCCCCCGTTTCTTGATCGAGCTGATGAGCAAACTCATGAATAACCACATTGTGACCATCTGAAAAGTTTTTTGCCCCCTGTTTAGAGTCTTGCCATGAAAGAACCACCTTACCTAACTCCCATGACTCGCCACTTAAAACTCTTTGCTGGTTATGTAAAACACCAGCGGCATCTTTTCCTTCATGTGCCGTAATAAATGCCGCAGGATATACATAAATATATTTTAATTTAGGATAGTAACTCGTCTTTCTATTTAATATTAACAAACAAGCCTGTGCAGCAATGGTTACTTTTATTTCATCAGTAATTTCTAAACCTTTAAATCCGGTAAATTTTTTTTCTGCTAAAAAAACTTGAATATGTTTTTTTAACTGCAATTGAAGGTCAACTGGCATGCTATAAAAAAATGGCATATTACGCTGTAAGATTTCGCGCCAAGCTTTTGGAAACGGTAATGCACGTACTTTATCTCGTTGTTTTTCTATCCATTTAGGTTTTAAAACAACATAAGCAATCAAAGTAATTGATACCGTAAAAATAATCAAAATAGGTGTCATAGGAAAGTCATCTTCAATCAGTGAATAGACTTAATTGTGATTCAAACGGGAAACTTCAAGTGAAAATAAGTTTGAATAAATTTTCAATTAGAAAAAATATTGCTATTGAGAAGCAATACTCAAAAGACCTCCAACAGGAGGTCTTCATATTTAACTTAAAACTATCCGCTACGAATTAAAACTCATATCGAGCAGAAAGAGTTACATAACGAGCTTTTTGACGACCTTCAGGAGTTAAGTAGTTTGGGTTTAGCGGATATGAACCGTCTGGTTCAAAGCCTTGACTCTCCGCCTCATAATATTCATCAACATTAGTAGCTGTATCAAAATTAAACACGTTATAAATTGTCGCTTTTAATGTCAAATCACCACCTGCCACTTCCGTGTTATATGCTAGTGAAGTATCAACATTAAATAACCAATCACCAGTTCCACCACTACCTCTAGGAGATGGTTTACCATCAGCATAAAAGTTGAGATTAGAATATCCGCTCGCCCAACTTGATTGTTGCGAATAACACCAGTTATCAACACAATAACCAGTATCTAAAGGGTGACGACCAAATTTATTGATTGGTGCTCCAGAAGTTGCTGACGTATAAAAACCAAATGTCAATTCATCGCTAATATCATATATACCGCTTAATTTGAAAGCATGACGACGATCATTAGGTAAATTACCAGAACCAAACGCTGTACTTTCGACAAAATCGTTTGACTGAGTCCATCCAGGGTCAGCTTGACCATTATCTGATCGAATTAGACCTTCCGTGTTTCCGTAACTGTGAGACCAAGTGTAAGACGCCATAATGTAAAGATTTTCAGTTACATTCCCAGACAATGTATTCTCTAACGCTAGATAAGTTCTCTTTGAGCGAGGAAGTGCAATATCTTCTTTGTTGTAAATAATTGTATCTAATTGACCATCTCCATCAACATCGTGCTGAATTCGAGTATCGTTTCCAGGATTAAATAAAATCCAAGCCGCAGGGTTACTGGTCCAAGTTCCACCAGCCGCTTCCCATCGCTCTTTAGCAGCACTACGAGCACCATACAATGCACCATCTTCAATTGAACGTTTCAAATCCCGGTAAATATAACGAGAGCCAAATGTCATATCGTCAAAAACTTCCATTTCAAATCCGAAGGTTATTTCATCTGAATACATTGGTTCTAAATCGTTGTCAGCTACATTTAAGTGCTCAACGCTCGACTCAATTAAATCGGTACCAATGACAGCTCCGCGACTAGGTGAACCATCAGCCAGCAACGCGGGCCGTCCTTCAGAATCATATTGATCCGTTAGGAAGTAAGTATGCAAGTCAACCTGCCCGGATGCTTGTTTAATATTCATGTTCGCTGGTATTGGTTGAAAATACCGTCCAAATGTCGCAAAGATTTTTTTACTACCATCACCATCTAAATCATAAATTGCTTGAAAACGGGGTGCTAATTGCCCAGTGAGATTTGCATAAGGTTTACCTTCGGTTGTCGTATTTTCAAACTCTGCATATCTTAACCCCAAATTAAGCACAAGGTTATCTGTCGCTTGCCAGGTATCTTGAACATAAATGGCCGTTTGATTAATTTCACTAACACCAAGATTAGTACGAGCTCTTCGGTCAATATAGTCAGTTCCGGCAGCCAAACCAAATGGATTACCAGCTTCTGCATTTTCTATTGTCCACCAACCAAACGCTTCATTACCTGCTCCACCATTTGGTTCTTCTGCATAATGTACTTCAAGATTTTCTATATCAATACCAAACTTCAATTCATGCTCATCAAGAGCATAATTAAAATCAAGACGTAATTGTTCACGATTATAAAGTTCATCTGTGATGGTTGATGTACTAGAAGGACCATACGGCGTATTGTTTCCAGTTCGATTATCTCTAACACTTGGGAAAAGAGTATTTGGCACATTAACTTCAGTTTGTTCAATTTCAGCAATCGTCAACGCCATCGAAAAATCATCGGTAAAATAACCATTATAACTAAGAGCGATAGCTTCGCCGCCTCTTTCACCTTCAGAATAACTCGTATCAGTTCCAACAGTATCTGTTGACGGAGTATAGCCAAAAGTATCTCTTCGCCAATCTTCCTTATTACTAAAAGCAAATAAGTTAAGAGCGTGATCGTCCGTAATAAAATAATCTAAATTCATCATCCAACGGTCAGCATTTGTTTCTAGGTTATTGTAGTCCGTTGGTCTTGTATAATTGGTTTCGAGCTTACGGGGATTGTACAAAGTATAGAAAAATAACTTATCTTCTATCAGTGCACCACTAGCCCAAATATTAGTGTCCTTAAACTCACGTTCTCCTCGAGGAGTATCATCTCTTAAAGCAATATCTGTATGAATTGAACCATCAGATTTAAATATTGTATCGTGCTGGCTACGAAGTGATTGAGGATCATAATTAAACTCAACACCAGCTTTAAATTCATTGCTACCAGTTTTGGCTACCGCATTAACAACACCACCGATAAATCGTCCAAACTCAGCAGAAACGGCACCAGTTTTTACTTGAGTCTCTTGTATGCCCTCCCAAGGTAATGGCATAGAACCAATACCTGTTCTAAGATGCGATATATTGAGACCATTAATAAAATAGCCGTTCTCAGCACCAGAACCTCCACCAAAGCTATTTGCATCAAAACCACCGCTATCAGCCACAACACCAGGCGCTAGCAAAGCAATACTTTCGAAACCAATTGATATTGGCATTTTTGTCAGTTCTTCATCATCAAATGTTACACCCGAAGTAGAACTAGTCGTGTCAATAGAACGAACTGCAGTACCGATAATTTGAACAACGTTATCAGAACTTTGACTACTTTCTTCTAAGGTAAATTCAAGAACTGAAGATTGGCCTAAAGAAACCACAACATCTTTTTCTTGAATCGATACAAAACCATCTTTTACGATAGTAACAGTATAACGTCCAATCGGTAATCCCCGTAAGCTGTAACTCCCATTCGCGTCAGACTTTACTGAACGAGAAATCCCACGTGTTTGATGAACCACAGTAACTGTAGCATTAGATAAATCACTTTCTATGGAAGTAGAGAGCGTTCCCTTCAATGTACCGCTAGTATTTTCTGCAGACAAAGCATGTGGTGCAGAGAGCATAAGCGCGGTCCCTACTGCAATCGCAGCTAATGTTTTATGCGGCTTGAAGTGTTGTTTTAAGTTTAAGTACATCATATTCCCCTTTTTAAAATTTATAGTCGTTTTTATTTTTTGATAGTACACCATAAAACATACTTTGCATACAATAAATAATTAGATATAATAACAGCAATACATATAGCCTTTACTTATCAATAAGTTAAGCCATAAAATTCAATATTTCTTACTCAAAAAGTTGTTTTACACGATTATGCTTTTGGCTTCAGAGTGAAGCATCTGTGAAACAAAACTAAAGTCATTTTGTTTTACAAAGATATCCCTAGGATAGATGATGTGAGTACTCTCGTTGTACAGAAACAATTCAAAATAGAACGGTGAAACCAATGTGACCAAATAAAATTACTGAAGAATAAAAAACTCTCCTACAAGCGTTTATTAGTGCCACAAGGCTCTGTTGTATCAAAGGAAAACACCTGTCCAAACAATTATTCAAACTCGTAAAAATAAAGATATAAATTACAACTTTGAACGATAGAAAAAATTTCAAATTTCAAAACTTAAAAAAGAACTAAATCTAATATCTTAACTAGCTACTTAATAGGCTTCACAAATTTCAATACCATTCTATCAGTACGATCTCTTTTGGTTTTTCTATCCCTTACAAAACTATAATCCCTTTTGTCATCCTTTTGAGATAGTAAGTTAGAGTCTTTTGCCAATTTAAAACCAACGCTCGTTATCTCCTTAATAACCTGATTTTTTTCAATACGATGCAATGTATTAACATCTTTAACACCACTGCCTTCTTTAGCACTATGATCAATAATCAAATAAACACCACCAGGCTTAAGCGCATTAAATATTCTTCTATTCATCATATTACGGTTAACACCTTGCCAAACCGTATCATGATAAAATAACACCATCAGTGCAGCATCTAATTCTAGTGGTAATTTAACTGTATCCAGCTCATCAGTATTTTTTATAACATTCTTTCGCCATTGTTCTGAGTTCAAACGAGCTAACCAACCTTTATCAGGATTATTTAAAAATGTCGCAAATCGATTAATAACATAGGGTGGATTATGTGCTATCACCTGCCCTTTCTCACCTACAACCCGCGAAAGAATATCTGTGTAATAACCTCCACCAGAAGTAAAATCTACCACTTTCATACTTGGCTTTATTCCCATCAATGCTAACACTTCAGCAGGCTTTCTATGTTTATCTCGCAGGGTCTCGCTAGCAGGCCTTGCAGAGCTTTCAACTGCTTCTTTTATTATTTGAGATATTTTAATTTCAGAAGTTTTTGCATCTATTGCAGTAAAAAAAGATAGTGAACATATCGTAAGTAAAAGAAAGTTTTTCATTTTATATATCCCAATAATGTTAAAAAAGTAGTACTAAAAAAGATTAACTATAATGAGAAATGAATAGTTTAAGCGAGTTGAATAGTGTTACAAGATTTATAATAAAGAACCATCACTTGGTATAGCAAATGGTTCTTTACTGGTAGGTCAAAGTATAAATGTTATTAACTAACCTAACTATTGATATCTATGTGCAACGCTAGTTTCACCCGGTGTACGAAAGTTTTCAACCAATTGCTGAATATTACTGGGTGCTGGCCCAGTCAATTTTAGCACTATAAATGCAACCGTAAAATTAACCAAAGCACCAACAGCGCCAAAAGCATTAGGTGAAATTCCAAAAAACCAATTCGCTTCCATATTTCCCAGAAACGATGTGCCAGGTATAAACATAACTCCTTTATGCTGAAAAACATACAGCATAGTAACCCCAATACCAGAAACCATTCCCCATACGGCTGCTCGCCCACTCATTCGCTTTGAAAAAATGCCCATCATTAAAGCCGGAAAAATAGAAGAAGCGGCTAAACCAAAAGCCAATGCAACTGTACCTGCGGCAAAACCAGGCGGATTTAATCCTAAATATCCCGCAAGCAAGATTGACATTGTCATCACAATTCTGCTCGCAAGCAATTCTTTTTTCTCTGATAAATCAGGCGCAATAACCCCTTTCATTAAATCATGTGAAACAGATGATGAAATGGCGAGTAATAACCCCGCCGCAGTAGACAACGCCGCCGCTAAACCACCAGCAGCAACTAATGCAATAACCCAATTAGGTAAATTAGCAATTGCAGGGTTAGCTAATACCATGATATCGCGATCAATTTTAACCATTTCATTGGTTTCTGCATGGGCACTATATTGAATTTTTCCATCAGAATTTTTATCTTCAAACTTTAATAAGCCGGTTTTTTCCCAGTCTTTAAACCATTGCGGTCGTTCAGCATATTCAAGATGCTCATTTGTAGCAGGTGTTATTGTATTGGTCAGGTTTAATCTTGCCATAGCACCTACTGCTGGCGCGACAGTGTAAAGTAAAGCAATAAAAACCAAAGCATATCCAGCAGAAGAACGCGCAGCTTGAACGGTTGGTACGGTAAAAAAGCGCATAATTATATGAGGCAAGCCTGCTGTACCAATCATCAGTGACATTGTATAAGCAAACATATTTAAGTTACTGCCTAAGCTATCTGTTGTATAAGCTTTAAATCCCAGCTCAGTAACAACCTGATCAAGTTTATCTAACAGATAAACACCACTACCATCAGCCAATGTACTCCCTAAACCAAGTTGGGGGATAGGGTTTCCTGTTAACTGTAATGAGATAAATATCGCTGGAACTGTATAGGCAAATATCAGTACACAATATTGAGCAATTTGCGTGTAGGTAATCCCCTTCATTCCTCCCAAAACAGCATAAACCCAAACAACCGCCATACCGATACCCAACCCAAGGCCATAATCAACTTCAAGAAAGCGAGAAAAGGCCACACCAACCCCTTTCATTTGGCCAATAATATAAGTTAATGAAGCAATAATCAGACAAACCACAGCAACAATTCTGGCGGTTTTTGAATAATATCGATCGGAAATAAATTCAGGAACAGTAAATTTACCATGCTTGCGCATATAGGGAGCAAGTAACATAGCTAATAGAACATAACCGCCTGTCCATCCCATTAAAAAGACAGAACCTCCATAACCTAGAAATGCAATTAAGCCCGCCATAGAAATAAACGAAGCAGCACTCATCCAGTCAGCACCAATTGCCATGCCATTTTGAATCGGTGGAATTCCACCGCCAGCAACATAAAATTCACTCGTAGAACCTGCTCTCGCCCACCAGGCAATAACAAAGTACATTGCAAATGACCCAAAAACAGCTATATAGGCGTAAAGTTGCAATTCACTCATTCTGATTCCTCTGTATTGTATTTTTTATCGAGTTTATTCATTTGCCATGAATACCAAAATATCAATCCTACGAAGGTATAAATTGAACCTTGCTGAGCAAACCAAAAACCTAACTTATAACCGCCAATACGAACTTGGTTAAGTTGCTCAACAAGTAGTAAGCCAAAACCAAATGAAACCGTAAACCAAATAACTAGACAAATGAATATTAAACGCAAGTTCTCATGCCAATAAGTGTTTTTATTTATCACGTTTTACTCCGAACCAAGATGAGTTATATTATTTTTTATATATTAAACACTAGCTAAAATGCTGTTCTTAGAGTTAATGGTGATAAGTATACACAGAAAAAAGTGCCTGTGGGACTATGAAGAAAAATACAGTCATATCTCCTTAACAAACTCCCCAATAAGTATCGAGTATTGAAATAATGACACTTCATTTTCATCAATATAATATTAGCCCTAACTGTTCAGTTTACATAAATCACTAACAATAACCGTCAGCTAAAATGGTCTAAGTACTTATTTACTCTATATAATACTGGCGATTGTGTTTTAATCATTTATACTCAATATATTAAAGGCAGACTCTGCTTATTATTGCCAAAATATTAACCAATAATTAACTTAAAAAATAAGCATCAATTTAATTTTAAGTGCTAGGGATTTAATTAGTATCTAGATTGTCCTAAACTTATTAGGGAAACTAACGATATATAAATATTAGATGTTTGAAATTAGTCTCATCCAATCAGTTAAAAAGGAAACATTCGTGTCAGCACGCTTTATTAATAATAACTATTATTTACTCGTATTGCTTTGCTGTGTGTTTTTCTCCAACTCAGTGCTCGCAAAGATAAATCAAACAAGCCCTGAACAACAACTATTCCTTGACGCAGAATTAGCTATTAGTAAAAAAGATTGGAGTAAATACAATAAGTTAGAATCTAAATTAAAAAACTACCCCTTACTTAGTTACTTACAAAGAAATAAACTTTTAGCTAATATAAACCTAAATCATACACAACAAATAGAATCATTTTTATCCCAATATGGTGATGAGCCAGTTTCAAGAAAGCTACGTTACAAATGGCTACATTGGTTGGCTAAAAACAATCATTCCTCACTTTTTTTACGTCATTACCGAGACTTTGGTAGCACTCGGCTTAGTTGTAAACAACTCGAATTCAGATTAAAAACTTCTGAAAATGAAAACGATATTTATGCCAAGGTAAAACAAATTTGGTTAACCCCCCGCCCATTACCTAAATCTTGCGATAAACTCATATCACTTTGGAAAAAAGCGGGAAAAATGGATGACTCGCTGGTTTGGCAAAGAATTATATTAGCTACTGAAAACAAAAATAAAAAACTCGCTAAGCGTTTAATCAATAACTCTAACCATAAAACTCAAGATGCAGGAAACCTGCTATTAGAAGTCATCAAGTCCCCTAAAAAGCTAGCCAAAACAAAATTTAGAAAGCCTTTAACGAACCGGGCAAAAGACATCATCCAAATTGGTTTAAAAAAATTAGCTTGGGAAGATCCCAATTTGACCATTAAAATCTGGCAAGAACTAGGTCGAAACTACCATTTGAAAGGTCAATTTACCTCGTTAAAACGTGCTATTAGCTTAAGCTTAGCCATAGAACAAGATAATAAAGCCAGTAGTTGGTTATCTTCACTCACTAACATTAATGACAGTTCAGTCAATCAGTGGATGCTCTCAACAGCATTATACGAAAAAAACTGGAGCAAAATAGCAACATTAGCTAACCAATACGCCAACACAAAAAAGGACGCCGACAAGTGGCATTATTGGCAAGCTGTTGCAGAAACACAACTAGGCAACCTAGATAAAGCCAAACAATTATTTGAGTCACTTGCCAAGAAAAGACAATACTATGGCTTCTTAGCTGCACGTCAACTTAATCAACCGCCAGAACTCAGTCATCAGGCGATTAATTTTTCTGTGCAAGAGCTTAATGAAATCAATCAATTATCAGCAACAATTAGAGCCAAAGAGTTCTACGAAATGGGTCGTTTAGGAGATGCTAGGCGCGAATGGAACTATTTAGTTAAAAAAACGCCTTTCGAAAACCAGACTAAGCTTGCTTTAATAGCTCATCAATGGGGGTGGCAACATCAAGCAATACTAGCATTTGCACGCAGTAAACAAATTAACGATATTGAAAAGCGCTTTCCGCTTAAATATTTTAAAGTATATAAAGAGCAAGCCCAACAGCATGCTATTCCTGTTAGCTGGGCTTATGCAATTACCCGCCAAGAAAGTGCATTTAAAGCTGATGCAATATCAAGTGCTGGCGCTAGAGGATTGATGCAATTAAAACCTTCTACCGCAAGATATGTTGCTAAAAAAATGGGAAAAAAACGGATAACACCGCAACTATTAAAAGCAGATACAAACATTAAGTTAGGAACAGCCCATTTAAGTCTCATGTATAACAGTTTTTCATCTCATCCAGTATTAGCAACCGCGGCATACAATGCAGGAAAAGCTAGAGTTCAACAGTGGCTGCAAAATATTCACACCCAAGATCCATTAGAGTGGATTGAACAAATACCTTATAAAGAAACCAGAGAGTATGTTAAGAATGTGCTGACTTATCAGCTAATCTATGCAAAATTGACTAACCAACCCGATAACTTTATCGCTCAGTTAGATAACTACCCCATATTACCTCACCCTACACATACAGCTAGCCCATAAACCTTGACTCTTTTACAAAAGAGTCAAGTGAAAAGTAGAGTAATAAATAAATTGTCTATTAACAAAGCTGCTATGAATAATTTATTCCTTTTCAATCTGCCAATTTTGAACGATGATTAAATCATAACTACTTAATATTAAAGACTTCTTTAATCGTACAGTTTAACCAAATTAAGAGGATATACTCATGATGTCAGGGCAAATTTCAGCGGAAATAGGACATTGGTATCACCTTGTTGATAAAAGAGAAATTTTTGAAGTTGTAGCTATCGATTACGACGATCAATGCATAGAAATCCAATACTTCGATGGTGAAATTGAACAACTTGATTTTAGTGGGTGGAAAACCTTAACTCCTGTAGAAGCTGCAGCCCCAGAAGATTGGACAGGATTGTATGAATCAACTCGACAAGATCCAGCTTTTAATGAATATGCAATTAACGAAGCTCTCACTTCAATGAAGCGCAAAGCCAGTTAAACTAAACGACACATAAATTTATTCTAACTTTCCAAACAGTTTTCTAGTCATTAGCTAAAAAGCCTTCTTCAAATTTGTCGACATCTGTTGAATAGCATTATTTTTTAGCGCTCAAAGCCTCAGACTAGTGATTATCTCTCAAATCCTCCCTCTCTCATGCTCCAAGCTTTTATGACCCATTATTTCATAAAAATCCCGCAATATCGCTCGATCTGCGACCAATGCATGTTAGAATAGCGCGCAATTTCATGTAGTAGATAACCGAGATATTTAAAGATGTCAGAAAAGCAACCACAAGGCCTTAGCTATAAAGACGCAGGCGTCGATATTGAAGCAGGCAATCAACTAGTCGAAAAAATCAAAAGTGTCGCCAAAGCAACTAAACGCCCAGAAGTTGTTTCTAACTTAGGTGGTTTTGGTGCAATGTTTGAATTACCAACAGGCTATAAAGAGCCTGTTTTAGTCTCAGGTACCGACGGTGTTGGTACAAAACTAAGATTAGCGATAGATGCAGGTATTCACGACAAAGTTGGTATTGATCTGGTTGCTATGTGCGTTAACGATCTGATTGTACAAGGTGCTGAACCCCTCTTCTTCTTAGACTATTATGCGACCGGTAAATTAGACGTTAATACCGCGGCAGACGTCGTTAAAGGCATTGGCGACGGTTGTTTGCAAGCTAACTGCGCTCTCATTGGTGGAGAAACAGCTGAAATGCCTGGTATGTATGAAGGCAAAGATTTTGATTTAGCTGGCTTTTGTGTTGGTATTGTTGAGAAATCAAAGGTGATTGATGGCACTCAGGTTGTTGCTGGCGACCAATTGATTGGTCTAAGCTCAAGTGGACCTCACTCAAACGGCTATTCACTAATACGCAAAATAATTGAAGTAACTAACGCAGACTTAGCACAGGATTTTAACGGGAGAACATTGGCAGAAACACTATTAGAACCAACAAAAATCTACGTTAAATCAGCATTAGCACTCAACCAACAAGTTAATATTAAAGCACTTTCTCATATTACAGGTGGAGGCTTGTTAGAAAATATTCCACGCGTATTACCTGAAAAAACTTGTGCACAAATCAATCGCTCAAGTTGGACAATGCCTGCAATCTTTGAATGGCTACAAACTCAAGGTAATGTAGAAACAAATGAAATGTATCGCACATTTAATTGTGGTGTTGGAATGGTGCTGGTTGTCGCAGCAGAAGAACTAGATAAAGCACTCACAATCCTTCAAGATCTCGGAGAAGAAGCTTGGCATTTAGGTGAAATTGTTACAACCGATAGCGCAGAACAAGTTAGCTTTATTTAAACAACATACAGGTTTGAGCAAATAATATGACGGACAAACGAGTTGTTGTTTTAATTTCTGGTAGTGGCTCTAATTTACAAGCTTTTATTGATGCAGAAAAGCTCAATAAACTTAACGGCAAAGTAGTCGCGGTCATCAGTAACAAGCCCAATGTTTTTGGGCTTGTTAGAGCACAAAAAGCGAACATACCAGCGCATGTGGTAGAACATACCCAGTTTCCTACTCGAAATACATTCGATGACAAATTAGCAGAGATAATTCAATCTTATCAACCCGACTTAATTATTTTAGCTGGTTTTATGCGTATACTTTCAGAAACATTTGTACAAACATTTAATGGTAAACTATTGAACATTCATCCATCTTTGTTGCCCAAGTATCCAGGTTTACATACGCACCAAAGAGCACTCGCCAATAAAGATACTTATCATGGCAGCAGTGTTCACTTTGTTACTGAAGAGTTAGATGGTGGACCAGTAATTGCACAAATTAAACTGAAGTTGAATCATACCAATGATGAAAGTGAAGTCATGCAACAAGTTCAACAACTTGAACATCAGCTCTACCCTGAAGTTGCATCTTGGTTTTTAACTAATCGACTTTTAATGAAAGACAATGGAGTATATTTTGATAATAAAAAACTGGAAGAACCAGTTATTATCGAATCAAAGTAAAAAACAAATGAGCAAACAGCTCAATATATATTTTATGCTGGCAGTAAAAACATTACTGCTCAGTAACTTCGTTCTTTCTACAATTACAGTAAAAGCAGAAGAAACATTTGCTAAAGCGAATAATTCAGTAAACGAATTAACAATACAAGAACCCAATATTGTCGAAAAAGCTAGCACACAGCTTTCACCATCATCTAATTTAATACCAAACGAGCAAAATAGAATTCAAGCAAGATTAAAAGAGAACCCTTGGTTATTTCTACATCCTTATGAAGCCTCTTATCAAATCACATCGGATGGAGAAGAACTGGGGTTAGCGTCTCGACGCATGTGGTTTAATGATGGTTTATGGCAATTAGAAATTTCAAGTAAACTCAAGAAATGGTTACTCACATTAAAGAGTAATGAGCATTCTCAATTTAAATTACTCAACAAAGAATTGCTCACAACTCACTTTTTATCATCAACTAAAATCAGTTTTAAAAAACCAAGAGAAATAGAACAAAATTTTGATTGGGATAAAAAAGTAGAAACGGGAAGAAAAAATAGTAGTCAATGGGAGTTACCAATTAATGAACTTATTTATGATCGAATGTCGCATATATTAAAACTCAGAGCTGACTTATTAATAAATAAAAATGAGCTCAATTACATCATTAGTTACAAAGGGAAAAGAAAAGTTTATCAGTATGAAAGATCTATCATTGAAAAATTAAATACGCCTATGGGTGAGTTTAATACGGTCAGAGTCAACCGTATTAGTGGCGATGATGGTAGCTTCTCTATTTGGCTTAGTCCAGAGCTTAATTACTTTCCAGTAAAAATAGCACAGTTTGAACAAGACAAACCAGATGTCATATTGACGCTTAATAACCTAGATTTTTCTTCTATCAAAAAAACTAAGTAATTAATGACTTAGTTTTATTTTTTTTGCATTAGACTTAAAGTTTTATCTTTTAAACTTTTAAGTCCTGCATTTTGTCCAAGTAAAATAGAGTCATCGATAGAGCTTCCTTTAATTAGGTTTTCCCTTAAAGCTAACAAAGCGCCCACTCGATTCCCACTGGCACAATGAACTAAAGTGAGGCCTTTCGTTTTTGCTAAAGCTTGATCTAACTTGATAGCGTTGTCGACGGTTATCCCTTTAGCACCAGCGACAGGAATACTAATATATTTAATACCTAATTTACCAACAAGTGTCGCTTCATCAAAACCATCAAATTCATTGGTATTTCGAAGGTTGATTATTGTTTTAACACCTGACTGACTCAATAAATAAAGCTCTTCTTTACTTGGTTGTCCACCAGTAATAAGCTTTACGCCTTGAGTTTCAACTTGATTAAAGTCAGTATTTTTTAACAATTCCAATTTCTCAGCAATAACCGTCGATGTTCCTAACAATAAACACAAATACCCCAACAAACTCTTATGTAATATAGATTTAAATTTCTCAACATAATTATTCATAATTTTACCCTAATAAATTGTTCTTATTTATAACAATGAAACTACTCACCAATAATTTCATCAGGTTGCTTTAAGTAAACAGACTCATTGGCTTCACTAAACTCAATCAGCAATTCACCCTTTTTAACCATTTCTATAACCTGCTTAGTCCATTGCTCAACTTTCAAATCAGTATCAACTTCTGAAATATGAGTTTCAACATACTGTTGAGCAATCCCTAATAAGGCTTCATCAGATATATGTTTATATTCAATTAACATTGATATTCCACTTTCTAATAGGCTAAACAAACTGTCATAACCTAACACTAATAATCTTATGGCATTAATAAGAATAATATTTATCTTAGCATGTATTCTCAACCAATATTAATATTATATTCTTGAGTGCTATGAACTAAACGATGAATAAAAGATAAACAGTCAAACCATTATCTTGCAATAAAGATCTTCAATTTACCCTTTTTTTGAGTTGCTTTTCCTCCTATTTCCATTAATATCGAGCCCAACGAATAAACCCTAGCAATATGCAGAGAGCCAAACGACAATGTCTGAGATAAATATAGAAATGACATCACCCTCTTCTACTGTCGAACAAGTTTTAAACGCTAGCTGGACTGAATATTATCAACTCATCAATCAGTTAGCCATTGGATATAAAATAGCCTCCTCTTTAAAACTCTTAAACTTAGCTCATGAGTTAATGAACCAACTCAGTTCAGGTTTACTCAAAAGCTCTTTATTAGAGCGATATTTAATTGGGGGTATCTCAGATCCCAAGACCTTAAAAGAATTTAATTTAGATACAGAACTTTTAGGTGCTATGTCTGCTTTTCCTTCTTTCAAGAAAATACTAAAAAATGCTCCTGATGGCATTCATAAACTCTTAAAAATCATTCCCGCTAATGGCCCAATAGATGGATGGCATTTTTTACAATTTATTGATGAATATCAAAATTTATTTACTCAAAATGGCATTAAGCAAGCACCTTTATTTCCCGCAACTCGTTTGCTTAGCATGAAACGTCCCGATCAATTTGTATGTATTAGTCCAGATACAGATATTAGTTTTTATCAAGTGTTTAATATTAAGCCTCTCAAGAAACAAGACTTTCAAAAGTATTGGGATAATATTATTTTACCCATTCAGAAAACCAAATGGTTTAAGCAAGATTTACCCATGGAACCTTCTCAGCTTGCTATTTACCGTTCAAGAGTCTGTTTGTTAGAAAGAGTACTTAGCCAACCTGATACAGAATTTTTAGAAACACAATTAATTGCCTCTCAAACATTTACCCCATTAAACAATACCCATAATCCAACCGGTATATCAACATCCCCACAACATCAAGAAAACTTACAGAACTCAGTACTTAAAACTATTACAACCGAACAATCGTCAAACAACATTATTTCAAAAAATGGCATTGATATTGATCAGACTAAAGCATCAGTTTACCAAACCGCTAAACAACCTAAAAAAACGACTATTACCAAACGAAAATCAGCAAGTGTTAATAAAACCGCAGCAACAAAACTGATGTCACAATACTATTTTGCTAACAAGGCCAAATTTGCCAAAGTAGATATGAGTAAAAAACGAGAACAAATAATTGAAAGGTTGTGTGATGGTGAGTCAGTTGAAGAGGCATTTAATTCTGTATTGTAAATACTCAATCATTTAATTGAATACTCAAAAGCCACTTGATAATTCAAGTGGCTTCCAAATACTTTTAATGAGTCAACAACCCTAGCGGCTGTCTTCGCTACCAAAATCAATAACAATTGATACGCCTCCACTTGCATTAAAGATTTTCAAACTCCCTCAATACTGCTTACCGAGTTAGCGGAACAACATTTGAACCATTTGGCCAGCTTAAATTACAGTATTCGATATATAAATTGCCTGAGTTGTTACCTGTACTAATATTTTTGCGTCACTGATTTGTATCAATTATTTAGTTGATATGCCTGTAGCTTAACGAACGCCTACTCATCATTGAGTAAAACCAAACCCTTAACCAATAAATCATATAAACCTGCTTTTACATATATTGCACATTAAAACCAACCTATCGTATACAATACACATATAAAGGTTATTATATTAGCTAAGCTTAATTTATAAGAGTCGTCTTTTACTGGACAATATTTACGAAAAAAACAAACAATTGTGGTTATCAATTTAGATAAGATCATGCTAAGATACTAGTTATACGAGTAGGTTGTTATGATCAGAAAAATAAAAGTGAAAGCAGAAAAAATGGAGTTTATTTGCGATGAATGCAAAGCTGGAGTAATGCGACTAATTAAGGCAGCACCTGTAGTTAAAGCAAACAAAACACAACCCAAGTTATATCGACACTACTGTACTAACTGTAAATGCGAAGCACAATTTTCAGTCATATACCCCGCAATTTTATACCGTGAAAGTCCTTTCTTAATGGCTGACTTATTAAAACAGGCTTCAAAAGAGTCAATTTTAAAACTTTAAGCCTCTCGTAGCACAACATTACTACACCAACAATCTCAATATGTGATTTATCAACTCAAAAAACAGAGTTTAATAACACTTTTTCAGAATAAATAAAAAATATTATACAAAATAAACCACAAATTTATTGAGGACAATTGAAAGCAAGTTTATGATTACTATTTAAATCATTACAACATTTCAAATGTCCATAGGATATTTAAAATGTTAATCATGTGATATTTGAAAAGGAGATAAATAAAATAAACTTTTAAATCAAATAATAAGTTCTATCAGTCAGCGTTCAACAGATAAAAAGTTTGCGCTAGTTATTAGGGGATTTTTTAAAATGACTTATATAAAAACATTAGAAAAACCGATCATTGGCATAATAAAACAAAAAAACTGGGTTAAAAAATCGACCAATTATAACCACATTATTTCACAGAGCCAGTCATTCATAGATAAGATAAGAATCAAATTAGCACAAATCATTTTACACTTATATTTCTTACAAGGACCTAAAAATAAAGTTTACTATTTGACAGCCAATAAAAAATTAACAACTTATTTGCTACTTTAATTTTTATATCAGTATAAGTCCAGGTGGTAAAAGTTGCTTGAAATTAAAAATTCAAATTAACAACTAAAACAGTTCAAGTAGCAATTAAAAACAAATAATACTCTATGTATTTCTGTGAATGAAGTGAGTTAAATATGAAAAAAGCTAGCAATAAATTTCTTAATTATTTATCAACAACAGATAAACTTTCAATTCTCTGTTCATTAGATGATTTAAAGGCACATCGACTTTGGAAAAGTAGTTGTAAAGAAATAAGCAAAACGGCTTATTTGAAAACAAGAGATATTTACCGAAGCGAACTTTAGCTTTTCTAAATTGACAATTTTAGCAGAAGCCATCAAATATACTAAAAGTTTGATAGCTTCTCTCATTTTAGACAGATAAAGAATAGAGTCTACTATCACCAGTCATTTTCAAAAGGCTAGCATACTTCCAAACCAACAATTATTAAAATATATAAATAATGGATCGTTGTTGAACACTGCAAGTATTACTGATCAAAAACAAATTCTAAAAACATATCAATCTGTGAGTTACACCTCTTTAATAAAGTGGGAGTTACAAGGTAAAATAAAAGTCTGTCACTTAATACAATGGAATTGGAGAACAAGGGGATGTACCCGCATATTAAACCAGAACACACTCATGTGGAAAAATTACTCACTGAATTTGCTAAAATTGAAAAGCCAACTACTGCTGACTTTGCGGCGTTTAGAGTTAAGGGGAAAATTGCGGAAAAACTTGACACATACAGGTTAGAGGCCTCCCAAATGTCGCGAAAAGAACTGAGAAAGGAAAAGCATGACTCTTCACGGCTTGCTGCACATATGGGGAGAGCTGGCAACACTCGACCATCGAACCGATGTGATTGTCATGCAATTATTTCAGGTGGTCGAATTGAAGCTTTAGAAATGAGAGGTATTCTTGCATGGTTAAAGATGCGAATTGATGACCCTCATAACGGTTGCTGGTTACCGAGAGGTTGGGAGGATAGAAAGCTGATGCCAAACTATCTTCGGAATGGGGTGCCGCACAAAAGGATTCATCATCGATGAATACTACCAATGGCTTGCTGGCAGAATTAACCGGAATGCGGTGAAAGATATTGAGGCGCTAGTTAACGCACTACGACTTTGCAGAACCGCGCTGCAAAGTGGGCGTGTACCCGCTGCTAGTGTCATGCCTAAGACAGGTTAAAAAAATGATTTATAAGCTTATTTCAGATACAAAAAACTACTTAGGATTTTATTTCGATGAAGACCAAATAGACGATATTGTGGAAGAGCTTGGGGACGAAAATATTGATAACTTTATTAAGTTAAATCATTGTTCAAAGTGCCGTAAAAATACCGGAAAATTGTCGGGTCATTAGAGTCTAGAGTTAAGAAGTACCAAGTGCTAATGCCCTATTTCGAATGAGATTAGTTACAATCATTTGCAGTCCTTCTGCACTGGATATGCACCAGAAGAAATATTGAAGCAAATAAAAAGAAAGGTTTTAACGCTCTCTAGAAACGAAAAACCTTGTAAAAACAAGGCTTTAAATATGGTACCAGAGGCCGGACTCGAACCGGCACACTATCACTAGCGGGGGATTTTGAATCCCCTGTGTCTACCAATTTCACCACTCTGGCTCCAATTGCGCGGGGAATTATAGCTAATGCTTTATTAAATGCAATCAAATCGGGCCGTTTTTTTCAATTAAAACAAATCCAATCAGCTAGCAGCCAAAAACTGGCTATTATCTATTCAAATGCTTCCGAACTTCCGCCACCTTGGCGCATAACTCTGGGATAACCTTCTAGCATATCAACAACAGTCGTCGGCAGGTCACTGACAAAGCCACCATTAATCACAAGATCAACTTTACCTTTTAAAACCTCATAAATGTCTTCGGGCTCAGCTAATGGTATTTCATAATCAGGCATGATCAAACTAGTACTCATTAACGGCTCACCTAAAGACTCTAGTAATGCTAAGGCAATTGCATTATCAGGAACCCGAATGCCTATTGTTTTCTTTTTGGGGTGCTGCAAACGATTAGGTACTTCAGAAGAAGCCCGCAAAATAAAAGTATAAGGCCCTGGCGTATGATTTTTTAATACTCTAAAAGATGCATTATCAACACGCGCAAATATTGCTAATTCAGATAAGTCTCGACAAACTAATGTAAAGTTATGGCTTTTATCTAACTTACGTATTTTTCTTATTCTATCTAACGCTTTTTTATCACCAATATGACAACCTAAAGCATAACCGGAATCCGTTGGATAAACGATTAGACCACCATTACGCACACACGCAACCGCCTGAGAGATCAGCCTTGCTTGAGGGTTTTCATTGTGAATCTCATAAAACTGCGTCATGCTATATCACCTTAAATCAACTTGATTATATGTAGGCTAACCACAGAGTCAATTGCTTAAATTTCAATCAAGTCAGCTCATTAATTATTACATTAAAAACCATTATCTGAACTAATAGTATCATGCCTAAGTTAAATTGATAGAATTAATTCAGCCTATCCAAGACGTGTGGAATTGTCGGATCAAGCCTTGGATAGCGGCCTAAATCTGTCCATCGCAAATTTGGGTAATGAAAATCTGAACCACATGATGCAAGTAATTCATTTGCTTTTTGATGTACTTTAAGCCAGTTCATTTTATCTTGGTTTAAACTCGGATAAGCCATTTCTATCCCCTCTCCTCCATTTTGTGCAAATGTCTGAATCAAATAGCTTAACTTACGATTTGATAGCGGGTAACGAGTCGGATGTGCTAACACAGGAATCCCCCCAGCAGATTTAATTACTTCAATAGCCTCTTCTAAACACATCCAGTTTTTAGGTACTTTAATGCGCCCTTGCTTACCAATATACTTTTTAAAGGCCTGTTGCATATCTTTAACTTGCTCTAGTTCCACCATTGCTTTTGCAATATGTGATCGAGTAATCACTTGCTTAACTTCTTTTTTACAATATTCAAGAACACCATGCACACCTGCCTTAATCAAACTTTCATTAATCACTTCGGCACGCAACCAGCGTTTTTCCTGCTGAATATTTAGCGCATTAATAAGCGCTTTATTTAGGGGATCAACAGCCAAACCTATAATATGAATTTCTCCATACTCAGTTAATGATGAAATCTCTACTCCATTAATTAGCTTGATAGGTAACTGTTGAGATAAAATATATTCTGATGCTTCAGATAAACCTGATATTGAATCATGATCAGTTAAAGCAAGACAGTGGATATCACGTTCACTCGCATAATCAATTAGTTGTTTAGGTGAAAGAGCCCCATCAGAAAAGTGGCTATGACAATGAAAGTCGTATTTGAAAGTCAAATTAGTTTTCCCAGTATAGCTTGATTAAGATCACTCAGCGAATTAGGTTACTTTGCTATGTTTATGCCACTGAGAACGATAAATTAAAATATTATAACAAATATGCAGCGAACTTTACTAAGGGACTCTTTGCCTGGTGATTTAGCAATCTGGATTTTTATCTATTCTGAACTGGCGGTATTCGGCATTTTGTTTGTTTTATATACAGTTATTAAGACTTATTACCCTACTGAGTTTTCAGAAGGACATAGTCATTTAAATCAAATAGCCGGGTTGATTAACACGGTTGCACTAATTACATGTAGTTATTTCGTTGTTATGGGTGTTGATGCAATAAAACGAGACAAACAGACTGTCGGTTCAAAATGGTTATTTGCCTCATTATTATCAGCAAGTGTTTATGTTGTTGTCAAAACCATAGAATATAAACAATCAATTGATGCCGGGTATGAATTAACAACGAATCACTTTTACACTTATTATTATTTGTTAACCGGTTTTCATTTCGCTCATGTATTACTAGGCATGGTTATTTTGGTCATTATTTATTGGAAAACTAAAACAGGTAGTTACTTAAATAAGGATTACTCAGGCATTGAATCAGGCGCATCTTATTGGCATATGGTCGATCTTGTATGGGTGATATTATTTCCATTAGTATATGTTATCAAATAGAAAAGAGATGCTTATGTCCCCCATTTCTCCTAACAATTTCAATAGAAAACCAAGTCCTCGCTTATTAACCTCTATAT
Organism: Aliikangiella litoralis; assembly: GCF_052495765.1. The sequence continues at coordinate 2,707,883 of NZ_CP199292.1, read as the reverse complement.
GGGTTTTATTAATTATACTAACAATGCTGAGTGCTTATCTAGGCGAGCTAAATACAAAATCATCAAGCATTAGCGAATTGAGCAAAGGATTAATTTTGCTCATTTTAGTACTAAAATCTCAACTAATTATCGATTACTTTATGCAGCTAAAACAGGTAAAAGTGTTTTGGCGATTAACTATGTCAATTTTTGCTATTTGTATCAGTTTCATCATTTGGTCAATTACTTAGTCTATCTTGAGACATTTTCCGTAGCTTAGAAAAGCAATCCACGCTAGTATTGCCACCAATATTTTAATTTAACGTAGATGTTTTTTAATGAAGCTATTCTTGGATTTTTTCCCACTTGTTGTTTTTGTTGGTATTTATTTTTATTCTGGAGCAGAAAACCCTATGTATCCTGCAGTAATGGGGTTAATGATTGCTTCGGTCATTCAAACCATAGGTTCACGCTTGCTTACAGGACATTTTGAGAAGTTACACTTGTGGACACTTTTGATCACTCTAGTACTAGGAGCAATGACACTCGTTTTTAGAGATGCGGCGTTTGTTCAATGGAAAGCCAGTGTTATTGTTTGGTTAATGGCTGTAATCTTTCTTTATCGCCAATTTATCCTAAAAAAACTTTTTATCCAAGAAATGTTAAGTGCAGCTCTCGAAGATAATATTCAAGTTCCTGATAAAACCTGGCGTTCAATTAACTTAATATGGCCTATCAGCTATACTCTGTTTGGTTTTCTTAATTTGTATATTGCTTATTATTACTCTGAAGCTTTTTGGGTAAAATTTAAACTTTTTGGTTTAATGGGTTTAACCGTCAGCCTACTCATCTACACTATGATTAGATTATTTCCTTATTTTCCTAAAGAAAATGAAGAAAATACCAATTCTTCCGACAATCCATCAATCGCTAATATCAAAGAGAAGGATCAATGATGTTGTATGCTATCGTTGCACAAGATATACCCAACAGTTTGCCTCTAAGAAAAGAAGCTAGACCAGAACACATTAAAAGACTAGAAAATCTCAAACAATTAGGACGGCTGATTTTAGCAGGTCCTAACCCCGCTATTGATAATGAAGATCCGGGCGAATCTGGTTTTACTGGTAGCATTATAATTGCAGAGTTCGACAATTTATCAGATGCCGAAAATTGGGCAAATGACGATCCTTATTTAGCTGCCGGGGTTTATCAATCAGTGACAGTTAAGCCATTTAAAAAAGTACTACCTTGATAAAGAGGTTCCAATGGAAAATCAGCAACGCATCAACAAAATGACCGAGTTGTTAACGAATGCTCTAAAGCCTTCGCATATTGAAATAATTGATGATAGTCACCTACATGAAGGACATGCTGGCGCACGTAGTGGTAAAGGACACTTTACAGTCCACATAAAAAGCAAACAGTTTGCAGAACTTAAAGTATTGAAACAGCATCAACTAATCTACCAAGCCTTAGGAGATATGATGCAAACGGATATTCATGCACTAGTTATTAAATCTAGTTTTTAGTATAAGTTAATGATAATCATTTCAATACAATAAAATGATATAAAAAAGCACATCATTCGATGTGCTTAAAATGTTAATTCCTTTTGAGAAATATGGTGAAATAATTCCAACTATTGGCTAAACATTAAAAATACTTGAAAGAGATAAACCTTGTCTTTCTAGCATAAATCTTAACCGACGAAGTGCTTCTACCTGTATTTGACGAACTCTTTCACGAGTTAAACCTATTTCTAGACCAACATCTTCTAAAGTAGCCGCTTCATAATTTAACAAGCCAAACCGTCTTGCTAATACTTCTTTCTGCTTTTCACCTAGTTGATTTAACCAAAACTCTATACTTTGTTTTAAATCTTCCTCTTGTAGCCGATTAGATGGGCCACATTCTCTTTCATCGGCAATGGTATCAAGTAAGGGTTTATCATTGTCTGTGCCAATCGGACAGTCAACCGAGGAAATTCTTTCATTTAGCCCAAGCATTCTAGCTACAGTTTCAACAGGTTTACCAAGTTTCTTGGCAATATCTTCAGCCGTTGGTTCATGATCAAGTTTTTGCGCTAGTTCACGTGATGCTCTTAAATAGACATTGAGCTCTTTAACAACATGAATAGGTAATCGAATAGTACGGGTCTGATTCATAATAGCCCGTTCAATTGTTTGACGGATCCACCACGTGGCGTAGGTTGAAAAACGGAAGCCTCTTTCAGGATCAAACTTCTCAACTGCTCTAATTAACCCAAGATTCCCCTCTTCAATCAAATCTAGTAGTGCAAGTCCACGATTGTTATAACGACGTGCAATTTTAACGACTAACCTTAAGTTGCTCTCAATCATTCTCTTACGAGAAGCTTCACATCCTTTTAGCGCTTTTCTCGCAAAAAAAACTTCTTCTTCAGCTGAAAGTAATGGAGAAGCGCCTATTTCACCTAAATACATTTGTGTCGCATCAAACCCACCTTCTCTACGACTCACTTCTTTTTTTACTTTTTCTTCAGCATCAATCTCTTTTAAATGAGATGCATCTGGCTCGACTAAATCTAATTCATCTTCAAAGGGGGTAACGGTTTTTGCAGTTTCTTTTATCATTGTTATGCTCTCCACCATGCGGACAAGTGTCCCAGAAAAAGTTAAAGTTTTCACCGCCTGAAAACTCTGTTTAAAGCCCAGCTATACTCTTATTGCAATAAATTTTTTGATAGCCTTAAGTGGGTTATCGACCACTTTTAATATAACTTTAGGTTTTTAAAAAAAAAATTAGTAATTTTTTTTCGGCAGATAATTAAGCGGATCTACCGGCTTACCTTTATAGCGAATTTCAAAATGCAACTTATCAATATGAGTCCCGCTGCTGCCAACATCAGCAATCCTTTGACCAGCATTGACAAACTCATTTTCAGAGACATGAATTTTTTGATTATGGGCATAAGCGCTTAAATAATTATTATCATGTTTAATAATAACTAAATTCCCATACCCCCTAAGTCCATTACCTTCATAAACAACTCTACCTGAGGCTGTCGCTCTTACAGGCTGGCCGCGTGCTGCTGCGATATCTAAGCCACGGTTAGCATTACTACTCGATGAAAAGCGATCTAGAATTCTACCATCGGTAGGCCAAATCCAAGAAATAGTCTGGTCTTTATTTAGCCGAACAGGCTGTACTTTGTTTTTTTGAGAATAACTTTTTGCCTTACTAACAGAAGCCACTTTAACTTCTTTTGTTTTTTGAGTTTGAGAATGCTTATTATTCTTTTTATAGCGAGAACGAGAGCTAACCTTTATTCGTGATTGTTTTTTTTGCTGAATTTGTGGCTTCTCTACTTTTCCAACCTCAAAATCATAGCGAACAGGAGTTTGTAAAATTTCTTCATTCAAGGCTGCTATTAATGATTCAGGATTAAAAATGGGCTGATTACCAATATGTTTTAATAACAACTTTTGGCCAGGAAATATCAGATTATTTTTTATCTGGTTAATTTCTGCTAACTTTTCATGTTCTAATGCATAATACCAGGCAATTGAAAATAAAGTTTCACCGGGTTTAACAATATGAAAATCTTTTAGTTCTGCTGCTTTTTGAAGTGGTGTTGAATCAGGCTTAGACAAAACTTGCGATTGATTTGATCTGGCATATAAATCTATCACTGGCGCAGGCGCATTATAAGAGCAGCCATATAAAAGGCTAACAATTACAATTGTTGTAATTTTTCTTTGTACTATCTTCACACTATTCACAGGATATTATAATGACAAGTCTACATTGTGTTACAAAGATGCCACCCGTTATTTGGTTTGCCAGTACAACCAAACTGAATGCCAATAAACTCAATTCCCAACTAAAAGCACAGTATATCTCATAAACTAGTTTAACTAAGTTTCTTAAATGCTTGTTTTAGATGAGTATTATGTATATTTGTACAACAAATAACCGAAAATAGCAACTATCACAACCCCCCAACCCAAATAATCGATAGTTTGATGGAGTTTTTGTTCCATTTTTTCCCCTCCCAGCTTCATTATTCCTGCCACTAAATAAAATCGGCCTGCTCGACCAAAAAGGGAAGCAATCACAAATGGGGCTAATGCCATACTCAGTGCCCCAGCACTGATAGTAAAAATTTTGTAAGGTATTGGGGCAAAACCAACAATAAAAACAACCCAAACACCATACTCAGCAAACCACTCTACCGAATGTTTATACGTATCCATGTAATTCATTTTTTCCAAAATTGGCAGTATCATACTATCAAAAAAGAACATGCCTAAAAAATAACCAAAGACACCACCGAGAACACTCGTCACTGTGGCCACAAAAGCATAGCGCCAGACCTTATCTAAACGAGCTAGACACATTGGTGCTAACATGACATCAACAGGGATAGGAAAAATAATCGACTCAGCAAAACTCATTAAGCCTAAATAATAAACTGCGTACTTATGCTTAGCCCAGCGAAGACATGTTTCATACATTGGAGTAAAAATTTTCACTCAACAATCCCTCCAAGCAACGGAACAAACTTAACATCTTCTACCTTCATTGAAGAGATCCCTTCATCGCTTTTTTCTAATAAGTGGAGTTGTTGGTCACCATTTGCCGACGTTACCGGAATAACCATTCTTCCCCCTATGGCTAATTGTTCTATCAGTGGAGCAGGCACCTGTTCTGGTGCTGCAGTTACAATTATCGCATCAAAAGGAGCTTGATCAGCCCACCCCAAATAGCCGTCACCATGTTGATACGTCACATTATGTAAATTGAGTGCTTTAAATCGTTTGATCGCTTGTTTTTGGAGTGGTTTAATTCTTTCTATTGTATAAACCCGGCGAGATACACCTGCTAATATACTAGTCTGGTACCCACAACCAGTCCCTACTTCTAACACATCATTCATTTTACCACTCATCACTAACAATTCGGTCATTCGAGCAACAATGTATGGTTGAGAAATTGTCTGTCCCATACCAATGGGCAATGAAGAATCTTCATAAGCTCTGTGAGATAATGCTTCATCGATAAAAATATGTCTGGGAGTTCTTTCCATAACAGATAAAACTTGTTCACTAATGATCCCTTTATCTCTTAAGCGCTGAATAAGACGACTGCGTGTTCTTTGTGACGTCATGCCAATACCGGCAAGATTTTTTGTTATCATAATTTTGACATCCACTCTTTTACTGAATTAAGGCTCTGATAAGCAGTAAAATCGATGACCAACGGTGTGATTGAAACAAACCCATTAATAACAGCATCAAAGTCGGTCCCTTCTCCAACATCTTGCGGTTTGCTTGGAGGGCCAAGCCAATAAACCGTTTCACCCCGCGGATCTTCACCCGGCACTATAGTATCAGCTCTATGACGACAACCCAACCGAGTTAACTTATATCCAGCTAATTCTTCAAAAGGCATATCTGGTACATTAACATTAAGAATAATATTAGAGTCCAAACTATATTGACCTAATCGCTCAAGTAAATGGCTAATCACTTGAGCTGCAGTGTCATAATACAAACACTTTCGACCAGCAAGCGAAACAGCTATTGCAGGAAACCCCATGCTACGCCCTTCCATTGCCGCTGCAACAGTTCCAGAATAATGAACATCGTCACCTAAATTAGCGCCTCGATTAATACCTGCAACAACTATTTCTGGAGGTTCTGACATTAAGCGGTGTGAGCCTAAATGCACACAATCACATGGCGTACCAGAAACCGAGTAAAAACCATTTTCCTGTTGCTTACATCGTATAGGGTTGTCTAAAGTTAAAGCACTACTACTGCCACTACGATTTTTATGAGGAGCTACGACAGTGACTTTATGTTTTTTTGACAACTCTTGTTCTAATGAGATAATGCCTGGCGCATCAAACCCATCATCATTACTCAGCAATATATTAATCATTTAAAATTTCTCTCAGAGCTAAATCTTCAATATTAAAACACTCTCGTAATAGTGAAGTTGCAAAGCATCCGCTAGGTAGTGAAAATTGGAGCATTAGCTCTCCAGGTTGAACAAAATCCACCTGAACCTCTCTTGGAAAAGCACGCATGGGGCGACGAGCAGAATCAACTTTAGCCTTTGCTAAGCCTTGTAACCACTCCATATAAGGTTTTAAAATACTTTGTTCAAGATTTTGTGCGTCCCCAGCCACTTGTGATGCTTGTCGTCCAGGCAACCAGCCGCTGATATGCAAATCACCTTGCTCAACCCGTTCCTGTATTTCACTATCTAACTTATCACAACTAAAAAAAGAGCGAGTATCATTTAAATTTAAGCAATCTCCATCAATAGCCACATTCCAAGTTTTATTTTCAACTCTTTTTGCTAAAACCAAATTAAACAAAAAGGAGCGAGCAGCCGACAAATAAAGTCCCCTTTTATTTCTCGACTTAACTTTTAACTGCTCAGTTAACAATAATTCTGCTTTTGATAAATTATTCGCTCCATGACCGAAACGTTGATAACCAAAATAATTAGGAAAACCTTGCTCAGCTAGATTCATCACCGCATCTTTACTAACTTCACCAGATAAATTCCTTAAAACCAGTTTAAATTGATTTTCTTTAATGCTACCCAAGCGCAGTTTTTTATTATGTAGCGTCGAATGAATAATTTTAAAAAATTCATTTTCTATGGGCATATATTCTCTATTTTTGCCAGGCAAATGAACACTAAACCACTGCCTGGAAACACTAAATCGATCTTTTTTACCCGCATATCCTATATCTTTAGACTTTAACTGAAAGTGCTTTTGCAGCTGTGTGGCAACCCAGTCTGTATTACAGTTGTTTTTTTCAATATAAAAATAAAGATGTTCACCACTACCAGAAGGTTCAAAAGAAAGGCGTTCGTTCACTTGAAAATCTTCAGCATATTTTCGAATTGATGCACTGATTAAGGGAGAAACACTCGCCCTTGGTAACTTAGCAACATGCTGAGCATATAAAAAATAGCTATCCTGCATTTGAATACCGCGACTCTATTAGCGTCACAGCATGTACTGCAATCCCCTCTTTTCGTCCAACATAGCCAAGAGCCTCAGTCGTTGTTGCTTTAACATTAACCTGCTCAATTGATATTTCTAAATCATTTGCCAAATTTTCTCTCATTAAAAAGATATGAGGCGCCATTTTGGGCGTTTGCGCAATAACCGTAACGTCCAGGTTATTAATTGAACAGTTTTGTTGTTTAAGTAGCTTGTATGTTTGTTTTAGCAATTCACGACTATCAACTCCCGCCAATTGCTCATCTGTATCTGGAAAATGCTGCCCGATATCACCCATAGCCGCAGCCCCAAGTAACGCATCACATACAGCATGTAGCAAAACATCGCCATCAGAATGAGCAATCAAGCCAACATGATCAGCAATTGTTACCCCACCAAGTTTCAGCTTTTTATCACCACCAAATGCGTGCACATCAAAACCATGACCAATACGAACCACAGACAAACTACCTCAAATAAATGAATAAAACTATAGATTTGCTAAAAGCAGCAACATTCTAGTCTCAACCTGTAGACGATTCAATTATTCATCTGATTAAAAGAACCAAAGAAATTCAACTATAGCAATCCAAATAACGAATAAACATCATCAATTAAGGACAAAAGCTTCATAACTTTTAGTTTTGTTAGAAATTAATTATGCCTCATTACTGGCAAAAGAACAGTCAGTGAGAGTACAATTATCCCTCCTAATATTCTTGAATTTAGATATAAAAAATTTGACCGGAGCTATTCAATGTTTGACCAATTAAGTGCGTTACCTGCCGATCCACTATTAGGGCTAATTTCAATCTATCGAGATGACACTAACCCCAATAAAGTAGATTTGGGTGTAGGGGTTTACCGAGATGAAACCGGTCATACCGCTATTATGTCGGCTATCCAGAAAGCTGCCCGTCAGCATATGGAAACAGAAGATAGTAAAACTTACATTGGCCCGCAAGGGGTGCCTGGTTTTGTTTCGGGTATAAAGTCTTTGGTTTTTGGAACAGCTTCTTCAGCATTAAGTAATCAGCGTGTTGCAGGAATCCAAACTCCAGGGGGATGTGGTGCATTGAGAGTTGGAGCTGAGCTACTTAAGCGTGTAAAAGGTGAGCTCACTATATGGGTTAGTGACCCAACTTGGGCAAATCATATTCCATTGATGAAATCAGCAGGTTTAGAAATAAAACCTTATCCTTATTTTAATATAGAAACAGGTGCGGTTAATTTTGAGGCGATGGATGCTCAATTAGCTAAACTGGGTCCTAATGATATTGTTCTATTACATGGCTGTTGTCACAACCCTACAGGTGCTGATTTATCTTTTGAGAATTGGCAGCAAGTTGCCAAAAGAGCTTCCGAACAAGGTTTTATTCCTTTTGTTGATATTGCTTATCAAGGTCTAGGAGATGGATTAGAAGAAGATGTTAAAGGTATCAGATATCTATCAGAACAAGTTGAAGAACTAATTGTTGCCACTTCTTGTTCTAAAAACTTTGGCCTTTACCGAGAAAGAACTGGTTGTTTGATGATACAAACGAAAAATTCAGAGCAAGCAGATGCAATTCAAACTCAAATCCAAGATGTTGCTCGCGCCAACTATTCGATGTCACCTGCCTATGGTGGTTACTTAGTTGACATTATCTTATCAAATGATGCTCTGCGTACTGAGTGGAAAAATGAATTAGATTCAATGGCGCTTAGAGTAAAGTCTTTACGCTCAGGTTTATTAGAAAACATTCAACAACAAGGTATCGATAAAGATTTTAGTTTCATTACTCAACAAAAAGGGATGTTTAGTTATTTAGGAATCAATATAGAACAGGTTCGCCAACTACGTAATGAATTTTCAATTTACATGGCCGACTCAAGCAGAATTAATGTCGCGGGCTTAAACACGCAATGCCTAGAGTATGTTGCTAAAGCGCTCAAATCAGTATTATAACGGTACTCTCCATAAAAGCTGACTTTCTCAGGTCAGCTTTTATTCAGCTTTTTCTGCAATTGTTTAGTCTATCTGACCGAATAAAGTGGCCAATCAATTAAAAAATGATAAACAATACTGTTGTATTAATGCCCAATTGATACCAGCAAAACCTATGAATATTTTTATTAGCTAGCATTTTATTGAAACCTTAAATATCTCTGGTTGAATTAATTATCCCCATTTTGCTCGCTAGCTCACCTTATAACCATTATTTGGTTATTATTAGGTCTTTCAAAATTCATACATTTTACACTTGCATGCTATTCACAAGTATATTCATTCTGCTATATTCTTTTATACCAAACAAAATAATCACATTAATTGACGATAATATCGGCTTTATAATAAATCCGATTCAAGGATCTAATCTATGAAACTCAAAACCATATCAAGCATAATTGCAACAACATTGTTGGTTAGTGCTTGTAACTCTGATGAAAAATCCATGAATTCAACTCAACAAGCTAATTATAAGTCTGAGCTTGAAAACACAATCCCTCCGAAAAAAGAGCAAGTCACTGAACAACAAAAACTCACCAAGCTCTACCAAGAAGCCAGTCAAACTCTTTTTAAATTTCGAGCATTTTCTGCAACATTATACGGTTTAAAAGAAGCCGATGTTGGTGAGTATTTTTCAAATAAAGTAGAAGATTACTCTCCAGATAATGAAAAAAAGCTACGTCAACAATTATTAACGTTATCTGAAAAAATAAAAAAATATCCACTCAAAAGCAAAAATCAAATAGAGAAAGATAACCAACAAGTGATGGCAAATTTAACACGTTACTTCGCAGGCGATCCTAACTTTTCAATTGGTTATATTGACGTATGGATGGGACTATCTCCTTTTATCGTTAATCAAATTAATGGTCCCCTGATTGACATACCTCGTTATATGCAAAGTGATCAAGCAATCAATAATGAACAAGATGCACTAGATTATATAAAACGATTAGGCCAATATGATAAGTTAGTCGACAGCATTCAAAAGAAACTACAAGCAGATATCGATCAAAACTGGATCCCTCCAAAAGTTGTACTTACCGGTGCTGTTCGATATTTTGATAATTTTCTTAGCCCTAAGCCAGCAGAACATCCGCTCATAAAAACAATGATAGAAAAACTAGAGAAAGTAAATGAGTTATCTGCAGAAAAAAAACAAGTATTGAGCAACTCTGCTATTCAAAAAATTAATACCGTTGTCTATCCATCATACAAAGCAATCAGCAATAAAACCAAAAGTCTAATTGATAAAGCAAGAACTGAATCTGGTATTTGGGCACAACCTAATGGCGCTCAATACTATCAAGATGCAATTCTTCAGCTAGGAGATAGCGAACTGAGTGCAGAAAAAATTCACCAAATTGGTATTGATGAAGTCTCTCGAATTAGTCAAGAGATGGACTTAATCCTTCAATCCCAAGGTTATAAAACAGGTAGCGTTGGTTCTCGAATGGTTTCTCTTAACGAGGAAGATAGATTCTTATACCCTGACTCGGAGCAAGGTCGCAAAGATTTGTTAGCCGATTTAAATGGTTATATCGATGAAATCAATCAGAAAATGGAGACATTATTTAAAACAAAGCCGCAATATAAAGTTGAGGTTCGCTCTTTTCCTGTAGCCATTCAAGATGGAGCACCTGGAGGCCAATACACACCACCATCGGTTGATGGAAGCAAACCAGGTGTTTACTGGATTAATTTAAGAGATATGAAAGCCAATCCTAAGTTTGGTTTAAAAACTTTGACTTACCATGAAGCTAACCCAGGCCATCACTGGCAGGTAGCACTTAACATGGAACAAGACACTCTTCCCTTCTTAAGACGCATAGCACCTTATAATGCCTATGTAGAAGGCTGGGCCCTTTATTCAGAAAAAGTAGCAGAAGAAATGGGCTTATATGAAAACGATCCGTTTGGAAACTTAGGACGTTTACAAGCTGAATTATTTCGTGCAGTTCGCCTAGTCGTCGATACAGGTTTACATCATAAACGCTGGACAAGAGAACAAGCTATTGACTATATGGCCGATAAAACAGGCTCGGCAAAATCAGATGTGATTAGTGAAATAGAACGATACATGGCATGGCCAGGGCAAGCCTTAGGCTACAAGCTTGGCATGTTAAAAATAATCGAACTCAGAGAAAAAGCTAAAAGTACACTAAAAGATAAATTTGATCTAGCAGCTTTTCACGACTTGGTTTTACTGGGGGGCGCAGTTCCAATGAAAGTATTAGAGCGCAAAGTCAACTTATGGATTGAACAATCATCGAAAGATTTACAATAAAATAAACTGAAAGCCACTTTATTCAAAATAAAGTGGCTACACCTGCACCTTATGCTCTTCTAAAGAATTTTATTCGTTGCTCTGCTGACCAAATGCAGCAATTATTAGATTTCTACTAAACAAAGTAGTTTTGTTAATTTTAAGTCAACTTAATACCTGTCAGCTTGAATAGTACGATAACCTTATTAATAATTGAATTAACAAATATATAATATTGGTTGAACAGCTTGGTTATTCAAACGATACAATTTCAAATCAAATTAACTTTGTTTTATATTTTGACGGTTAGCTAGCGATAAAGCCAGTGTTGATGAGTCGAGATACTCTAGTTCTCCACCAATAGGCACGCCTTGTGCTAATCGGCTAACTTTTATATTTTTTGTTGAATTATCAAGCATTGAAACAATAAAGTGTGCTGTTGTTTCCCCTTCAACAGTAGACGAAGTAGCAATAATTAATTCTTCACACCCCTGCTCTATAACTAACTCTTTTAATAGATTTAAACCAATTTCTTCAGGCCCAATTCCATCAAGTGGAGATAAACATCCCATCAATACAAAATATTTCCCCGAATAGGAAGCAGTAGCTTCAATTGCTGCTATATCAGCCGGTGATTCAACAACGCATATAAGGCTATTATCTCTTTGCTCATTACGGCATAGTTCACATAACGTCGCTTCAGTGTAATCACGGCAACGCTCACAATGATCGATATTTTGCATTGTTCTTTCAATTAACTCAGCCAGCTTAAGAGCATTGTGCCGATCATTATTAAGTAAATGATAAGCCATACGCTGAGCTGACTTTTGCCCTACACCGGGCAAACATTGAAGCGCAGCAATAAACTGTTGAAGAAGTGGTTTAGATTCCATCATTCATTAATGGTCCAACAGTTTAAAATGGCATTTTAAAGCCTGGAGGGATTGGAATACCAGAGGTCACAGAAGACATTTTATCTTTACTCTGTTCATCAACTTTTCTGACTGCATCATTCACCGCTGCCGCAATTAAATCTTCAAGGATCTCTTTTTCATCAGATAAAAGCTGATCATCTATTTCAATTTTTCTAACATCATGGCGCCCAGTCATTAATACCTTAACCAGTCCCGCTCCAGATTGCCCTGTCACTTCAAGATTAGCCACTTCTTCCTGAGCTTTTTGCATTTTTTCTTGCATTTCCTGGGCTTGTTTCATTAAGCCACCTAAACCTTTCATAATAACCTCTTTGAAATAATTCTAATTGACTAACTTAATTGAGTCTCTAGCTAAAGTTGCATCAAGACTTTCAATCATATAACTAACTTGTGGATCCGATAACAATTTTTGATGTGCTTTATCAATTGCTAACTCATACAGTCTCATCATTCTAATTTTGGGGGTCTCACTGGTTTCTTCAATAGTGCTAACAGCATTGAACTCAATAGTTAAAGTGTCTTGTGAAAAATAATTTTTTAAATCCGCTTTAATACAATTTAAGGCATTCTCAGTTAAAAGCGTTTCAACTTTAGACAAATAATTGATCATTAATTTTCCTGACTCATAAACAGCAATTGAATTTAATAACACTTGTAAACCGCCCCCTTCAATCGTTAAACCACCAACAACATTAAACCAATTTTCAGCGGTTACCTGATCGATTTCAACTTGCACATAACTCTCTGAAGCAGTAATGATTTCATTTGCATTGCTTGGTTGAGAATTATCCAAGTTAATATTTTTCAACTGATTAGTCGGTACATCATAAGTTGCAGCTGTTGTATTCTCTTTTACCTGATTGGCTGTTGATGCTTCTTTTTCGACTGTATGATTAGAAGCTTTAGATAAATCGTTGTTCACTACTACACTTAAATGAGACTTTTGTTCCTTAAGTTCAGATATATTATCAGCTTTAGAGTTATCAATTTTTAGCTCAGCCATATTATTTTGAAGCGAACTAACCTCAGCGGTAGGCTCTATTTTATTTAACATTTCTTTCGCTAAATTATGATTACTTTCAACAGAAGTATTCACCAAAGAAGGAGCTTTGGTGCTCGCTGGTTCAGTTGTTAAAACTGCGGGGGCAGTATGATTTTTATGATTGTTATTAGGGCCCGGAGTTAAAGGTTTTGTCTGAGGTTTAAAAGATAAAATACGCAGCATTGCCATCTCAAATCCTTGACGAGGATGAGGCGCATAAGCAAGATCTCTTTTAGCATGTAAAGACAGTTGATAAAATAATTGAATGTCTGCCACACTGACTATTTTAGCTAGCTGCTCAACTTGGGAATCTTCGCTATTCCCTATTGCTTGAGCAACCGCAACTTGATGTAATAATGATAACCAATCTGCAAGCAATTCATTATAATCGGGCGAATATTGGCTAATATCTTCAATTATTTGAAGCAATTTATTCGCATCATCATCGCAAATTGCAGCAATGAGTCGAAACGCATATTCTCGGTCAATGCTCCCTAGCATATCTAATACAACTTGTTTGCCAACACCTTGTCCACCACAATAAGCAATCGCTTGATCAAGTAAACTTAAAGCATCACGCATACTTCCATCTGCACCTTTAGCGATTGGTTCTAATGCCCCCTCTTCAACTTGAATCTGCTCAGCCGAAAGAATATTGGTTAAATGGTTAATAATTTCGCTTTCTTCCATTCGACGCAAATGAAATTGCAAGCAACGAGACAAAACAGTAACAGGCATTTTCTGAGGATCGGTTGTCGCTAATAAAAAAATAACATGCGGAGGAGGTTCTTCAAGTGTTTTCAGTAAAGCATTAAAACTATGCCCACTCAACATATGAACTTCATCGATTAGATAAACTTTATAGCGACCACGAGTTGGACGATATTGAACATTATCTAGCAGCTCTCTTGTATCTTCAACTTTGGTTTTCGACGCCGCATCTATTTCTAATAAATCAACAAAATTCCCCTGCCCAATCTCAACACAACTACTGCACTCGCCGCAAGGCTGGGCAGTGATCCCTTTTTCGCAGTTTAAGCTTTTGGATAAAATTCGAGCAATTGTAGTTTTACCAACACCACGTGTTCCGGTAAAAAGATAAGCGTGGTGCAAGCGTTGGCTTTCTAATGCATTAGTCAGGGCTTGTGCGGTCTGCTGTTGACCAACAAGCTCCGAAAAGTCTTTAGGACGCCACTTTCTTGCCAACACTTGATAACTCATCAATCGCAACTCATTATTTTAGAATTCTAGAAATAGACGCTATTATAATCTATGCCAATAAAGTGTCACAGGTTTATTTGAGGATTGATAGAGAAGTAATGAAATTGGGTGGCAGTCCTACCAGCCACATCCCGGCACATGAGTCAATTGCTACCGTTGCTCCCTTCCGGGCCTGGCGGAGTTCACAATCTATCATTGCGAGAGGACCAATAGGACCACCATAATGTGAGTGCGTATTGTATACACTCCAAAAAATAAAACCAGTATTTTTTATCTGGCGGTGAGAGAGGGATTCGAACCCTCGATAGGTGTTAACCTATACACGCTTTCCAGGCGTGCTCCTTCAACCACTCGGACACCTCACCTAATTATCACAACTTACTAATCTCAGCAAAACACTTGAAACTATTTTTACTCGTATTTATGCTTTTGATTCTATTATTTAATAATGATTCAATGACTATTGAATAATAAATAAGCAAGTAGCGAAAAAGTCTATTTTGCAACCTAAGCTTATAAAATAACAAAGGTTAACAAGGCGCGTAGATTATACAATATCCTTTTAAATGGCAATGCTTTATAAAAGATAATTTTAGGTCTATGATAAAAACTGCCGATATGTAGAATTGAGTGTATCTGATTCTGAATCTTAGAATTGAATGAATATTAACAAAAAATAGGGCTCTCGATGGATATAAAATTATTACTTCGCTTAATGGCGGAAAAAAACGCCTCAGATCTGTTTTTTAGTACAGGAGCACCTCCTCACATGAAGATTGAAGGAGTTTCCACCCCAATGGGGCAAGGTGCTATGCCACCAGGAGCAATTCGAGATATTGCTTATGAACTCATGGATGACAAACAAATTCAAGAATTTGAAGAAGAATGGGAACAAAACTTTGCAATTTCAGTTGGTGATATTGGTCGTTTTAGGGTAAACGTTTTTATGCAACGTGGCGAAGTAGGCATGGTTATGCGTCATATAAAATCGGATATCCCGAATTTAGAAGAACTAAAGTTACCTAAGGCAGTTGCTGATTTAGTAATGGGACGTTCTGGATTAGTTTTGGTTTGCGGGCCAACAGGTAGCGGTAAATCAACAACCCTTGCAGCAATGATTGACTATCGTAATCGGCGCGACACAAGCCACGTACTAACCATTGAAGATCCGATAGAATTTTTACACGAACATAAATTATCAATTATCGATCAAAGAGAGATAGGTGTTGACACGAAAAGCTACCATAATGGTTTAAAAAATGCGATGCGTGAAGCACCAGATGTTATTTTAATTGGTGAAATACGTGATCAAGAAGCAATGCAATATGCTCTTAGTTATGCTCAAACAGGCCATTTATGTTTAGCTACGATACATGGGAATAATTCAAAGCAAGTGTTAGAACGTATACGCAACATGATACCTTCAGAACAACGAGACTCTTTAATGAAGGAACTTTCCAGTGTACTTAACGGGATTATTTCACAACGTCTGGTTATGAGCCAACAAGGTAAGCGAGTAGCGGCTTTAGAAATACTAATGAAAGCACCAGATATCCAAGAAATTATTCAAAAAGGTAATCTAGAAGAACTTAAAAAAGCCATAGAGAAACACCATATGGACGGAATGACATCATTCGACCAATCTTTATTTAAACTATACAAAGATGCGGTTATTTCAAGAGATGATGCGCTTAAGTTTGCAGAATCAAGAACCGATCTTAACCTTCAAATGCGTCTTGCTGAGAGTGGCGGTAAAACCGCTAATATGGAGCCTAAAAGTAAACCCAAAAGTAGCGGCCCTAATTTCTCTACCAAACTTTAAATGTCTGTTTGCTTTTTTTTAATTTACAGTGTTTAACCAATGAAACTAAGGGGCATAGCCTATACTATTCCCCTACTCTTTTTAACTTAGCGTTTAAAATTAACCATTCTTGATAAAGGAATTAATGCTTTTTCAATCAATTCTGGCTCTACAAAAATTTCATTATCATTACGCTCAAAAACTTCAGCAAGATTAGATAACTCATTCATTCTCATCCAAGGACATTGAGCACAACTTTGACAGGTTGCACCTTCACCTGCGGTTGGTGCAATGATTAACTCCTTGTTAGGTGCGGCTTGTTGCATTTTATGAAAAATACCTTTATCAGTCGCTACTATAATTTGTTCATTTGGCAGTTGCGCTGCCGCCTTGATAAGTTGTGAAGTTGAGCCAACATGATCGGCTAAATTAATAATAGATTCAGGAGATTCAGGATGAACGAGAACTGCTGCTTCAGGGTACATTTTGGCTGTTTTTTCTAAAGCTTTATATTTAAACTCATCATGTACAACACAGTGGCCTTGCCACAATAACATATCAGCACCAGTTTTCTTTTGAATATAAGCGCCTAAATGTCGATCGGGCCCCCACAGAATTTTTTCTCCTTTTGCATCAAGATGCTCTATCACTTCCACTGCGATGCTACTTGTAATCACCCAATCTGCAAGTGCTTTAACTTCGGCAGAAGTATTAGCATAAACAACAACGGTACGCTCAGGGTTTTGTTGAATAAATTGCTTAAACTCACTAGCAGGACAACCTAAATCAAGTGAACAAGTTGCTTCAAGTGTAGGCATTAAAACTCGCTTATCGGGGCTTAACATTTTGGAAGTTTCACCCATGAATTTGACTCCAGCAACGACTAAAGTAGTCGCTTTATGCGCAGCCCCAAATTTTGCCATTTCAAGAGAGTCGCCAACAAAACCTCCGGTTGCTTCTGCCAACTTCTGAACAGCGGGATCAGTATAATAATGTGCTATTAAAACGGCATTATTTTCGATTAATTTTTCTGTACAGAGGCTATTGTAATAATCGGCTTCTGATGCTGACAACACTTTAGGTGGTTTAGGAAAAGGGAACTGCTGAATAGTTGAAGCTAACATATTTGTGAACTAAAAATTTCTGGTCCAAGTATTATAACAGTAGTATGAGTTTAGATATATACCCCTTGCCTTCTAAGATATCGCTTTCAATATTAAAAATATGAAATAAAAAAGCCTGCAGAAGCAGGCTTTGGGAGATTTTTAAGTTAAAACTTAGTGGTTTAATAATGTATTATCTAAGTATCTAATTGTATATTGACTGTTTAAGTAAAATACCCTTTACTCATTTCTGCTCTTGCATCACGCCATCCACCTAACCATTGCTCTCTAGCATCTGCTGAAGAAAATGGGCACTCTTCGCTAGACTTTCCGCTAATTCCCGCAGTAAACCCTTTGCTATGAGCTCTTTCGTACCGATCACGTTTCTGTCTTTTCATATATGCAGTTACCTCTGTCTATATAGTTACACCATCAAAAATTTCAGTCTTTATCAATCAAGCCTCAAAATAATATTTTTATTAATATCACTCCTTAGACATTAGGATGATACAGATTGTTCCGCAAATAAAATTTTGCTATTAAAAATATAATATCAATTTCAAATTAGTTTTAAAATTAAAGTAATTTCTTTATATATTACATAACCTATTGATATATTAACTAATAAATACAAAGCCTATATATCACTTTCTCCTCAAATCACTAAATATGTATTTTTGAGATTATTTTTAAAGAATCAAAAGTGATAACTAGTTTGCATATTTATGCCACATGCAACATTGCTAGAACAAGTTTAAATATACTTAATATATTTGATTAAATATTGACACAGGTCTAACTTAGTGTAGTATTCGCGCCCTTGTATGACCATCCTGCCCATGTCTGTGTTTAATTTAATTACTCGTTCTCGTTATAGTATCAAAAATGATGTTCTTTCTGGTCTAACTGTTGCTCTTGCTTTAGTGCCTGAAGCAGTTGCTTTTGCATTTGTTGCAGGGGTCGACCCGCTTGTTGGCTTGTATGCAGCCTTCTTAGTCGGTTTGATTACCTCTGTCTTTGGTGGTCGACCAGGCATGATATCTGGTGCAACTGGCGCTATGGCTGTTGTAATGGTCAGTCTTGTCGCATTACATGGCGTAGAATACTTATTCGCTGCGGTGGTATTAACCGGAATCATTCAAATATTAGCAGGCGTATTCAAACTGGGTATGTTTATTAGAATGGTGCCATATCCTGTTATGTTGGGCTTTGTGAATGGTTTAGCTATTGTTATTTTTTTAGCACAGCTTGGTCAGTTCGAAGTCAGAAATGCAGAAGGTATGAAAGAATGGATGTCAGGTGAAGTTTTATATTGGATGTTAGGTATGGTAATTTTAACCATGTCTATTATTCACTTTTTACCCAAAATAACCAAAGTAATACCCGCATCGCTGGCCGCAATACTAGTGGTGACAGGGTTAGTTATTTTCCTAGATGCTCCTATTCCAAACGTTATTGATTTTGTTAGAAGCGAGTCTAATAATCCTTCTGCAACACTTGCAGCAGGACTGCCTAACTTCTCAATACCTGATGTGCCATTAAACTTTGAAACATTAAAAATTATCTTTCCGTTTTCTCTCATTTTAGCGGCTGTTGGCTTAATTGAATCTTTACTAACCATGTCTCTTATTGATGAAATTACGGAAACAAGAGGACAAGGAAACAGAGAATGCATTGGTCAAGGTTCAGCCAATTTAGTCAGTGGCTTTTTTGGTGCAATGGGTGGTTGCGCCATGATTGGCCAAAGCATGATTAATATCAACGCTGGTGGTCGTGGCCGGTTATCAGGCATATCAGCTGCAATAGCACTGCTTTTATTTATTCTTGTTGGTTCTCAATGGATCGAACAAATTCCATTAGCCGCCTTAGTTGGTGTTATGTTTATGGTCGTATTAGGCACATTCGAATGGGCCAGCATTAATATGATCAACAAAGTACCTAAGTCAGATGCCATCATTATAATCTTAGTGTCTGGCGTTACTGTTTTAGCCGACCTTGCGATTGCAGTGGTTGTTGGTGTTATCGTTTCTGCACTGGTATTTGCTTGGAAACAAGCCAAAATCATTTATGCTAGTAAATCAGTGAATGAAAAAGGCTCAAAAGTATACATGCTTCATGGGCCATTATTTTTTGGTTCGACCCAGAACTTTCAAGATATTTTTTCTCCACGAACAGATCCAGACGATGTTATCGTCGACTTTGCAGATGCGAGAGTTTACGACCACTCAGCCATTGAAGCGATAGATTCACTAGCAGAAAGATATGAAAGAAACGGAAAAACATTACATTACAGACATTTAAGTCCTGAATGCCGACGACTATTAACTAAAGCCGGCGACTTAGTTGAAGTAAATTTAATTGAAGATCCTGATTATCATGTCGTCGATAGCTCACTTGCATAAATTCTGGTTGAAGTGAATTTAGTGCCTGCCAATAGTTTCAAACTTTAACTATTGGCTCTTTCTAGAGAAAGGATGTGACACTTTGAATTTAGCCGCTTATAATTAGGTTTTAGTAATTGTCCATTATGCAACTTTATGCACCCGCCTAATAGTTTATTAAAAAACAACCCGTTCAAACCTCTCAAAACCACATTATTATTAGTCGTTATTGCACTAATTACCGGGAGTTTCATTTATCAGAAAGAGCTGTATCGCTTATACAAAGTTATTTTCCTCTTTAATGAAAATAGTATTACCTATAATTTTCAGCATATGGCAAACATTTTTCCGCATAATGTGATAATCAAAGGAAAGTCTAATTTTAATCTAACTCAATCACCTCAACCCCTTATCAAACACTTCAACTATCAAGATCAAACCTATTCAATACAGAAGCTACTTGATGATACAAAAACAACCGGCTTTATTGTTATCAAAAATAATCAAATTTTTTATGAAAAGTACTTTTTAGGTAACACTATCGATACGCTTAACATTTCTTGGTCTGTTAATAAATCTTATGTGTCGGCATTAATTGGTATCGCTTTAAATGAAGGGTTTATTCGCAGTATTAATGATCCAATCACACAATATGTGCCTGCTTTAATCAATACGGGTTACGATGGAGTACCGATTAAACATATTCTACATATGAGTTCAGGTGTCGACTTTAACGAAGACTACGCTGATTTTTTCTCTGATATTAATAAAATGGGTCGGGTTATTGCTTTGGGTCACTCAATTAATGATTTTGCAGCAAGCCTTAAAAGCATACAACCTTCGGGGAAAAAACATCGATATGTCAGCATGGACACTCAAGTTTTAGGCATGTTAATTAAACAAGCCACTGGACAATCTCCTTCCGCTTACCTTGAACAAAAGATATGGCGTAAACTAAGTATGCGCTCAAATGCTAAGTGGCTCAAAGATGATCAAGGTATGGAATTAGCTTTTGGCACCTTAAATGCAACTTTAAGAGATTATGCAAAGTTTGGTTTATTATACCTTAATAAAGGCAAATGGAATGGTGAGCAAATCATTCCACAACAGTGGGTCATTGACTCAACGAGTAGACAAAACATAAATAAACAAGACCCAGCCTCTCACAACAGCCAACCTTTTTTAAATTACGGTTATCAGTGGTGGATACCACAAGGAGAAGGTAGAGACTTTTTAGCCAAAGGCATTTATGGCCAATATATTTATGTATCTCCTCAATATGAAACGGTTATTGTTAAAACATCTGCTGATCCAAAATGGAAATCTGCTGATATCAAAAATAAACTTACTATCAAAATGTTCCAAAGTATTGCGCGTAACTTATGACAAAGCAAAAAAATAAAAATTTAAAAGTACAATATTCGCCCTCTTATTTCATTCTTCGTCCTAAGTATTGGCCAGCATTGATTATGTTTACTTTTGTCTGGCTAATAGCAAAGCTTCCCTTATTAGCTAAACTAAAACTGGCACGACTCATTAGTTGGCTTATGCTTAAACTAGCTTCCAGACGAAAAAAAATAGCTGAAATTAATTTAAAACTTTGCTTTCCTCAACTATCAGATAAAGAAAGACAGCAATTACTTGTTGATAATTTTTATGAGACCAGTTTAGGATTAGTTGAAACAGCATCATGCTGGTTTTCTGATTTACACCAATACGCTGACAACACAGAAATAAAAGGTAGCGAACATTTAGATGCTGCATTAGCAAAAGATAAAGGCGTTATTTTATTAAGTTTTCACATGACCAGTCTTGAAATTGGTGGCTCTTTACTCGGAAAACATTACCCTATAAATGCTATGTATAAACCGAATAAATCACTATTAGTTGAAAACCAAATGCGTCAAGGTAGACTTAGGCATGTAAAAAGCTTGCTTAAACAAAGCGATATTCGTGGTACGGTAAAAGCATTAAAAAGTAATAAAATTGTCTGGTATGCAACCGATCAAAACTATGGCAATAAATCGGCAGTATTTGTTCCCTTTTTCGGAACAATGGCATCGACCATAACAGCAACAACCAAGTTTGCTAAACTAACCAATGCAACGGTAGTCCCCTTTACACAGCGCAGAGTTAAAAATGGCAAAGGGTTGATACTTGAAATTCATCCGCCTTTTGAAAACTTCCCTGGTGCGAATGAAACAGAAGACGCTATGCGTATTAACCAATATCTAGAAAAATATTTAACCTTATATCCTGTTGACTATATGTGGCTACATCAAAGGTTTAGGACAAGACCTCCTGGAGAAAAAAGAATTTACCCCAAGAAATAAATATTCTTTAGTCTAAATACCAGCGTATACCTGCTGATGCCTGGTTTCGTTGATAAACATAAAATTCGTTTGTGCTATCAAACTGAGAAGCTTGAATATTGGCGTAAAAGGATAAATTAGTTTCAAATAATGTTGCTAAAGTCCAAGTATATTCAAGTGTTAAAGTAGCCCCGCTTTGATCGATATCGGTTTGATCAAAATAAGCAAACGACTGCTCAAGATCTTGATCATAAAAAAATGTCTGATAAAACAACCCAACTGATAATAAATGATAATCTGCAATTTTATAATCACCAACAATCTTTAGTTCGCCACGCTGTGAGTCGTAATATTGAGTGCCATTGGTTGTACGGTTAACATAAGAAAAACTGTATTCCCACTGGGTTCCTTTTTCAGGTTTATAAATATAACCAACATTGGTAATATAATCGTTAAAAATCAGGTTAGAATTAACAATTAATTCACCCAGTAAATTTCTATCACGTCGATCATTATATTCTCTGACTTTGTGCTGAAAGTTTAGAAAAAAATGACCTGAGTCACGGGGATAAAAAGTCACACCTAAAGTTGTCACTTTTTCTAGATTATCTAAATTATCTAATCCATTAAAATCAAAATCAGTAAAATTATTATCTTGATTTTTATAATGAATGTAAATATCTGACTCGCTACTAATAGGATAAGAAAAGCCTAAATAATAAGCCTTATATTTATTGTCAAAACGATCAGCTATAGAGTTATTATCATATGTAGCAACTAAGCCTGTTTCCTTAGCCACATAGGTTTCATCATGAGCTTGATAATCAATCCCAATCTGATAACCAATTGGTACTTCTAACACTTTAAAATCAGACGCCAGTTTTAAATCAGCCCCATAATCGAACCAATCAATCCTCGAGTCACTAAAATATAGTGCTTTTTCAACATTAATATCCCAGTAAAATAAATCATAAAGGCTACTTTGTGAGTAAAAACCAGCCTGTGCAAACTCTTCTTGCACAGGGTTAACTTCATCAGAAAGCGATAGCGGGTTACTGTCTATGCCCGTACGAGCAATGGCATCAAACTCAATTGCATTAAGTTGACTAACAAAAACAGCAAAAAACCCAATTATATACTGACGGCATTTTTTCATACTTATCCATTATTATTCTGGGCCAAAACTACAGCATTTATATTAATTCATAATCTATCAATAAACTCGACAGAATTCACAATCTTTACTGTTAATCATCTCGTAGTCTGGTAACCATTACTGCTACACGCTGCCCTATTGGTACATTAACATTCGGAAATACGACTGCCTCTCGCTCAAAAGCGACACGATAATTGTAATCAAAATCTTCAGCAATCAAATACCCTTGAGGGAATGAGGTAAAGTTTTCCACGCTCTCGTGAATATAAAATTTAAATTCTTCGCTATTACGAATGATTTCTGCAACAACTTTATATTCGATCAACTCTTTGGCATCAAAATGCGCAATATCGTTGGCTTGGATTAAAGCATCAAGGCATCGTATTGCGTAAGAAAAATCCTTTAGGTTATTTTCGCCAAACCGTTTTACTTTGCCAAGTTCTAGTGTATAAGCTTCAGCTTCAAATGACTCACTCGAATAGTAAGAAAATGTTGTCGATGGCTTATTATGTAGTAACACCGCCTCTATTCCCATAGCTAACAATAATCTTTTTGAATTATCATCAAGCCGTTTTTTCTGTGGGTTAAATGGTCTAATAGCAAAAGTTTTATGATAGGAAGGCTTTATTGCAGTGTGCAGATCTAAATGCACTTTTTCAGACGTTGAATGAGTTGTAAAAAAATCAGAAACATACTTTTCAAGCTGCTCTGCTCGTCTTATTTCATACTCATTTTCTTCATTAAGCGTATAATTTTTATATGCACCTGCAAATAACCGATTCATATTTAGAGCCACAAAACGCTGGCTGACTTGCATTGACTTAGGATTGCCGAGTATATACAACAAATTAACTTTTGGCTGGATACTGCCAGTAACAATTTGACTAATTTGGTGGGATACAATTTCAATGGGTGCAGTCTCGTTACCATGAATGCCACATGAAATAACAAGTGCTTTATTAGAGTCAAACTCAGGCTTAACTTCAAGCACCCCAGCATCTAAAAGCCGAATACTTACGCCATTAGGCAAACTAAGCCAATTTTCATTTTGGGCACAATGAGGCAGCTGAGCCAACTGAATAAACCCATCTGAAACTTCTAAATAACTTAACATAATATATACCTGCCTTTTATGTTATAAATCTTGAATTAAAAGTTGAGGATCAAGCCTTGTTTGAAACCAATTTAACCGCCAATCAAGATGAGGGCCTGTTGCACGCCCTGTTGCTCCAATACTGCCAACAACCTGGCCTTGTTTAACTTGTTCACCCAAAGCCACTTCTATTGAGTTTAAATGAATATAAGTAGAACTAATTCCATGCCCATGATCAATGATTAATGTTCCTCCGGAATAAAACATATCTTTATGAGCTAATGTAACTTTTCCTGCCGCAGCTGCCACTACAGGGGTACCAGTTTTATTAGCAATGTCTAACCCATAATGAGGTCTTTTGGGCTCACCATTTAAAACTCTTTGACTACCATAAACACCAGACACACGCCCTTTAGCTGGCAGTACAAAGCTTCTACTAAAATAATCAGCTTTGGATAGTTGCTCTCTAGCTTGACGTACCAAACTCGCTTCTTTCTTGATGCGAGCAATTACTGCTGCCGATTTAGGGTTAACTTTTGTTGGCGGTAATCCGTCAATACGTTCTATTTTCCACTGACGTTGCTTTATTTTAATTGGCAGAGAGTATTTTTTACCTTTATCTTCAATCACTAAGTTCACTTGTTCAGGTGCTTCGCGTCCAACTCCAAACACAAAAATACCTTGCTCGCTCTTAACAAGCTTATGCTGATTAAAGTAAACATTATCACCTTTAACTAACTTAGCAACAATCATGCTACCTTGCTGTGGTTCAGGCGTTAATATTTGCACAAAATCAGCTTTGACAGCAAAACTAGCTAATAGTAATGTGACTAGAAAAATCCGCTTAAAAATCATATATCCCTCATTAAATCATAGCTAAAAAACACTTGGATTACTCCGTTGTTTTTGCTCTTTCGGAAATAAAACTGAGCGCTTTATCTACCCTGTTCAGACTTCTCTCTTTTCCGACCCACTTCAGCGTGATATCAAGACTAGGAGACATTCCAGCACCTGTAATTGCAACTCTTAATGGCATACCAACTTTGCCCATGCCTATCTCTAATTCTGCCGCAGTTTGATCAATAGCTTGTTGTAAAGCATCTGAAGACCAACTATCTAAGTTAGCTAATTTGGCTCGTATGACAGTCAACGGCTCAAACGCAACTGGACGCAAATGCTTTTTAGCGGCTTTTTCATCAAAATTATCAAAGTCACTATAGTAAGGTTTTATTACTGCCACTATATCCTTAAGTGTTTGAACTCTCTCAGCAAACTCTGGGATTAACTCACCAATATCCGGCCCTTGCTCTAGAGATATATTGGCATTCTTTAAATGCCATTGTAAATGTGGCATGAGCTCTTCTTTTGTTGATAATTTAATATAATGCTGATTTAACCAGTTTAGCTTTTGGGTATTAAATGCAGATGGTGCTTTATTAATTGCATTAACATCAAATAATTCGATCATCTCCGAAACAGAAAACACCTCTTGATCGCCATGAGACCAGCCTAAACGAACCAAATAATTGAGTACTGCTTGTGGAAGATAACCGTCATCTCTATATTGCATGACACTAACAGCACCATGACGCTTAGAAAGCTTCTTACCATCATCACCAAGAATCATTGGAACATGTCCATAATCAGGCACATTTGCACCTAAGGCCTTAAAAATATTAATCTGGCGTGGTGTATTATTAACATGGTCATCACCTCTGATTACTTGTGTGATTCCCATATCCATATCATCCACAACCACGGTGAAGTTGTAAGTTGGAGAACCGTCAGTACGAGCAATAATTAAGTCATCGAGCTCTTTATTGGCAATCGTAATCTCACCTTTTACAACATCTTTAAAAGTAACCTCTCCATCTTCAGGATTTTTAAAACGAATAACATGATCTTGTGTTAAATCAATATCACTGTCCTCTAAATGGCGACACTTACCATCATATCTTGCTTTTTGTTTATTCGCTTTTTGTCTTTCTCGCAGTTCATCCAAACGCTCTCGGCTACAAAAACAAGGATAAGCATCTCCTTGTTGGACTAGCTGCTGGATAACTGTTTTATACCGCTCAAAGCGTTTAGTCTGAAATATAGGGCCTTCATCCCAATCTAATTCTAACCATTTCATTCCATCTAATATTGCTTCAACCGCTTCAGGGGTTGAACGCTCTAAATCTGTATCTTCAATTCGTAATACAAATTGCCCTTCATTAGCTTTAGCATGTAGCCAAGAATATAAAGCGGTTCTTGCACCACCGACATGAAGATAACCAGTTGGAGATGGAGCAAAACGAGTTTTAACAGACATTCAGGTTCACTTTTTTGATGATTAATTATTAGTTAAATAGTTTATCAAATTGTCTTACTAAAAAAATAATTAATTTAGTTGTTGACGCGTAAATATTTTCTCACTAGAATGCGCCCCGTGTTGACGACATGGGCGCTTAGCTCAGTTGGGAGAGCATCGCCCTTACAAGGCGAGGGTCAGTGGTTCGAGCCCACTAGCGCCCACCATGTCACATCATTTATAACCGAATCTCCTATTTTATTCGTCGAAGTCGGCTTCTTTCTATTAAATAGGACTAAGTCGACATAGACATTTAATGTGCAACTATAATTGTTTAATCTTGTAAATTTCTCAAACTATTTGATTCTTTAAGTCGTATTAACTTTTTAGTCATATTTATAATAAAGAAGCTTGAACAGATCGCAGAACAAAGTCACAATACAAGCTAGCAGCGGCTTAGTGTAAACTGTCCATTTTATGGTCATAATAATCACCATACCCATATATGAAATTTAGCTTTATTCAAAAGCTCATTATTAAATTATTGCGTTCTAACTGGTAAGTAATTTTCATGTCAGATTTTATTAATCAACTTAAAGATATTGTTGGTCAAGACTACGTTTCAACGACAACAGATGATTTAGCTGTTTATGGGCAGGACTGGAGTCGACTTTATCAACCGAACCCTTCCGTGATAGTCAAACCAGCTAATACGCACCAAGTTTCAGAAGTCGTCAAATTATGTGCCCAACACCAAGTTGCCATTGTTCCATCTGGCGGTAGAACAGGATTAAGTGGTGGTGCAGTTGCAACTAACCAAGAGCTAGTGCTTTCGCTTGATAGGCTAAACCAAATTACCCAATTTAATTCTGTCGATAGAACTGTTAGTTGCGGTGCAGGAGTTATCACAGAACAATTACAAAATTACGCCAAAGAACATGAGCTCTTCTATCCAGTAGATTTTGCTTCAGCAGGTTCAAGTCAAATAGGCGGTAACATTGCCACCAATGCTGGTGGTATAAAGGTTTTAAAATATGGTCTAACCAGAGACTGGGTATCAGGATTAACCGTAGTAACAGCATCAGGAGATATACTGACTCTCAATAATGGACTTGTAAAAAATGCAACCGGATATGATTTAAGACACCTAATCATTGGGAGCGAAGGTACATTAGCTATCATTACTGAAGCAATAATGAAATTAACCAATCCCCCACAAGAACCAACCGTTATGTTACTTGCAGTTCCCGATCTTTCCTGCATTTCTCAGCTGTTAGAACATTTTCAACCTTATATCAGTTTAATGGCATTTGAGTTTTTTTCACAAGCCGCTTTAGATAAAGTGATGCAACAACGCTCCATCAAAGCACCATTTAATGAAACAAGTCACTTTTATGTATTGATTGAGTTTGAAAACCCAACAGAAAGTACCCTGGACAATGCTTTCAAAGCCTTTGAAATTGCTGCTGAAAATGAGTGGTTACAAGATGGGATTATCAGCCAAAGCCATCAACAAGCCGAAGAGTTATGGCAATATAGAGAAGGTATATCAGAATCTATTTCACATTACCCTCCCTATAAGAACGATATTTCAGTAATGCCCTCTCAAGTAGGCAGTTTTTTGAAAGCAGTCGATGAGTTCGTAAGCCATAATTATCCAGATTTTGAAACCATCTGGTTTGGTCATATTGGTGATGGTAACTTACACTTAAATATTCTTAAACCTGAAACGATGCCATTAGAAGACTTCAAACAAGAATGTAGTAAGGCAAATCCTGAGATATTCAAAATTTTACAATCTTTTAATGGTAGTATTTCAGCAGAGCATGGGGTTGGCCTATTGAAACGAGACTATTTATCATTTTCCCGTTCAGAAACTGAAATCGCGCTAATGAGCGGCATTAAAAAAGTACTCGATCCACAAAATATACTTAACCCTGGTAAAGTATTTAAATGATTGCGTTAATCGCAAGCTTTTTCTCTCTTTGCGTTGGTCCTCTAGTTTATCAAACTTTCGGACCACTCAGACGAACGGATAAAATAGTCAGTGGAATCATATTAGTTGTTGTCACAGGAAGTATTGTATTTGATATAATTCCTGGAGCCTACCAATTAATCGGTTTGTTATCTTTCCTTTTTATTTTAGTCGGATTTTTTGGACCAACAATTATAGAAAAAACCTTCCAAAAGGCTGCTGACACAACCCATAAGCTAACAATATATTTAGGTGTTTTAGGTTTATTAGCACATGCATTAATTGAAGGGGCCGTTTTACAATCAGAACAAAATGGTGGTAATGGGATCACATTAGCAATTATATTACACCGCCTCCCCGTCGGATTAACAATCTGGTGGCTACTAAGACCATTACTTGGAGAAAAATACGCATTAATCACTATTTTACTAATGGGGACCGCAACCTGTGCGGGCTTTTTCCTAAACCAACTAATAGAAAGTTTTCGCAATCAAATACTATTTGCTGTCCTTCAATCTTTTATCAGCGGCTCACTACTACATGTCGTATTTTATAAACCTCATGCTGATGGTTGTATGCACACCAGTGAAGATCATCAACACCATAATCACCACAATAAAAAAAATAACCAAAATAAAGTTAACCAACTAAAATCGAGTATCGGTAATAAGCTAATCCGTTGGGAATCACTCGGCATATTAATAGGCGTAGTGACACTTATTATTCTTCATGCTTACCAAAGTTAAAATTAAGCTTCCCATCTCAACAATCAAGTAATATTTAGCAAAGCACTAAGCCCTCTCTTAACTATTTTTTGTTATTTATCTGTCTTATCTGGAAGTACAATTCAGTTAACTCACTGAAAAATACATTTTCAAGTTGAATAGGTCTAAACATATTGGCACGATCTCTGCTAAATTTAACCTGTATTAACCTTTTGGAAGCCATTATGTCCTTTAGAAAACTCAGTTTAATTTTTATAACAAGCCTGTTATCAGTGGTTTTGTTATTACAATGGTGGTCTATTACAAGCTTTACTAAAAATGTAGCCAAACAAGTTGGCGAATCAGCATTTGAGGTTAGTCGCTCAACAGCTGAAACGCTTATATTTGATCAACCAAGAATTGAATTTCACTCTATTGTTGTCAGTTCAACCTCTTCTAGTTTCCCCGTATCACTCAACAACAATCATCCAAGGATAAGACAAGATGTTGTTATAGAGCTCAATAATGAACAAGAAGATGATTTTATATTACTTAACGCAAGTGGTTCAGACTATCAAATACCAATACCTCGTACAGGCATACACATGGCATTAGAAAACTTTTCTAATCAAGTACTTTACTCAACAATTCTGTTGTTATTTATAGGCGTTAGCCTTGCTGTTTACTTTACAAGTAAAATTGCCTCTCCTTTAAAAAAACTCCAGTCAGCCTCAATCAGTTTAGGAGAAGGAAAGTTAGGGGTTCAAATAAAAAAAGATAACCAATGGCATAGTAATGAGATTGACTCAACAATTGATTCTTTTAACCTAATGTCTCAAAAAATTAAACAATTGCAAAAACAAAATGAAGTTTTACAAAACAAAGCCCACCTAGCAGAGTTGGCAGAAATAGCACGAGGACTTGCTCATACAATAAGAAATCCACTTAATACACTCAATTTAGCACTTGACCAAATCGAATCAAGTCAACACACATATGAAAGAAGCAAGTTAAATAAGCTTGCCAAACAACAAGTAAACAGGATAGATAAATGGATTCGCTCTTTAATAGAAGTAATGAATAATGATACTGATCTAATAAAACCAGCTAACATAAGACTTTTACTAATTAGTGTGATTGATGATCTAAAACTTTCTTCAAACCAAGGAATTAATATCGTTTTTAATCATAATGAATCAAATATAGAAATACTTGCTATCAAATCAGAACTCAAAAGCATATTGCAAAGCATCATTGGAAATGCCTTAGAAGCCTCTCCAGCAGAAGGCTGTATTCAAGTATTTCTCTCTCAGGAACAACAAGGGGTTGAAGTAAAAATTATCGACCAAGGCCCAGGTTTTTCTGACAACATTTTAGAACACTTATTTTCTCCACATAATACTGATAAAACTTATGGTGCAGGTATGGGTCTATATCTTGCTCACCGTATAATTTCACACAAATATCACGGCAGTATCTCAGTTAAAAACAATTCTAATAGAGGTAGTAGCGTCACTCTTATTATCAACCACAGAGGAAAATAATTTGTTAAATAATCACCTTATTAACATTCTATTGATTGAAGATGAATTTGATCAGAGACAGTTAATAAAAGCAATACTAGAAGCCGAACACTATCAAGTCACTGATGTAGATAACGGAGAGTTGGGTGTTAAGCTGTTAGAAAAAAAAGATTTTGATATTGTTATTTCAGACTGGAAACTGCCAGGTATTAATGGCAACCAAGTATTAGAGCAACTAAAACAGAGCTCACCTGGTACTGGCTTTATATTAATTACAGCTCACAGTGATGCATCGCATGCAATCAATATCATTCGAGCTGGTGCTGATGATTACTTACCTAAACCTTTTGATAAAAACAGCTTATTGTTTACAATTAAAAAATTAGTTTACTCTCGACAAATAGAATCTGAAAACAATGAATTAAAAAGACAGGTAAAACACCGAAGTAAACTGCTTGATATGATTGGTCAGTCAAGTGCGATGAATAAACTCTATCAGCGTATAGAAAAAGCAGCTCCCACTAACGCAACGATACTAATCACTGGTGAGAGTGGAACAGGAAAAGAGTTGGCTGCTAGGGCAATACATCAACTATCTCATTTAAACAACTCCCCTTTTCTACCCGTTAATTGCGCAGCAATACCAGAAAGCTTGGCTGAAGCTGAATTATTTGGCGCAGAAAAAGGAGCTTATACTGGTGCCCACAAAAATCGAATTGGAAAATTAGAAAGTGCGCACAATGGCACTATATTTTTAGATGAAGTTGGCGAACTTCCTTTATTAATTCAAAGTAAACTTTTAAGGTTTATTCAAGAAGGAACCATTAACCGTGTTGGTTCTAATCAAGAAATAAAACTCAATGTTAGAATTGTTACTGCAACTAACAGAGCGCTTTTAGAAGAAGTTGAAAAAGGTAACTTTAGAGAAGATCTATATTATCGTTTAAATGTAATTCCTGTTGTAATTCCCTCATTAAGAAACAGGCAAGAAGATATATTCCCTTTAATTCAGCATTTTATTAAAGTATGTTGCCTAGAAAATAATATGCCGATAAAACAACTATCGGCACCCGCTCTTAAAGCGATGCTAGCCTACTCATGGCCAGGAAATGTAAGACAACTCAGGAATACTGTAGAACGCCTAACATTACTCTCTTTAGAGAATACTATTTCGTTGGATGATGTCGATGAACTAGAACTACATCAAGCCAATGATGAAAGTAATTTTATTCTACCGCAACAAGGTATTAACTGGGAGATTCATGAAAAAGACTGCTTACTACAAGCTTTAAGTCATTGTAATAATAATAGAACTCAAGCAGCGAAATTATTAGGCCTAGGTTACAAAGCATTTTTATATCGTTTAGATAAATATCAAATTAGTTAATATCCTTATATAGAGAACACTTTCCCCATATAAGGATATTTTTATTAAAATAAAAAGTATAATTGAGTTAAACAAGCTATAAATAGTCAAACAAATAATAATAATAATAATAATACCTGGCATACAAATTGATAATAGATTAATGAACTTATAAATTAACTCATATTATTGGGAGTAACCATGAAAAAATACAATAAAATAATTTTAGCATTAGGATTAAGTTGTCTTGGCATGAGCAGTTATATTGTCAATGCAGAGGAGAAAAAAGAACAGGTGTTTGTAATCAAAGTAGATAAATCTGATAATAAAGACCCGGTTGTTGATTTAAAAATAGATAATACAAGCGAAAGTTTTAATATGCCTGAATTAGTCTTGGGTGAATCAAAAACGATTACTTCTAACTCAGGCAAGAATATCACTCTGACAAAAACAGAAAAAGGGGTCAATGTTGAAGTGGATGGCGAAGTGTTAGAACTGCCTTCTTTTGATGGTGATTTAGGCGCTAAAATACATCGTTCAAGCAGATTACACAACAAACTTGCTAACACAGTTCAAATTAGTGGTATTGAGTTAAATGACTCTCAAAAACAAATAATTAGAGATGCATTTATTGCCGCAGGCATAGAAAAAGAAGTTTCCTTTAACAATCACAATATTATGTTATTTAGCAGTGATAATAATATTAATTTTATTCCAGGAAAACACAAAAAAATATGGAAAAGTGACGGCAATCCACAAGTGCAAGTTATTGTAAAAAAAGATCAAAAGAATAAAGATATTCATATTGAAGAAGAAACTATTATCATTGAACAAAAGTAGCTAAACCTTGTATTTCCAAAGCGGCTCTCTGCCGCTTTTTATTTCATTTCACCTCTTGGAAAAATCAATTTAAAAAGTGTGTAGTGATTAACTGTTTACTTAACAAATCATCTAGATCTTTTTCAGGGTTTACACTTTGAAACTCGGCGGGAGATTGATGCAACTCAACACGCAATAAGCCTGAGGCACTTAGCAGACTTATTTTTTGGTGAATAACAATCAATAAATCCGATAACTTAATAAGTTCTGATAGCTTTTTTATCTTATCATTTGTAATTTCTAAATACGTTAATACAATATGTATTTGTACTCGTTTATCATTAGCGATAGGAATTTTACTATGCAGTATTTTAGTTCTCAAATGACTTAAATTATCACTCAAGTTTTTCATTTCATCGGCATTACCAAAAATAACAAAAGTATCCTCATTTAACGCACAAATATGTACATTTGAAGGGCATTTTTGTCTTAATTTAATGGCCACGTAACTAATTATTTCCGCACTACAAATTTTCCCATACTCTTGTTCTATATTCAGCAAATCCGTCAAATGAAATATAAATATATGATTAAAACTAATATTTTCTTCTGACTTCTTATCATCAGCAAGCATTCTAGTAATATTTTGATAACGATAAAAACCACTGACAGAATCCCTAAACTGATGACTTTTTAATTGATATGATGAATCACTAATTTCCTCTGTCATCACATCAATTTCATTAACTTTGCTTTCTAGCTCTAACTTAAGGCTGGCATTTTGTTTTCTAACATCTTTAAGACGAATTTCTTCAACTTTCACTAAGTTTTCCAACTTAGCCAGTTTACTTTTATAATGACGACTAACTAAATAAAGAACAATTCCAAAAAGTAAAAACGACAATATTAAAAGCAAATAAAAAGATAAGCTACTCTTAAAAAAATCTGTTTCAACATTAAGCTGTAGACGTAGTTTATTTTCAGACCAAGCCGCCTGACCAACTTTAGATTGAATATCGATATAGTATTTACCCTCTTGTAAACCAGCTAAAACAAAGCTTCTTTCTTTTCCTAAATAAACCCAGTCATCATTCAAACCTAAAACTCGGTAACGATAAGATTGGGTTCCTAAATTTTGAAAATAGAGATCGGCAACTGAAATTTTTATTGTTGATTCATCTTGTTGCTTAGAAATAATAGGTTTTCTCTGGTTGTTTAACTGATACAAATCAAAATTTCTCTGCCCCACTTTGACTTCTGTAAATATTAGCTCTCGCTCTATATATTTTTTTATTTTGACTTTGCTATCAACTACCGTGACACCATTAATACTTCCAAAATATAGTAAACCATCACTATCGGCAAAATAAGCTCCCGTATTAAATTCATCACTTGACAAGCCATCATTGCGTCTAAATGACTGCATACTATCGCTATATGCAGAATAACGAACTAAGCCTAAATTAGTTGAAAGCCAGAGTTGCTTTTGAGCATCTTCTAATATTCCATAGATATTATTATTAGGTAAACCTTGTACTTTGGTTATTCTCTCAAAATAAATTTCATCTTCTGTTTCTCTTATCACTTTATTTAAACCATTAGCAGTTCCCACCCATAAAATCCCCCTACTATCTTCAAATAAAACCTGTACGTCATCATTTGATAAGGATTGAGAATTATTATTATGATACTCATAGTGAAACCAGCTTTCATGTTCTTGTGAATACATCAACAATCCACTCACACCACCAACCCAAATATTACCATCTCTGGTTTCCAAGATTGAACTAATTCGGCTACTTCTATCTTTGTAACTATAAGGAATTTCAGGCTGAAAATCTTTTAAATAAAAAGTCAGTTGTCCATTATTTACTATCTCTTTTTCAACCCTGAATAAATGTGAATTTGTTCCAATCCATATGCGATTAGAATGATCTTCATATATTTTGAAAATAAACTCTTTTAAATCAATTTTATTACCATTACTGTAAAAGTGAACCGGAAGAATTTTTTTCTGATCTAAATCGAACAAATATATACCGTAAATAGTCCCTATCCACATCCTGTTTTTATAATCTATATGTAGCGAGTAGGTATAACTCGATTTTTCATCTAATACATCCACTTCATCATGAAGTGGTCTACTAATATCGCCTGTCATCAAGTCGAGTTGTACAATACCTCCACCATAAGTGGCTAACCACAAGTACTCATTATTATCCTTTTCAATTCCATGAACAGTATTGCTAATACCAAATTTCGCTAAATCAGATTTGGTAATAACATGTTTAAAGTCAGTTTCTATCGGGTTTAAAATATTAACACCTGTTGCATAAGTACCTAACCAAACTAAACCATTTTTATCGATAAAAATAGTCATTAATTCATTAGAAGAAAGGCCATCACTATCGTGTGTTTTATGCAAATAATGTTCAAACCTTGATTTAGAATAACGATATACATTTAACCCTTGACTAGTACCAATCCACAAATTACCTTCTTGATCAAACGTCATAGTTTGTATAAAGTCAGAGGTTAAAGAGTTAGGATTATTTTCCTCGGCAAAAAAACGCTCAACTTCATCCGTAATCAGATCATAACGAATTAAACCTGAATTGGTTCCCAACCAAATGCTTTGGTGTTTTACTTCGATATCCTTAACAGAATTACCTTTTACGGTTAACCATTTTTTTAGTTTACCTTCGCAATAATTAACCAAAGAATTATCTTTTTCTTTTAACGCATAAACACACGACTCGGTCGATACCCAAACAGTATCATTCACAACGGTAATTGAAGTCACTTCATCTTCAATACGCTGCTTATGTTCTGATTCAAATAGTTCTGTTGACCCCACTTTTGAATTATAAACAAATAAACCATTATCAGAACCAATCGCAATATTACCCGAAGGTAATACAGCAATTGCTGCAATTGCAGTTCTTAAATCCTCATGTAAATATTGATAATTAGTAAAAGACTCATCAACAGGATTATATAAACTCAGTCCATTTTGAGTCCCCACCCAAATACCTAATCCAGGCTGCTCAGCTATAGAATAAATAAAGTTATCATGTAAAGATTTTGGGTTGCTGTGCTGGTGTTCAAAAATAGTAAACTCATACCCATCAAACCGGTTTAGCCCATCTTCAGTACCAATCCAAAAATATCCCTGAGAATCCTGAATGATACTATTAACCACACTTTGCGATAGGCCTTGTTCTAAAGATAGCCGTTGTACTTGAAATGCCTTTTGAAAACGATGATCGAGTGAGTTAGCGGATATCCCACACGAATAAGCCGTCCATAGCAATAATGTCAATATAAGTCGTCCGTACAATGAAAAATTCCTGAATAAAGTCAAAATAATGAGCGTTTACTGCGCTTACCTAAATTAAAAATGATGTATTCTCTGGACATTAAGAATGAATTTTAAAAGTCACTTTGCTGCTCTGTTCTGGGTTAATGCCCATTTTAGATTGATAAAATGCTTTTAACCGACTTAAGTCAATCTCAATATCCCCTGTTAATTCAATTAAAGGACCAAAGCCCAACTGTCGAGTTTTGGCATCTAAAAAGCAAGTTTGTACAGGTACATTGGCATTTAATGCTATATAATAAAACCCCGACTTCCAATGCTCTTTATAACTTCTAGTCCCTTCTGGAGCAAGAGCCAGAAGCATTCGTTCATTCTGCTCAAAGCTTTTTACAATAGAATCAACAATATTATGACTCTGTGAACGATCAATTGGAATACCACCTAATTTACGCAAAAACCAATTAAAAGGCCATACAAAAATGGTATGTTTGCCAATGAAGTTTATTTTTAATTGAAAATGGAACTTCAATAGAATAAATATAAAGAAGTCCCAATTAGAAGTATGAGGTGCCCCAATGATGAGATATTTTTTTAATGCTGGAGGTTGGCCTACAATTTTCCAACCACTTAAGGTCAGTATTTGTTTTGAAAGCCAGGAGAGCACTTAAGCTCCACCAACATTGTGTAACTCCATGATTGTGTCATCTATTGGCTCGGCATCTTCATCTTCACCAACATCAACCACAGGTGAGTTTTTAGCCAAATCGTTACGGCGATTATCTAGCTGTTGAAGATAATTTTCATCAATGTCGCCAGTAATATAATTACCATCAAAGACAGAAGTATCAAACCGGGTAATTTTAGGGTTTCCCTCACGGCATGTTTCGACTAAATCTTCCAAATCTTGATAAATGAGTTTGTCAGCACCAATCAGCGCCTCTACCTCTTCATCTGTACGACCGTGCGCAATCAACTCTTTAGCAGAAGGCATATCGATACCATAAACATTAGGATAACGTACAGCTGGCGCAGCTGATGCAAAATAAACCTTATTAGCCCCAGCTTCTCGTGCCATATCAACGATTTGCTGGCTAGTTGTTCCCCGAACAACTGAGTCATCCACTAATAAAACATTCTTATCCTTAAACTCCAAACCAATCGCATTAAGCTTTTGCCTAACAGATTTTTTCCTCATCTGCTGACCAGGCATAATAAAAGTTCGTCCAATATATCTATTTTTAACAAAACCATGTCTTAACTTTAAATTAAGTTTGGTTGCCAGTTCCATTGCACTTGTTGTTGAAGTATCAGGTATTGGAATAACGACATCAATATCATGATCAGGCCAGATTCGTAGAATCTTTTCTGCCAACTTCTCTCCCATTCTTAAGCGAGCACGATAAACAGATATATCATCCATAAAAGAATCGGGTCTGGCTAAATAAACATATTCAAATATACAAGGAGCAGCTTCGTTAGCTTCAATACATTGTTGACTATGTAGTTTCCCATTAGAATCAATATAAATAGCTTCCCCAGGATTGACATCACGAACTAACTCAAAATTAAGTGCATCTAATGCAACACTTTCTGAAGCAAACATATACTCCGTTTTTCCATTAGTAACTTTTTTACCTAGTACAACAGGTCTTATTCCATAGGGATCTCTAAAACATACCATGCCATGATCATTAATTAACGCAACAGCGGCATAAGCCCCTTTACAACGTTTATAAAGATTAGAAATAGCCTTAAACACTGCGCTAGGAGATAAGGGTTCATCAGCACAATGTTGTAATTCATGCGCAAAAATATTGAGTAATATTTCAGAGTCTGAGCTAGTATTGATGTGACGACGATCAGTTTGATATAAAACTCTTTTAAGCTCTTCTTGATTAGTCAAATTACCATTATGGGCTAAGACGATACCATAAGGCGAATTAACATAAAGAGGCTGCGCTTCAGCAGAACTTGCACAACCAGCCGTTGGATACCTTACATGGCCAACCCCAAGGTTACCTTGTAAACGGCGCATGTGCCGCGTGTGAAAAACATCTTTAACAAGCCCATTGGCCTTACGTAAAAACATTTTTCCTTCATTTAAAGTTACAATTCCTGCCGCGTCTTGTCCACGATGTTGTAACACAGTTAAAGCGTCATACAATCCTTGATTAACGGGTGAAGTTCCATAAATGCCGACAATACCACACATATTTATAACCTTTATTAAGAGTCAGGAATTTTTATCCGGCGTTAAGGCTTGATTAACGCTCGGAATAGAATCTTTTACATGATCGTAGAACCAATTCCCAATGATTTCAACATGCGGAATCAATTGAGACTTTTTCCACCAAGGATCTTGCTGTACCAACGTAAAAGCATTTAATACAATAACAGCCACCGAAACAATCAAAATACCTCTTAATGCGCCAAATGCCATGCCCATAAAGCGATCCATACCGCTTAATCCAGCTTTTTCAACTAATCGGCCAATAATATAATTAATAAGTCCTGAAACGGTTAATGTTATAAGAAATAGTCCAGCCCAGGCAATGCCGTAGCGTAAACTTGGCGTATCTATGTGCCCTTCCAATAATACTGAAAAATCTTGGTAAAAACCTTTCGCAACAAAAAAAGCGAATATCCAACCAATTAAAGATAAAGCTTCTCTGACAAAACCACGAATTAAACTAATACCAGCCGATAAAGCGATAATTATAAGGATTGCCCAGTCAACCCACTGCATAAACTCAATATACTCGATTGAAGAATTGATGCGAATTCTATCAAACTTATCCAATACAAAACAGTCTTGAAATTAAAACAACATCCAGTTAGGGCAACACGCCCTAATGTTTAATTGGATCAAACACTTTAATAATTGCCTTTCCTTGAGCTGTTTCAGAAACTTTTGCTAGTTGTTCACTGGCCTGAGACTTTTCAATATAGGGCCCAACATAAATACGATAAACAACTTTTCCTTTATCGCTTTTATACTTTCGACGATAAGCTTTATAACCCGCTTTTTTAAGTTTCTTAACTAAATTTTTAGCATTTTCTATATTAGAAAAACTGGCAACCTGAATAACCCAGCCAGCTTGCTTAAATGGCTTACCAATCGTTTCTTCAACAACTTGTTTTTTTTGTTGAGAGAGCTCAACCTTAGTACTTGGCTGAGACTTTGTCTTTCTACTTTCACTATCAGAACTAGCCGCAATTATTGCTGTTTCAGCATTATTTTCTTCGCCATCTTCGGTGATAGCTAAAGCTTCTTCAGGATCCTGCTTGAGCTCATCAATTTTGTTTGCCTTACCTTCAAGCTTATTAAGCTGTTGTTCAACTAATTTATTTTTCTTTATTGTGCCTTCAGAAATTTCATATTCGACCAGGCTAGTTGGCTTTTCTGGTATTTGAGACTCAAATGGAGGACGTTTGGTTTTCTCTTTTAAAATAGCAGGCAAAAATATGACAGCTAAAGCTATCAGTACTATGGCTCCAACAATTCTTTGTTTTAAGCTATTTTCCACTAATTCCCCTAATATCTGAATTGATTAACTAACTGATTGCTCATATTGAAACATGTCAGCTACTGTAATAAAAGAACCAAAGACCAAAATTAGATCATTTGGGGTTAAAGTTTGGCAACAGGCTTTATAAACTTGTTCAACCGAAGCGTAACCATTGCAACTATTCTGCAAGCTTAGAGCTTGATAAACCATCATAAGTTCCTGAGCAGATGCAGCCCTATCTATTGGCAAATCAACAAACCCCCATTCATCTACCACCTCATCCATAATTAATAGTACATCTTCTATCGATTTATCTGACATCATACCGCATATAGCTACGACTTTAGTGGTTTTGCCTGGCTTTTTAAGACGACTTAAATAACCTTTTAACTGTTTTTTCAAGTTTTCAGCAGCTTGAGGGTTATGTGCCACATCAACAATAGTTGGTATAAACGTACTAAGTCGCTGAAAACGCCCTCTCACTTCTATCGCTTCTAAAGCTTCTTTTAAATGAGACGGTTGATTTGGAAACAAGTGCTTAAATGTGTCTAAGGCAAGCATAATATTTTGTTCTAATAGCAGATATTGATTAACTTGGGGATCTTTAATTAAAGCCAGTTGTTCAACATCAGCTTGCGAAACCAAAGATACATTTTCAGTCAATACTTCTGGTAGCTGGGTCACTAGCTCATAACTATGACTATCACCAATAAAAGTCTTACCCTTAGCTCGAATAATACCGGCTTTTTCAGATGCTATTTGGGCCAGAGAATTTCCTAACCAATCGGTATGATCTAATGCAATAGTTGTAATTAGCGACACATCAGGATCAATAATATTCACCGCATCCAAACGCCCACCTAATCCAACTTCAAGTATAATTAAGTCGAGTTGGCTTTGTTTAAAAACCCAGAGTGCAGCTAATGTCGTAAACTCAAAAAATGTTAATGGCAAATCATCACGAATACTTTCAATTAAAGTAAACGCTTTAACCAGCATTTCATCTTCAACCTCAGTGCCGTTCAGTTTAATGCGCTCATTAAAACGTAGTAAATGAGGCGAAGTATAACTTGCCACACGGAGGTTTTTCTTTTTTGCAATAGCTTCTAATGTAGCAACAACACTCCCCTTGCCATTGGTTCCACCAACCATAACCACTTTAGCCATAGGATTAAGCAGTTCTAGTTTTTTAGCTATCGTCCTTATTCGTGCTAAACCTAGCTCTATTTCTTGCGGATGAAAACTTTGGATATGATCCAGCCATCCGTTTAAACTCATTTCTTTCATAATTCTACTTTAATGACCAACCAACTCAGTTGCTGAGTATTTTATTTTGTTAAAACTAAAAAAGCACTCCGAAGAGTGCTTTTAGTCATACAAAATTCACTTTTAATTAATGTAAACCTTATTCTCAACAGGAATTGTCACGCTTGCAGCCGATTTTTTAAAAGCTTCAATTTCATGAAAATTCAAATAACGGTATACATCATCTGCCATTGTATCCAAGTCAGCCGCATAACTCATATACTCTTCAACAGTTGGCAACTTACCTAAAATCGACGCAACCGCAGCAAGCTCAGCAGAAGCTAAATAAACGTTAGCCCCATTTCCTAAGCGATTAGGGAAGTTTCGCGTAGATGTTGAAACAACCGTTGAATTAGCAGCAACTCGTGCTTGATTTCCCATACATAAAGAACAACCAGGCATTTCAGTTCTTGCTCCAGCCGTTGCAAAAATATTGTAATAACCTTCTTGCATCAACTGATGTTCATCCATCTTGGTTGGAGGAGCGATCCACAAACGAGTCGGTATAGAGTCTACTTTTTGTAATAACTTACCTGCAGCCCGATAATGTCCAATATTAGTCATACAACTACCAATAAAGACTTCATCAATCTTATCACCTTGAACTTCTGATAACGGTTTAACATCATCAGGATCATTAGGACAAGCAAGTATTGGTTCTTTTATTTCATTTAAGTCAATTTCAATTACAGCCGCATATTCAGCATCGGCATCAGCTTCCATTAACTCAGGTTTTTCTAACCACTTTTGCATATTCTCAATACGACGACTGATGGTACGAGCATCACCATAGCCTTCTTTAATCATCCATTTCAGCATTGTGATATTAGAGTTCAAGTACTCTATAATTGGCTCCTGATTCAACTGAATAGTGCAACCAGCAGCACTTCTTTCTGCTGAAGC
Source organism: Aliikangiella litoralis (assembly GCF_052495765.1). The sequence goes on along the minus strand of NZ_CP199292.1, from coordinate 2,665,876 downwards.
ATCTGACAATTCAAATGCTTGTTCAACTTTAAGATCGGGTAAACCTTCTATTTCTAAAATACGGCCAGAGAAAATGTTCTTTTTCCCTTTCTTTTCAACAGTCAACAAACCTTCCTGAATGGCCGCATAAGGTATCGCATTAACCAAATCTCTCAGCGTAACGCCAGGTTGCATTTCACCTTTAAATTTAACCAGAACCGACTCAGGCATATCCAACGGCATTACACCTGTTGCTGCCGCAAATGCCACTAGACCAGAACCCGCAGGAAAAGAAATACCTAATGGGAAACGCGTATGAGAATCACCACCAGTACCAACTGTATCAGGCAATAACATACGGTTTAACCAGCTATGAATAATTCCATCACCTGGTCGTAACGAAACACCACCACGACTCATAATAAAGTCAGGTAAAGTATGCTGTGTATCAACATCAATTGGTTTAGGATAAGCCGCTGTGTGACAAAATGACTGCATCGTCAAGTCAGCAGAAAAACCTAAGCAAGCTAAATCTTTTAACTCATCGCGAGTCATAGGACCCGTTGTATCTTGAGAGCCGACAGTTGTCATCATTGGCTCACAGTACTGCCCTGGTCGCACACCAGGTAAATTACACGCTTTACCCACCATTTTTTGTGCCAAAGTAAAGCCTTTATCTGATTCACCAACAATTGCTGGAGTACGGAAAAAATCAGCCGGTTCCAACCCAAGAAAATCTCTTGCTTTTGCAGTTAAACCACGCCCAATAATCATTGGGATGCGACCACCTGCCTGAACTTCATCAAGTAATACATCGGTTTTTAATTCAAACTCAGCAATCACTTCGCCATCTTTTTCAATTTTTCCTGCATATGGGTAAATATCGATAACATCGCCCATATTTAACTGAGACACATCAACTTCAACTGGTAAAGCGCCAGCATCTTCCATTGTGTTGAAAAAAATTGGTGCAATTTTTCCACCTAAACAAAAACCACCTGCTCTTTTATTTGGAATGTGAGGTATATCATCTCCCATTAACCAAAGCACAGAGTTAGTGGCTGATTTACGCGAAGATCCTGTTCCTACCACGTCTCCGACATAAGCCACAGGATGTCCTTTCTTTTTAAGCTCTTCAATGGTTTCTAATGGATTTCCTTCTAAACCTTCTCTAGGATTTTTTAACATGGCTAACGCATGTAACGGGATATCAGGTCTAGACCAAGCATCTTGAGCGGGAGACAAGTCATCAGTATTTGTTTCGCCAGGCACTTTAAAAACAGTTAAAGTAATTTTATCATCTAACGCATCGCGAGATTTAAACCACTCAGCATCAGCCCAACTTTGCATAACGGAATGAGCAACTTTATTACCTGATTTAGCTTTTTCAGCAACATCATGGAAAGCATCAAACATGAGCAAAGTGTGCTTCAGTTCTTCACCTGCTAATGAGGCTAATTCTTCAGAGTCAAGCAACTCGACTAAAGTGGCAATGTTATAACCGCCAAGCATTGTACCAAGTAACTTAACCGCCTCTGCTTTGTCAACAATTGGAGAATTATCTTCACCTTTTGCGATAGCACTTAAGAATGCAGCTTTTACGTAAGCAGCTTCATCAACCCCAGCAGGTACTCGATTAGTCAATAAATCTAATAAAAACGCTTCTTCTCCAGCAGGAGGAGTTTTTAATAACTCCACCAGTCCAGCCATCTGCTCAGCAGATAATGGTTTAGGAACAATCCCCTGTTGGGCTCTCTCTTGCACGTGATCACGATATGCTTCTAACACTCTTTAAATCCCCATTAGTGATGATGTTATTCAATTTTGAAAAGTTGATATAGTACACAGAAAAAACCAACTTGCAGACTCCAAAACAATAACTAAAGACTAGTTGAATAGGCGCGAATTATACAGATTTTTGACCCAATAATAAATCGCCAAATGATATCATTCTGTTATGCAACAAAAACAAAATCGACAAAGCTGATAATTAACTTTCTTTTTAAAGGACGTGGTTTAACTTGTAACACTAAATAATCTGAATTCAGGATAAGATAATCATTCTCAAATAAATTAGAAACCTTGATCCTTATATAACTCAGTGGGCTATAAGAAAATTTATTCCATTTTTTTAAATGGAAATAAGAACTGTTCAATAAAACTTCTTGGTAAGCGTTTTGTCGTACCATATTCAGCCGGCCAGTGCTTCACAGGCATATGATAAGTTTTAAATACCCAATCGAATAATGGTGTATGAACCGCATAATTTGTATCAATTGCTGGTTGATCGGAACTATGATGCCAGTGATGATATTGAGGAGTTGCAACCAAATACTTTAAAGGACCAAACGGCACGCCGATATTGGAATGAACTAAAACCGCTTGAAGTGCAGCAAATGTCACATAAATATCAAATGCTTCTTTACTTGCACCTAACAAATAAAGCGGAACCATTGCAACAGAACGATCCACGATAGTTTGCACTATATGATTCCTTGAGCCCGCCAGCCAATCCATATGTTCAACCGAATGATGAACAGCATGAAAACGCCATAATCGAGGAACTTCATGAAATAAGCGATGTGACCAATAAAGTACAAAATCAGCAAAAATAATCAGTATTAAAACTTGCACAATAACGGGTAAAGATTGAATATAACTTTGAACCGTTTTACTAACTGCCCAACCAAATACACTAACAACAAAATAGTTAGATATAAACAGTAATACAGCCACTAATAAATGATTAACACAAAAATAAAATAAGTCGAGTTTCCATTCAGGCCGCAAAATGGCCTGCTCTCGGTACTTTGGAAAAATTTTTTCTAAAAAGGTAAAAATAACGACTGAAGCAATCAAGGTTAATAATAACCAATCTAAACCTAGCGAAAAGCGAGTGGGTTCGATCTCCCCGACTTCAACCGTATAACCACCAGCGGCAAACCCTGCTAATGTAAACAACACACCAATAGCACCTAAACGGCGTTTTTTAGAAAGCACAAAAGTTAACAAAGCAAAAAATAATGATAACCACATGGTCACCATTAAAACTGATTGCAATACTTTTCCATCATAAACAGCCCGTAAATCAGCGGTGGTTAAATAGCTTGGAAATTGATAGCAAAGTACCGCCAAAAAACTGGTTATCCCTAAAAAACACGAAGCGTATCCACTAATTTTACCTTCTCCAAAATAAAACATTTGTTCAGACATATCTTCAGTTTGTCTTTGCTTATATTCAAATGCTTTATCGCTATCCATTAGTACTCCTCAATATTTTTTCATTAAAGCTTTTTAATCTCTAATCAACTTTTTTAAAAATTAGTGATGTATTAATTCCACCAAAAGCAAAGTTATTGCTCATTACATAAGCACAATCCATCTGACGGTTATTTTCAGTAATATAGTCTAACTCACCACATACCGGATCAACGTCAGTTAAGTTGACTGTTGGTGCATACCAGCCACTATTCATCATTTCAATCGATAACCAAGCTTCTATGGCACCACAAGCTCCCAAGGTATGGCCAAAATAACTTTTTAAAGAGCTGATTGGGATATTCCGATTAAAAACGGTACGGGTTGCATTACTTTCTGCAACATCTCCTCTATCTGTAGCAGTCCCATGCGCATTCACATAGCCAACTTCAGATGAATCAATTTGAGCATCTTCAATGGCTAACTGCATCGCAGAAGCCATTGTATCTTGCTTAGGCTGGGTCACATGTGCGCCATCTGAATTACAACCAAAACCAACAATTTCAGCAATAATATTGGCGCCTCTTGACTTAGCAAACTCATAATCTTCTAAAATTAAAGTGCCTGCACCTTCTCCAATAACTAATCCATCTCTGTTTTTATCAAACGGTTTAGGACTTTTATCTGGTGATTGATTTTGAGTAGACGTTGCAAATAAGGTATCAAAGACAGCCGCTTGTGTAATACATAATTCTTCTGCGCCACCTGCGATCATTACTTTCTGACGGCCATATTTAATTGCTTCATAAGCATAACCAATACCTTGGCTACCCGATGTACAAGCACTACTAGTAGGTATTATTCTTCCCTTACAGCCGAAAAATACACCAATATTTACAGGTGCAGTATGACTCATCATCTCAACATAAGATGTTGAGGTAAAACCTTTCATTGAACCTGTTGTTAACAAATTACTAAATGAAGGCAAAGGTCCCATACTGCCAGATGAAGAACCATATGCAATACCTGTTCGGCCATCAGTAATAACTTCATTATCAGTCAAATTCGCATTATCAATTGCTGCTCTAGTAGCACAAGTTGCTAGCATAGATACGCGCCCCATACTTCGAATTAGTTTTCTTGGCAACTTAGGAAATTGATAATTTTCAACTGGCGCGGCTAGTCGCGTTCTGAGATCCTCACATCGTTCCCATTCTTGCATATAACGCACAGCATTTTGCTTTTGCTTGAGCAAAGCCTGAATTTCATCCCATTGAGTGCCAAAAGCAGTGATACCACCAATTCCAGTGATCACAACCCGATTCGTCATGCCATGCCTCCATTCACAGAAATCACTTGACGAGTGAGGTAAGCTGCGCCATCAGATAATAAATAGTTCACTAAACTAGCTACTTCATTGACTGTTCCTAAACGTTTTGCAGGAATCATTTTCATCGCTTCAGTCACCAGCTCATCAGATAACATTTCGGTATCAATTAAGCCAGGGGCAACACAATTAACAGTAATCTTTCGTTTCGCCAACTCAACTGCAAGCGCTTTTGCAGCACCAATTAAACCAGCTTTAGAAGCACTATAGTTAACTTGTCCACGATTACCTACAACCCCTGAAACTGAAGACATAGCAACAATACGGCCGCCCTTTCGAGCTTGAATCATTGGCATTATGGCAGGATGAACAACATTATAAAAACCATCAAGGTTGGTATGAATGACTTGATCCCAATCTTCACTGGTAATCGATGGAAAGGCATTATCGCGCGTTATCCCAGCATTACAAACAATACCAAAGTAGGCACCGTTTTCTCGAATATCGTCTTCTATGACTTCACGGGCCATATTTCTATCAGCAATATCAAACTGCACTATGCTCGCAGAACCGGAGCTCTGCTTTATTTCTTCTACTACCGCTTGAGCAGACTCTATTCCTGAGCGGCAATGAACCACAATATCAAAGCCTGCATTGGCTAAAGTTAAAGCAATTGCTTTACCAATACCCCGACTAGAACCTGTCACTAAAACTCTTTGCGTCATTTATTTTTTCTCAATAATTGCTTGTACATCATCTGTTTCAAAAACATTTAGCTTAGCTTTACCATAAACTTCCTCGCCAGACCTAATTATACAATCAAAACTGGCTAAACCTGAATCATCCATGTAAAGCTGCTCTACTTCAATTTGATAAGTTTTATCAGCAGGTAGAAACTGATTAATTATATGAAACTTTCGAGTACCTAACAAAAACCCTAAATTTATCGGCTCATTATTTAATTTAGAACGTACGCCAGCTAATGCCGCTATGGCTTGCGCCATATATTCAATGGCCACCCATGTTGGCACCCCTTGTTCTTGCAAGTCATAAAAACGACTCTCTTCTCTAATGGTAATTTCAGCGGTTAAACTTTGTTCACTTTGCTCAACAACTTTGTCAAGCAGTACCATTGGATCAGAGTGAGGAATGAGCTCACCAACAGTATATTGTTCAATAACACTTTGAGCTTTTTCTGTATCTAATTTATGCATCTAGACATTTTCCTAAAATAACACTGACGTTATTACCACCAAAAGCAAATGAATTACTCATTGTCACTTGGACTGGCAAAACGCTTTTACTCGTATCACTCAATTTTATGGGACTTAAGGAAGGATCGTAACATCCATCATACACATGTGGCGCAATAATTTGTTCACTACTGTGCTTTAGTATCAGCCAGCAAATACCAGCCTCAGTTGCACCAGCAGCTCCCAAAGTATGGCCTGTGAGCGGTTTGGTTGAGCTTGTTTGCACTTGATCAGCAAAAATATCATACACCGCATGACTTTCCATTGAGTCATTTAGTGAAGTACCGGTTCCATGCAAATTAATATAATCAACTTTTTCTTTATTGATATTGGCATCTTTTAACGCCGCTTGCATCGCTTGTTTAGCACCACTGCCTGAAGGCTCTGGCGCTGACATATGATGAGCATCTGATGATTCACCTACCCCCAATAATTGGACACTACTTTTTTCTTTACTCATCAAAAATAGCGCCGCAGCTTCACCAATATTAATTCCTTTTCTGTTTACACTAAACGGATTAGTTAGCACATTTGAAACCGCTTCTAGAGAGTCAAAACCATTAAGTGTAAGATCACATAGAGAGTCAACCCCTCCAACAATAACAAGATCACAAATATCTAAATCAATCAAACCACGGGCAGAAGCAAAAACTTTTCCACTAGACGAGCAAGCCGTAGACACTACATAGGCAGGACCTTCAACTTTTAAATACTGAGCGATAAAGTCACTAATAGCACCTATTTCTTGCTTCTTATAAGTATAATCAGCGGGAATTACGCCACGCTCTATGTGAGATTTAATTGCAACTTCAGCTTCACTTATGCCTGAAGTACTCGTACCAATTACCACTCCAACTCTTGCAGCGCCATAACGTTCAATCCCATCTTTGATAGCGCTTTCTATTTGCTGAATAGCAGCCAAAGCTAATCGATTATTTCGACAATTAAAATCAGAAAACTCATCAGGTATTAAAGGTAGTTCAGCACTAACAACGCCAGCATGAAATTCTTTTTGACTAACTGGTGTGATGTATTTCATCATGCCAGGAGAACATCCCAACTTAAGATTGTGCCAAATATCAGCTAAGCAACAACCAAGCGCATTCACCATAGCAACTTGATTTAAATATACTGCAGTCAATTTTTAATACCTTTTCATATTAGCGACTAAAAAATCTCTATATCTAATGGCGTTATCATTAATTGATACCCTCGAGTATAATGATAAAACGCTAAATGATTTTGATAATGAGGAACCCCACCGTATTTCACTTCAATTAGCTTCTTTGAACCACGATATAATGTTCGTAAAAAAGAACTATCAGAATTGACTAAGCGACATTCATCTGATTTAAAACAGTTAGCGTTATTGTATAAACTATTTTTTACCTGCTCCACAGGCCATAGTGCAAACTGAATATCAGCTAACAAATAGCGTGGATTAATTTTCTTAATCACTTGAGAAACACCATCCACTTCTATCGTATCACCATCATATACAACCGTAAAAAGACGAGTTCCCGCAGGTAATAAACCAACAACAACAAACTTTTCATCGGTTATTTCACTTTGAAATATTAATTCATGCGTCTCATTGTTAAAGCTGACTTCGGCAGCCTGAGTTGCAACTATGTTATGGCCAAAACTCTTCGGTGACAGTAATTGAAACTGAACGCCATTATCCAACTCAATTAATTTATCGCTATATTGTAAATGAGCGCAACCTGTGAATAAAAATAATATTATAGAAAAAACAATTAACTTCTGCATATTTCAGCCAACACATTAAGTCGTCGCTTAGCTTGAGCCACATAAGGATTAGTTTCATCCCAAGCATACCCCGCCAAAATAGAACAAATCATACGCCTTACATCATCTGACGCTTCTTTATAAAAAATAATGTCTTGTAACCGTCCATCATACCAAGCATTAACAAACACTCTAAAAGTATCAACACCTTTCAGTAAAGGCTTAGCATATTGTTCTTCCCAAGAAACGCTTTCACCATTGTTTTGTTTGATAATTAATGACGAAGCTAACGTCGCAGACTTAAAAGCAATAGTAACCCCGGAAGAAAAAACCGGATCGAGAAACTCACCAGCATTACCTAGTAAAGCATAATTTTTTCCAAACAAAGATTTAACGTTGGCCGAATAACCAGTAATACTTTGCACTGGAGAATTAAATTCTGAATTTTCGAGCAAGCTTGATAAATCAGGCTCTTCTGCAATACATTTTTCTAACTTCTGTAAATCAGAGCCTTGTATACTATCAAAAAAGTCTGTTTTAGCAACAACCCCTAAAGAACAGGTCCCATCTGAAAACGGAATTAACCAATACCAAACACTATTATCTTTAGGATGAACACTAATTAGTATTTTATTTCGGTCGTAACTATCTTGACGAATATTATCTTTAATATGACAAAAAATAGATTGTCTTACTGGCATTTCTGATGGCAACTCTAAATCGAGCAACTTAGGTAAAACCCTGCCAAAGCCACTCGCATCAAGAACAAAACCAGCCTCAATTACATAACTTGTACCATCTTCTTTTTTTATTGTTACCAGATTTGAAGTATCGCCAAGTTTAATATCAGTCACTTCCTGTTGATAAGCGATTGGTACGCCAAGCTCTTCGGCTTTTAGTGCTAGTCGATGATCAAACTCAGCCCGTTTAACTTGATAAGTTGTCCCCGGCCCATTAGAAAATTTTTCTTCAAAATTAAAAGCACTGTATTGCCCATTTTTACTAAAAGCAGCACCATTTTTAAACTGATAGCCAGCCGAATCAACAGTCTCTAACATATCTCCTTCTTTTAAAAAGCACATTAACTGAGGTAACAAACTCTCTCCTATCGAAAACCTTGGAAAAACCTGCTTCTCAACAATTCGAACATCAACTCCCTGTTTTTGCAATAAGCTAGCCGCAAGACTACCAGAAGGTCCTGCGCCGATTACAAGTACATCTGTTTTTTCTTTTTGTAATTCAGTCATAGTGACGGTTTCCCCAATCTAAGAATAAAGCTGCCCATCACAGGAGCAAGTAATAATGCGGTACCAATACCAAAAAACATCGTAAGACCAAAGGCATAAATTGCAGGTGTCTCACTTAAAGCCAGTAAACCAAATGAAAAAAGAGTCGTTAAAGCTGACAAAATAACAGCTAACAATATCGTTGCACTCACTTTTTTTCCTTCAGCAAAAAATAATCCATAATCAACACCAATACCTAAAACCAAAAATAAAGCTAAAGTATTAAACAAAGTAATTGGAATAGACAAAACCGTTAAACAAATCAAAGTAAATGAAATAGCAATAACAGGAGAAGAAAGAACAATACAAGCTTTTTTTATACCATATCTAAAAGTTAATAATCCTAATATTAAGATACAAGTCACCAACAGCAAAACCGAAGCTTTTTCTTTATAAAGTTGAAATATTTGAGAAATTTTTAAGACCTTATCAACAAATATCACCTGCTCATTTAAATCAGTCAAATTTTCTAGCTTATTAATATTGTTTAAAGCAATGATTGCCGCATAACTCTCTCCTGTTTTACCAAGCCACAGGTGAGACATTCTTTTGCCCTGGGGGGAACTAAGCCAGCTATTTAGCTGCCAATAATTATCTTTATCATTTAAAAGTTTAGTTTCAAATTGAGTCGCTTCTTGTGGCGTAATAATACCGCTTTCGACAATTTTATCTAAAGCAGAAGATTGATAAAGCTTTTTATAGAGTTGGTAATTATTTTTTTGACTTCTAATACTTGGTAACCATTGGTGTATTGACTGGTAGCCTTCAATACTACCGTTATTGACTAGCGCATCTAATTGCTCACCAACGTTTTCCATATTTTGTAAAAGCTCTTCTTCAGTATTAGCACTCACTAAAAAAAACTGATTCGCTGCTGGTGTTTGTAAAACTTCTTGTATTGTTGCTTGTTCAGATTCAAGTTTTGTATTTGTATTTTGAAATTGGCGTATATTTTCTTTCTCTGAAGCGCCAAAAAATAGTAAAGCAATAGCAAGCAAAGGAGTTACGGCAAAAAACTTCCAGCCATTAATCGCTAAACGAGACTGCCCTGCCATAACAAGTAATTGGCAAAAAGTAATAATTCGTGATGAAATACGATTTTTCAAAGGAACATAAGGAAACAGTAATACAACGGTTAAATAGGCTGCAATTAAACCACATAAACTAAATATTGCCATTTGTCTTAAACCTGGAAATGGTGTATTAAATAACGCCAAATACCCAAGAACACTTGACAGTAGCCCTAGTGTTATTGCGGGAAATATTTTATTTAAGCGCACAAAATTATCAGACAGATTCACCGAAGCTAAATAATGAAAAGAATAGTCAACGGCAACCCCTATTAAACTTGCCCCAAAGACTAAAGTGATTAAATGTACTTCACCAAAAGCTTGGTGTACAACAGCAAGTCCGGTTAAGATACCAACAGAAATACTAGTCACAACTAACAACAAAGGCGTAATACTTCTGAATGTAAGCAAAACGAGTGAAACGACTAATAATAAGGAGCCTACACCAATAGTTGAAATTTCACCACGAGCAGTTTCATAACCATGGTGTGCATAAAAAATCGCTCCTGCTCGATATAAGCGAACATGACTAGCGGCATTTTCCCAATTAGCCTCCAACTGTGAAATTGAGTCAACAATATTTTTTTGAGTTATAGGAGAAAAAGCACTTCCAGTTAATTCTGCAGTAACAAAATAATAATAAGCCCCATTTTTCTCTAGTGATAAAAAACCTTGCTCTAATGCTAACTCTTGAGTATTACGTTGACTTTGAGCCGCATTAAATCGGTACGACTGTAATAAAGGATCATGTCTTATCAGTTCAACTAAGCCACCTGATAAAGGAGAATATAACTGTTGTAAAACAAAGTCAGAAAAGGTTTCGTAATTCTCATTAGTCAATGCTAGCTTATCGGCTTGACTCAGTAAGTGGTTACGATATTGAAAAGTCAATTGAGCGATTGAATTTAACTCTTTACTAGAAACACCAGAAGTTACCTCGTTAATCCATTGGCTTTCATTAAGTGTTGATATCAGTTCTTCAGTGGCTTTAAGTGCCAATGTTTTTTCTTGATGAGAAACCAAAAAAAACATTCGTTGCATATGTTTTGCAGAGAACTGAATAAATGCTTTTTCAATTTGTTTATCTTGCTTTTCAATGGGCAGCAATTTAAGTATGTTATTTTCAACAACAATCCCCTGTTTGCTCAACAACAACAACTTCACTGCTAATGCCACAGCAAAAATCAACCACAAAAGCAAGCCTATTTTATTTTTAATTTTGTTTATCAAAATACTTCTCAAATTCGTAGCTTAACTCTTGAGTCATATAGTTTAACTTAATGGTTGTATAATCCCCTCTCACTTCATTCAATAAGACCTGCTCTATCTTATCTTTACCCTGCAATTGAATTAGACTAAAAAGCTGGGCAATATCTTTATTAAACGGCACTAATTTTAATGTCCAACTCTCATCATTACACTTAAAGTCAGTATTAAAGTGGGTGGATAACTGTTCTAGCTGCCCCGTTAACAAGTGAATAAAAACAGAAGACAAGGTATTTACAAGTGGATTTTTAGGGACAGCTAAAACCATATCATTTTTATCAAACTGCTGCATTTCACCTTGGCTAATCACCATTGTTGATTTGATAGGTTTTAACATTTGCCATACAAGTAAGTCTTTTGACTTTACCCATAATCGTCCGGTTGAATGAATGGGTCTAGATAAAACTTCAATATTTTTTGTTTGAATAAAACTGGCTGAAATAGTTTGTTTAGCCATTGCCTCTGCAATGGTCTCAAGACTACATGCCAATGCATTACTTGCCATAAACATAAAGATAAACATAATAAAAGTTTTATTCATCGTTCACTCCTAGTCTTTCCAACAACACAGGCGGTGAAACAAAAAGCATATCACGACTATTTAAATCAACAGCAACTTGAATCGTATACCCTTTAGTTAGTTTTAAACCAGTTTTCTGACAAACAATTAAATACTCTATTTTCAAACGATTTTCAAACTCAACAACTTTTGCCTGGCATAACAGCCGTTGTCCAAATTGAGCAGAGTTTACATATTTCAACCTCATATCAACAACGGGCCACATATAACCAGAACGCTCCATTTCTTCATAGCCATAATTAATTTTTGATAACAATTCACAACGAACTTTTTCAAAATATTTAACATAATTTCCATGCCAAACAATCTGCATCGGATCTAAATCATAAAATGGTACAGTGATGACTATTTCAGCATTAACAACTTTATTCATACTCTATAACCACTTAATAAGTTGTCCAATTTTGTTTTCTAATTAAATCAACAAAGTTTCTTAAATCTTGATCTAATGGTCTATCTTCAGTTAATAACTCAAATTCATTAAAAACTTCTTTGTGAGTTTGTAAAATTTCTACAGATAAAGACTCTTTAACAATTTCCCCATTGCTCATACGAATATCCAAACCCTGAGTACTCGACATTAATAAAGCTGAAGCAACTTGTTCAGTTAACTCAAGTATCCGAATACAGTCTCTAGCAGCAATTGTTCCCATACTAACTTTATCTTGATTATGACATTCAGTAGAGCGAGAAAAAACACTCGCAGGCATAGTATTTTTTAATGCTTCAGCAGTCCATGCACTGACTCCAATTTGCACCGCCTTAAAACCATGATTAAGCATTTCTCTACCGGGTTTAGCAGCAGATAAATTGCTGGGTAAACCATGGTTAAATTTTGTATCCATCAACAACGCCATTTGACGATCCATCAGATCGGCTAAATTAGCAACACAATTTTTTAGTGAATCCATTACAAAAGCAATATGCCCACCATAAAAATGCCCACCATGTAAAACATGCTCTCCCTGCCCATCAATAATTGGATTATCATTTGCACTGTTTAATTCTGTTTCAATCATTTGCCTCATCCAGGGCAATGAATCTCGCAACACACCAATAACATGCGGAGCACAACGAATAGAATACCTATCTTGTAAGCGAGACGAGTTTCTTGGATGATTTTCATGATGTAAATCAACTCTTATCCATTCTGCAATCTGATTTTGTCCTGGATGAGGTTTAACACTAAACAATAAATCATCAAAGTGATTGCTATTACCTTTTAAAGCTAACGAACATAAGCTGGTAATTCTTGAACACAATCGAGTTAAATATTCAGCTCGTTTATAAGCAATGCATGCAAGAGCAGTCATAACAGCTGTGCCATTCATAACTGCCAGACCTTCTTTAGGCCTTAATTTTAAGGGCTCGATATTCTGCTGGGCAAAAACGCTCTCGGTTGTTTGCTCTTTACCATCAAAATAAACGTTCCTCTCACCAATCAACACCGCAGCCACATAAGATAAAGGTGTTAAGTCGCCACTTGCACCAACAGAACCTTCTTTGGGTATTACCGGGATGATATCTTGATTAATTAAAGTTTCAAACTGTTGGAGCATTTTCCAACGAACCCCAGAATATCCTTGACTCAACGAAGCCAACCTTGTTGCAAGAATTGCTTTAGCTTCTTGTTTATCAAAAAAATCACCTAAACCACAGCCATGAAAGCGAGTTAAGTGCAGTGGTAACTCTTCCACTTTATCAAGTGGGACCTGAACAGTACATGAATCACCGTAGCCAGTTGTTACACCATAAATAACCCCATCTTCTTTTAATAGTCTATCTAAAAACTCTGCGCCTGAATTCACTTTTTGATGAAAATCATCGTTGTTACTTAAAGCAACATCTGCCTGATTTTCAGCAATCGCATTAATATCTTCGATGGTTAAATTATTCTCACCAAAAACAACTGTGTGTTGATTAGTTTCTTTTTCCGATAACATTCTTATTGCTCTCAATAATCTTACTTATTATTTCGTTTAATATATTCTGGTTTATCTACTTGCCAAAAATCATAAAAGTTAAACCATTGCTGCGGGGCTTTTTGACAATAATAAGATAATCTCGCAGCATAACGTTGAACTGACTCTTTGAGTTTTTTTGCTCTATCTTTACGCGAAAATCTCAGTGAGTCAGCAAAATGTTCTAAATAAACATTATAGGTTCCGCTTTCTTTGATGCAAAACAACAAATATACCGGACACTCTAAAAGCCCAGCTAATATATGTGGGCCTTCTGCAAAAGGTGCGGTTTTACCCAAAAAATCAACATACTGTATTCTTCCAAAGCTGGAGACAGAAGTTCTATCTCCAACAATAATGACTACTTCGCCCTGCTCCACTTTTTGCTTTAATAATATTGCGGTATCTGCGCCCATTTTTTCTACATGAATTAAATTGACTTCCACTTGTGAATTACTTTGGCTAAGAGCTTTCTGAAATTTAGGTGCATGCTTGTTAAATACAACAGCATTAATCTTAAACTCTTTTGTTCTTTCTCCAATCGCTCGACAAACCTCAATATTTCCCAAGTGCGATCCAATAAAAACAGCACCTTGAGAAGATTGACTAATCCGTTTAAACTCATTTTCTCCATGTAAAATAATATCCTGGCGATTTATGTCTCCCATCCAACAGGCAATTTTATCAATTGCTGCTATACCAAACTCATAAAAATGGGCGTAAATTTGACCAAAGCGAACTTTCTCTGTTCTTCCTTCGAACCGATATAAATTCCTCCAAAAAGTACGTGATGACGCTCGAGCACTAGTGGAAGTTAATACAAAATACCCAATTACCGGATGTAAAAAAAACGCAAAAACTCTTCGTCCAAACACTTGATAAATCCAAATCAAAAATCGTAACCCACTGAAATTACCTTTTTCTTTTTTAGCGCCCCAATGAATACTCTTTTTATTTTTTGGTTCAGCTTTAAACTTTCTGCCAACAAGAAAAGGCAAACGTTTCAACATACCAAAAAACAGCTTTGTGTGCATTTTGGTTATCAACCAATTATCATGAAAAACTTGAAAATGAGACACACCGTCCTTAGGATAAATCACTTTGGTCGGGTAAAAATTGAGTTCAATATTTTTCCAATAAAGCCTAACTAAAACTTCAATATCAAAATCCATTCTTTGACCAATATTAAACTGTTCTAGCAAGCTCACAGTTGACTCAAGCGGGTAAACTCGAAAGCCACACATTGAATCTTTAATTTTAAAGCTGAGTGTTTCAACCCAAACCCAAAAATGAGTAATATAGCGTGGTATTAACCGAGACAAGGGAACACTTTCATCATAAACAGGGTATCCACAAATAACACTATCTGGAGCATTTTTGCTTCTGATAAAAAAAGATTCAATATCAGAAAAGTTGTGCTGTCCATCTGCATCTACTTGTAAAGCATGAGTGTACTCTTTTTTATAAGCTGCTTTTAAACCGGCAATAACAGCACCACCTTTGCCACTATTTCCAGCTAAGTGTATGACATCAACTAATTCATGCTCTTTATCTATTTCTATCAGTTTTTCTTGTGTGGCTTGATTACTTCCATCATTAACAATAACAAGTGGAATATTAAAACTAAGTAACTCAGGCAAAAGCTGGCTAAATACTTCACCATGATTATATATTGGAATGACAATACAAGGAGAGTAATTATTCATTCATTCAACCACTAGCTTTCCAGAAGAATGTTTTGCACTATCGGAATAATAAGAAAAAATAATTTTATCATCCGTCACAGCCAGCTCAAGAAAAACATTAAGTCCTGGCTGAATGACATGTTGAAATTTCAAAGCATCTATCCTTGCAATATTTTTACTAATAAAAGATGAAAAATATTTTTTAGTTAATCCTAAAGCCCATTGAATCTGCACAACCCCTGGAATTATTGGCGTTTCATCAAAATGACCTTCAAATGCATTGAGTTTTTTATCAATATATAATGACAAGATCACTTTGTCGCTCGAAATTTTTTCGTCCGTTATTTCTGGCAAATCAATCATATTAAACTTTCACTTTTAATAAACAACTTCCTTAATGCATCAGTATCTAATTTGCTTTGAGTCGTTTCAGGTAACTGAGACACAATACGCCATTTTCTAGGAATTGTTACAGCCTCAAAATGCTTCTTCATTTTCAGTTTAAACCAATTAAACAATGCACTTTTACCTAATCTTTTTTCTCTCTTGATGCCTTGCTCTGATAATATTAAAACACATCCTATAAACTGTCTTTTACCTTGTATTATTAAAGCAACACAACGCTCAACGAACTCTAGTTTTTCTAAAAACATTTCAATCTCAGTTAAAGAAATTCTTTTTTCCTCAAGTTTAACGATACGATCTTTTCGCCCTTTCAGTTGAAAATAACCAAAGTCATTAAACGATAAAATATCATCTAATTTTATCTTATTAAGATTATACAAGTGATTTGCATTAAACCAAGTATCATCATTATCTTGTTGAAACTGAACCCCCGCAAATGGCCGCCATGGTGTATTCTGGTGTTCTTGTTGTCGATAAGCTATTCCACCTGTTTCAGTACTACCATACACTTCTACAGGCCTTACTGAGAAATAAGATAACGCTTTATTTGACGCTTCATAAGCCAGTGGCCCGCCAGAAGAAAAAACAATTGAGGGCGATACCTTATCTAAAGAAAAATCAATACGAGAGATAAATGCCGGGCTAGACACTAAAACTATTGGTAAATTTAGCTTTTCCATCAAAATAAGCTGCTCAGGATACTCGATGAAAGGATTTGTACAGTAACGACCTGTCACAAAAGGCCAAATTAACTTGAACAATAGACCATAAATATGTAGGTGAGACACAGTGGAATAAAAAACACCTTGAGCAACTTGATTAGCGAATGTTTTTTCTAATGTTTCTATTTCTTTAATTAGACAAAACAAGTTCTTTTCAACAACTTTAGGTACGCCAGTAGAACCAGAGGTAAAAAAATTAACCCGCTCTTCTCCTGTTAAAAGAAAATCTTCTAACTCAACATCTTGCTCGTCACAATTAAAGTCAACAAACAACTTATTTTTAATTAGAATACGACTATCACTTAACACAGCTTCAAAGTTAGATTCACACTCTTCCAACCAGGAAGCTGAATTATTTGAACAAACATAAACTTCTTTTTTTAAACTTAACAAAGCTAAAAAGCCGGCAAAGAAAGTATAAGAGTCATCACTATACAACAACCAACTTTGCGCATCATTCTGTTTAAGTTTACTTTTTAATAGAGCAACATCACTACGCAATCGCATTAAGTTAACAAAACTTTCAGTGATAATGTTGTAGAAAATTTTATTTTCATTGTCGCCATTAAGCTGTTTATTGAAACGATTCAGCATAAACTCTCACTATTTTTTTAAAAATATTTTTCGGTACACCAACTCACTCCCGAAGAGAGTTCCCATTAAAATATACGCAATCAAACCGTTATATAACGTCCAAAATTGAATACTAGTAAAAATTGCAGTATACAATGAAAACATTCCATTACATAAAAAAAACATGCACCATATAATGGTCACTTTTCTCGTATAAACAATACCACTTTGAGGCAGTTCCGGCTCACTGATTTTAGCGATTTGTTCAATAACTGATGGCGGATAAACAACACTATAAGCAAATATAAAAAGTAGTGTTAAATTAATCGCTACAGGGTAAATTTTTAAACTCAATATAGAATTACTTATCACTACGATAAAAAGTATCGCTACACCAACAAGTAATGTTATATTTTTATGTGGTGCCTTGTAGTCACTATTTCTTCGATCAACAAAATATTTAAAAAATATAATCAATCCCAATATAACAGCCATATATCGAGGCTGCATATATTCCAGCCCCAAAAACACCGCAAGCGGATAACATATAACTAATGTTAATGAAATAGCTTTAAAGGTGAAGTCCATTATTCGTTAATTAATTCTTCAACAGCATTAACAACATCCTCAATAGTTCTTACTGCTTTAAATGTTTCTGGTTCTATTTTTTTCCCGGTTATTTCTTGTAATTTAATCACTAAATCGACAGTATCAATACTATCTAAATCTAGTTCCGAGTATAAATTAGCCTCATTTGTAATACTCGCCTTATCAATTTCAAACTCTTCAACTAGAATGGCAACTAATTGATTATATATTTCTTCTCTATTTTCCATTAAGCTACTTCTCTCTGCTCTTTTACAAATGCTGTCAAACTTGCGACAGAATAAAAATGTTTTTTAGAATCTTCACTATTTGCTTCCAGTTTTATATTAAACTTCTTTTTTATTGCTAACCCAAGCTCAAGAGCGTCAATTGAATCTAAACCTAAACCATCCCCAAATAAAGCTTCTTCAGAGTTAATATCTTCAATGGTTATATCTTCTAAATCAAGTGATTCAATGATTAGTGTTTTAATCTCTGTTTCTAGCTCATGCATAACTTTTAGTTTCCTCGGATAAATAATTTTTTAATACTTCGGTCAACCTTCTCGCACTCACAGATAAGCCAACATCAGAGTTAACAAAAGGTTCCACTTTAATAGGCTCATTCACTTTAACTGAAAATTCGGCTTTAGTATCCGGAATACTATACCAAGGCTCATTCTTGGTTAAAGTCGATGGTTTACATCGTATAATGACAGGAACAATATCTGCGCCGCAACGTAATGCAATATTAGATGCACCTCTTTGCAGCTTTATTGCTTGCTCTGGTTGAGTACGGGTTCCTTCTGGAAAAATAATTAATGAAAACCCCTCATCAAGTGATTTTTGACAAGACATAATCAAGCTTTCAGGATCTTCGTCATTTTTAATATAACCAGCAGCTTTAACAACACCTTTGAGAAATGGGTTATTCCACAAGGATTTTTTCACTACACAATCGGCATGAGGAAGAATTGCGATTAAAACAACCACATCGATCAATGAAGGATGGTTCGCAACAATAACTTTGCCATGATAATCGGCTAAGCTTGCTTCAGCTTGTTCAATATTAAAGTTAAACATGCCAAAATAACTCATCATATTGATAAAAAAACGAAACGTTTTGGTAATGATTTTTCTAGAGATAGCTTTTTTATCTTTCTTATCAACAAATAAATTAACCATAGGAAAGATTAAGAAACTCAAAACAACTCCCCCTATTCCAAATAAGGCAAAACTAAATGCAGTGGCTATCAAACGCCATATGTAATTTAATTTTCTAATCAAAACTTTTGCCAGTACCAGGTTGTTTTATCTGTAGCCACGCTTTGTTTATTATTATCAGAAAGAAAGAACTTAAGAAATGATTTACCAAGATCTTCAATATCTGATGAAAAAGCATTTTTATTATGTTTGAAATCCATGACTATATCTGAGTTTCCCTTTGAATTAAGCAATAATGCAATGCTTAATGATTCCTTTAAATGACCTTTTTCAGAATTAATAGGCTCTGGAATAGGTTCATCAAAGTAGACAACAAGCACAGGTACTTCAGGGAACCGATTAAGCAAAACACAGGCTTCAACGAGAGCAAAGCCAAATGTATCATTTCCAGCAGCAATTGTCGTAGCGGGTTGTTTATTCTTCTCATGAATAGAGAAAAGCCCCAAAGCTGTGTTGTGCACAGACATGCTAAAATCAGTTGGAGATATTTCCCCTTGCTCAACTAAAGAACATAATATTTTAACCGTTCTTGTTAACTCGCCATGCTGAGAAGCGAAAACACAGTGAGGCGGAATTGCCACATTCTGTACACATAAATTCGCACTGTGCAGAGCCATTTTACTTAAATGACTCATTCGCCGTCTTTTCATTGCTGGTATATGAGTAATATCAGGTGCTTGATAATTAAGGGAAAACTCCTTATCTAAAGCCCAATCTGTCCAATTAGAGTCGTGACTCATGGTAGGTGACCAAGCAGCCCAAGAATCAACGGAAAATTTGAGTTTTCTACCCACTCTATATACACCAACGCCTAAACCGCGGGATTTTCACATACTTTACTGTTAAAAACAATACCTTCCCCATTGTCCAACCCTAGGCGTTTACCAGCTTTGAAAGCTTTATACGAATTATTTAAACAATATTTTTCTCAAATAAATAAACGTTCTCAATAAATAGTATTTTCGTTAATATAATTCTGTTTAAAAAACAAAGTTAGCAATTGTTTTTTGGATCCCCACTATGTCAGTACCTCGCTTTAACTCCTTGGTTATAGGATTTTCACGTCCCGAAATCCATATTTTCAATTCTGAATCCAGGTCAAAGTGACCATTCGTTTCTATACAAAAACAGGTAATTGAGCGATATGGTATACTTAAATATTCTACTTTTTTAGCGGTAAGCCCTTGTTTATCAATAAGAATAATTCTTTTATTAGTGAAAATAAAAAGATCTCTAATCACCTTGTACCCAATTTGGATGGATTCATCATCGGCTAAGATTGGAGCAAACTCTTCGTTGATAGCTTCAAGGTTGACTTCATCAGCATTACCTAAAATTCGGCTAAATAATCCCACTTCTCTCCCCTATTAATCTTGTTTGATAGTACTGGCTACCTATATTAGAAGAGATGTAGCATAACACCGACTAGAGCAAGTTGTCAGGAATGAAAGATAAAAAGCCAGAGGTTTCCCTCTGGCAAAGTGAGTAACTATATGAGTTTAGCTAATTATTTAAAAGTTATAGGTCGCATTCAAGAAATATGTTTGACCAAATTGATCGTAGCCTGATGAAGTTACCCGGTTAGCACGATTTGAACCAGCTCCCATTGCTATTAGTGGTGGCTGTTTATCAAATACATTATTGATACCGAAGCTGAGTCTAAAATCTTCTTGAGTCCATGATAAAGAAGCATCCAGGTAGAACGCAGCATCAGCTTCACAAATTGGCTGTACATTTGGACGAGTTCCATCTGGCTTAATTAACTCAGCACTAGCAACAAAGTCATCACAGCGGATTGTTTTTGAAATCGTATCGTTAGCATGAGTTTCTGATTGATAACGACCTGTTAATAACAATGACCAATCACCGGTTTTTAATTCCAGATTTGAAACTAAACGATGTTTTGGATTACCAAAGTCTTCTAGTAAATCATCAGCCGCTTCTCCTTGGAAAATGATCACTTCACGCTCTGTCATTTGGGTATATTGGTTTGTCCAGGTCAAATTAACGGGTAAACCTAATAAGTCGTCAAAATCAGTTGAGTAATCAACATTGATATCAAAACCAGATGAAGTTTCTAAGCCAACATTAACAAATGAAGCATCAATAGCACTAACAAAGTTAAGCGATGGTAATTTACCTGTTCCATCTCTTGTTATACGAGCACAAAATGGGCTAGCCAAGTTAGGCGCATCATTATAACAACGAGACATAATTGTCGCCCCGTTAATAGAACGAATAGTATCTTCAATTTCAATATCAAAGAAAGTAATTGCAAAGTTTAATTTAAAATCACCTTCCCAATCAGGAGTCAATTTCAATGAGTAAGTATAGTTTTCAGAGGTTTCTGGTAATAAATCAGCAGCATTACCACCCACAGTAACTGGTATGTTTAAAATACCGTTTAAACCAAGCGAAGTATAATCGGCACCGCTTGCGATACAGTTATCAATAACAATTTGCGGACGGTTATCTAAACTGGGGTTATAGACACCACCAGCACTTGCATCACCAGGAACCGCACAAGGGTCACTTCCTCCACTAACTCCTTGGAATTGGTCGGCTAAAAATTGTTCTCTTAAATTAGGTGCTCTAAAAGAGGTACCATAAGATCCCGATAACATTACCCAATCAACGGGTTTATAAGTCAGGCGAGCTCTTTGAGTTAATTCATTACCAAAATTAGATTCATCGGTATATCTTACAGCCGCTTCTAATTCTAATAAATCAGCCCCATCTTGATCGACTAGAATAGGTAATGATACCTCTGCATAAGCACTGCTAACATCTCGACTACCAAAAGTTGGCCCTTCTGTTAACGGATTTTCAGCGGCATTTCCACCTGTAGCCCCTAAGTAATCAACCGCCGACCAGATATCATCACGTCGATACTCAATACCCATCGCTGCAACAGCACTACCACCACTACTAAAATCAAACAGATCACCTGTTGCATAAGCATTAAACATTGCTTGCTCTACAACAGTACGATTGGTTCTAGTTGCCACTAAATAATCTCTTTCAGCTTGTGAGGCAAAAGTACCACCATTTCGTTGTCCAACATTAAAAATGCTTGGCGCAAACCAATTAACTGGCACACAATCCATCAATGAAAGTATGCCACCAAAATCTCCAGTTTGACGACTAATACCACAAACCGGATTTCCATTGACATCAAGGCGTAAAGTTTCTTGAGATAAGAATAAATGTTCTTCATGTAAGACAGGTTGAGACTGATGTCCCATTCCTCTATCGTACGAAGCGTACATTTCATAATTCCAGTTCTTCTCACGTAAGGTTTCACTCGGGAAATCACCACGTAATCCAAACACAAATCTGACATGATCTAATTCAACATCACGTTTTTGACTTAAATCATCAATAGTCACTATTGGCATTGCATCTGTGGTAAATGGATTAAGAGGATTATCTACTAAATCCAAAGAGCCATCAGGATTGCGTACTAAATTACCGTTTGCGTCTTCGTGTGGAATCATACCGGCAACAGTTGGTATTTGCTGCTCAGATGCCGCTTGGTTAGTTAAGTGACGGTGAAAATAATAAGCTTCATAAAATAACTCTTCATCACCACCAAATAAATCTAAGGCATAAGTACCATTAGTGGCTAATGTAAAACGTTTTACTGGTTGCACTAAATCAGAGTTGTACCGATCCCATTGATCATGATAATCAGGGTTATAAACAAAACGGCTTCTCATTGAACCTTCGATGCTGACATCATCATAAGGCGGAACAGGTAAACCGAATCCCGAACTAAAATCAGGTATACCTATATCAGTTGAACCTGGCGTATAGAATGCAAAAATATCATTTGGATTATCGCTAAAATTTAGAACAACATTATTGAAAAAACGATTGCGGCATGGATCATAGACATTACCATCTTCGTCCCTAGACCGCATAACAATACAGTCACCAGCACGCTGGCCGACTTTAATTGACTTTCTGTCATAATAAGACATTGACACAACAAAATTTGACTTTTCGCTTTGATGTCCAGTTACAAAAGAGAATTGGCGAATATCGCCTCCACCATCTTTGGTTTTTGTTACATTAGCAGAAACTTCAGCGCCTTCGTAACCTCTTTTCATAATAACGTTAACAACACCTGCCACCGCATCAGCACCATAAATCGAAGAAGCCCCCTCGGTAATAATTTCAATCCTTTCAACCATATTAAGTGGTAATAGATTCAAATCAGGCTGAGATGGTGCACCACGAACACCAGATGCGCCAAGACGTCGACCATTAACTAAAATTAATGTTCTTTCTGGCCCTAAGCCACGTAGACCAATGTTAGATGAGCCGACTCCCCCTGAAGGTGGGGCTTCAGATGCATTAGAGTTACCAGAGTTAGAGTTATAAGTAGCGTCTAATTGCTGTCCACCAGCCATCGAGGTACGTTGTAATAAATCTGCAACATTGTTGATGCCCGATTTAATCGCATCATTAACATTGAGCACCTGTACCGGTGCGGCTTGATCAAACTCTGCCTTTTGTAAGCGCGAGCCAGTTATTGTAACTCTTTGCTCATCTTCGTTTGCTTTTTCTTCATCAGTCTGCTCTGCAGCAAAAACCGCTTGTGACATTGCTAGTGTCATTGCAGAAAAAGCAAATATGTATTTTGAGTGTTTTTTCATATTGGTACTTCTCCGTTTCGATACTTTATTGTTGTTGTATAGGTTTTAGTGTTTTATTTTTAAATAACGAACCAAACATCGAAGATGTAAATAATATAACTATTATTTAAGAAACCTAGCTTATCAGTAAGGCTTTTAAAGCTCTAAAAACTGATAAAATAATATTTGATAAAGCAAAAACAATTGGAATGTTGGCCCCCGCATTTTTGGTTGTTTGATTAAGCTATTTGCAGTTAATAAATATTATTTTTCTTATGGAACATTATCTTTTTGCTGCGCCATAATAGCGCTATATAAATACAAGAAACAAGCTTGACGTGAAAAAATATTCTTTTTTGATATTTTTTTTAAAAATTTTGAAAGTTTTTTGATAAATCTCATTTTAAAAACTGATTAAAACAATCCAAATTATAGATATCTTTTAGAGTGACCTATTAGTTTTTTATATGTTAACAATAACCAAACATTAATTTTAATAACAGCATCTTACAATTTCTTCTTTTTATTGACGCTAGGGAAATAAAACCTACAGAGATTCTCTTTTTTGAAAAAAGCGAGCTGGTAAAATAAAAATATATAATAACTGAAAACTCAGCTTTTATTTAATAAGATATCTAATATATTTGTTGGTAATAAGGGTTTTAAAATAGCAAATAATTTTGTTGGAAATGTTACTCGATAGCGAATTTTTGGGCGTTTACTCTCTAATGCATGAATTAAACATTTAACAACGGCATCTGGAGCCAATGTAAACGAGTTGGCATCCCCCTTTTTCTCTAATCGCTTTAACTGTTCACTATACTTATCAAAATGAAGGCTTGACTCCCAATCGATATTTTGCTTAAACATTTTTGCGGCATTTTCACGAAACTTTGATGCTATAGGACCAGGTTCAATTAAAGAAATAAAAATAGGGCTGTCACTTAACTCTAATCTTAAAGTGTCAGTTAAACCTTCTATTGCATACTTTGATGCATTATATGCCCCTCGATAAGGCATGCAAACAAAACCTAAAACAGAACTATTTTGAATAATTCGTCCATGCCCTTGCTCTCGCATGACTTTAATCACTAATCGCGTTAAGTGATGCCAGCCAAAAAAATTAGCTTCAAACTGTTGCCTTAAGATATCAGTTGGCAAATCCTCAACGGCTCCTGGTTGACCATAAGCTCCATTATTAAATAAATAATCCAACTTACCTCCTGTTTGATTGAGTACAAGCTCTAGTCCCTTTTCAATACTATTTGAATTTTGTAAATCTAATACTAATGCATTTAACCCTTCCGCTTCTAACTTTGCAACATCATCGATACTTCTTACAGAAGCATAAACTTGGTAGCCTCTGGTTTGCAAAGTTTTTGCTGCGCATAAACCAATACCCGAAGAACAGCCTGTAATAAGAATTGATTTTGATTTCATTTTATAATTAATCTCTTTAAAAATTGTTAATAAGCTAGCTTAAAATAACCAGCACCATTATTTTTTATTCTATAAAATCACTAAAACAACCCCAACTGATCACTGACTATTTCATCAAATGATAAATTAACAAATGGCAAAATTGCATCTGCAACAGGCTGAATTTGTTTATCAATATAATGTTGATAATCGATATTAGCATTTACATATTCAACCGGCTGTGGGCCATTGACCGTAATAACATAAGCAATCCAACCTTTATTTTGATAGCGAAGCTTTTTATTTCGTTTTAAATTTTCTGTATCGGCTAATCTGGCAGCTTTTACATGAGGCGGTACATTCTTAACGTAACTATTTAAAGGCCGTCTCAGTCTTTTTTTATAAACCAGTTCAGAGTCTCTCTTTTTTGCTAAAGTTTCTTTAACTGTTTTTAAAATAAAATCTCTCGGATCAGCATCAAAAAACAATAACTCATAAAGTTTCTTTTGAAACCCTCTGGCTAATTCAGTCCAATCGGTGCGCACATTTTCTAAACCTTTAAACACAACTTCATAACCATCATTTTTCTTCAGTAGGCCTGCATATCTTTTTTTGCTACCTAACTCTGAACCTCGGATCGTTGGCATAAGAAATCGAGTAAAGAGTGACTCAAATTCAATTTCAAGAAAACTGTCTAATTGATAGTCTCTAGCCAGTTTGAGCTGCCACTCTGTATTAATATAGTTAGCTAACTCTTTGCCAATTGATACCGCTTCACCATCAGCCACTTCACTATCTAATAAAATAAAAGTTGAATCAGTATCACCATAAATCACTTCCAAACCTTTTGATTCAATCCATTGGGCTGTTTGTTGCATAATGGCATGACCTCTCAATGTAATGGAGCTAGCTAAGCGTGTATCATAGAAGGCACATCCTCCCGAACCTAATACACCATAAAATGAATTCATTAAAATTTTAATTGCTTGAGAGCGTGCAGTATCATTATTTTTTTTGGCTTCATCTCTTTGTTTCCATAATGTCGTTATTATATCGGGTAAAAGATGGTTTTCTCGTGAAAAAAAAGCCCCTCTATAACCTTCAATTGAATCACTGTTATTTTTCATTCCTTCTATCAAACCTAATGGATCTATTTTAAAAGTGCGAATAATTGATGGGTATAGGCTTTTAAAGTCAAGAACTAAAACTTGTTGATACAAGCCAGGCTTTGAATTCATCACATATCCGCCAGGGCTAGCCAAGCCTCCTCCTTCAGGTAGGTTAGGTGAAATATAACCTTTTCGGTGTAGTTGGGGGAGATATAAGTTAGTAAATGCCGCTACAGAGCCTCCAACCCTATCCATTTCTAATCCTGTTAACTGACTTCTAAAAATAAGAAAATCAAGTAACTTGGCTTTTTCAAAAATATCCCAAACCAATATACAATCTTTTAAATTATAATCTGCTAACTTTTCTTTATTATTGTTAAAATTATAAATGATTTCTTCTAACCTATTTTCTACATTTTCAACCGATTTACTTTCACCTAAAAAATGTTGTGCCATTGCCTCTAATGAAAAACTAGGAAAAAAATATGCTTCTGATTTTAATGCAGCAATTCCATCAATAATCACTCTTCCGGCAATACTGATATAACCTTGGTTCTTTTCTGTTCGACTATCCTTCCAATAAAAATAGCTTTTATCTCTACCTAAACGCAAACGAAGATCATATAGCAAAGCCCTTTTGTAAAGCAGCCTAAAATCAAAATTAATAACATTCCACCCTATAATAATATCAGGATCAAAACCATAGATTTCAGTTTCTAATGCTTGTAGCAATGACCTTTCATCATTTACCCAATCAATGTATACTTTCTCATTACTTCTCTGTTTTTCAGAAGCAATCATAATTACTTTTTTGTATTCAATACCGTTATCATTTTTTGCGTAAAAACCGATACTAAAAAGCGCCCCACTTTCTGAACACTCTAAGTCAAGTGACATCACTTTGAGCTTAGGCTTATAATCATTACATGGTTTAATTTTCACATAAGTATAACGAACATAACCGTTCATTTGTTTTTTTAAACCAGCAAATTCAACTCCAGCCCTAACAAATCTTTCCATTAGATAACGTTCTGTCAATTTAAAGTTATTTTCATAAGATATGACTTGCGCATCATTCAAAATAGCTTTTGCCTCAAAACAGCTTTTTAACGAATTAAAATATAGTGCAATAACACTTTTTTGTTGAAAGGTTTTTAATAAAACTTTTTTATAGGTATAACGTATTTCAAATCGTTTTAAGAGAAGTTTAACCGTTTCTAAATCATTGTCCTCAATAAAAAAAACCACTTCATTTTCAGCAATAATTAACTGAGCAGGACCATTAGAAGTTGAAACCCAAAGTTCTATTTGAGCTTTCCCATAATGATCATAGCTATGACGAGTTAATAAAAATCCAGTGTTAGTTTCTATCAAAAAAGCCTCAAACAGCGAAAGCAATAAAGTTTAAA
Organism: Aliikangiella litoralis; assembly: GCF_052495765.1. Next base: position 2,638,437 of record NZ_CP199292.1, on the reverse strand, counting down.
TTTTCAAACGTAAGTTTGACTGTATTTCTTTGGCTAAAGAATCAAAAACATTGTTATCTTTAGCGTAAGATTGCCACTGTGAAACAATGCCTGTAATTTGTTCTATGATTTGTATAGATTCTTGTTTAAAGTTGCCAATCAATGATGCAACAGCCATTAGATCTTGACGATCAAATCCATCTCGCTTTCCATTAATGGTCATTTGATGAGAATTTACCCAAGGAGAATTTTTTTTATAACTATAAGCAAGATCAAATGCAGGTGCTAACCGCCATTGAGCATGTGGAGAGTTTAAAATAAAACCAATATTTTTGGTATGATCATCATGATTTCTTGCCACAATATTGAAAACTAACCTTCTGAATATTTCAATAGCATCGACACGAGGTAATCTCAATTGCCTCGCGACAGCAAGCAACTGTTCATAACTATAACTACCAGGCACTTTATAGTCGGCATGATCAATCGCACATAGTGATAAATAATGTTTTTTAGTATTACCAGCTCGATCAAATCGTTTAGTCATAAAATGAGCACGAGAACCATCGAGTAATAATTCGCAAGGAGATACATTAATACCTGAATCTTTTGCCATTAAGTAGTATGCATATTCCATACGCCCATATCCTTTAGGATCGCCAAAAGTTTCATTATCAAGTTTATGCTCTTCTACACCATCAAACTTTAATAAGTAATGTTCGTACCCTTCTGGTGCTTCGGTTTGACCAGAACGAATTTCAGTTCGCTCTTTATTAACTGCGACCAGCGCTTTAGCTCTAGCCCCACCAGCGGAAGTACCTACTTGAAATAATGCCGACATAGCATCATTATTCAAATGCTTGGGGAGGATGTTTTCCGCTATATTGGCACGCTCATCAAGAATATGTTGTGCCATATCGACCAAAGATGTGAGCTCTATACTCTCGCTAGTACTCATATTGCGATTAATTGCAGGCGCATATTCTAAAGCCCCCATTCCTCTTTTCCCCGTGTATAACAATCTTTCAATTGCTGTGAAGGAATGAATATCTCGTCCATTACGCGCCAGCCAAGCATTGATCACAGCATTGCCAAAATCATCAGGTAATGTATCAGCAAAAACGGCGGGTAAACCTTTATAAGTTTCACGATTTAATGTAGGAAATTGATATTTTCTATCGGAAAGAGGCATTCTAATTGGGGCAATTTCTAACCCTTTTGCTCGCCATTCGGGAGCATATTCAAAAGTTGCTACTTGTGTTGCAGGATCATAAGCCAGCGCACCAACTAGCTGCTCCCACAGCCTGACTTCAGCTAAATTTTGCATTACCAATCCAGCTCTGAATCAGGTTGAATAGTTTTGCCCGGTTGACTGCTTTTTAAACCCGTGGCTCTTTTTCTTTCTTTTCCTTGATACTTGAGTTGAGCCATTGGACTAAATGCTGTTTTAGGTATAAAGGCTTCAACTAAATCCAGCTGCCCAAGCGCACGTAACACGGCGACAATATTTTCAAATTTACCATTGCCTTTAATTAGGTTTCTGTAACTAAGGCGTGACAAACCAACTTCATCAGCAATCTGCTGTTGCGTAATATTTTGCTCTAAACGCATTTGCTCAATGCGTTGCCCAATTTCTGCTGCAATAGCTTGATCTGTCATTGTATGAAAGTTCATCATAATTACCGTTTAAGCATCGCTTCTTCAGTTTTGGCTAACAAAACACTGTTTGATCTATCATTTCTTTATTAAACTAGTTAATAAAGTATAAATTATTATACATAAAAAGCAATAAAACTAATAATGGATATTTTTCTTACCATTAAATGATTATTTAAGGGTAAATACAATAACAATTAAGTGGAAGCATAACCAACAAGCCACTTAATTCACTAAATCATCTAAACGCTGCTGTAGTTCATCAATCATCATTTGCATCAACTCAACTTGTTCTTCAAGTGCTAATAACCTTTCATTAGTCTCATTACCCTCAACATTTTGGCTTTCCTGAACCGCCTCATTACTAATAATAGGCTTGTCCGAAGTAATCTCTGAAAAACAATGCGCATAACGAGATTCCCTTCGCCCAGGCTCTCTGTCCAATTTAATAACAATTGCTTTGCTACACAGTTCATTCAACGTTTCTTCAACTTCTTGAACGCCACTAAACTGACATAATCGGTTAGTTCGAGTCCTTAGTTCACCTGGCGTTTGTGGTCCCCTTAGTAATAGCACACAAATAACACCAAGCTCTTGCGCAGAGAACTGTAAGTCACTAAACTCGGTGTTGCAAAAACGATGTTTATATTTTTCTACTCGACTGGTAGAGCTCGATTGAGTAAATACAACTCGCTTTTCAATTAATAAGTCAACTGTATTTTGTACTTCACTTTCTGTCAACGACAACACTGGTTCCCGGTTACTTTTTTGGTTACAAGCATTGGTCAATGCATTTAAAGAAAGTGGGTATTGATCAGGAGTCGTCAAAGATTTTTCGATTAAACAACCGATCACTCTTTGTTCATGTAAAGTTAATTGGATTATTTGGCTCATCGTTTTATAAAACCCTTAACAAAATAGTTAGCTTAAAATAAACGATTTCCCTTTAGTCGTCTATCAATTATTAGCTGCTTGTATTATTTAAAAGCACCACATTTTTGTATCTGTTTTAACATTACTTTACTTTCTTTATAGTTAACGTCAACAGGGTAAAATTCTCCTTCAAACGCCAAAGTCAATGAAGGAAATCCCCTGCGAGATAATCGGTGATACATTTTGATTTGTTTATCTAGTTCTTGGCAAGTTGAAGCTGAATTAATATCATGCTGAAACAATTCAATATTAAAATCTTGTAAATTATGTTTTTGTTTTACTTCATAGGCGAGCTGAACAAGCACTTCCTCTAATGAAGGATTTAATGCACGTAAATAATAAGCCTCTTGAATAGCTAGTATCATCTCTTTTTCTACTCCTTGATTTTTAGCAGAGATTACCGCACGACAAGATAAGTAAGTTGAGCGAAATGGCGTGTTTTCACGCCAAAAATTAAAGTTAAATTTTGTACCTAACAACTGATGAATATTACGCCAATGATTTTGAATTGTTGTTTGCAACTCATTAGACATTGGTTGGTTATTATCTTTAGCTAAGCCGCCTAACACGTACACAATCAATATATTTGTATCTTGTAACTTTAACTGTAGTTCTTGCCAAGTCGGTCTAAACCCCCAACACCAACTACACATAGGATCATGAAAATAATAAAGTTTAGAGTTCATCATATTATATTTTTTATTACCCTAATTAAAATTAGACAAATAATTACCAACACAAAGAACTAAAATATAGGTTGATATTACTAAGCTTGACCTTTCAGTTAAGTTATTCATAATATATCCAAAATATAATAAGCAGCAAGGCGCATACTAATCACTTCTCAAAAAAAACAACAGCTGACCATACTACTAGCACTTATATTTTGTGGCGAAGTAATATTTAGTCTGCCCTTTCATATTCCACGCATTTTTCGCCCTACGCTATTAGAAGCATTAGGGCTAAATAATACTCAGTTAGGCGATATATTTGCAGTTTATGGAATTGTAGCAATGCTCTCATATTTTCCAGGTGGTTTTATTGCAGATCGTTTTTCTGCGCGCAAACTCATGAGTTATTCACTCATTAGCACTTCACTTGGAGGCTTTTATTTATATACCTTACCACCTATCAATCATTTATATTGGTTATTTGCTTATTGGGGGATCACCAGTACGCTTCTATTTTGGGCTGCAATGATAAAAACAACCAGAGAATGGGGAAACACTGATACTCAAGGATTAGCTTTTGGATTACTTGATGGTGGACGGGGTATGGTTGCCAGTGTGTTATCAAGTATTATTATCACTTTAATCAATTTTCAAATAGTACAAGATATTCAAAACTCTCATATAACTTCTCAACAGACTTTACAGCTAGCTATTTTATTCTATAGCTTTGCAACATTATTGGGTGCTTTTTTAATTTGGTACATCATGCCAAACAATACCACGCCAACAAAACCACCAAAAACCGTAAGAAATTTTAAAGTTTACCAACAACAGCTAATCGAAGTAATTTCTAACAAACTGATTTGGCTACAGGCAGGCGTTATTATCACCGCTTATTGTGGCTTTAAAAGCTTAGATAATTATGGCTTATATGCCGTTCAAGTATTAGAAATGAGCGCAATAGAGTCAGCAGAGTTTGTTACTTATACTAGCTATGCCAGACCCTTCTCAGCTATTGCTGCAGGTCTGTTAGTTGATAAGTGGCGGGCAACCAGTATGATCGTTAGTTTATTTATATTACTAACAATCATATTTTTAATATTAGGAATTAGTGCACCAAACAAAGTAATGCTCACTTTTATAACAATTAACCTGTGTATTACTTTTATTGGAATCTATGCTTTAAGAGGCATATATTTTGCTCTATTAGAAGAAAGTCAGCTACCAACTCATTTAACAGGAAAAGCAGTGGGCCTGATTTCATTGCTAGGTTATACGCCCGATATCTTTTTTGCATCAGTAACAGGTAGGATTTTAGATGCTAATCCCGGTATTGAAGGTTTTCATCATTACTTTATATTAATGTCGCTGATTTCTGCACTCGGCATAATATCAGCTTACGTATTGAGTAAGTTATCAGCTAAAAAAATCTCAGTTTAAAATAACTATTTTTCTAAACTTTTGGTCAGGTTGTCTATACTCAACTTAGCACATTACAAGTTTGACTATTGAAAAACATAGCAACATTACAAAACGACTAACTTAAAGGAGTCATGAATGGCTAAAGATAAATTCCGTCTTATTACCCGTAGCGACTTTGATGGACTTGTCTGCGCAGTACTTCTTAAACATCTAAACATCATAGATGATATTAAGTTTGTTCATCCCAAAGATATGCAAGATGGAAAAATAGAAGTAACTAACAATGATATCTCAACTAACCTTCCATATGTGCAAGGCGTACATATAGCTTTTGATCATCATTTGTCAGAAACAATACGAAACGAAAAAGTCGACAATCATATTATTGATCCTGATGCACCATCTGCCGCACGTGTTGTTTGGCAACATTATGGAGGATTAGAAGTATTTCCTGAAGAATGGAACGATATGATGGAAGCAGTTGACCGAGGTGACTCAGCACAATTTACCAAAGAACAAGTACTGAACCCTAAAGATTGGGATCTACTCAATTTTTTAATGGATGCCAGAACAGGACTTGGTCGATTTCGAGAGTTTAGAATTTCAAACTACAATTTAATGATGGATCTAATTGATTATTGTAAAAATCATACAATAGAAGAAATCATGCAGTTGCCAGATGTTGTTGAACGCATTGAACTCTATAACCAACAAGATACTCTCTTTAAACAACAATTAAAAAAATGTTCAACCGTCCATAAAAATTTAGTTGTACTTGACTTACGTGAAGAAGAAATTATCCATGCGGGTAACCGATTTGTTATATATGCCCTATTTCCTGAATGTAATATTTCAATTCATGTTATGTGGGGTTTCCAAAAACAAAATACTGTTTTTGCTACTGGCAAATCAATATTTGATAAATCATCTAAAACGAATGTTGGCGAATTAATGTTGAAATATGGTGGTGGTGGACACCAAGCAGCAGGAACCTGCCAAGTAGCTCATGAAAAATCTGAGGATACAATGAAAGCACTCATTGAACAGATAAATCTAGACGGCTAAACTCCCCCTGTTTTTCTATTTTTCTGTGGAGATTATCAGTTAATAATCTCTACTTTCTATATTTTTTCCTTCTTACCATTCAGTATTATCTCACCTAACCATGATTAAACAAAAACTGAGTTCAAATTAACAATATTTGCTAGCCTCTAGTGTATAGTAATAAAGAGTTTAAAAAAATAAGGACGTTTTTATGAAAAGTCTCATTATCGCCTGTTCAATACAAACCTTTATTATTCTATTATTTGTTATAAAGTTTTTTTATTTTAATACCGTCAAGCCTACTGGTAATAACCAATACACTAACCAGCCTCTTCTGCTTTCGGTGCAAAATTTCAATAAACAAAACGTAATAATAGAAAGCTCCGTTGAAGAACACCAACTAGCTCTAATAACAAATAGAAAATTACTCTCTCAATTTCGCACAACGGCACTAGCTTGGCAGCCAAACCTAGAATTTCAGCACCTCTCACCATCGCCACAAAAGCACCAAAAGAAACCAAAGTACTTTAAGGTCAATAAATTAAATGCTATCAACGATTAATCTAAAAAATATAACAAATGCATCACGAGACAACTTAATAAATTTTTCTTTTATATTTCAATTGCTTATAAAAATAGTTTTTTAATCATTTATCTAGCATTATAATTTTGTTGGTTATCAAGAATAAACCAGTGATTAATAGTAGGCTACCATTAATAAACTTAGCACTGAAAACCAAAAAATAGGGATGTAGGTGATTTTTCTTATCCCGAATTCAGATTAATTTATAGTGATTTAGCTATATATACTGCTCTGTATAGTATTAACTTTTACCAAAAAGTTATTTACCTATTAAAAACTAGACATTAATCACCGCTCCATGCACAATCTGGAAAATATTAACTTATCTTTAAAAAAGTATAAACATGTTAAAATTAATCCGACTTGCATTAGGGAGTATTATTGCCTTTTTTGACTGGCTAACCCGTGGCTCAAAATTAAAGCGAGACTCAAAAGCACAGGAAAAAGTAGAACAAGAGCTTAAAAAACTTTCTATTTATCAATTTAAACTATGCCCATTTTGTATTAAAACACGCCGAGCATTACATAAATTAAATTTACCAATCAAGTTGGAAGATGCTAAGAACGATCCTGCTGCTCGTGATGAATTACTAAATCAAGGTGGGAAAATTAAAGTTCCTTGTTTAAGAATAGAAGAAAATAATCAAGTTAAATGGATGTACGAGTCTAATGATATTATCCATTACTTAACCCAACGCTTTCAGAAAGTATAACAGTAATATTCTCTGATCATACGAGTCTACAGATTAAAAACGCTTTTGAGCTTTGACTCGTTGTAGCCTCGTATGACAGTATCATTCACTAAAACTACAGGTACTCCACTACCTTTAGCAATTTGTTCATATTCTTTTCTACCTTGTGCTGAACGCTCAATATCATACTCGATATAAATAATACCATTCTTGGCAAAAAACTCGCGCGTTTTTTGACAATAACCACACCAACTGGTTGCGTATAACTTAACCGGATGTACACCATTTTTAAATTCTTTAGGTTGATCAAAAAAGTATTTTATACCACCAACTAAAGCAATAACTAACAATAAATATCTCAAATAAAAACCTCATTGATTGTTTCCAGTTTTTTACAAGCTCTTTTAATCACCGACTCTGAGCGTCAATATCAACAAAAAACAGGACTTTAGAAAAACTAAAATTGTAAGTAGTATGCTCGATGTTGATATAAAAGGCAAAAACCCAGAGGCCAAAAGCCACTGGGTTTAATTCATATAATAAGGCAACAGCTTATTAAAAACTTTTTGCTTCTTCTAATAATTAAGCCGCTGAATCAGGTTTAGCCATTGGACTATAGCTTTTATTTAAATTAGCCTCTTCTTTAACATCAGATGTTACAGTCGTTCCTGGTTCAAAAGTAGGCTTTTTAAAATTAAAGTCTGTTGATGGTACTGCCCCTACTAATTGTGGTTTTGTAGCTGGCGCATAAGATTTAGCCGCAATTGATACACGAACCTTTTCCTCAACCTTTTTCAATGGCTGTACCTTTGCTACTTCTTGGTGATGAGCTTCAACAACTTGAATTGGCCTATCAGTTGTCGAACTAATCGCTGGCGACTCTTCACTTAATATTTCTTGATTCGAGGATTGCTCACTCGTTGTTGCTTGGGTTGCAGGTACAGCTTCACTCCTATTATTTTCTTTTACTTTCTGTGCCACAGCAGTCTTTTCCGCAGATGCTTTTGATTCTACAGCTACAGTTTGCTCAACAGCTGATGAAGATTCTTGTGTTTCTTGCTGAGCCTGGCTTTTTTGAGCTTCAGGCTTTTTAGTATTTACAGCCTTCTCATTCCCATTCGTTGCTTTATCCTGCGCTTGTGCTGATGTTTGCTTTTTCTCTTTAGGCTGCTTATCAGCAACAAAATCAGCAACTGTTTTAGCCTCAACCTGAGATGATGCTTTATTTGATTGCTTACCAGCAGGCTTATTTTTACGAGCATCGCTTGTTTGAGACTTTGGCTTTTCATGATGGTTCGCTTTTTGCTCAACACCTTTTATATGCTGCTCTCTATTCTGAACTTGCACTTTCTGACGCTCATCGCGCGACTGACGAGGTTGGCGCTCTTTTTTACGCTGAGGCTTATTCGTCTCTTTATTAGCATTGTTATTTGATGTTTTAGCCTGATTTTTAGCAGGGTGTTTCTTTTTATTATCATCTCTTTGAGGCTTATTATTAGCCTGTTCATCATTATCTTGGCGTGCTTTAGGCTTACCTTTACGATAATTGTTACGAGAACGATTACGCTCATTGCGTCTATTATCATTACGATTACGATGTGATTTTGGACGTTTTTTGGTTTTAGGCTCTTCTTTACCAAATAGAGCTTGCCATATCCGCTTTAATAATCCAGGTTTAGACTCAACTTTTTTAACATGCGCAGGTGCCGGCTGCGGCGCAATGGCATTAATTGAAACAGCAGCTTGTTCAGAAGCTTTAACCGTTTGGGTGTCTGTCGCAGGCGTATATGGTTCTAGTTGTGGTTGGATCGCCACTTCATGTGAAGCCGACTCAAGCTTTTCATCACCACGCATTCGAGTAATTTCGTAATTAGGCGTTTCCATATAAGGGTTAGGGATCACATAAATACGAACTTTTAAACGTTTCTCAATCGCATGAATAATCTTTCGCTTTTCATTTAATAAGAACGTAGCCACTTTAACAGGCAACAAGGCTTGCACAGATGTGGTTAGCTCTTTAGTTGCTTCTTCTTCCAGTAGACGCAAAACTGAAAGAGCGAGAGACTCGACGCCTCGCACTGTACCTGTGCCGCTACATCTCGGACAAACATTATGCGCCGACTCACCTAAAGAGGGCTTTAATCGCTGGCGTGACATTTCTAATAAACCAAATCGTGAAATTTTACCCACTTGGACACGAGCTCTATCACGAGTTAAGGCTTCTTTTAGCACAGCTTCAACTTCACGCTGGTTTTTTACGGGTGACATGTCAATGAAGTCAATAACAATTAGTCCTCCCATATCACGGAGTCTTAATTGACGGGCAATTTCTTGTGCCGCTTCTTTGTTAGTTTGTAAAGCAGTTTCCTCAATGTCTGCACCTTTAGTCGCACGAGCAGAATTGATATCAATTGACACTAAAGCTTCAGTAGGATCAATAACAATAGAGCCCCCTGAAGGTAGACGAACTTCTCGCTGATATGCCGTTTCAATTTGAGACTCTATTTGGTAGCGAGTGAATAAAGGAATTTCTCGATCTTCATTAAGTTTTACTCGATTCTCGAAAGCCGGCCGAATAAACTGAATTTGACGCTTCACCTTTTCAAAAACATCTCTTTTATCAACAATAATTTCGCCAATATCTGAACGTAAATAATCTCGCAAAGCGCGAATAATGACATCGCTCTCCTGATGAATCAGAAAAGGTGCTGGACGTTCTTCTGCAGCTTTTTTAATCGCAGTCCATAAGTTTTGCAGAACAGACATATCCCATTCTAACTCTTCTGCATTTCTGCCAACACCAGCGGTTCGGACGATACACCCCATCCCTTTAGGCACTTGAATATTACGCATCGCACTGCGCAGTTCATCTCTTTCTTCTCCCTCTATGCGCCTAGAAATACCACCAGCTCTAGGGTTATTAGGCATCAAAACAATGTAACAGCCAGCTAAACTGATAAAAGTCGTTAATGCAGCTCCTTTGTTGCCTCGCTCTTCTTTATCAATTTGTACAATAACCTCTTGTCCCTCGGCTATTGCATCTTTAATATTAGGGCGTCCACGAAAGTTTTTATCAACAAAATACTCTCTGGAAATTTCTTTTAAAGGCAAAAAGCCATGTCTATCTGCACCATAATCAACAAATGCAGCTTCAAGGCTTGGTTCAACTCGGGTGATTTTTCCTTTATAGATATTGGCTTTTTTTTGTTCTCTACCGACTAATTCAATGTCAAGGTCAAATAATCTTTGTCCATCAACTAATGCAACACGCACTTCTTCAGGCTGTGTCGCATTGATTAACATGCGTTTCATATAAAAATATCTCTTATTGTTTTAAAGAGGCGAAGTACCAATAAAAAGGAAGGAGTTTAATTCAAGGTTGTTGTTAATAAAATAGTAACTGGATTGGCTGATTAATGCTTAGAATAATCTTAATAAGTAAAAATATTACTTAAAATTCAATAGTTTAATGTAGACGCATATACTAAGCGCTAAAATTTCAACTAGCCTGATGGCCATACTTTAATCTATTTCTGTCACTACAATATCTGTAGTCCATTGTGTTACTAATCTATCTACAGGTCTTATGACCTTGCCTGACTTAAATTCTTTCGACTAATGTGGCCTTTGCCTAATTTTTTCCTATGAGTCTCGTTATAATTAATCGACACTCTAAAAATGTCATTGTTATAAAATTAACAATGGATTCATATTAATTCTTTAACAGGCGTTATATTATTACCTGATGTTATAAGCTATTAATCTGTTTTTGCCTAAAACTTGCTACTTCTATTTATTCCTAATAGAAAATTTATTGTCATAATATAGGCAATAATTTATAGAACAAGATTATAAACTTATAATAAGCTGGACAGTTAGCTTGCCAAAGTCTGCTGTAATGCAGCTTTTTGTCCTTACTGTCAGTGGTTGAACTATAGCAACAATTCTTGATAGCAGCAATTTTTAACCTGTGTTTAGTCTAAAAAACTCAACCATTTGAATGGTTTTGTTCTTTTTTTATACAATAAATCTTATTGATATATTTATATTCTATTTAAAAACGTTGTTTTTAGTATCCAGTGAGTCAATCAGTTGCTAACCTCAAAATAAAAGCGACATAAAAACTAAAAATTAATCAGCGTTTAAATTCGGCTTCAATTGCTTGTATTTTTGAATTTCTCTATAATTTCGGCGCGATTGAGATTACAGCTTTACTATAATCGTATTTACTTGCATCTCACTTTTAACTAATAACAAACATTTATCAGTGTTTTCCGGAGCAATTCAGTGGATTATTCACAAACTGTCGCAAGCCTAAGTCCCGAAATGATTATTAAACTCAAATCTGCAATTGAGCTAGGTCGTTGGGAAAATGGTGAAAAGCTGACCTCAGAACAGGTCGAGTCAGCCATGCAAGCAGTGATGCTATGGGAAGCCAAAAATATTGGTAATAACAACACTGAGCCTTTTGTTATAGGTTCTCAAGGAGAGCTGTATACAGGAAAGGGAGAAAATCATAAAACTTCCTTATCTTCTAAAATCGATAATGAACAGGTCATTATCAAAAATAAGGTCTAATCATGTTAACGACAGTCATTCGTAAAGAGCACAAAAATGACTGGGAAAAACGCACAGCTTTGATCCCGTCAGACGTTGCTGAATTGGTTGAAAAAGGTTACCCAATCAGCATTGAACCCAGTGATATAAGAATTTATTCAGATTCAGCTTATCAATCACTCAACATTCCAATTGATGGTTGTCCTCGTAATGGACAATTTATTGTTGGAATAAAAGAACCACCAGTTAATTCAATACAACCAGGCCAGATGCATTTAGCCTTTTCTCATACTATGAAGGGACAAGACTATAACATGGGTTTGCTTCAAAAGTTTATCGATCAAAAAGCCACTTTGATTGATTATGAACCAATTGTTGATGACCAGGGAAAACGACAAATTGCTTTTGGACGTTTTGCTGGTATTGCTGGAACTATTGATAGTTTTTTTGTTGCCGGAAAAAAATTAGCCGCACGAAATCAGTCAAGCTGCCTTTCACAAGTTAAACAAGCGTGGCAATATGGGGCTGTTGAAGTTGCTAAAGAACACTTTAACTGTATAGATACTTCACAAGGTGAACCCATTAGAGTACTGATTGTCGGCTCGGGAAACGTAGGTCGAGGCAGTGAAGAAGTCTGCCAATGGCTTGGTTTACCCAAAATTGATATTCAAAATTTAAAAGAAGGCCACACTCCCAAAGGGAGTTGGTATACTGTGGCTAAAAGTGCAGATATAAATCAACGCATAGATGGCCAAGCATTCTCAATGTCTGACTTTATTAAGAATGGTAAAAAAGCCTACAAAAGTACATTCGATCAACTTTTAGGAAAGTTTGATATTTTATTGCAAACCCCCTATTGGACAGAAGAATACCCAAAACATTTAAGCCAATCAAGAATGCTAGCAAATATTGATAAACTGCCTATTGTAGCTTGTGATATTAGCTGTGATATCAATGGTTCTTTAGAGTGTACAACAAAACTGTCAGATGTCAGTTCGCCAGCGTTTACCTATAATGTGGAAACCGCAACCTCAACTGATGGAATTTTGCCTGATGGCATTACGGTTATTGCAATTGATAATTTACCTTGTGAGTTAGCTTTAGATGCTTCTCAACACTTTTCAACATTATTAAAAGATTACTTAATTAACTTAATGTCTGTTAACCTAAGTAAACCTTATGAAGAGTGTGGTTTTCTACCAGAAATAGCAAGAGCAGTCATTGTTTATAATGGCCAACTCACCCCGCAGTTTAAGTACTTACAACCATTTTTGGATGAGCATAACGCTAACCAATAATAGCCGTAAAACCCAAGTACTCTCATAGACGATGTTATGAGAGTACTTCTTTTAGTTTAAAAATAAAGTCGCCCAAATAGACGCTCTGATGATTTTTCTTATCCAGAGCTGAGGTTACTTATTTTAAATAAGCTTAAATGCTTTTATTTAAACCTTCAATTAAGCCTGACGAAGCGTCCTCGATTAAATCAATAACCAAATCAAACCCTTTGTCACCCCCGTAATAAGGATCAGGAACTTCACTATATACCGAATTACTGGCAAACTCTTTTAAAAATAGTTTTATCTTATTGATATGTTGATCATTCTTTGAAGACTTAGCCTGATTAATTAAATAGTTAAAATTGCTTTTATCCATTGCCAAAATCATATCATATGTTTCAAAATCTTCATCAACAACCTGTCGAGAAATAATATTAGAAAGATCATAACCTCTATTTGATGCGGCTTGAATTGTTCTAGGATCTGCATTCTCTCCAACATGATGAGCAGCAGTCCCAGCAGAGTCGATATTCAACTTTAAATGACCTAACTTCTCTGTAGCTAACTTTCTAAATACACCTTCAGCAGTCGGAGAACGGCAAATGTTTCCTAAACAGACAAAAAGTATTGAATATGACATTTTAATTTTCTCAAGTTAAGTGGTTGTAGTGCTTTCGCGCTTTATCTAAATCAGTTTGAGTGTCAACACCATGAGGAGGAATTTCATCTAGGCAGGCAATAGCTATATTTTGCCCATTATCCAATACTCTTAACTGTTCCAAAGACTCTGTTTGTTCATGTTCACTTGGAGACCAATGAATAAATTGTTTTAGAAATGCTTTACGGTATGCATAAATTCCAATATGTCTAAAATAATCAGCCTGTAACGGTTGCCCCAACTTAATTTGATGATGACGAGAAAAAGGAATCGCTGAGCGAGAAAAATAAAGCGCTCTAGCGGTTTTATCAAAAACAACTTTCACCGCATTAGGATCAAGTACTTCTTCTGCAGATTCAATTTGGCAGCATAGCGTAGCCATTGGATAATCAGTTTTACTTAATAGTGATGCAACCAATACTATATTTTCAGGAGGTATAAAAGGCTCGTCACCTTGTACATTAACAATAATATCCTTTTCATCAAGCCCTACTATTTCTGCGGCTTGATAAACGCGATCACTACCCGAAGGATGTTTTTCGCTCGTTAATACCGCGCTATAACCTGCTGCATCAACCACAGTTTTAATTCTTTCATCGTCTGTTGCTACAGTGATCGATTGAGCTCCGCTTTGAGCCGCTTGATAACAAACATGCTCAATCATAGTTTTATTACCAATTGTCGCAAGCGCTTTAGCTGCTAAACGAGTTGAGTGATAACGAGCCGGTATAATAACATGAAACTCAATCATTCAAATTTCTCAACTTGCTCTCGAGTTAAGCTTGTGGCTCGCTCAGGCAACAAGACAGGAATATCTTCATCAAATGGAAAACTCAAGCGATCAAACTTACATAAAAGTTGCTTTTCTTCTTTAATGAAAGAAAGCTTACTATTACATAAAGGACAAACTAAAATATCTAGTAATTTACTATCCATTATTGTGTAACTCCTCATTTAATACATAATGTTTAATATTAGTTATTAACTGGTTCATATCATTAGTAGGCAAGCTAGCAGACACTTTGAGGTAATACCAATTATCTTTTGCAAATGAGCGACACTTAACAGCATCTTTTTCAGTCATTATAACAATATCCTGATTTAAACCTTTAAAATCATCTTCAATAAAATGATGATGATCAGGAAAAATAAATTGAGTCAGGTGGGCGCATAAAGGTCTTAAAGTATCAAAAAAACGTTGCGGATTACCAATACCGCAGACCGCATTAACTTTTTTCTCTTTTAGATTATTTAAAGTCACTATTTCTTGAGAATACAAATGAACCAAACCACAAGATTGAATTGTCATTAGCGTATTATTTTTATTCAAATTGAACAAACAGGGACTAATTTTCTGCCCACCATTTTGAACAATCAAATCGACACTTTTTAACCTTGAAATAGGTTCTCTCAACGGCCCAAGAGGCATAATCATACCATTGCCAAATAAACGAGAGGCATCGACTAATGCCACTTCATATTGTCTGCCCATTCTGTAATGCTGTAATCCATCATCACTAATAATCAAGTCTAACGGCTGTTGATCGGTCAACAGTTTAACCGCAGAAAAACGATTTGCATCTATTGCCATTGGAACATTTAAAGTTTGAAACTGCATATAAGCTTCATCACCAATTAAACCAACATCATCATTTTTAGTAACTAAGTGAGGATAATTTTTAGCGTTGGAGCGATAACCTCGACTAACAATACCTAAACGAATATTTTGCTTTTTTAATTCAGACACCAGTAAAGTAATAAAAGGTGTTTTACCAGTTCCACCAACATTAATATTACCAACAACCAAAATAGGAGCATTACCCATCTGTACTTTATAAAGGCCAATAAAGTAGAAAAAACGTTTCAGTTGAACCAAGCAATAAAATGGAATAGACAAAGGGAAAAAGAGCCACCTAATCCAATGGCGAGAATACCAGAACTGTTCAAGTTTTTTCGCAAAGTTCATTGCTCATTCTCTCAATTATCGGTCGCATGAAGCTTTGCATAATGCCCTTCGGCTAGCAGTAATTCGCTATGAGTACCTTGCTCAAGAATGCCGCCTTCTCCCATCACAATGATGTTATCGGCTCTTTCTATCGTCGATAAACGATGGGCAATAACAAGAGTCGTTCTATTCTCGGTTAATGCTTCTAATGCTTCTTGAATATGTCTTTCTGACTCTGTATCTAAAGCCGATGTTGCTTCATCTAAAATAATAATGGGTGCATTTTTATAAATAGCTCTAGCAATCGTTAATCTCTGTCTTTGCCCACCAGATAGTCTTGAACCATTTTCACCGATTACCGTATCAAAGCCATTAGGCATTGCTTGAATAAACTCATAGGCATGAGCTTTTTTAGCCGCTTCAATCAGCCTATCTTGATCAACGACTTCATCTGCATAAGCAATATTAGCAGTCACACTATCATTATATAAAACAACCTGTTGAGAGACATAAGCGACTTTTTTTCTTAAAGAATCTAAGGAGAAATTTTTAATATTATTTTTATCAAAACGAATTTCACCATCATTCAATTCATAAAACCTTAACAATAAATTTGCCAAAGTTGATTTTCCACTACCAGAAGGCCCAACTAATGCAACGGTCTCGCCTTGCTTTATATCAAAAGAAAGTTGATTGATTATTTTCGATTTAGCTGTTTTATAACCAAAACTTACCTTATCAAACGAAATAAGCTGAGGTGGCTCCTTAAGTTCTTTTTTGCCAAGATCTTTTTCTTTATCAGTATCAATAATTTGAAAAACACTATCTGCAGCAGTAATACCTTGTTGAATAACATTATTTAAATTTGAAATCACTTTTAATGGTTTTAAAAGAGCCATCATTGCCGAAAGCATATAAATAAATTCACCGGGCGTAAGTTGGTTAGTAGCTAAAAGCTGTGCGGCATAAAAAATCACTAATGCAATTGCAAAAGAGGCTATAAACTGAATCAGTGGCGTACTAATTGCTTTAGTCACATTCATTTTCATCATTTGTCGGCGATTAGTATTCGCCGCTTTTCTAAAACGTTCTGACTCGTACTTTTCACCACCAAATGTTTTAATTACTTTATACCCGTCAACTATTTCTTGCGCTGTGTGGGTAACACCTCCCATAGCGGTTTGAATCTTTTGGCTGATTTTTTTGAAACGTTTACTTGCAAAATTAACAATACCACCAATTATTGGTATCGATATAAAAAAAATAGAAGCAAGTTGCCAATTGGTATAGAACAACAAGCTTATTGAGCCAATGATCACTATGCCTTCACGAAATAATTTAGTTAAAGCGTCAGTACTGGCAGCAGCAACTTGCTGAGTATTGAAAGTAATTTTTGAAACTAGCTGACCAGAATTATTGTTATCAAAAAAACTAATTGGTAATTGAGTATAATTATCAATCAGTTGCTGACGCATTTTTTGTACAATGTGCTGCCCAATCCATGCCATACAGTAAGTCGAAATAAAGCCTGCAACGCCTCGAATAAAAACAATTCCAAGTATATAAATCGGAACCATTTTCATAAATTCAATATCGCCAGCCACTAATCCCTTATCTGTTAATGGCTGTAATGCTTTAACAAATAAAACTTCCATTGAGCCGTAAATTAAATTACCAATAAAAGCAATAAAAAACATTAACTTATAATCTTTTAAATAAGACAATAAGCGCTTGTATGTTTTTTTGGTTGAAACATTCTGTCGGCTAACACTCATTCTTTACTTCTCTGAGTCGCCATTTTTAAATTGGTAATGCCTAATTGTGAAGTAGCATCCATTGCAGTAACAACCGATTGGTAAGCTGCATTTGCATCAGCACTAATCACTACAGGAATATTTTTGTTCTCTGCTAGCATAGGTATAATGGCTTTTTTGAGGGTTTCCACTTGAGCATTAACTAAACTCTTACCATTCACAAACATTCGTCCTTCTTTATCAATACTGATTTCAATAATTTTAGGATCAGCTTTTAATTTTTCAACATCAGCTTTTGGCAGTTCTAATTTAATTTGAGTCTCGCGAGTAAAGCTGGTTGAAACCATAAAAAAGATCAATAACAAAAACACAACATCAATCAATGGCGTTAAATTAACGGCCACTTCATTTTTTTTATTTCTTCGTAACACAATTTAACCTTTCAGAGTTTCGCGTTCACCATGTAGCACCTCAACCATCTTAAGTGCTTCTTGTTCCATTTCTGTCACTAACTCATCAACTCGGCGATCAAAATGACGATGAAAAATTAATGTAGGAATAGCAATAGTCAAACCGGTAGCGGTTGTAACTAAAGCTTCTGATATGCCAGCAGCTAATGCGTTAGCATCTCCAGTTCCCTGTATAGTAATAACAGTAAACACCCGAATCATACCAATAACTGTGCCGAGTAATCCTAGCAATGGTGTAATTTGAGCA
Source organism: Aliikangiella litoralis (assembly GCF_052495765.1). Next base: position 2,620,546 of record NZ_CP199292.1, on the reverse strand, counting down.
ATTGTTCCCAATGTATTCAAGTATCGCTCCAGCGATAGTACGGTATGACGTCCTGCTTCTTGAATACTCTCTTTCATGGTTTCCCTGCCATGAACATGATTAACCAATCCAGCGGCAAGTATCTCTCCTAATGGAGAGCTTGTTTTTAATGTTTTCAGTTTATTTTTATCAAGCTGGTTGTTTTTAATCCAACTCCACACCTGAGCAACCAAATGTTTAGGTGTAATTCGAGCACGTCTTAAGCTCCACCCTCTTTCGACACAAATAGCCAGCGCTACTATTGAACAGATAACAATTGGATACATAACCCAACCGCCTGCTTTAAATAGTTCAATCATAAATTGAATTTTCCTTATTTTAATCGTTATTAGCTAAATAATAATTCAACATCTACATATTGCAGAGTAATGTTGAATTGTAACTCTGCGACGGATTATATCAAGAATTGGCAACTTGAACTGAGCAATTAATCAATTAGTCCTTAGTTATAGTAAAAGTCATAACAAAATCTATTGCCAAAACTGGCTTTTTGACTGCCTGAACGATGATACTTTATATTTCTGATACGTAAACTGTATATAAATTGCACCATCATCCGAGGTATTCCAAATACGAGCACCTTGATTTAAATATCTTTGAATAACATTCGAACGAGGTAATTTCCATTGATTATCATATCCGGTAGAAAATATCGTATGTTCGGGTAAAGTTGCCATAATAAATGGCTCTGTTGAGCTGGTATTGCTACCGTGATGGGGAGCAACAACAATATGATGACGAGATAACCCATTTGACACAAGTTTCAATTCAGCCGCTTTTTCAATATCTCCTGTTATTAGTAGCTTTTTATCATTAACGGCTACAGATAAAACACAAGATGCATTATTACCAGAAAGGTTCTTTTTAGATAAATGCGGTAGAAACTTAAAGTCTACCCCAGACCAACGCCACGGGCTCGATTGATGACAGTTTATTGTATTATCTTTTTTTGTTATTTCCCCCGATAAAAGTTGAGTGGTTTTAAATACTTTTTGAATTGAACCAAGCCCTCCCCGATGATCGGCATCATTATGACTAATAACGACTTTATCAATGGCTGAAACCCCTCTCTTCTTTAAAAAAGGAATAATGCTTGAAGTCGCCATAGCATATTCCTGACTCCCCCAACCAGTATCAAACAATAAATTACCCTCAGATGTTTCCAGATATACCGCTAAACCTTGTCCTATATCAAACACCCATACTTCTAGCACTTTACTACTCGAAGCTTGCTGAAAGTTGAAACTACTGAGCAATAAAATCCCCACCAAAGGTAATCTTAATACCTGAGAAACTAGCCTTTTAGGTAATATCCATAAAACGGATAACCCCAAAATAGCGGCATATAAATGCTGTGAGTTAGCAACGGGCATCACAATACTTTCATTCCAACGGGCAAAATAACTTTGCAAGAGTAAACTGATTTCTGTTAGCTCACTTGCAATCATAAACATCCACTTTGCAACTTGCTGCCCTAATAAAAGTGACAGAGCAGCTAAATAGATCATGGGAGTGATAATAAAAGAGTACAAGGGTATCAATAATAAATTAGCCACTATTGATATCCAGCTAACTTTGTCGAAAAAAAACCATGAAATAGGAATTAAAAACAGGTAAAGATAAGTGTTGATTTTAAACCAACTAATGAGCTTATTTTCAGCCATAATGCTCCGACTTAACCCTAGAGCAATGATAGCAACAGCACTAAAAGAAAGCCAAAAGCTAATTGATAAAAGTGAAAATGGCTGTATCAATAAAATTGTTATTAAACTTATCATAAGAATACTGGTTAAGGTAAAATATCGACCACTCCAGCGACTTAATAAATAAATCAATAACATCAAAGAGGCTCGTAAAGCAGGTAATGCAAACCCACTAAGGAGTAATAAAACAATAGCCCCAACCAATGACGCAACTTCAGCAGCTTTCTGTGCAGGGAGCCATAAGCAAAGCGATGCGGAGCATCGCCATGTCAATAAAGTTAGCCAATAACACCACATTGCGGCTATTCCAATGTGTAGCCCTGATATTGCCAACAAATGAGATGTACCTGCAGCTTGAAATATCTCCCATTGTGAATGGGTAATTTCACTTCTTTCCCCCATTAAAATAGCAATTAATATAGCCTTTGCAGGCGTTTCATTTATAACCGATTGAAGTTGATTAAATAAATTTTGACGGAAGTAATGATAATAAGCAGCAACCGATCGCTTATTTAATAGCAAGGCCTGCTTTTTAACCGCAAGACTCCCCGCATAACTGTTAGCAATTAACCACTGCTCATAATTAAACCCTTCAGGATTTGCTCGCCCGTGTATAGGTTTCAACTTAGCTTCAAAACGCCAATACTGTCCTGCTTGCAAGACTGTGCTGGTTTTAACAGCATACTTTCCCCAATAGCCTTTAAAACGACTTTTTTGAAAAGGCGAGACTTCTCTGGTGTTAATTTTGTCAATACAAAAATCGAATTGTAGACTTGTATTGGCTTTAACCGGAATACTGCAGACACGGCCTTCTATTAGAGCAACTTCAGGCTCTTTAACTAATTGACCGGAATAAATATGCCAGATAATGACATTTAAGCTAACCCAAAAACAGCCATATAAACACCATAGAAAAAACCTAGGATACTTATAAAACCAATTAATGAAAACAAGTATGATTGAAATAATAAGAAAGATAGAAGCTTGAAAACAACCTTCCATAATCAATAAGCTCAATGAGCCGAGTAAAAATCCAATTCCCTGATTTAACAACAGTCTATCCCTGCAAAGCCACTAACTATCGCACTGAGTGCAAATTACTTAACTAAAAACTTACAATCCTATAAAGTTGTCGCTACAATATTCATTCCATGGAGTCAATTGAAGCCTACAGCCGTTACTTTAACATGCCACGAAAATTAATAAAGCAGTATCTTCCCAACCCAAATACAATTAAAGATAATAAATTTCTCAGTATATTTGGTAAGGTTATCCATGATCCTCAGTTATGGCATTTAACTCGGTATTCTGTTAGTCATGCATTCTTTGTTGGGCTATTCTGTGCATTTATACCTGTACCTTTCCAAATGCTACTAGCAGCTGGTGGTGCCATTCTTTTTAGAGCGAACATTGCCATTTCAGTCGCACTTGTTTGGATTACCAACCCAATAACAATGCCTTTTTTATTTGGTTTTGCTTATTTAGTTGGAGTTTGGACTCTTGGGCAAGAGTCTAGCGAATTTCAATTTGAGCTAAGTTGGCAATGGCTCGCTGACAACTTAAATCAATTCTGGCAACCACTGTTACTCGGTAGTTTAATTTGTGCAGTCATCTGTGCCGCGATAGGCTACCTTGGAATCAGGCTTTTTTGGCGTTTTCATATATTAAATGCCTGGCAAGAAAGGATAAAAAAACGAGAAGCAAGAAAAAGCGAGCTAACTTAGACTAAAAACCTGCTCGCTTCATTAGTTTTTTACATTTTACTTTGAATATAATTTTCTAATCCAATACGATTAATCAAACCTAACTGCTGCTCCAGCCAATACATGTGATCTTCTTCTGTATCTGCAAGTAATTTTAATAATATTTCCCGTGATTGAAAATCTTTCTCTTCTTCACACACTTTAATAGCTACTTTTAATGCATCAGCAACATGATATTCATAATCTAAATCATTCTTCAGCATTTCAGGTACATTACTGCCTATTTTCAACGGCGTGCGCTGACTTAGATTAGGAACAGCTTCCAAAAATAGCATTCGGTCGATTAATAACTGAGCATGTTCTCTTTCTTCCTCTGCTTCATGCATAATTCTTTCTTCTAATTGACTCAAATTCCAATCAGCGTACATTCTTGCATGAATAAAATATTGGTCAAATGCACTGAGTTCAGACTCTAACAAACTCTGCAACTGTTCGATAACTTTTTGATTACCCTTCATTATTTGGTCCTTAGCAAATTTAATATTGAAACGCGCTTACAACAGGCCATTTTTACATAGCGGATTGAAGATAGTTTTTAAGTCCAGTATTCGCAATGAGATACTCTTGAGCTTCAAGCCAATCAATTTGCTCCTCATTTTCATGCAATATTGACTCTAGACAATCGCGACTCATGTAATCTCCCGATTTTTCGCAGGCATCGATTGTTTCTAGCAAACAAGCGTGTAACTCTTTGTCAAACTTGAGATTCCCTGCCAATGACTGCTCGACATCTTCCCCAATATACAATTTGCCTAAATCTTGGAGATTAGCGAGCCCTTCTAAAAACAAAATTCTCTTGATTAACTTATCTGAAGATTTCATTAAGTCAATTGAGTATGCATAATCTTTCTTTTTCAATGACTCAAACCCCCAATTTTCATTCATACGCGAGTGAAGGAAGTATTGGTTGATCCCAGTCAAAAGCAGCTTTAGCACACCATTCAGCTGACTAACTATTTTTTTATCGCCTTTCATATTATCCTCTATTTTCAGCGTAACCATTTGACATTAATAATATTTTAACAAAAAAAGAGCTAAAAACTTACCTCAGTTGATTTAAATCAAAAATATTCTTTTAAATATTTGACTTAAATACGAATGATTCCTATAATCTTTAGCATCTAGTTATTGAGGTGTATTATGTACGTTTGTATATGTAATGCTGTAACAGACAGTGAAATAATTCAGGCACAGCAAAACGGCTTAACTACAATGTCAGAAATAAAGCATCATTTAGGTGTCGGAAATTGTTGTGGTCAATGTGTTGATACAGCCAAAGAATTGCTATCTCAGTCCACTGGAGTCCAAAAATTCATTCCACAATTTGCCGATAACTGCAATACCGCCATAGCGTAATTAAGTTTGCCATGATAAAGCTAGATCTGCGCTGGTATACTTTATAACAATTTTTTCAATTTATACAGAATTTGTCATACATTTTCTTATAAAATTTCAAAACTGTTACACATTCTAAATATACACTTTGTTGAGCCACTGGACAGCTTTAATATATTCCATTACATTTGTGTGACTGGTGAAACAATAATCTGGGTAATATAAATAATATGGAACAAACGACTGAACTAGTTCAAGGTTGCAGACAGCGAGATCCCCAAGATTTAAGACTACATGCAAATGCCGCTACGAGGCAACTAAAGGCATTAGCCAATGTGAATCGTCTGATGATTTTATGTATCTTATCTGAAGGAGAATTATCAGTTAGTCAATTGAATGAAATGATAGACTTATCACAGTCTGCCCTATCACAACATTTAGCCAAGCTAAGGCAAGATGATTTAGTAACAACACGACGAGAATCACAAACTATTTATTATTCACTAAAAGAAGGAGTAGCCAAGAGCATTATTAATACCTTACATGACTTTTACTGTGTTGACTAACAGGCCAATTAATATTTTTCTTTTTATCAATAAAACTAATCAACACTCTTTTATTCAAAGTTGAGCTCAAATCTCATGAACATATTTGAGTTATCTTGCAATTGAGCAAAAAATGAGTTTTCATTACGGCCATCCAACCAATTAATTCCAGCGGTTAACGATAAACCATCATTATATTGATACCGACTACTATACCGTAAATAGTAATCTTTATCAGTTGGAGAATAAAAAAGCATCAATGAATTAACCAGCTTTTGTTGTAATGATAAATCGGTTAATCGCCAAGTCATAATACTTCTATTTTTATGCGGTAAATCCTGACCCGCTAGCACATTTTCACGCAGTTTTTGATAGTCTAAAGTTTTTTCTAAAAAAAACTGAGTCGCTAGCGTTAACTCACTTGCCAGCTCTCTTTCATAGCCCACTAGCAAACGAATTTGGCTATTATTAACCCATGGGTCATTACCAGAATTATCTTCATCACTATGATAATAAGCAGTTTCTATATTAAAAAGCCCATTCATCAACGGCAACCTCATACTTGCACCTATTGAATGCATTTTGCTATAAGCTAAACCATCCGAAGTTAATTTTGAAGGAGATTTGAAATAACCACTATAAAAATACAAAGCCCATTCTACGCCATCTGTATTAGCAAACAAACGCCCTGCTAACTCTGAATTGTGATTATCTATAAACTTTAACTCTGTTTCTGGTTGAATAATCTGCTGATTTAAATAGAAAGAGTACCTTTCACCCGACAAGCTATTATCCGCTTCAAACTCAGGCATGAGTGCAAATTCAAAATTGATGCTTTCACCGTAATGACTAACTCTGACAGAGTCAACAGGGGGTTTTAAATAATTATCACTGCGACCATTAAAAAATGACTTCCAATCTTTTGGGAAAAGATCATTGAGAAACAACAAATCTCCAGTGCCCCAAGTGATAACTTGTCTTCCCATTTTCACATCATAGCTATTGGCAAGTGGTAGTAAAACACTAAGCTCATATAAGTTTAATTGATACTTATCAATTAATGGATCTAAATTAATTTCTAATTTAGAGTTAACTGTAAAATGACTAGCATCATAATTAATTTTTGTGACAGCCCTTAACTCATTTAAAACGCTATTTTCTTTATTTATAGAATTCTTATCTAATAAATGAGCGTAAGCATAAGAAATTTTATGAGATACCTGAATTGGCTGTTCACTTCCCCAGTCATCATCCCACTCTGTGTCACTCCACTCTTCTTCAGCAGAAATAACCCTAGATAAACTGAATATAAGTAAAAAAACACTTAATTTCATTACTTTTCTTTCATCCAGTCTTTAGGTGGGTTTCTCAAAGATCTTTCTGTAAATAAATCATCAGGCAAGCCAATATCATAAGCCATTTTCTTAAACTCCATCAATGTATAAGAACCATCAAGTAAATTAGTAGCTTTTGCCTTAGTAACCGTTGGAAAACCATTAATATTTTTTACTTCTAATGTTTCAATCTGCCGAGTAATTTTTTTATTTTCACCAAAATAATCAATACTCATTGGTAAAAATGTTTTCTTATCTATTTTGGTTTGATACCAACTAAACTCAACACTCTGAGGATTTTTAGGATAATGAGACAATATATAATACTGCTCTGTTTCCTTTTCAATTTTATGTTTATCTTCATTTGGAGAGCGCCCAGAAACATCTTCATAAAAATAATGAGCCCCAACAAAGCTCGTTCTTTTATCTCCAGCAGAAATTCGCTTCACTAAATCTAGAGCAGGAAGATATAGCCAACGATCATCATCATCAGTATTTATTTTTTTATGTACCATAAATACTGTACCTTTAACAGCAGATGGGCGAGAAAAAACAACCAAATACTTTTGTTCTGCACCATCGGATATATCTTTACGCAGAATAGTAAACTGTCTAAGTTGAGTCCGTCCATTCGCATCTACAATCTTCATTCTAGCTAAGCTGCGTCCATCTGCTCCATTGTAATAAGCACTTAAATGAGCTTTTTCTACAATTTTTTCAGCACTCAATGAATCCTTAGACTTAAGCTCGCCTGCAATTAAGCTGAAAACAACTAGCGTTAAACTCATTAAAATTTTCATTGATATCAACCTTTAAAATAAGTGAGTAAAATAGTAAATATGTTTTTATTTAAATACATACTTTTTAAATAGTTCCATACTAGCAGGCAATACTAGCAGAGTAACTAATGCCGAAATAATCATAATTGTTGCTAAAAAAGCACCAACAGTAATATAAGGAACTAAAGGTGCCAGCAATAATGGAGTAAAGCCAAAAGCAATAACCAAGGCATTTCTAGAAATAGCTCTAGCAGGCTCTTGGAATATCATTTTTGCTGTTTTTTCCCAACTATTATTTTGTTTTATATAAGCCCGTGTTCTTTCTATAAAGTGAATAGCAAAATCAACAGACAAACCTAATGTTAATGCCGATAATACAGCAATAGGCATATCATAATACTTTCCACTCCAACCAATTACTCCATACATAAGAACAATCGTAATTGACAAAGGAAGCATTGCGAGCAACCCCCAAAAAACGGAGCGGAATAAAAAGACCATCATGGCAAAAACGATAAAGAAAGCACTAGTCAAACTATCAAACATTCCAGCAACCATCTTTTCTTGCCAAATCAAGTTAATATAAGCTTTACCTGCCCACTTGACTTCAATATTAGATGGTAGAGGATTTTCTTTAATATAAGTATCAACTAAATTAACAACGGCAGACATATCTTTATTATCTCCACTAGTCATTTGTAACCATACTAATGATTGTGTAAAGTCGGGCGTAATAAAATGCCATAAATCTTGCGGCCTATGTGATGATTGAAACTGTAATAAAGCCTGTGATACTGCGGCATAAGAGGCAGGAATTTTATAGTCCTTTTCTTCACTACTTAATAAATCTCGGTTGACTGTTTTAATTAGATCAACCACTGAGTTTGACTTACCAACCAAGCCTGTTTTTGATAAGTAGTTTTGTAATGACTCGATATAGATTAAATTTTCTGGTTGAACAAATACACTTAGGCTTTGAATCGTTTCATCAGTATGTTTGATTAGTTTATCTAAAAAAACAACCTCAGTGTCAGTTGCATCATAACTTATATCATCCAGTAATAAATTAAAAGACTGCAGCGACTCATGGTTACTAATAATGGTTAAACGATTTAATAGTTTTTCTTTTATTGTACTATTAATATTTTCATTGTGAACTTGTTGAGTAACTTTCTGTTTCCATCGGTTAATAGTTTCAACTTCATCTTTAAATCGAAAAACAAGGTGCGCATCATATGTTCCAGCAAAGTGCTGGTTTAATACTTTATCAGCAACTCTTATAGGATGATCATGTTTAAACCAACGAACAGGATTATCATTAATTTGAATCTTATAAATTCCAATAATTGACACACCAATAATAATTAAAGTAACAAGAATAATTAACTTATTTCGAATAATACTCCCTTTACCTAAAGTAGATAAAATACCAGCCAATCGATTTTTAGCATTCTGGCTCTGATGTAGTTTGCGCTGCATATTAGATAGCTGCTTATCACTCATTCGAGAAATGTAGGCTGGTATAAAAAGAATAGTTGATATAAAAGCAATAAAAATCCCTGTCCCTACAAAAATACCAAATATTTGAACAGGAGGAATAGGCGTTAATGCCAATGAGAAAAACCCTACCGCAGAAGTAATTGAAGTAAAAAGCATTGGTTGAAAAAGATGTTCTGTCACTTTTTTGATTACCGCTTTAGCATTCTCCCCTGGCTTATAGCGATCAGCAAACTCTGACATTAAATGCACTGAATCAACAACAGCAATAGGCATTAGGAATATTGGAATCATAGAACTCATAATATGAACGGTATACCCTAAACCAATCATTACCCCCATAACAATAATTACAGTAGACATTGCAACTATCATTGGAGCAGAAACCAAAACAGCACTGCGGAAAAAATACAACATCAAAAAATAAATAACCGCAGCAGCTAATGGAGCAGAAATTCCCATTTGTATAAACATTTCAACCCCAAAAGTATCTTCGGCAACAGGCAGCCCTGTCAAATAATAGGTATTCGTACTAGATAAACTTTTAGCAAATTGAGATATTTCATTTGAGATTCTATAGCTCTCATTTTTATCTAATATTGGAACATAAATAGTTGCAGCCTTTTTATCTTGAGAAACCAGACTATTAACAACAAATGGCAACCTCATAGCATTTACTTCTATTTCTTGGGCTACTAGTTCATCAATTGGGGCCTGTTTCATCATCCATTCGAAACGAATTGTTCCTGGCTCTTCTTGCGATATATTATCAATAGCAGACAAAGAGTTAACATCTTTTATCTTTACACCTTCAATAGTCTGAACGAAATCAGTTAGCGACTTTAAATCCGCCAATGATTGTTGATTAAATATATTTTTTTTCTGAGAAACTTTTACTCCAACAACGATTAAATCTTCTAATAAAAAATCCTGCTTAACTTGATTATGAAAAACTCTAGCAGGTTCATCTCTAGAAAGCATATTTTCAGGATCAGTATCAACTTTGATATTTACTATCATAACGCCAGAGATTAAAGTGATCACCAATATAAGGCAGTAAACCAATAGTGGTTTTGAGAGAGAAAATGCAATTAATCGGTTTGACATAAGCTGCGAACCTTATAGGCTTTATTTAATTATCATTGATTGTAAAACAATACTTTTATATTAGCAATATCTAATATAAAATATATAACCACCTGATAAATTATTTTTATACGGAGCTTCTTATGTTAACACCTATTCAATTAGTCAATGATGCTAAAGCATCAATTTCAGAATGCGACAATCAAACGATTAGTGATGCAATCGAAAATAAAAAGTTGCTTATTGATGTGAGAGAACCGAGTGAATATGCCAATGGCTTTATCACCAACGCCATTAATATACCTCGGGGATTGATCGAGTTTTCAATATTTGATCATCCGCAAATTAAACCAAAACTTAAACCAAACGACATATCATCTACACCAATTTATCTTTACTGCAAAAGTGGTGGCCGCTCTGCACTGGCAGCACAGTCATTACAAAGTCTGGGCTTTAAGAATGTATACTCTCTTAAGGGAGGGATCCAGTCTTGGGAATCTGCTGCTCTAGTAATTACTAATGGAAATAATAATCAGTCTTAATTACTCTATTTATTAATACATACTAACGCACGCTTCAGAGGCATGCTTAGCTTTTAGCACGCCTCTTTAGATAACAACAGCCAACTTACTAATATCAAATGAAATAACCTCAATTAGCCTTGTCGACAAACTGACATGTTAACCATAACGACCTGAGCAACAATAATGCTTAATGGCATTACCTGTAGTGTTGCAAAATAAGCTTTTGCTCTTGGTATTGGCTCCCCTACGCCATATTGGCGACTCTCGTAAACAGAAAGCTTAAGCTGTTCAAATTTTGGCATTAGGGCTGAAATTTTATCTAAACAAACTGGATTATCTGTCTTAGTTGTACTCACTTTTAATAGTTTCTCAGTCAAAGTGATTACTTGTGCTGCATGAATATCATATGCTTTTTTCAATTGCGCCGGATATTTTAATGACTTCCCCGCTGCCTCTAATGCTTCTCTATCAGGATTCTGTAACATAATTTGATGAAATTTGACTATAGCTTCATCCCCATTTAGCTCAGCTAACTGTTCAGTAACTTCCATGAGTTGTTTCATAGATAGATTAAGTTGGGTAATAGTTTCAAAATCAGATTTAGCTTCAACCAAGCCACTACTGCCCATTAATAATAATTGACTCATCAATATCAATTTAATCATTTTTAATTGCCAACATGCTAAGTGTCTCATCGCTTTAACCCTTTAAATAAAATATCAGAACATATTGGCAGAATAACGAGTATTTATTAAGTTTATTCTGAATATACCTGTAGTTTATAAAACTTTTCTCTCATAAAAATGAATATAAATATATTTAACGAGCTGAAATCTTAACTATACTTTTTTACAGCCTCTTCTTTTCCTAGGAGTTTAGCCCAATAATGCAATTGACTGATTATCTAAAAACGCTAACAGAAAGAGACGGTTCTGATCTCTATTTATCAACAGGAGCACCTCCTAGTGCTAAGTTTCATGGAAAATTACTCGCTCTTAGCCGTGAAATCATGGCCCCCGATCAAATAAAAGAGATGGCATATGCTTTAATGAATGACGAACAAATTTATGAATTTGAGCATAAACCGGAAATGAATCTGGCCATATCGGAACCTGGTATTGGCCGTTTTAGAGTCAATATTTTTAAACAACGTAATCAGGTTTCCATGGTCATTCGGGCAATCAAAGTAGATATTCCTAATTGGCGCTCACTCAATTTACCTGATATTTTACCCAAATTGATCATGCAAAAACGAGGACTTATATTATTTGTTGGTGGTACGGGCTCAGGAAAATCAACCTCTTTAGCAGCACTCATTGATTATAGAAATGCCAATTCATCTGGTCATATAATTACTATTGAAGATCCTGTTGAGTTTGTTCATAAACATAAAAAATCAATCATCAATCAGCGAGAAGTTGGTGTTGATACCGATAGCTACGAAGATGCCCTGAAAAACACATTACGTCAAGCGCCTGATGTTATTTTAATTGGGGAAATAAGAGATGCAGAAACCATGGAACATGCATTAGCCTTTGCGGAAACAGGCCACTTATGCATATCTACGCTACATGCTAACAATGCTAACCAAGCTTTAGATAGAGTTATTAACTTTTTTCCTGAAGAAAGACACAAGCAACTGTTTCTTGATTTATCACTAAACTTACAAGCTTTTGTGTCACAACGCTTAATTCCAACAGTTGATGGTAAACGTTGTGCAGCAATTGAAATTTTATTGGGTACACCACGGGTTTGCGACTTAATTAAAAAAGGTTGTGTTGATGAAGTAAAAGAAGTAATGCATAAATCTGAAAACCAAGGAATGCAAACATTTGATACGGCATTATTTCACCTTTATCAAACAGGACAAATATCAAAAGAAGAAGCTCTCAACAACGCCGACTCCAAAAATAATCTCGCTTTAAAAATGCGCCTGTCAGATAAAAAAGAACCATTAAAAAAACCTGAGAATAATACAGAAAAAGCAAAACCGGTTATTAATAAGCCGCCAGAACCTAAATTGATGGAAAAACCACCTCAACCATCATCAGCCGGGCTTTCTTTAACACCCAAAGAAAAACCTAAAGAAGAAAATTCAAATGAATAATTGGATCTTAAACTTCAACAACTTTAAACAAGATTAATCTATTACCAGAAGTGATTAACCCTCATTTTAAATTAAGTCGATCAATTTTATTCGCTTAACTTAATAAACGTGGTTAAAATAAAAAACACTGTTCATATATTAAATAGCTTTAACATTTATCATCTTATTTTAATTGGGCACTTCTATTATTAGAAAATACTAATAAATTTCGATTTCTAACAACATATTTAAAACAATATAAAAGAACATCATCAAATAAAATTTATAATAAAAATTACCATCAATTTTTGTGAAAAAATACTAGTTTTATAAAAAAACCTTCCCCTCTAATTGACAGCGCTGTCAAACCTATGTCATGGTGGCTCAAATATCATAAAAAAATAGTTTCATTTATCGTGTAATAAGTCACGAGAAAAGTTATTTTGATTTTTATAAAAAACACCAGAACTTATTAGTTTTTTATAAAAAGCATCTATCAAAGAGAAATAAAATGAATAATAACTTCATCTGGCATCTATTAACTTCTACGCATAGATTAAGTTTAAATTTTTATTTGTTTTTTGTGTGCAACTGAAAATAAATCCGTATTACTAAAGCAGTTGTTCATTGAGAAGGATTTATATTTTTAAATTTTATTTGTTTAGAACAGTAAGTTAGGGCAACTAAATAATCAACACTTTCAATCAAGTGGGTTTATTTATTAGTCTTAATTAATTTACATCAATTTTGCATAAATAAAAGGACAACTTCATGTCATTTAAAAACCAAACCTTATGGTGCTTAATCGCTTTGGGTGGAACAATCTCACCTATTGTAAATGCTGCACCGGCCAAACCCAATATTAGCTGGATGAAAGATCAATACTCTTTAAATAATGGTTCAGTTCAATATACTATCGCATGGAACATGTGGTGGGGAAAAAATGGAAGTCTTTGGAAGCTTAAACAAAATGGACAAGTCATTCATAACCAAACTTTGCAAGCTAATTCAAATTCAGCTCAGTCAGACCAATATCAGGTAACTGTCAACGCCGAAGGAAAATATGAATATATTGTTAGTTTATGCCATGTTGAGGGGGCACAAGAAACTTGCACAGATAGTACTCCAAAAAATATTCAAGTAGGCGAAGGAACAAGTAATGAGCCTTTAGACCCACCAGGAACCCCAGTGTTAAATAATATACAAGGTAATCTAGACCTAAGTTCTGGTGTTGTTGAATTAAACATAAGCTGGGACAAATGGTCAGGTAAAAGTGGAAACTTATGGCGTATTATTCAAAACAATCAATCAGTTTATAGCCAGCAATTATCACCACAAACACAACAAAATGGTTCTCATAAAATAAAACTATCAACAATTGGTGAATACACTTTTAAAGTCGATCTTTGTAATAGCAATCAACAAAAAGAAGTTTGCACATCGAGTAATAGCAAAACAGTCACAGTAATAAAAAGTGGTGGAGATCCAACACCTAATAAACCTAACCCTATTCCTAAGCCTGGAGGTGGTTACACATTAACTCAAGCAGAAATTGATGGAATGGAAAAGCAACTCACCTCAACACCTAATTTTTTAAAAGTTAAAGCATCAATTACAACACGCAACAATGAAGAGGTCGAAGCCGTTGTTCCCAATAGAGCTGCAAATCCAGAAAACGTAAAACGAGTTGAATCTATTTTAAATGACGACCAATGGAATTACGTATTTGCTCAAAGACATGATAAATACACCTACACTCGTTTTTTACGCGCAGTTGCAAAATTTAAAGCCTTTTGCGCAACCTATACCGATGGCCGAAACTCCGACGCGATCTGTCGCAAGTCACTAGCAACTATGTTTGCCCACTTTACTCAGGAAACAGGCGGACATAATTCTAATTCTACAGTTGAAGAGTGGCGGCAGGGCTTAGTTCACTTACGAGAGATGGGCTGTAACGAAACAGACTCAAGCTGTGGTTACAATGCAGAATGTAGCCCAGATACCTGGCAGGGAAGAACCTGGGTTTGCGGTAAAAATGCAAATGGTAGCTATAAAAAGTATTTTGGTCGCGGCGCGAAACAGCTTAGTTACAATTATAATTATGGTCCTTTTTCACAAGCAATGTTTAATGATACCAGCGTATTACTTAATGATCCCGACAAAGTAGCCAGTACCTGGTTAAATTTAGCTTCGGCTGTTTTCTTTTTTGTTTATCCACAACCGCCAAAACCAAGCATGCTTCATGTTATTGATGGTACTTGGACACCTAATGCTCATGATCTCAGTTTAAATTTAACCGTTGGTTTTGGTGTTACCACTAATATCATCAATGGTGGCATCGAATGCGGCACTTCTGACGGTAAAGAAAAACCACAATCACGTAACCGAATTGCTTACTATAAAAAACATGCTGAAGCACTTAGTGTTCCAATTGAAAATAATGAAGAACTTGGTTGCGCTAAGCAAGGTCGATTCGATACGCAAGGTTCAGGAGCGATGCTCATCAGTTTAGATCAAGACTGGAGCTATCATTCTGATATGCCAGAAGGAAAAAGTTTTACCTGCAAACTAGTCGGTTACCAAACTCCATACTCAGCTTTGTTACCAGGTGATTATCAAAAATGTGTTGAACACTTTTTTGATGTAGAAGTCGTGCAATAAAGCACACCTTTTTGGCCTGAAGTACAGGCCAAACTTTAACTTGAATACTTACAAAATTCAGAGAGATAAAATAATGAATCATATAAAACAAAAGTTATTTGTTAGTTTGATTGCCATTATTCCAACCAGTAGCTACGCCGCTGAAATCGATTGTTCAGCAATAGATACATGGAAGAATAATGCAACTTATACCAAAGGGAATCAGGTTAAGCTGAATAATAATGCTTATAAAGCTAACTGGTGGAATCAAAATAATAATCCAGAACAATACTCAGGACCATGGCAAGAATGGACTAAATTAGGTCAATGTACAGGAACTCCTCCAACCAACCTTCCACCAACAATCAACCTCTCCTCACCTAAAGATAATTCAGTTTATAACACTGGTGAAAGTGTTGTTATCTCAGCCAATGCAAATGATAAAGATGGTTCCATAACTAAAGTTGAGTTTTTTGTTGATAAGACACTGATTGCAACAGATACAACATCTCCTTATTCAGTCAATTGGACATCACAAGTTGGCACACATAACATTTATGCGATTGCTTTTGATAATAAGCAAGCGAGTACAACTTCAACCTCAGTTAATGTCACTGTTAATGATGGTACGACTAACGTTCCTCCTAGTGTAGAAGTTGCTCAACCAGCCAATAACATCCCACAAGGCGAACGCGTTAGCTTTACCGCAACAGCCAGTGATTCAGATGGAACCATAGAGTTAGTTGAATTTTTTATTGATAATAAATCAATTGGAGTAGACACCAGTTCTCCTTACTCTATCGACTGGGTTGCAACAAGTGGAAAGCATAGCTTATTTGCTAAAGCTGTTGATAATGAAAAGGCAGTTACAACTTCTACTTCTGCTACTTTTACCGTGCAAGGAGATACTGGTGGTTCAGACGAAAAGTGTAAACCAGAAGGCCTTTATAGTACTCCTAACGTAAACTCAAAATATTGTACTATCTATGGTTTAGATGGTCGCGAAAAAATGGGGGATGCGACTCGTCGAGTAATAGGTTACTTTACCAGTTGGCGAACAGGTTCAAATGGCCCTGCTTATTTGGCGAATCAAATCCCATGGGAAAGTCTCACTCATATTAACTATGCTTTTGCGCATGTTAATAAAAACAATCATGTCTCAATAGGAAACCCGAGCGCAAAGAACCCAGCAATAGGAATGGAATGGCCAGGTGTAGAGGGTGCAGAAATGGATCCGAGTTTACCCTATAAAGGTCACTTCAATTTACTCAATAAATACAAAAAACAACACCCTCATGTTAAAACACTTATTTCTGTCGGAGGATGGGCTGAGACTGGTGGGTATTTTGATGATGATGGTAAATTAGTACTAAGTGGTGGTTTTTACACAATGACAACCAACGCCGATGGCTCAATCAATCATGCAGGTATAAATACTTTTGCAGACTCAGCGGTTGAATTTATTCGCAAATACCAATTTGATGGTGTCGATATTGACTATGAATATCCAACGTCAATGAAAGATGCAGGTAATCCTAATGACTTCCCTATTTCAAATGCGCGTCGTGGAGGACTTAATGCATCTTATGTTGTGTTAATGCGAACTTTACGTGAAAAACTAGATGCTGCAGGCGAAGCCGATTCAACTCACTATTTATTAACGATTGCATCACCATCTTCAGGTTACTTACTCAGAGGGATGGAAGTTTTTGAATCTACTAAATATCTCGATTACGTTAACATCATGTCATACGACTTACATGGTGCATGGAATCAGTTTGTTGGACCAAACGCAGCATTATTTGATAATGGACAAGATGCAGAATTAATCAAATGGAATGCTTATGGTGGGCCTTATGACAATATTGGTTATTTGAATACTGACTGGGCTTACCATTACTTCCGCGGTTCAATGCAAGCAGGCCGAATCAATATCGGTGTTCCTTACTACACTCGTGGCTGGAAAAGCGTACAAGGTGGAACCAATGGACTATGGGGAACAGCCGAGCTTCCAAACCAGTCTGATTGCCCTGCCGGAACTGGTACAGGCGATGTTAACAAATGTGGTAATGGAGCAACAGGCATTGATAACTTGTGGCATGACAAAGACGCTCAAGGCAATGAAATGGGCTCAGGTTCAAACCCTATGTGGCATGCAAAAAATCTAGAAAATGCTATCTTAGGTAATTATCTGGAATCTTACGGCCTTGACCCAGTTAACAATCCCGACCATCAGTTACGCGGTAATTACACCCGTCATTACAATACAACAATGGTAACACCTTGGTTATGGAATGCAGATAAAAAAGTTTTCATTTCAACTGAGGATACTGAGTCAATTAATACCAAAGCTGATTATATTGTTGACCGTGGAATTGGTGGAATTATGTTTTGGGAGCTTGCAGGAGATTATGATTGGGATGTTAACAACAACCAATATATGATGGGAAGCACCATGACTAAAGCGATTGCCGCTAAGTTTGCCAATGCAGCACCTTACGGTAATAAAATAGCTGAAATAAACCTTCCAGCAGAGCAAGTTGATATTAGTTTTCAAATCAAAAACTTTGCTCTAGGTGATAGCAACTACCCTATTACACCAGAGTTAGTCATTAAAAATAACACTGGTTCAGTACTTGAAGGAGGTACAGAGTTTTATTTTGATTACGCTACTTCTGCACCAGCTTCAATGGCAGATACCAGCGGCGCAGGTATGACTATAATCAGTGATGGTTCTAATGCAGCAGGTAATAATATTGGTGGATTAGAAAATAACTTCCACCGTGTTAAATTTACTTTGCCAACCAGTAAATCAATTCCAGATGGTGGTGAATGGCGAATAAAAATAAAATATTATTTACCCACTTCAACACCATCAAATT
The DNA here is from genome assembly GCF_052495765.1 of Aliikangiella litoralis. Next base: position 2,602,333 of record NZ_CP199292.1, on the reverse strand, counting down.
GGGTTGTTAAATCAAAAGGATTTGAGTTTGCGATTAAACAAGAACATCCTGAATTACCTGCAGGTGATCTTAATTCAGGTGACGGTTGCGCGGTGCTTAATATTGACCCAACTCGCTATAATGAATACCCTAACTGGCCACAAACTGATTGGCAAGGCAACCCAAGCCATGCTGGACAAGGCGATAGAATGCGACATAACAATGCAGTTTATCAAGCAAAATATTGGACAAAAGCAGAACCAGGAAGCCATTCTAGTTGGGAGTTCGTATGTAGTTACTAATTCAATTTGATAAGCATTTAATAATGCATATTATTCATTAGCAACAAAATTCGGGCGGTCGTAATAACCGCCCGAATTTAATTAACCAGCCAATAAAATCACCTATCAAGTACTTTTACTCACTCAACAAAAACGCTTAATTAATAAATTGAAAACCTCTAAGATTTGTTTATTAGCAGTAAAGTCCTTTATTATAAAATAGCGATTTACAATAAAGTTCAACAAATAAAACTTACAATTAAATCCACATATTTATTTGATGTAAAAATAGAAAGTTCAATTTTATTTTGAAAAATATCTATAAAACAAGCTGCTTTAATTGACCTGAATTCAAAATAATAAAACCCAGTGAAGTATTTTTATCTTTCAAACAGCTAAATAAATTATTTTGACTATTCACTCTACCACTTATCCAGTTTGACGATTTTGTGACTATCAAAGTAAGTGAGAGCATTAGTAGCCAGCAGTTAAAAACAAATTAACTCAAAAAACTTTAAAAACAGTGTTCTGATAATTTTTACCCAGAATTCAAATAATTATTCCCTTTCAAACATGAAAGCTTAAACCATCGCTTTGATAATGAAATAACAACTTACTAAATAAAAAATTTATACAAACGTAAAAACATTCCGTTTTTTAATTCAAGGTGGGATATATTTTTAATAAAAAACTAGCTTAAGATAAGGATAATAAAGCATAAATGAGAAAAGAAAATAAGAATGAAATAATATTTTTCGATAACTAATTTACAAAAAAAATATGCCTTCAATAATGAAGGCATATTTCAAAAACATCACACAAAAAACTGTGCGTCTTTACGTTCTAATTAAAATCGAGCTTCAAGACCCAATCTTACAGAACGAGGAGTTTGCCAAGAGTATGCAGCACCATACCATTGGTTTTGCGTACCTTCAGATGATTCATAATGCTCATTTTGCGAAGTAATACCTTGCGAATTTAATACATTATAAACATCAACAGTTGCTTTCATCTCCATACCAGATAGCTCAAACTTATAACCTGCTGATAAGTCTAAGTTAAATGTCCATGCTGTACGTCCAGCACTTCCACGAGGATGACGAGTGTACTGCTTCTCTGCGTTTGGACAAGGTGTAGTTGATACATTACAACCTTGATAAACGTAGAAGAAATCACCCCAACCACCAAATAAGTTTGGATCATCGCTAGGATGTCCTTGACCAAGAATATTTAAAGGTCGACCACTTGAAAGATTTGCGTTGAAACCAACAGAGAAATCTTCATTTAAATCATAGCTACCAAATAACTTGAATACATGGCGTCTATCATTTGGTTGGTTACCGTTAGCGCCATCCATCAATGCACCGAAATCCCAATCTTGAGTTAAACCAGGATCCGCCTGACCGATATCAGATTTTACCGCACCTTCAAAGTTACCGTAACTTCTTGAGAAGGTATATACTAATGTATAACGGAAATCAGGAGAGTTATAGTTTAATGAAGTCTGGATTGCAGCATAATCATTCTTAGGCTTAGGTAAACCAATTTCAGCTACAGTATGTGTACGACGTGAACCAGGATCTGGGTTACCATCGATAGTAGCACCTGCAGGAGGAGTATCCCAAGCAGAACCATTCCAATACATACCATCTTTATACCAGGTTGAATCTTCACCAGGGTTTAACATTACACAATGTGGGTAAGAATATTTACCACAGTAATCATCTAATGCCGTTAAGATAGTTCTGTAGGTACCACGAACAGCAAGAGAGTAATCATCACTTAGCTGTGTTTCATAACCAACAATAATCTCTTCTTTTGAAAATGGGTCAGCTTCTTCAGCCTGGAACACTTCTTTAGAAGGAGCTACCGCTACAGAACCAACGGTAAATGATGTTGCTGGATCACCAGTTAATGGTGCTAAACCAGTTGGAGAACCAGTAGCTGAATCAATCCCAGTAAATGAGTAATAAGTTGATACATCACTGATACCAGAGCCAACACGATAGATCGTATTATTTGCCATTGGTAGGTAATAATGTCCCCAAGTTGCATACAACTTAGACGAACCATCACCATTTACATCCCAACTAACGCCTAAACGTGGTGCAACATCAGTTTTAAACGATGTTAATACTTTTCCACCAACCGCGTAGAAATCAAACTCATCAACACGCAAACCCGCATTAATCAACACGTTGTCAGTAATTTGCCATTGATCTTCAACATAATAAGCTGCTAGATCTGAATAGAACTCACCACCACCGATAAAGATACGGTCAATTACGTAATCTAATGGAGCACCTGTAGTATTTTCAAAGTTAACACCATTTGAATTTGTGTTAGCACCTACTCCTAGAGTTTGGTAAGTCCAAGAGTGATCACCAGCCATTTTATCAATACGGTTGGTTGACGTACGTTTTTGATAATCATAACCCGCAGTAATAACATGATCACCTAGAACATATTCTACGTCGAAACGAGTTTGCTCATTTTCATCAAAGTTACTACCTAATCGGCCACCAGCACCACATGCAACAGCAGCAGGACCACCAGTTGTTCTGTTATCAACAACACTTGGACAATCAACATTAGAAACATTTGTTGAGTACTCAGTCTCAATTGTTCCACTCATAACACTAACTGTTAAGTCATCGGTTATATGACCAGTGTAAGTTAAGCTGTTAGCTTCACCACCGCGGTCACGAACAGATCCGTCAATCAGATTTCCAACAACGCCAGTTTGGCTATCGAAAGCGTAGATTTTTTCTTCTGCAGTACTCTTATTAGAGTAACCAAAATAGCTTAAACGATGATTGTCATTAATATCCCAATCAACTTTAGCACCCCAGAAAAGGTTATCGCCACCTGAAGATTCTCTTTCACGATACTCAGTAACACCTGACCAGTGGTCACGTCCTGAGAAATTCGTATAGTTTCTTTGAGAATCTCTTGGATTAACTAAAGCATACATATATAGCGAATCTTCAATAATCGGGCCAGCCGCAGAAAATGTAAATTCCGTTAACGAATTTTCATCTTTACGTGTATCACGGAAAATTTTACCCGTTCCACCTTCACCACGAGAGACAGAACCACCAGCTCTTAATGCTTCTGGTTCGAACGCAGCTTTAGCAACAAATTCCCACTCATTCGTTCCACTTTTGGTAGTTGCGTTGATAACACCCCCCGTTGAACGACCAAACATCGCAGAATATCCGCCAGTTTTAACTTGGAATTCGTTATAAAACTCAAAAGGTACAGTACCACAACCTAAACCTTGACGAGTATTAGTAACTTCTAATCCATTGATATAACATGAGTTTTCTGAAATTGAAGAACCACCGAACGAAGTAAAACCTACGCCAGCACCAGCAAATTTGTTATCACCAAGTACAACACCAGGCGCAAGAAGCGTTACAGATGTTAGATTTGGTGCAATTGGCATTCTCTCAATTTCAGCTTTGCTGATAGTCAAACCAGAATCTAAAGACGCAACATCCACTGCAGATAATCTTGAACCCACAATGCGAACAACGTTTTGGTTAGTTTCTAATTCAAAGTCAGCGGTAGTGTTAGAACCTAGAGATACTGTGAATGTATCTTTACCAACAACTTCGCCATTCTGTTTGATGGTAATTTCATAAGTTCCAGAAGGTAATTTACTGAAACGGTATGAGCCATCGCTATTTACATCAATAGTACGGTTGTAACCAGTTTTAGGGTTTCTAGCAGTTGCAGTAAGGCCAGATAGATTAGATGCTTCTACTGTTCCTACGATGTTTGAGGTTGTGTTGTCTGCTGAAAATACCGGTGTACAGAGTCCTAATGATGCTACAACGGCCATAGCCGTGAGACTTTTTCTAAAAGTAGAATTACTTCTCATATATATTCCTCTCTGATTGTTATCTTTTTATATTTTTATATTTATAAAAATTATTACAAGTATGCGTTTTGTGTTACACGTAATTACAACCTGTAATAATTGCGCTATTTTTACTTGAATTTAAATTGAATACAACTAGTTTTGTTGTAAATTTATGCATTCTAGGGTTTATTATCGGGGTGGGCGTCTATTTTTTGGGTTGACTAAAGTTTTTTAGAGACTAAAAACTGAGTTATTTAATTATAAAGAATGGGCTAGAAGCTTTTGTATACAAGGGATACAGCAAAAAATCTCCAGTAGAGATTAAGCTTTATCTACGATAAAGAATTATTGTTTTTGATATCAATAAAAAATAAAAAATTTCTACAAATTAATTCTCAAAATTAAAAATTAATGCCAATTTCACATAAAAAATGCTTAAAAATAGTACGCATTTCCCAATTAATGCATTAGTTAAAGCTTTAATTATTTTTACTTTTAACCTAGCATCGACTTGAAATAGACTGTTTTTTAAACAGAATACCAGAGTAAGAATATTATGAGCTTATAATAGAGTTCATTGACTGCTTAGATTCTAATTCATTCTTAAGCTCTTCTTACAAAGCTTCGAATTATTTCACCAAGATATCGGAATCTCTCTCCCCCAATAATAACAATAAAGCAAGTCATACACGAATTGCAGACTCTTATTACCAACAACGCAAGATATTATCTCAGTTTAATAACCTACAGGTTTTATTTCCACAACACTGTCAGCTTGCAGATTGTAAAGCAACCTGGATGGTTCAACATTTATTAGTTCTTATTTTTAATACCTGAAATCCCCCCAGCATAGAATATTCACTTTTTTCCTCATATTGATACAATTCTGCCAAGTACCCTTTGTGATAAGTTAAAGTTAACGGTCAAACTAAGTTTAAAAGCTTCATATTAATGTAATAAGTTAAATCATAAAACCAGTTATCAGCACTGTATGACCTGACGCTCCTGTTTTAATGGATAACTCTAAGCCTTACTTGCCTATTATGGCTGAGTCACCATTAGACCAAACTGTATCAAAAATAATTTCTGCCCCTTTGAAGACTCTAGCTCTAATAATTGTATCGTTGTGGTTTTCGTCCCCTAAAATATTATCTGTTAAATCCAAGCAAAAAAACGTACCAGCACTATAAAAGCCCCAACCACGACTAACGGTTTCTTTAGCCATATTTAAACTAATCTCTCTTTCTGCTGGAGAGTTGAAGTTATATTGACGAATAAATCTTCTGCCTAATACAGAACCAGTGTGGCGATTTCTCAAATAAAAATTGAATTCCCCTATGTAGTAAATAAAACATCCCAACCTTTACTGCAAGCATTATTTATTGGTTCGGAAAAATAATAAGCCGCGCTTACTGTTGCATCAATCTATATACAACAACTGCATTTAAGAACAAACCACTATCACTTAGAATTCGTTTAGAATTACATATTTTATATTCAGGCTTAGAAAAAAACCTAATTTATCACTCAACTCTTTGCTAGATTCCGCTATTTTTACATACACAGCAATTACTTCTTTTTCTTCCTCTTTTTTAGGCTTTGATGTTCACTTTGTTTTTTCCAACTCAACAGTTCATTATCTAGCTTTTCTTCTGAACTCAGACAAAACTATCTAGTTTCCATCAAAAACCAACACCCCCCACAATTAGCAAACATATGAACATTTTTATTTTCATTTCTCAAATCATAAATAATTAAAAACTCATCGCTTGATTTAACATCAGGCAAAAACTAGTCAGTAAACATAACGAAAATAAAAGTAAAGCATTTTATTATTTTTAACATTAATGAATGCTTTTTAATTTTACGGAGGCTCATTATTAACTGAATTAGCCTGCTTTTTTTTACAATATAACCAGCTAACTTCTTATAATTTTTTAATTTTCCTACTCGAATATTTTCAATAACAACTCTCCATATTTCTTGAAAAACATCCCTTGCTTGCTCTCTATCACTTGTCCACTGGTTTAATACAAACTTTAATCCATTCTGATATTGTTCAACCATTTCATCTTCGGCTTTTGAATCTCCTTGCATGATACGTTTTACAAGCTCGCTGGAACAGACATCTTCTTCCTTATCACTCAAACGCTCCCCCTTTTTATTAAAATAGTTTAGGACTTTTGATAAAAATTTAATTTAGATATTCATCATCAATTGGAAAAAAGTATAACCTATCATTTACCACTACAATAAATTGGTGACGTGTGTTAAAAGCATTTGGATTTCTTTTTTATTATTGATGCTTAAGAATACATCAGATTTTTAAAATTTAAAAATTGGATAGGTTAACTTTAAAATGGCTCTAGCAGCGAACACCAACAAAAAATAGCCGCTAGAGATTTATGAGTAGTCTAAAGAGAATAATTATTTGGTTAACCTTGAAAATCGAAGGAAAACTAGTCTAAAAAAACTAAATGTACTAATTTTGCTTACCTTCCAACTCATCCCACAATTCATAACTTTTGGCTAACTCCTTTTGCAACGCGTCAAATTCCTTAACGATATTTTCCGCTTTCTCCCTGTCTTGATAAAAATCAGACTGTCCCATTTGCGCTTCAATTTCAGTAATTTTTTCTTCCATGTCTTCTATCTTCTTCGGAAGTTCATCTAAAGTTTTCTGCTCTTTATAGGACAGTTTTTTAACTTGTTTTTGTAATTTCGCTTTCGCTTTTTTATTTTGACTGACTTTATCTTCTTTAGGCTTGGCTTGCTCATAATAATGTAACCAATCCTGATATCCCCCCACTATATCTATAATTTGATATTGCTGAGTATTCTCTCCAGCTAGCGGTGGTAACTGATTATCAAACACTAATAAAGAAGAACAACAATTATCTAAGAATAATCGATCATGGCTTATAATGATGACTGTCGCCTTCATTTCTACCAACATTTGTTCGAGTATTTCTAATGTTTCAACATCTAGATCATTCGTCGGTTCATCAAGAATAAATAGGTTTGCTGGACGGGTGAATAACTTAGCTAACAATAAACGATTCACTTCTCCACCAGAAAGTGAACTGGCTGGCGCTCTCACATTATCAGCAGTAAAATTAAAATTTTGCATATAACTGATAACGTGTTGTTCTTTACCATCAACAACTACAAACTCTCGACCGTCAGCAATGTTGTCAGACACAGTTTTGGTTAAATCTACAGCCTCTCGCAATTGGTCAAAATAGGCAATTTCTAAAGTATCACTCGTTTCTATGCTACCGCTAAATGCTGGAATTTTCCCCAGTAGTGTTTTGATAAAAGTAGTTTTACCACAACCATTATTTCCAAGAACGCCTAGTTTATCTCCCTTTTGAATCAATCCAGTAAAAGGCAAATTAAGCGCACGATCAAATCCAACTTGAAGCTCATCCATTCTTGCTACAATTTTACTTCCTGTGGTTGCAACAGTTGCTTGAATTTTACTGGTACCTATTTGATTGCGTCTAGCGGCGCCTTCTTCTCGCATTTTTTTCAATGCTCGTACACGTCCTTCATTACGCGTTCGGCGTGCTTTTATGCCTTGCCTAATCCAAACTTCTTCAGCAGCAAGTCGTTTGTCAAATTCTGAATTAACTTTGTCTTCTTCTTTAAGCTGCTGCTCTTTAAGTTCGGTGTAAGCTTGATAATTGCCAGGATAAAAACGCAATATTCCACGATCCAGTTCCATAATGGTATCAGCTACTTTATTAACAAACTGTCTATCATGAGAAACGAATAATAATGCACCTTTAAACGCACATAACTGCTCCTCTAACCATTGAATGCTGCTTAAATCCAGATGGTTAGTAGGCTCATCTAAAACCAGTAAATCAGGATCTTGCACCAAGGCCTTAGCTAAAGCGGCTCTTCTACGCCAACCACCGGATAAATCAGACATTTTGATATCACCATCCAGATTGAGACGAGAAAGTGTTTGTTGGACTCTAGTATCAATCGTCCAACCATCGTGTGAGTTAATTTTGGATTCCAAACTTTCTAATTTAGGCGAGTCAACATCTTCCATAATGAGCGTCTGATAATCTTCTACCCACTGTTTAATTTGTGCCAATCCAGATTCAACAAATTCGCGAATAGATAATGTCGATTTTTCGGGTAGAGCTTGTGGCAAAAAGCCAATTCGATGACTGCGAGAACGATTAATGACTCCATCATCAGATACCACTTCACCATTAATAACTTTAAGTAAAGTTGACTTGCCAGTGCCATTTCTCCCTACCAGACATACCTTTTGCCTCTCTTCAATAGCAAATGAAGCGTTATCCAGTATTACCTGAGGGCCAAATGCAAGCGAGAGTTTATCACCACGAATTAACGACATGAAGTTTCCGAACTAATCTGAAATATAGATGCCGCGCATTCTAGCAAATTAAGTCTTAAAAAGAAGTAATTAAAATGTCTGGAAAAATTGCGATTGAGTTATTGAAAGTGTTACCAAGCCTAAATAAACGAGGTTACAGCAAAGTACTAAGTCTGTTAAATTATTCATTAAACAGTTAAAACCTACTGTAACCTTTTGTTTATTAAGACTTATCTAAAAACCAATTCTCCTTGATAGACATCAATGACAATGGGTTTTCCATGCTCTACCTTGCCCGCCAGGATCTGTTCGGCCAATGGATTTTCTATCCATTGCTGAATTGCTCTTTTTAACGGCCTGGCACCATAAACAGGATCAAAACCTTTATCTGCAATCACAGTTAGTGCTTCATCAGAATATTCTAAAAATATCCCGTTATCTTTTAAGCGAGTGGCTAATTGCGCTAGTTGAATCGACGCAATTTGCTTAACATGTACTTTTTCAAGTGAATGAAAAATAACTGTTTCATCAATTCGGTTGATAAACTCTGGTCTAAAATAATCACTAATCACATTGCTGATTTTTTGTTTTAACTCCTCATAATGCTCCTCTCCTGCAGACTCCATGATAAGATCTGAACCCATATTTGAAGTCATGATAATCACAGTATTGCGGAAATCAACAGTACGCCCTTGCCCGTCGGTAAGACGACCATCTTCCAGTACTTGCAGTAAAATATTAAACACATCTGGATGTGCTTTTTCTACTTCATCTAGCAAAATAACAGAATAAGGTTTACGTCTGACTAACTCGGTTAAATAACCACCTTCATCATAACCAACATAACCGGGAGGCGCCCCTATCAATCTTGCGACGGAGTGCTTCTCCATAAATTCAGACATATCAACTCTAACCATCGAATCCTCAGAATCAAATAGAAAATTTGCCAGCGCTTTACTCAATTCTGTTTTACCAACTCCTGTTGGCCCTAAGAATAAGAATGAGCCGTTAGGACGATTAGGATCAGACAAACCAGCTCTTGAGCGTCTAACCGCATTAGACACAGCCGAAACAGCCTCTTCTTGTCCAATAACTCGGGTATGCAAATGTTCTTCTATTTTAAGTAACTTTTCTCGTTCCCCTTCTAACATTTTCTCAACCGGAATTCCTGTCCACTTAGACACGATATGAGCAATTTCATTTTCACTCACTTTATTTCTTAATAAAGTCATATCTTGCATCTCAACCTGGCTTGCCATATCAAGTTGTTGCTCTAACTCTGGAATGCGACCATATTGCAACTCAGACATTCTCGCTAAATCACCCGCCCGTTTAGCCGCATCCAAATCAATTCGAGCTCTCTCTAAGTCACTTTTTATTGTTTGAGTGCCATGTAAAGCCGCCTTTTCAGCAGTCCAAATTTCATTGAGTTCTGAAAAATCTCTTTCCATTTCAGTAATGTTTTCTTCTAACTCACTTAAACGTTTTTTAGAACTTTCATCACTTTCCTTTTTCAATGCCTCTCGCTGAATTTTTTGCTGAATCAACCGTCTTTCTAAACGATCCATTTGCTCTGGTTTTGAATCAATTTCCATGCGAATTAAACTAGCTGCTTCATCAATTAAGTCAATCGCTTTATCGGGCAATTTTCTATCGGAGATATAGCGATGAGAAAGCATTGCCGCAGACACAATAGCCGGATCAGTAATATCTACTCCATGATGTACTTCATAACGCTCTTTTAAACCGCGTAAAATCGCAATCGTATCTTCTACGGTAGGTTCTTCAACTTGAACTTTTTGGAAACGTCTTTCTAGCGCAGCATCTTTTTCTACATACTTTCGGTATTCATCTAAAGTAGTTGCTCCAACACAGTGCAGCTCACCACGAGCAAGCGCCGGCTTTAGCATGTTACCCGCATCCATAGAACCTTCCGATTTTCCAGCACCAACCATAGTATGTATTTCATCAATAAATAAAATAACTTGTCCTTCATGTTTAGCTAAATCATTCAGCACCGCTTTTAATCTTTCTTCAAACTCACCGCGAAATTTTGCACCAGCAATTAATGCCCCCATATCCAAAGAAAGTACTCTTTTACTTTTTAAACCTTCAGGCACTTCCCCATTAATAATGCGTTGAGCTAGCCCTTCAACAATAGCCGTTTTACCAACACCAGGTTCACCAATTAATACAGGGTTATTTTTAGAACGACGCTGTAATACTTGAATTGTTCTTCTGATTTCATCATCACGCCCTATAACCGGATCAAGCTTACCTTGCTCAGCTCGCTCAGTCAGATCAATAGTAAACTTTTCTAAAGCTTGACGCTGCTCTTCAGCATTTGGATCATCGACAGCTTGCCCGCCTCTTGCCTTTTCAATAGCAGCTTCCATTGATTTTTTATCAGCTCCTAAAGATTTTAAAATCTTACCAAGTTCGCCTTTATCTTCAATTGCAGCTAAAACAAAAAGCTCACTAGAAATATATTGATCTTTATGCTGTTGTGCCAACTTATCACAATGGTTTAATAGACGCGCTAAGTCATTTGAAATATGTACTTCTCCAGGAACACCCTCAACTTGCGGTAAGTGCTCTAAAGCCTCCCCCAACTGACTACGTAAACTATGTAAATTAATGCCTGTTTGTGAAAACAAATGTCTGACACTACCACCCTCTTGATTTAATAAAGCCGTCATTAAGTGGACCGGTTCTATAAACTGGTGATCACGCCCTAGTGCTAATGATTGTGCGTCTGCAATGGCCAGTTGGAATTTACTGGTAAATTTATCCATTCGCATAATTGCCCCTCAAAAAAATTCTAAAAGATTGATAACATAATCATGGGGGTCAGTTTATATAATTCAAGGATTTTGGTTGATAGATTATGCTTGTTTTATTGATCGATGTTAAAAACCTAATGTTATTGTTCTAAATCAAAAAGAATCATTCTATTTTATTCGACTTAGCCAATAACCAATTTGACATTGCTAAACGAAAATTACTTGCCAAAGCTTGTTCTGGAGAAATAAGATCATGTTGCTCAATACTGATATGACTTCGAGTTAGCACTGAACCAGCCACCGTACCTGGCGCACCAACACCATGAATACGAACGGGCAAAATATAAGAGAGGCTTAACTGACTTAATTTAATAATACCAGGTTTAATTATTTCTCTTGGTGTGGTGGAATGATGAATACCACCTTGTGGAAACAATGCCACCAATTCTCCCGTTTGAATCGCTCTTAATGCACTACGAAATGCTTTTTCAACACGCCCACTTCGATCAACAGGAATACAGCCAGCAGCTCGAAACATCCACTTCAATAGCGGTTTATTATATTCTTCAACAGCAATCATAAATCGAATGGGTCTATTAGTTGCTGTAATTAAAATAAAAGGATCAATCCCTGATATATGATTACAGGCAAGAATAACCTGAGGCGCCTCAGGTATAATAATTTTTTGAGATTTTTGACGATGAAATTGACGACAATAAATTCGTATTAACCCGTCTAAAATATTAGTCGCCCAATGTCCCCAGTCAGCTTCATTATGTTTATGTCCTAAATAAAGCAAGCAGACGACTAATATGCCTATTAATAAACTAACTATCATCTAATGCATACCAGGAACAACTCATTACACCTATTCATCGTTTCAGCTATTTTCCATCCAGATCATGCTCGCCATCCTACCTGTTTGACCATCTCTGCGATAAGAATAAAATTGTTCAGAATTAGAATAGCTACATAAATCGCCACCATAAACATCAACATCCAATTTTAATAATATTTGTTTAGCTAAACCAATAAAATCAAACTGAAAACGTTGCCTCGAATTTTCGTTAAAAAACTTTTGGTTACTAGAATCTAGGCCAATAAATTGAGTTAACACATCAACACCGACTTCAAAATGCTGTTGAGTAATAGCTGGTCCAATCCACGCCATTAAATCTGAGGTTTTCCCCTTATAACAAGCAATAGTATTTTGTAACACGCCATCAGCCAAACCTCTCCAACCTGCATGACAGGCAGCAACCCAATCACCATTTTTACTCGTCAATAATATCGGCAAACAATCAGCAGTCATCACGACACAAACCTGTTTTTCTGTTTGTGTAAAAGCCGCATCTGCAGTAAATTCTTTTGAATTAAAGTTGACCTCAACACAATCATTTCCATGAACCTGATTCAACCAATAAGGTGTTGACGGTAAACTGGCGATCTGCTGTAGATAATTTCTATTTTGTGCAACATGTTCAGCATTATCATTGACATGTTCGGCCAAATTAAAGGCTTGATATTCATCTAAACTACTGCCGCCAATACGAGTGGTGACTAGCGCTTTGATTGAACTTGGTGCTGGCCAAGAAACTGAGATAATAGAGTTTAAATTAGAATTCATCTAACTCCGCCCACACTAACAATCTCTACTTAAGTCATGTACACGAATAGCTTCTATCAAATGTTGTATATCTTCTGGAATTTCACTTTCCCAAGACATCCATTCACCAGTTTTTGGATGTGTTAAACCTAACGCTTTTGCGTGAAGCGCTTGGCGCTGAAAATTGTCCATTACTTGTGAAAATTCAGCACTCATTCCTTTAGGCCTAAGATTTCTAATACTGTAAACAGGATCGCCAACTAATGGATGCTTCATATGTGATAAATGAACTCTTATCTGATGCGTTCGACCAGTTTCTAACTTAACTTGAAGTAAAGTAAAGTCAGCGAACTTTTCACCAATTCGGTAATGGGTAATTGCTTCTTTACCATGTGGCACCACAGCCATTTTTTTACGACTGACAGGATGACGGCCAATAGGTAAATCAATCGTATCGCCGGCGACAATTTCTCCATGAACTAAAGCGAGATATTCGCGGCTAAATCCGCGTTCCTGAAGTTGAGCAACCAGATTATTATGTGCTTCTGCTGTGCGGGCAACAACAAGTAGACCTGTTGTATCTTTATCTAAACGATGCACAATACCAGCTCGTGGTAACTTTCTTAATTCAGGATAATGAAATAACAATCCATTAACCAGCGTATCTGTGTAGTGACCTGGCGCAGGATGAACAACCAAACCAACAGGTTTATTAACGATAATAATTGATTCATCTTGATAATGAATATCTAACGATATATCGGTTGCTTGCCACTCCCCTTGATCTTCAAGTGTAGTAACAACAGCAATAACTTCTTCCCCTAACACTTTATGCTTAGGCTTAATAATTACCTGCTCATTAACCTTAACCTGCTGATTTTTTATCCAAGCTTGAATTCGAGATCGAGACAACTCTGGAAAATACGTTGATAAAACCAGGTCAAGACGCTGTCCTGCATGGCTCACATCAACCTCTATAATTTGTTCTTGCTCTTCGAGTGAACTTTTTGTCACTATAACGGCCTTATAAGAATTGTAATTGTAGCGAATGCTAACCCCGTGAGGTAGAATATCGCGTTAACACTGAATAATAGACTCTATTATCAGTAAATTTAGAGACGAATGACACACAAAAATCTCTTATAATTATGCTAAATCAGGTAATAAACGACAAAATCTCTCGGATTTAGCTTAAATAAGTCAATGAATTTAAGTTAAAATATATCGAGATTAAGACTAAATTATCGAATTTAAGACTTAATATAATGTAATAACCTGCTTAAGTTATAAACAAACATTAACTTAATGCTATTTATAATTATCCATTTTAACGGCTTTGAGAATCAATGAGAATAGTAAAAATCATATCTGTTTTAGCGCTGTTAGCGGTTATTTCCGCTTGCCAAAGCAACAAAGCAACTACAACTGAAGCACAACGAATCAATAATGCATTTAAGCTTTTTGAACGTGCCCAACAATCAATGCTATCTGGCAACTTTAGAACAGCAGTTCAATATTTAGAACGTTTAGACAGTCTTTACCCATTTGGCGCTTACTCCCACCAAGCCCAACTAAATCTCATTTATTCCTACTATCGACTTAATGATTATGCATCAGGAATTGCTTCAGCCGATCGCTTTATTCGCCAAAATCCACGACATAAGGATCTAGAATATGCTTATTACATGAAAGGTTTGATCAACTTTTCATCAGAAACCGGGTTTAGCAAAGATCTGTTTTCAGCTCCATTAGCAGAGAGAGATGCCAGTACTGCAAGGCAAGCATTTGATGATTTTGCGGAGCTTATTCGTCTTTTTCCAAACAGTAAATATGCACGCGATGCTCAAAAAAGAATGCTATTCCTTCGTAATAGGTTAGCAGAATATGAACTGCATGTTGCCAATTACTATATGAAAAGAGAAGCTTATCAAGCGGCAGCTTCAAGGGCAAAATATGTAGTTGATCATTACCCTAAAACCCCTTCAGTTCCCTATGCATTACAAATGCTAGTTGTCGCTTATGATTTATTAGAATTGCCAGAATTGGCTGAGAACTCGAGAAGAGTCTTATTGCTAAACTTCCCTGACTTTAATGGTTAAAAAACAAACTATTGAGCTGGTATGTTTACTTCATACCAGCTAATGTTGTTATTCAGCTCAATTAGATTGCACTCTCGTTCTCTTCTCCTGTTCGGATACGAATAACTTTTTCCACTGGTGTAACAAAGATTTTACCATCACCTATCTTTCCTGTACGTGCTATATCCATAATAGTTTCAACACATAAATCTAATAGATCATCAGGAATAATAATTTCAATCTTTGTTTTAGGTAAAAAGTCGACCATATACTCTGCGCCACGATAAAGTTCAGTATGTCCCTTTTGTCGACCAAATCCTTTAACTTCTGTAACGGTCATTCCTTCAATACCAGCATCACTCAGGGCTTCTCGCACATCATCCAACTTAAAAGGCTTTATTATCGCTTCTATTTTCTTCATTGTTGTAACCAGTTTTGTCCTGTTTCGTTTCAATTTAGGATTCAATAGCCTATTAATGAATAGGCCTTAAATAAACAAAATTTTAGCTCATGTTCGCTAACTTAAAATCAGGCTTATTATCGACTAAATTACTCATGAAATACAATTATCAAGTTAAAGTTCCTTCTTTTAGAATAATATCTAACCAGTCAAACCTAATTATCAAGTAGCAATAGCCAAGCCAAGCTACTGATTTATAAACTAGATATGCTACTATAACAATTATTACTGTTAGTATCTTTTTAGTAGGTTTTTTGTGATTACAGCCAAACAAATCATTCAGGAAATGCATGTTCTACCAAGTATTGATCCCAACTTTGAAATTAGAAGACGCATTGAATTTATAAAAAAATCATTAATTAATTCAGGACTGAACAACCTGATATTAGGAATTAGTGGTGGTATTGATTCTTCAACATTAGGTCGGCTGGCACAACTAGCGGTCAATGAACTCAACCAAACACAACAATCAAACTACCGCTTTTATGCAATCAGACTGCCATATGGTGAACAGCTTGATGAAGACGATGCTCAGAAAGCATTGGCTTTTATTCAACCAACAACCTCCTTAACCATCAATATAAAATCAGCAGCTGATAGTCTTCATCAAGAAGCTGAAAAGGCATTATTATCAGCTGATTTGCTTACCCAAACAGAAGAGCAAAGAGACTTTAGCAAAGGCAATGTAAAAGCCAGAGTACGAATGGCTGCACAATATGATATAGCGGGTTTAGTGAATGGATTAGTTTTAGGTACTGACCACTCAGCAGAAAATATTACCGGTTTTTTTACTAAATGGGGAGATGGTGCCTGTGATCTCATTCCATTGTTTGGACTAAACAAGCGTCAAGTCCGTCAAATAGCCACTTTTCTTGGCGCTCCAGCAGAACTAGTTAGTAAAGCGCCAACCGCAGACTTAGAGTGCCTCTCGCCCCATAAAACAGACGAATCAGCATTAGGACTCACTTATGATGAAATAGATGATTTTTTAGAAGGAAAAGAGGTTTCTCAAGATGTACATGACAAATTAATCAATATTTACCAGAAAACTCAGCATAAACGTCAAGCAATCCCTACAATTTATCAGGACTAATCATAAATTAGATCATACATGATATGACGTTAGCTACAGAACAATCTCTTCCTTTTACCTCGTCTTGGCGAGCGCTGCAAATTTTTTCGGCCTATCGGCTGATACTTGCAGTGCTGCTTTACACCGTGGTTTCAATTGATTTAAATATTAGCCTTCTAGGTTCTCGCAACCCAGAGCTTTATTACGTTTGTTCTCTCTCCTTTACGATGTTTGCGGTTGTCTGTTTTCTGCTCAGTGTGTTCTATAATCGTTTTTTCTACCTTCAGCTTGAAGTTCAAGTACTCATTGATATTGGTTTAATTATACTCTTGATGCATGCAAGCGGTGGAACTGCTAGCGGATTGGGCGTGTTAATTGCCGTGAGTACGTCTGCTGCCAGCATTTTAACAGGTCATCCCGGCGCTTTAGGTTTTTCCATTCTGGCTTCATTTGGTATTTTTGGTGAAGAACTCTATTCAGGTCTCATTAATAATGCAGACAAAAGTGGAATGGCTCAAGTAGGCACTTTATCTGTAACCTTAATGGCAACAAGCCTGCTGTCTTTTTACCTCTCTAAAAAGGTTATTCAATATGAATCCGTCGCCAAAGCCTCCATAAAAGGTTTGGAAAATATGGAGAAGCTCAATGAAGAAATTATTCAATTTATGTCAACAGGCGTATTGGTTGTAGATGGTCAAAACTTTATACGCTTGATTAACCGATCAGCCTGGGTACATTTAGGCATGCCCGAGTCAACTAAATCGAGGCGGTTAGAACAAGTATCCTCTCCCTTAGCCAGACAGTTAAATTTATGGCGCAGAAATCATAGCTACCGCTCAAAAGTATTCCGCAATACAGCGACAGGGCCACGCTTGTTACCTAATTTTTCTCCTATTGCAGAGAGCAAAGAAAATGTAATTATTTTTCTTGAAGATACCAGTACATTAAACCAGCAAGCACAGAGTTTGAAACTCGCTTCTCTTGGTCGATTAACCGCATCGATAGCGCATGAAATCAGAAATCCATTAGGAGCCCTAAGCCACGCAGCACAACTAATGAAAGAGTCAGATGAAGTCGATCCAGAAAATCTTGGGCTCGTTGAAATTATCGAGAAAAATACTCGTAGAGTAAATGACATCATTGAAAATATTATGTGTCTTTCGCAGCGTAAAGCCGTTCAAGTCAAAGAAATTAATCTTTCTCGTTACTTACCAAGCATGTTGCTAGAATACTCTAGTGGCAAGGATGAAAAACCAGAAATTGTCACACAGTTTCAATCAACTAACTTAATAGTTCACTTTGATATTTCTCAACTATCACAAATTCTAACTAACTTAATTGATAATGCGGCGCGCTATAGTCAACAAAAAACAGGTATTCCCAGCGTGCAAATCATGGCAGGCGTTGAAGCTCATAGCCATACTATATTTTTAGATGTCATTGATAAAGGTGAAGGGATCCCTCCGAGTGTAGCCGAAAAAATATTTGAACCATTTTTTACAACTTCACGCTCTGGTACAGGGTTAGGACTTTATTTATCAAAA
This sequence comes from Aliikangiella litoralis, assembly GCF_052495765.1. The sequence continues at coordinate 2,584,305 of NZ_CP199292.1, read as the reverse complement.
GAGCTATGTGAAGCCAACCGAGCAAGATTGGATCACATACCGTTAACTCAGGGTGGTTCTTGCTTTAGAATTAGCTTTTCTGTTGCCAACTTAACTCAACGGTAACCACTGAGGTAATCAAAGCATATTACTCAGAGCATAGATTATTCAACTAAATTATAAGATAATCGAGGTAGTTTTATAAAATCAAAGAGTAATCGAACTCCCCATTATTCTTAAGCTGACAAAAATGGAAACTTTGACATGACAAAAGCACCAATGGCGCTAATAGTCGACGATGAACCAGATATATTACAATTACTTGGCATTACACTAATGCGTATGGGAATTGATACTTGTAAAGCTGAAAACTTAAGTCAAGCTTACCATCATTTAACCAATACACACTTTGATGTTTGTTTAACCGATATGCGATTACCTGATGGAGATGGGCTAGAACTAATTAAATATATTCAGAAAAAACACCCCGAAATCCCAGTTGCTTTAATTACCGCTCATGGAAATATGGAGATTGCCATTGAAGCAATGAAAGCTGGTGCGTTCGATTTTTTATCTAAGCCCGTTGACTTACATTCACTAAAAAACCTGGTTAGCACAGCCATAAAACTGAATAATCCAACCAAAACTTCTGCTGACTCCAATATAAAAACAAAAAAACAACTCATCGGTGATACACCGATAATGCAACAACTCAAGCAAACAATTTTGAAGCTTGCGAGAAGCCAAGCGCCAGTTTATATACATGGAGAATCAGGCACAGGAAAAGAGCTGGTCGCTAAATTAATTCACTTCAAGGGCCCTAGAGCAGATGCCCCCTTTGTGCCCGTTAATTGTGGCGCAATTCCTTCAGAGTTAATGGAAAGTGAATTCTTTGGCCACAAAAAAGGGAGCTTTACAGGTGCTATAAATGACAAAAAAGGCTTGTTTCAGTCAGCTAATGGTGGAACTCTTTTTCTTGATGAAATCGCTGAACTTCCACTCAACATGCAAGTTAAGCTACTCAGAACTATTCAAGAAAAAACTGTCAGACCTATTGGGAACGAAACAGAAATACCGATTGATGTCAGAATACTAAGTGCTAGCCACAAAAACTTATTAGCTCTGGTTGAAACCGAAGAGTTTCGCCAAGATTTATTCTATCGGATTAATGTCATTGAGTTAATCGTGCCAGCTTTGAGGGAAAGAGTTGATGATATTCCTAAAATTGCCGATTATTTGCTCAAACAATTAACTCAGCTACATGGCGCTGAACAAGTTAATATTTCAGATGCCGCATTAGCCGCACTGAAAAACTATCCTTTTCCAGGCAATATTCGTGAGCTAGAAAATATACTCGAAAGAGCCATCACTTTATGCAGTGGTGAGCAAATACAGTCAGAAGATCTGAACTTACCAGTATCTCAGACTCACTCAATAAAAAAAGAGCACTCAAATCAAAATAGCATTAGTAATCGTGGAAATTTAAGTCTTGATGAATACCTAGAGCAAATTGAAACCAATGAAATCACCCAAGCGCTTAAAGAAGCTAACGGCAATAAAACTCAAGCAGCTAAATTACTGGGAATCAGCTTTCGAGCAATGAGATATAAACTAAAAAAGCTAGAAATAGATTAATACCGATAATAAAACTTCATATATAGCCGATCTCGCACATCTAAATATTGTTTATTCTGCACGATCGCATCGTCATTCACATATACCTATAGGAGATATTTACTGTTCTATTTTTACCCGATGATTCGTTATCATGCTCCCTCAATATCCAATAATGGTATAAGGATGCACCATGTTAATTACAATCAAACATCACAATATAAAACAACAAGGCTTTACCTTAATTGATTTAACTTTTGCCATTGGCATCATGCTCATTCTCTTTGGTTTTGCATTACCTTCATTTAGCCAGTTTTTAGATAGAAAACAGCTTATCAGTCAATCAATACAATTACGTTCAACCTTACAACTGGCTAGAAAGACAGCCATTACTCAACATCAAAAAGTGACCGTTTGTCCAACCAATGACTTTAAACAATGTGATAAAGATTGGTCGAAAGGCTATATGGTATTTGTTGATCTCAATGAAAATAGACTATTTGACTCGAATGAGAAGAAAATCCATCAAAACCAATTGAATGACTCAAACTTTCAACTGCGCTGGCGGGCATTTGGTAAAAAAAGCTCTTTTCAGTGGCATGAAACAGGTATAACAAACCATCAAAATGGCAGCTTTGAGCTTTGTTTAAAACAAACGCCAAGTCTAGCTAGAGCTTTAATTATTACAAAAGCCGGAAGAATTAGAACTTCAACCGATAAAAATAACGATGGTATTCATGAAAATTCTAGAGGAAAAAACCTATCCTGCAAAACCTAAAGTTCAGAAGCCTCAATTTAATAAAGCATTCTATTTCTTTATAAAATATTGCAAACTAACGGTTAAACGATAAAGTTGTCAATTGTAGCTAAATCACTATCAATTGGCATAGAGAAAAGTCAGGGATTTTTGTCACTATTAAGGCGTCTGGCGCAGTGCATAGCCGCTCTATGGACAAGTCAGACAACGAAAAGAGCGGCAAAAATAACGGCTTTTATTGTGTCAATTGATAGTGATTTAGCTATAGCTACTAAAAAACTCGGTAATATGCCATAACTCTCCAGAAGGCCCCCAAAGATAAATAACTTTTCCCCAGGCTTTATTTTTGGGTGGTTTAAATCGTATATTGAACTCACTTAATGACTGGAGTTTAGAATGAACTTGCTCAATATCTAATACAGACAACTGAATCATTAAATTACTAGTAACCCCTACCTGATAAAAGTTTTGTAATAAAAAAGAACATTCACCATTCACTAATTCTGAGACTTCACTTGACTCAAAGGTCAGGTTGAAACCTAAGGCCTGATAAAAAGATTTTGAAAGCTCGTAATCTTTGCTGGGAATAAAAACTCGAATATCATCAACTTTCAATAGCATTTCCTCAAATCAGTAAATATTACTAATGGAACAACAACACTAATGGAACAACAAACTTTTATAACCATATTGACTCTTAAGCGATTCAATCTATTCAATGAAAAAACGACTGTATCTACATAATTAATAGATTAATGAATAACTCATTGACATTCCTTAATTAAATAAGCCATGCTCTAAATAACCAGCCCTCAGTTTACCAGTAACTAAGCTTTTAAATCAAAACCAATAATATCGTTTAATTATTTCTCTAATTTTACAGTCACATTCACTATCATCTCTCAATAGCTGCTAACCAGCGGACCAGATAACATTAACAATGCTTAACACGCCAGTTAACACTACCAGAACAACACAATCAGAGATATACTCTAATGAGCATAAACTTGATAACTAAAAAAGTAAAATTATTGATGAGGTTAAAACTACCTGTATTAGAGTGCCAACTCAACTTATATAGCTTCCTACTAAGCGCTATGTTGATGATGCTCTCCCCCTCTCTCTCTTTTGCATCTTCAAATAACCTTTATTTTGATCACTTCTCCATCAAAGAAGGCTTATCACAAAGTAGTGCATCTTGTGTTTTACAAGATAGCAATGGCTTTTTATGGATTGGCACTCAAAGTGGTCTTAATCGTTATGATGGCTATCAATTTAAACACTACAAATATTCAGAGCACCCAGCCTCTCTGTCAGGTAACTGGGTAACAGCTTGCCTAGAAGATAAACAAGGTAGGCTATGGTTTGGAACCGCGGCAAGTGGTTTAAATCGCTTTGAACCTAACACAGAAAGCTTTACTCACTTCAAACATGAAAAAGATAACACCAATAGTTTACGTGATAACCGAATTTGGTCATTACTCGAAGATCATCAAGGGCAACTATGGATAGGCACAGAAGCTGGCGGTGTTAGTAGACTCAATTTAGCAAGAACCGAGTTTACTCATTTTACACATGATAAAGACAAAACAAGCAGCATAAGTCCAGGAATGGTAAGGACTCTTCATCAAGATAAACGAGGTAGATTATGGTTAGGTACTTATAGTGGTTTAAATTTATTCACCCCCAAAACAGAAGATTTTATTCACTACCAACACCAGCCAGCTAACCCTAATAGTATTACCAAAGGAAGTATTTGGTCCTTAGCAGATGATAACCAAGGAAACCTTTGGATTGGAACGCTAACAGGACTCGATCGTTTTAACCCGCAAAAAGGCACCTTTACTCATTTTCAACACGATCCCAACAAATCAAATAGTTTAAGTCATAACTGGGTATTCTCACTCTATGCTAGTAATGATAACAAATTATGGATTGGCACTTATGGTAAAGGCTTAAGTGTTTATGATCTTTCTGAGGGTAGTTTTACACACTATAAAAATAGTGAAACAGACACTAACAGCCTATCATCCAACTATATTTTATCGATGCATTCTGATCAATATGGACACTTGTGGATTGGCACTGATGGTGGAGGCATTAATAGAATGATTCCATCAAGATCACTATTTAACCATCATCAATATAGCAAGTTACATCCAAAAGGTTTGAGCGATAACTTTGTTCGCTCACTACTACAAGATAGCCAAGGACAGTTGTGGGTAGGCACAAGAACCGGCGGACTCAACCGTTCTATTCCTGGAACTAAAAATTTTGAGCACTACCAACATGACCCTAGCAATAGTTCAAGTCTTAGTAATAAATATGTGTTTGCACTACATGAAGATAGCCAAGGAAATATTTGGATTGGTACCTATGGAGGCGGATTAAATCAATTTAACCCTAAACAAAAAAACTTCACACGATACCAACATAATCCCAAAATAAAAAATGGACTAACTTCAAATTACTTATATGTTATTAAAAGCGAAAAAAATGGCAAACTCTGGATAGGAAGTAACAAAGGGCTCGATTTATTCGACCCCAGTGACGGTAGTGTCACTAACTATCATCACCAACCAGACAAAGCCGATAGCTTAAGCCAAAATACCGTTATTTCATTATTATACGATCGGCAAGGAAGACTTTGGGTTGGCACACGAGGAGGACTTAATCGGTTAGATCCTGGCGCTAAAGGTTTTATTCGTTACCAAGAAAACTCCCAATCAAAAGTCGCAATTAGTTCTAATATTATTTTATCTTTGCACGAAGATAAAAATGGCTCAATGTGGATTGGCACTATGCGAGGTCTAAATCATTTTAATACTGACACGCAAACTTTCACTCACTATAATGAAACTCATGGTTTAGCCAGCGATCATATTTCGGGCATTTTAGAAGATAACAGTGGTCACTTGTGGTTAAGTACCAGTCATGGTTTATCAAAATTTAATATCCAAAATAAAACGTTTAAAAACTATTTACCTGAAGATGGATTACAAGGTAACTCATTTCTTCCTGGTTCAGCTTTTAAAAGTCCACAAGGTGAGCTCTTCTTTGGTGGAAGTAATGGCTTTAATCATTTTTTCCCACAACAGTTAAAGCCCGACCCTGTTGCGCCTACAGTAATATTAACTGACTTTTTACTATTTAATCAGTCAGTTCCCATAAAAATGCCAGATAGAGAATATCTTACTAAACAAACTCAATACCAGTTAGAAAGTTCGATTAGCACAACAAAAGAACTCACTTTAACGCATAATGAAAACCTTTTTTCATTCGAGTTCACAGGGTTAAATTTAGTAAGCCCTCAGCGTAACCAATATGCTTATAAGCTTGAAGGTTTTGATCAACAGTGGATCTATACTGATTATAAAAAACGTTATGCAACTTATACCAACATTCCTGCTGGTTCATATCAACTTCGTGTAAGAGCAAGCAATAAAGATGGTTTATGGACCCCCAAAGAAGCCCGCTTAAAACTTATTATACTTCCTCCTCCCTGGAAATCCTGGTGGGCATATACACTCTACTTTATAGTCAGCTCAGGTATTCTCTTAACTGTGATTTGGCTGATATACCACAGGAAAATAGCAGAAAAAGATAAACAAGCCGCTTTAATAATTGCTGAAACAAAAGATAAATTAATAGGTAATGTTTCTCACGAGTTTCGTACCCCATTAACTCTAATACTTGGTCCATTAAATAAACTGATTAAAAATGCCACCAGTATTAATGAAAGAAAAAGTCTAAAATTGATTCAACGCAATGGTTATCGGTTACTTGATATGGTCGATCAAATGTTAGATTTAACACAACTTCAATCAAACGACTCTATTAAGTTTAAATATCAAGAGCTAAAAACGGTTATTAATTTTATTTATCAATCATTTCTACCATTAGCTGAAGAAAAAAATATTCAAATAACCATTATTGATAAGTCGCAAAAACCACTTTGGGTATACATGTTTCCTGATGCAGTAGAAAAGCTATTTGTTAACATCATTTCAAACGCTTTCAAATATACACAAGCTGGAGGACAAATCACAATCACAATATCGAATGCGAACCTATCATCTAAAGGCATTCAACAGGCAGAGATTAGCATCAAAGATACAGGAGTTGGAATTAGTCCAAAAGAACTAGAAAATATATTTAAACGTTTCTCACGTGTAGAAAGCTCAAGTCACCATATTCAAGGAACAGGGATTGGTTTAACACTCGTTAAAGAAATACTATCTCGTCACGATGGTCATATTACCGTTGAAAGTAAACTTAATGTCGGCAGTGAATTTATTATCCAATTGCCGCTTGTTGAAAACTTAAAAAGCCAAAAACTTCTCATTAATGAGGATATGCAAGAATTAACGACACCACAAACATTACGATCTGCAAATGATGACGGTAATGAAGAGAAAGATATAATAACAGCAAACAATAACCTGAAACTCAAAAAAAGTCTTCTAATTATCGAAGATAATACTGAAATGCGTCGCTACCTTAAAAGCATTTTATCTCAACAATACGATTGTTCATGTGCAGAAAATGGTGAGGAAGGTATCATGATTACCCAAGCCCAATACCCTGACATTATTGTTTGTGATGTCATGATGCCATTACTAGATGGCTTTGCAGTAGTCGAAGCCATTCGCAATAATATGGCAACCAGTCATATTCCAATATTACTATTAAGCGCCAAAAATGATCGCGAAAGTAAACTACATGGTTTAAACCTTTTAGCTGACGATTATTTAACCAAACCTTTTGATGAACAAGAATTACTGACTCGTGTTAACAATTTACTTCATATTAGAACATTAGTCAGACGCTCTCTTACTCAACAAGTAACCGACTCAGAAAAAAGTTTATTTGAAACTAACGATGCTCTTTCAGAAAAAGATACTCTTTTTGTTAATAATTTGCAGACAGTTATGGCCGCTAATTATGCAGAAGTCAACTTTTCTACAGAAGACTTAGCTCAATCATTGCACATTGGAGTACGATCATTACAAGTAAAAATGAAGGCATTATTTGACTTATCACCAATGGATTACCTCAGAATGTACCGATTACAACAAGCCAAGCAATTGTTAGCCAATACAGATATTTCAATTGGACTAATAGCAGAACAAGTCGGTTTTAACTCACAAAGTTACTTTTCACGTTGTTTTAAAGCAATTAACCAATTATCCCCTAAACAGTTTAGACAGCAACTAGAAAACAGCAATTAAGCCTAAATAAAACAAGAGAAATTCGCTATAGTACATAAATTTTTCGTTTATGTACTATTTTCAAGCGATTGTTTTTAATACTATTTTTCAACCTTTGATAGGTTGTACAGTTGCTACTTGGCAAGTATAGACTTTGTTCCAAGAGTAGCCGTTTTTATTTTAAATGTAGTTATTTTTTATAAATAAAAGGAATAGAAATGAAATATTTTTTGGGTGCTTTAAAAAAGTTTGCTGATTTCAATGGCCGTGCCAGACGCAAAGAATACTGGATGTTTGTGTTATTTTACTTAATCATTTATATCGCATTAAATATTATTGATAGCCTATTAGGCACAATGTTTATCAGTCTGATATTTATCTTAGTCATGCTCATTCCGAGCATCAGCATTGCCACTAGAAGGCTCCATGATACAAGCCGTAGTGGTTGGTGGCAGCTGCTATCTCTTATACCAATTGTCGGTGGTATCGTGCTAATCGTATTTTTAGCACAAGATAGTCATGCTGAAAACTCATTTGGTCCTAACCCAAAACAGGCATAGCTATTAGTTGATAGCATGTTGAAATGATATAGCCATTCTTACAAGAGTGGCTATCAAACACTTTGAATCTTTATTTGAAAATATAAATATGAAAATACGAATATTATTCATACTACATTTACTATTCACTGTTCCTTTAATCTATCTATTGGGGTGTTCAGAACAAGAGCCACTACTCGATGAAGACATAACCCGCTCATCTGAAGATAATTATAGAGAAACAGTAAAAGAAGAAATTTCCGAACCTTCCTATCGGCGAGGTGAGGTGACCATAAAAGTGTCAATTAAGCAAAAAGGCCAATCAACCGAAAAAACAGAACATGGTATTGCCAACACACAATTTAGCTACCATCTACAAACGACTTTAACCAGAGAAACAGGTGTCACATTTGACCTATCCAACCCATTCATTTTTGACGAACCCGATGAAATAAAAAGTAGTGCTTACAGCGATGGCCCTTATTACCACGAATACAAGGAAAACCTGCCTCCCCCCACTATAAATGGTCAGATCAATTATCATTTACAGCATGACTATCAAACACCTAATGCGATTGATGTTGTGCGAAACCAAGGAGAGCACCGTGGAGAAGGAAAAGTCACTAATCTACGCATAAAAAATATGCGTTTATCAGAATATGGTTTTGGCTATGAATTAGATTTATTCATAGACTTTAGTATGAAACTAAAAAACAAGAATGTACTCACCTACCGAAATAAAGGTCCTGTTGTTGTTGAAGATGAAAGTATCAATAATGAACCAATAAAGTTTAATTTATACCCAGTTCCAGATCCTAAGGCGGTTGAAAAATATCCTTATAGTGAAATAGAAATCGGCTTTAACTATAAAAAGCAAGCTTTGGACTACGCCGCAGACCTACAAAAGATATACAAACAAAATGTAAAGTTAATTCATCAATATTGCGTTGGACTCAAAGAATCATCAAGCCAAGATAGCTTAACTTTAACATGTAATTATTCTGGAAGTAAATTTTTGTCTTTTGTACCCGAATTACAAACCTTAGCAACACAACCAGATACCAATATAACAATTAGTATTAATTTTTCTACAAAATAAGTTTAGCTAAAATCAATTAATGGAGCACTAAAATGAAAAAAACTTTACTAACAGTAGCTGCAGGAGTATTACTCAATAGCACTACAGCTTTAAAAGCTAACCAAACCGACGCACTAATAGAATTTTCAATAAAACAAATGGAGGAAAGTATTGATTTAGATGGTATTAGTCAATGTCTTGGCGTATCGAAATCAAAGTTTTTAAATGCTCAACGTAATACCATGCGTTATTGTTTCGAAAGCCAAGGCGAAGGAAAACAAAGTTTTGATAAAATATCTGAAGATGCAATGAATGACTGTTTTGAAAACCAAACCAAACAACGCTTGGAGCTAAGCGATTCTATTATACAAAAATGTAAAGAACAATTTGCAGACGATGAGCCCAAAGATATCGACTATTCTAATTTATCAGATGAAGAATTCGAAAAACATACTGAAGAACAAAAACAAGAAGGAAAAAAAGCAATAGACGACATGTTGGCTTTAAGTAAAGCTGTCAGTAAAAATACGGAGCATTTGGTTACACTACCAATTTTTCCTAAAAGTCAAATTATGTCTCACTATCAAGATGGACTCATTATTGGAGAGGAAAAAACACTACCGGTAGCAATGTTCACTTCCTCAGAAGAGATAAAAAAGGTTATTGATTTTTATGCAAAAAAACTACCTGAGTTTGATAAAAAAGAAATCACCGGAGGTTTAACTATTTTTATGCGAAACATACCTAAAAACTTTGATCCCTTAAAAGACATGGTTTTGTATCAAAAAACACCTCACGTTACTATTACTCAGCTACCAAGCTCATCTAAAAAAGTAGAAGTTAGTATTGAAATCGCTTATAAAAAATAAGCAGTACTAATGACTTATTCTATAGGATTTATATTTATGATATTTATTAAGCATAAATTTAGTATGAAGTATGTTTTATTTTTTATACTACTCTCTTCAATCGCAAGCATTGAAGTTAATGCTGCTCGCAAAGATAAAAAGGGCTCGCAAGATCACCCTTTAATTTCTCGTTATCCTGACAGTTATATTTATAACTACAATAATTTCGACTTTGATGAGTTTTATATCGCAACATCTCCAGTTTATAAAAAGAAAATGCAGACACAACGAGTAACAGGTAAGCTAAGCGGACTAGTCTATCGTTTACCATCCAATGTTACTGACTTTCAGGCAATGGAAAATTATACACAAGCATTAAAGAAGCAAGGTTTTAAAAAAATATTTCAATGTGTACAAGAAGCCTGTGGAATGAGTTTTGCCCACGTTCTATTCAACAAACATAACAGTCAAAAATATAAAACTGTCGAGCTTAGTAACATGCATGGAAAAAGGCGTTTTAGATATTGGGTCGGAAAATGGCAACGCCCACAAGGTGATATATATGTAAGCCTATTAGCCTTAAATAAAGGTGGAAAGTCCTCTTGGTTGCAACAACATGTTGTAGAATCTAAACCAATGAAAACAGGATTGATCACTCTTACCCCCGATTCGCTTAATAGAGATATCAATCAAAACGGAAAAGCTGTTTTAGAAGGACTTTTCTTTGAGTATAATAAAAGCGAACTAAAACAAGACTCAAATAATGCTTTAAACGCAATTGCTGCTTACCTAAAAAACAATCCTCAAATAAAGGCTTATGTTGTTGGCCATACCGACAATAGTGGCAATGATGATTACAATTTAAAATTAAGTCAAGCCCGTGCCAACTCGGTTAAAGAGACTCTGGTAAAAAAATATAAAATAAATACTAAAAGGTTAACCCCCATAGGCATTGGTCCATACAGCCCAGTCACTAGTAATAGTGACCAAGATGGCAAAGCAAAAAACAGGAGAGTTGAATTAGTTTTAAGAAATTAACCTTCTTCTCAAAACGAGTTCATAAACTTTGAACTCGTTTGACATTATATTTATATAATAGCAATCAAAGCCAATTAAATACCTAGCAGCGCTAGCATTGCTAGTGCAGATAAACAAAATCCAATATGAGTTTTCTAGCAAATAAAGATACTACCGAATCATTTTACCAAGAAAAAAACTCCTCTTCTCAATAAAAATTCTCTAAAAGAGATTTAAAAATATCATCTAAATTAAATAATATTTACAATTAATGAAATAGATCGATAGAATACAGGCTATTATTGCTAATAACTTACATATCATCTCAAAACAACATTAAATATAAATACTTTATAATGAGATTTTTCAGTTTATGAAAAACAAGCCTAACTCCTTTTCAGCACTTGATGATAGACAGACTAAAACAGCTTTAGAAAAAATACTACCAGAAAATACAACCAATCAACTTCCACCAAGTATTGGTTCTCGATTTGAATATATTAGTATTTTAGGAAAAGGTGGTGGTGGAGAAGTATTCCTTGTCTACGATCATAAGTTGCAAAGAAAAGTAGCATTAAAACACCTAAATTCTACCGATCAGCTCCAAGCCCCTTTTTTACTTCGGGAAGCTCGATTACAAGCCCAAATTAAACATCCAAATATTTGCCAAATTCATGAAATTTGTGAGTCACAAAAACAAATCTATATTGTTATGCAATATATTAATGGACAAGCATTGCATAAAATATATAACCAACTCACTATTCAACAAAAGTTATTAGTCATCAATAAAATACTCAATGGTTTACAACAAGCTCACAAACAAGGCATTATTCACCGGGATATCAAACCATCAAATATCTTAGTAGAGGTTTCTGATAATAATGAAATAACACCATATCTCATTGACTTTGGACTCGCTTATCGCGAACAAAATGAAACGCAAATTGTTGAAAGCATAGGTTTAGGCACACCAAATTATATGTCTCCGGAACAAATAGCATCAAAGATCAGCGAAATCGATCATCGCACAGACATATATGCCATCGGGGCTACTTTATATCATATACTCACAGAAAAACTTCCAAATCCATTCAGTGATTCCAATACAGTGCAATCTAACAATTCTTTTAACTATAAAAAACAGACTTACACATTTTCAACCAATATACCTAAAGATCTTCAAACCATCATCATTAAATGTTTACAGGTTAATCCTGAGAAACGTTATTCATCTGCTGAAATATTAGCAAATGAAATCATGTGTTACCTAAATGGCGATCCTATACAGGACTATAGTGGTTGGTCCTACAAAGTGAGCAAAAAACTCCGTAAATACAAATTGATTGTTTTATTGACTTCATTATTTTTTATCACGATTGTGGCCAGTGCCGTCTGGTTTATCTATCTAAATCATCAGCAAGGAATACGGGAAAACATTATTCAAGAATTTTCTGCCGATGTAGAAAACATGGAAGCAAGAGTCAGATTTACCTATATGGCACCGCGCCATGATATTTCACCACAAATACAACAGTGGCAAAATGAAATCAAAGAAATAGAAAACAAAATGAACAAATTAGGAGAAATTGCTTATGGCCCAGGCCATTACGCTATTGGACGTATGTATTACGCACTACAAGATTATGATAAAGCGCTTACAAGTATTAACCTAGCATGGCAATCAGGCTTTCAACAGCCACGCGTTGCTTATCTTCTTGCTTTAACCAATGGTGCAATCTATCAACGACAAAAAAACACTATCAATAACTTACCTGATAAATCAGCACGTCAAGAAAAGCTAGTAGCTTTAGATAAAAAATATCGTCAACCTGCCATTCAGCTTTTAAAACATGGTATACAAGCATCCCCCTATCTTTCCTATGCACAGGCAATGCTCCATTTTTATCTGGATGAATATGATAAATCTCTAGCCATTCTAAAAAAAACCAATAACTTCCCTACCTGGTTTTATCAGCATAAAGTATTGATAGGTGATATTTATCAAGCAAAATCTCAAATATCAAGTGCCGCTCATTTAAGCGGAGAAATTACTCAATATACAAACTTGGCTTTGAATAGTTATCAACAAGCACAAGCAATTGCACCATCTGATTTTCAATTACAATTAAAAACAATTAGTCTTTATATGACGCGAATAACCAGCTTTCTTTATGGAAAAATGGGAGATTTTAAAAAAGAATCCACTGTGCTAAGAAAATCTCTTGAAATAGCTAAAGAAATTAACGCTCAAAACGAACAAACTTACTTGTATCATGGTCAATTATTATTATTTAAAAGCCACTATGAAAATCAACATTCCGGCAACCCAATAGAAACCATTAATCAAGCGATTGAGCAACTAACCTTAGCTAAAGAAAAAAGTACAGTTCCTAAAAACATATGGCTAGCATTAGCCTATACTAATAAGTTTTCATTATTACAAGAAAGAAACTTAAATATAGAAAACACATTTATAAAAGCCTCTAATGCTTTTGAAGAAACAACTCCATCTCAAAAAGGTTATTTTTATTATAATGAATATGGAAATCTATTAAAAACTTATGCGACAAGTATTTCAGAACATCAAACGACGACTAGTATAGATTATTTTGAGAAAGCGGTGAACGCTTATAATAAAGCATTACAACTAAAACCAGATAGAATTACTTCGTTCATTAATGTAGGATCAACCTATCGGTTATGGTCAAATATTACTTCTCCAATAGAAGCAAAAAACAAGCTCAATAATGCAATAAAAAAATATCAAGTTGCTATAGAACTTAATAAAAACCACTTCGTCGCTAACTACTACTTAGGAATGAGTTATAGAAGGCTAGCAAAAATAAAGGATATCTTATTTGAAGATAATAAAACAGCAATAAAACAAGCGGAGTATTTCATTAATAATGCGTTAACACTCGGCTCACAACATCCTTTCGCAGTCAATGAACTCGCCATGTTAGAAAGTGATCAAGCGGTTTATTTATGGCAACAAGGAATGGACTATCATCAACATCTTAACAATGCGACCAAGCGAATAAAAGAAACTCTTAATAAAAACCCCAACAATCATATATTACATGCAACCCTAGCCTCTATTTACTTCAATTGGTGTCAGCTCGATTTTTTTTCTGGCAAACTTTCAAAAGAATTAGTCCATAAAACAGACAAAGCAATAGATACGGCCAATCAATTTTCGGACTACAATAAAATAGATGAATTGACACTTCGTTTATTGGAGAAAAAAACGGTCTCTCATAAAACAATAAAAGACATTAATAAAACAGATGATAGAAGTCTATTATTAAAAGCTATCTGGCACTCTACAAACAACTCCTTCGAATCAGCTAATGCCTATTTTTCACAAATAAAGCAACTACCACCTTCTATTTTATGGAGTCACCAACAACAACATTTAATACACTGGCATAACAATAAAAAGGATAACAAAATAACCAAATTAACGTTGGACAAGTTAAACAGCCTCATAAAAAAACTCTATCCTGCTTTAGTTAACAAACAGGAGGTGGAGGAGAAGGTGGATCGTTAACGATAATTTCACCAGAAGGATCTGTTCCAACCGCCTTTTTAAAGTTGAAATTGTATCTCCCAGAATTTTCAGCTGTAAATGATATTTGGCTATTAGCAGGTAAGCTACAAGTAAGTAATGTTGAAGGACCAAAACTAACAAGTTCTTCAACGGTATTGTTATTCACTAAAACAATGTTTTTTCCAACAGTTACTTCAGCCGATGACGGATCATAAGTTACCTTACAACCACAAAAAGTAACAGTAAGGTCACCATTATGTTCTTTCATTATTTTTATCTCCTCGATGCTATATGTATTGACATTAAAAACCTATTTATTTCAAACGTCAAACTAATCTCATAACAAGAAAAATTATAATCAAATTTTCCAAGTATATATTCCTCTATTGCTCTTAATCAATTAATGAAAGGCGATGAAGAAATCACCGCCTTAAATACTAACATAATGTTAGCAAAGGGCCATACAAGCCTTGTATGCTAAGTCACATGCAAAATTCGGAACAGGACTGGCATAACAAAGAGCCTTTGCTGTATCGCATGCAACGGTACAAACACTTTGTGCTTCCAATCCATTTTGATCCGCGGCAATATTACTAGCATAAGCTTGACGCATAACTGGTTTAGATTGTATTGGTAATTTCATAATAAATTCCTCAAATAAAATGAATAGCTATCCCGGGACGAAAAGCTAAAGTTTAATGCGCTCAAAATGATGCGCGTAAAATCGAACTCCCGCAATTCGATTATTTTAGCTTGAAGCATTAGATACAAATCAATTATTTGACTAATACAACAAAATAAAATACTTAGGAGGTAAAACCTCACTAGTTGAATAGCTATATATTGTTATAACAGTTTCCTTGATAATCATTCCAAGATTTACCACCACTGTTTTTACAGTTATGTCGATCTCGATGATTGAGCACCTTACCTTTACACTTTCTTCTACTCCAACAAGTTTGCTGTGATGGAAAAATGCTTGCTTTGATACCTGTGACAATGCCTAGATTACGTATTATCGGTTTAGCTAGATTAGGTAATATCATTTTTATATTCCTTGATAAAATTGATTTTTTTAAGCTATATTGTGAATTAAGAAAATTAATAAACATCCCAGTGTCTTGGCTTACCAACAGTAACAGGAATAACTTCACTCACATCAATAGTAAAACGATGGACATGTCGAGCTTGTTCGTGGCGCTTAGATGGATTAAAGAAGCCGAGCTTCACATCCCAACAATCAGAACCAGGACGACAGATTGGACTACGTTCAACCTCAATACTATCCAGCTTCATATCATTCTCTATGGCTTTGTTATAAACGTCTTCTATTTGGAAAGCATTGGTCGCAGCATAATTCATCGCTCGTTCTTGAGGACTCACGCCTAAATTACGTACTTCATAATAAACTCGCTCAAGAAAATTTTGCACACCATCAACCTTTTTCGCATGCAACGCTAATGCTTTTGCTTCCTTCGGACTTTCACCACAAATAGCTTTTATTAGATGTTCTGTTGACCAACTATACATACCTCTTAAGTCAGGATATAAAATTGGGACTTGTTGGCCATTCAGTAGTCGAACAGAACCTTTGACATACCCTGGTATAGAAACACGTTCTACACCTTGATTAATTTGTTCATCAAGAAATTCCTGTAAACGAGTATAAACATTAGCAGCAAAGGGACCATAAGGTTGAATCGCATAAACAACAGTCGCATCAAGACTTAACGTCCAATATATGTTTGCAGCAGAAGCAGGATCATTTTTTAAATACTTAAGTAATTCACTTGGGTTGTGAACATCAGTTCCAGCAAGTTGCAAGAACGAATCTCGCTTAGATTCCGTACCAAAATCATAGCCAAGTTGACCTAAGACATAAGCGATACCTGGTGCCGCTTCACCTTGCTGACAACTACAATCAGAAGCGGTAACTTCACTCGCTTCAATAGTCGAAGTTGTCGATACCGGTAATTCTATCTCTGTATCTTGTGATGATGTCAGCTCGGCAGCTTGAACTCCTGAATTGTTAGTATCGGCCTCATTACTAACAACATCGTTGATCTCTGCAGCATCAGTTGCTTCTTGGGGAATATATGGATTTTCAGACATAACGTAACTCCTTTTTTCAGATTGGTTTGTTTTTGTAAATAGATTGGTTTGAATAGAAGAATTAGAGGCTAAATTAGACTGAATTAAATCTTGTGGAACTACCTCAACTCTTTTAAGGCTAGCACTTTCTACTTTGGTATATTTAGCTTTATTATTGATATCATCTTTATCAACAGACGCTCTTAATAACTTACAAGCTGTAGAGATATTTAATCTTCCAGCTAACATTTTTTCACAGTTTGTATCAGGCTTTATATTTATTAGTGGTCCACAGGCATCTGCAGACTCTAATAATATTTGACGAATTTTTAGCGGATCAAACTCTTGCTTATATTCAAGCTGTAAACTCAATAGTAACGCAGCAACACCAGATACAATAGGCGTCGCAAAGCTAGTTCCACTTTTTTGAATTACCTTCTCTCTTGTCGCTGATACAGCGCCCAGAATATTTTCACCTAAAGCAAGGATCCCTTGCTTTTGATAAATCTCTCCCCAATTACTAAAATCTAATGCAGTACCATCGTGCCCCATAGCACCTACTGCTAAAACCGATGAGACCGATGCGGGAACATGAAGACAACGGCAACCATCATTACCAGCTGCAGCAATCAATAAAATATTATTTTCATGGCATCGTCTAATTGCTTTTTCAAGAATAGGATCGGCGACTCCGCTAGCACTTAATTCACCACCACTGATATTAATAATATGCGCACCTTGGTCAATCGCCTGATTAATCGCTCTAGCTAAGTCAAGTTGCAAACAGCTAAGGCTGCCACCATTTTTTGAAGAATAAATAGGAATACTTATTCCTCGGCAACCTGGTGCAACTCCCTTAACGTTAGTATTATGTTGGCCAAAAATAATACTTGCTACATGTGTTCCGTGCTGTGAAGCGGGATCAATCCCAGCATTTCCTAACGCCATAAAATCTATTTGCTTCAACTGTGCAGTATTAAAACAAATATGACTTTTATCGACTGGCCCATCAAGTACTGCTATGCAAATTTCAGTACTGCCTTTTGTTTCAGCCCATAATTTTTTTAATCCAGGTAATGACTCTATACTATTCATAATATTCTCAATTTAAAATTGTTCGTTTAATTACCTATTTAAGCTACATGTTGGTATTGCTTAAAAGTATGTGATGCATAATGAGCTTCATCTTGAAAAGTTGTTTATTGAGTTATCTAACCAAAAATTGTTTGCTTACCAACATTTATTAAAAAAATATATACATGGAATTTTTGAGATATAATGAATCACTATTATTCAGAAATACAAACGGCTTACTTAACATTTAAACTTTCCTGTTTTATTTATTTTAATAATCACTCGGTTAAAACTGTAATAGCACAATCCTTGCCAACTAATTCACATTGCTCTATCCGCATAAATTAAGGTGTCGGATATCAGTAATTCGCTGTTATTTAATTTTTGACATGTCGAAAAATTATTTTTGACGTCAAACACTACCTTTTTAAAAGTTTTTTCCTATATAATCATCCACTACAAGGTTCGATTAATTAAAATAACTTCAAACAATCTTGGAACAATTTTTTTAGAGAAAAAAATGCCTGATGAATTAGAAAACATAGAAACATTACGTTATGAGATTATTGATAAGATAAATTCAATATCTAGTACTGCAACAAACGAATCTATTGTTCCAGCTTTGATTATTCAAAGTCACCCTGATCTCGACAGAATTGGCGATATCTATTGGATGAATGAATTATTAACTGGAAAAAGTTTAGCTTTAAACAGAAACTATCCTGACTTTAAAAATACTGGAAGCCTAATAGGTTTATCACTTTCAGATCCTTATATTAGCCGCAAGCCGATCCATCTATCTTTGTTAAAAAATGGAAAAATTCAATTGAATTGTAGTGAAAGTAGTATCAAGGTGCTCATCAATAATACGCTCATTACTTCAAGCCTGGAAATCACAAATGAGCAACTCGCTATAGGAGTAGCAATAGAATTGAGTGAGCGCATTACATTGCTACTAAAATCACTGCCGCAAAATAAAGTTTATGCCAAAGAGCATTTTAATATGATTGGAAATAGTCCACTCATTAATGCGGTAAAAATACAGTTAGAAAACTTAAAAGGTATTGATGAACCTGTTTTAATTAGAGGTGCAACAGGCGTTGGCAAAGAGTTAATAGCAGAAGCAATTTATCAAAAAAGTAACCGTGTAGGAAAACCTTTTGTTAAAGTTAACCTAGGAGCAATTCCTTCCTCTTTAGCTGCTGCTGAATTGTTTGGAACTCAAAAAGGTGCTTTTACTGGTGCTGATAAAGAGAGAGCAGGTTTTTTTGTTACTGCTAATCAAGGTACATTATTTTTAGATGAGATTGGAGAAGCACCTATAGAAGTACAGAGTATGTTATTGCGTGTACTTGAAACTGGAGAGTTATATCCTGTTGGTAGTAATACTCCAAAAAAAGTAAATGTTAGAATTATTGCTGCCACCGATGCAAAACTTGAGATGCTTGGTCAAAAGGATCAATTTAAACTCCCACTTCTACATCGACTTGCTAGCTATGAAATCCATTTACCTTCACTCAATGAAAGAAAAGAAGATATTGGGTTATTATTGATACATTTTATCAAACAGCAAATATCAGATTTTGAAGCTTATTATAGGCAAAAGCAGTCAGAATCTATTGTGCCTTGGTTATCAACAAAGTTAATGTCCTTACTATTGAACTACCATTGGCCAGGAAATATTCGTCAATTGAAAAATATAACGAAACAATTATTAATCAACAGTAGTCAGTCAAATCAATTAATTATATCTCAACAAATTCAAGAACGATTAACATCTGATGAAGAAACGCAATCAATCAGTAGCAAGTCTTTAGAAACCAAAGTGTCAAAAAGAAAACCTAGCACAGTTTCTTGCCATGAGTTAGAAAAAGGATTAGAGGAGAATTTATGGGAAATTCAAGCAACAGCTAGTCAGCTGAATATTTCTCGAACTTCAATTTATGAACTAATGAAGCGATACAATTTGAAAACTCCAGTTGACTTTAACACGGATGAAATTATGCAGAGTTATAAGCATTGCAATCAGCAACTAGATTTAATGGTCGCTGATTTAAAAATATCAAAACATGCATTAACAAGACGAATAAAAGAACTAGGACTTACATTAAAATAAGCACAGTTTTATTTCTAACGCTCGGTCATTGCCAATTTAGCCCCTAGCATCGCAAAACTAGCTGCAAAAGTACGCTGTATATACTTCATTGCTACAAGAGAATTAATAATATATCCACGAATGCTATTAGCGAGTAACCCATAAAGAATAAAAACACATAAGGTCATCACCATGAAAACTCCACCAAGTAACAGCATATTATTTAAGGGCGCTTCAGCATGTTGAGGAATAAACTGAGGTAAAAAAGCGAGAAAAAATAATGTTAGCTTAGGATTCAATATATTAATTAAAAAGGCTTTCGATGCGACATCTAATAAATTATTCTTTTCTTCTTTCTCATCTAATATAAGCGAACCTGTTTCTTTCCACATAGACCAAGCTAAGTAAAGTAAATAGGCAACACCTAAAAACTTAATTATTTGAAATGCTATTGCGCTTGTGTAAATCACTACAGCTAAACCAAAAATGCTGGCAAGTAGTGATGGTATAATTCCAAAGGTACAACCCAAAGCAGCATAACAACTAGCTCGATAACCTTGAAATAAGCCTACTGATATTGTGAAGATAACACCTGTACCTGGTATTAGCACAACAATTAACGAAGTAATTAAAACTCTGTACTGATCATAAAAACTCCCTATTATAGATTTTTGAATGTTATTGCTAAGCTATATTACTATTTACTTGCTAAAGAGCAATCATTTCTTTAACAACGCGGCTCTAGCATAAAGAACGAGCATTCTCACAACAACAAACCTAAAATAATTTATTGCAATCTATAAAGATATGCCCAGTAATTCAGAACCAATAATTACTAGGGTTGATAAACCTTCACACTATAGCCCTTCTCTCTTAATTCCTCGGCCTGTAACTGACTCATTACCCCTTTATCACAATACAATAAATAAGAAACCTCTTCATTAAGTTGATCACTTGATTGCAATTTGAAAAATGGAATGGTTAGTACTTCATTATTGGTTAAAAACAATGGGCTAACCGTTGCTTCATGAGGATGACGAATATCGATTACCACATCAGAAGTCTCAGGCATTGAAACCACTTCAACATCATCAATATTTTTATTAGATTGATAAACCTGATCAATATTTTCTACTTTACGTGATGCAAAAGCTTTTTCTAATATATCAAAGTCAAAACCAGCCTCATCTCTTTCAATTCGATCAAGTTTAGCGCAAGTTGTCGGCTTGTCAGAAATAACGCCACAATATTCAGGCATTACAGCAGCAAAGGCTTCTGTACCTGTTTTTCTTGAAATGGAAATAATATCTTGTTTATCCATCGATATTAAGGGCCTCATAGTCAGCATATCAGTCGCTTTATCAATAACCGATAAATTAGTCAGTGTCTGACTAGAAACCTGCCCAACGCATTCACCAGTAACCAATGCAGGTGCGTTAAATTCAATAGCCACTTTTTCAGCCACTCGAAGCATCATTCTCTTCAAAATAACACCCATTTGTGAATGGTGAACTTTAGTTAAAATTTCTGAAACCACTTCTTCAAAAGGAATTGTGATAAAAAGTACTCTGTGGGAAGAAGAATATTTCTCCCACAAATAATGTGAGACTTGTTTTACCCCTACTTCATGGGCAACTCCACCTAAATTAAAAAAGCAAAAATGTGTTCGAATACCTCTTTTCATCATGAGGTAACTAGCCACAGAAGAGTCGTATCCGCCAGAAATTAAACTCACACAAGATTCTTGTTGACCTAATGGAAAGCCGCCTAATCCTTGAGTTCGAGATTCAATGGTATATAAATTATCTTGTTTGATCTCAAGTTGAACACTGACTTCTGGATTTTTTAACTGAACACCTTTAGCTTCACTATTATGAAGCAATGCACCACCGGCTTTTTGTTCAACTTGAATTGAATTAAATGCATGTTTTCCACTTCTTTTAACTCTGACACAAAAGGTTTTTCCAGCAACTAACTCTGCATATTCCTTTATTGCTATTTCGGCAATATCTTCAATGGAATTAAACTCATGCGTTTTTACTTTTAATATAAAATCTATTCCTGGTGTATTTTTTAAAGCTTCTAATACCTGTGACTCAAGCGGTTGATTGGCTTCACTTAATAGAACTTCTACATAATCCCATGAACCAGCGATTTGAATATCATCACTAATTGGACTCAAAACTTTGCGTAAGTTCTTTTTTAACTGGGAAATTAAACGTTTTCTAACAGGTTTACTTTTGACAATAATTTCAGGAAATAACTTAATAATAAATTTCATTGGTAAATTGAACAGTGCGAAGGTATAAATAATGGGCGCTATTCTATCTGAAAAGCCCATAAAATACACTGAAAACTCTTAGTACAATGTAAAAATGGGCATCAATGATTAAAAGCTTATGGGCTTATAACAAGCATTTATTGATAATGAACTTCATCAAATAAAGTCCGATTATCAATCATTAACAGGACAAAACATCAAAAACGCTAATTAAGCTCTAATTAAACCGACAAATTTACCTTCTATTGCGAGATCTTCAGCAGGCAATATGATTGGCTGGTAACTATCATTTGCTGGTTGTAACACCGCATTATTTCCCTGGCGCTCCAAACGCTTAACAGTCACTTCATCATCAATTCTGGCAACGATAATTTGACCAACTTCCGCTACATTAGTTTTACGTACAGCGATTAAGTCGCCGTCTAAGATACCTTCATCTATCATACTATCGCCACGTACTCTAAGTAAAAACGTTGGTTTCTTACGTTTTAATATTTCAGGTATGGTTACATAGGTTTCAACATTTTCGACTGCTTCAATTGGCAAACCAGCCGCTACCGAGCCAATTAATGGTAACTCATTTTCATTGCTTGCAGTGAGTATTTGAATGCCTCGTGGTTTATCCGCATATATTTTGATCACATTTTTCTTTTCGAGGGCTTTGAGATGATCAGCAGCAGCTTTAGATGAACTCACCCCAATTAGTTCAGCCAATTCAACATGTGTAGGTGCAATTCCATAGTCTTCAACGTACTCTTTTAAGATTTCAAATACTTCACTTTGTCTTGTCGTCAACTCTTTCATGAATTGTTCTCCAATATTTTTCTTCGTATTATTGCTAAAGTCCTGCTACAGCCCAATATTAGGCTAATACATTTACAATCTTGTATGTCTATATTCATCTGCCCTACCCTCCACTCGCATATTGTTAGAAGTTAGAACGTGACTATACTATAAGGGGCAGCCAAACAATCACCACCTGAACAAGTAGTACTTTAGCGGTAAATGGCTGAAAAGTAAAGCCTTGGTGTAGAAAATGATCTAACGCTTTAACAGGCTCTTAAATAGCGTCTAACTCAGTTTCTATCAACTCAAAGTGTTTCTGAAGCTTTTTAGCAGAAATACTACCAGCGGTCTTAATACCAGGTGAAAACAGGCTAACTCTAAATTCTTGAAGCATCCAAAACAATTGATCGTATAACGCCTTGACTTCCTGTTTAGCAGAATATGTCTGTAACTCTTGCCACCACTCATGCCAGTCTTGCCAAATTTCCATCGATTGGCTTTCTTTAGGATAGTTCGTTGTAATGCGCTTAATCCTGACTTCGAGTGCCTTATGGTAACGTTCATAATTTTCAACAAAACTATCTCCGGCAATTAATAAATTTTCAATTGACCATAGCGCCTTTAATTGACTTTTCATATCCATTATTGAGGTCTCATATGACTGCATATTTAACTCTGCAATAGTACTAAATAGCTGTTCCCGCTGTTTAAGCAGCGGAAGTAGCTGACTTAACTTATCTGACAGTGCTTGTCTAAACTGGGACTTAAAACGTTGACTAACTTGATTAAAAACCAGTTTTGTTGTTATTGGGTGAGATGGTAACACCTGATGTTTTGCGGCTATCAATGCGAGCATTTGAAAAAGCGCTTTAAAGCCACCAAAACGAATATTGAGTCTTTCCAGTCTTTTATAATCTGGCCAAGACTTATAGAATTGGTTTAATTGACTGTAGTTATCTAATATCAATAATCTGGAAACACCAATCAAATGGATACTTTCAGCAACTTCTTTTGAAGGACACTGCTTTACCTCAACAAACTCTTCACAATCTTTCATGGCCTGAAAAATTCTGACTGATTGTTGCTGTTCATCCACTTTACTTTCAATTAAAAAGTCATCACTAGGCCAGGCTTTCAGTTGGTTTTTTTGAGCTTGTGCATTTTCTTTTGGCTGATTATTACTTCTCTGTTTTTTTATTTCAGATAATGATGTTTGCAAACTAGTATTTCTTTTATTTAATACTTTGTATTTCATTGATAAATGATTATCCACACTCGACATATCAAAATCGTTCACTTTTATTTGAATGCCACTTTCTCTTTGCAATACTTTGGCTAATTCATCTAAGAACTTTTTACCTGTTTGATCAATTTCTATTAACTTGGCATAACATTTATCTGCAGTTTCAGATAAAGGGATTAAAGATCTTCGAACACTTTTAGGTAAAGCCTTGATTGAAGCAAGTATTTTCTCTTGCAGATACCCAGGCACTAACCAATCGAAGTCACGATCATTAAATTGGCTAATCATGTTATGTGGAATTTCAACACTGACGCCATCTTCCTTTGTACCTGGAGCAAAACAATAACTTAAATTTAAGACCACACCTTTGACTTTTATTTGAGATGGATAAGCCTCTGGCTCTTGTGAAGTATTTTGAGTTAACTGCTCTAATGAAAATGATAATTGCTGATTTCTAGTTTTATAGTCTTTTTTTAACCATCGTTTGAGACTAATAGTGCTGACAATATGATTGGGTAAAGTTTCCGCATAAAGCTCAGCAAGTGACTCTTTATCTAATCGAATATTATTTAATCTTTGTTTTTGTTCTTGTTGATCCAGTTCAAACAGCTTTTCACGGTTAGCTTTTAAAAAAGGAAAATCTTCTGCTAATTGATCACTAGCTAAACCATCGGTTAAAAATAAGTGACGACAAGCTTGCTGATCAACTGATGAATAATTAATCAAACGATTTGAAACAATAGGTAAACCTAACAAACTTTTATTAACATATGCTACGACCTGCCCACGCTTTTTTCTCCAGTGGATATCATTGTAATGACTCTTAAGAAGGTGTTCTGCAACAGGCTCTATCCATTCCGGCTGAATTTGAGCATTCATTCTTGCATAAAACTTTTCTGTTTCTATCATTTCGGCAGAAATAAGCCATGGCTTTTTTTGTTTAAAGCTAAGTGATGATGGATGTAACCAAACTTTAAGTCCTCTAACCCCTTGGTAGTAAACATCCTGACTTCGATAAAATATGTGCGTAATAAATCCAGGAATCAACGCCCTGTGTACTTCTTCCGCTTGAACGGGTTCCTGATTGAGCTTTCTCCCTAAAGACTCAAATGACTCTTTCAACTGATAATAAACTCTACGCCACTCTAATACTCCCAAAAAATTAATCATGTTCTTAACGCACCACTTTTTAAATGCATTAGAATTTAATTCAACCTTTTGGGCTTCTAATTGGTTCCATAAATTGATTGCCGTTAATATATCTGAATCACCCTGCTGATATTTTTGATGTAATTGATCTGCCTTTTGCTGTTTATCATGTGGACGCTCTCGAACCTCTCTAACACTCATCAAAGCACAAAAAACCAGCATCTCATTCACTGCAAGCAGTTGCTTATCGACCAATATTCTCGCTAATTGTGGATCAACTGGCATGCGAGCCATATCTTTACCTATTTGTGTTATCGATTTATCTTCGTTAAGAGCCCCTAATTCAAATAAACTATTAAATGCAACTTTCCATGCTCTTTCATCAGGTGCTTCTATAAATGGAAATTTCTCTATTTGTTCCACTTTCATTGCCTTCAAGCGCAGAACAACTGATGATAGATTTGTACGTTTTATTTCAGGCAGAGTAAACTCTTCTCTTGCTAAATAGTCGTCTTCATTATATAGACGAATACAAACACCGGGAGCAACACGCCCACAACGCCCTTTCCGTTGCTCAGCACTTGCTCTAGAAATTTTTTCGACAGGCAACTGTTGAATTTTATTTCTTTGACTAAAACGACTAATACGAGCATGGCCGATATCAATAACAAAAACAATACCCGGAACTGTTAATGAAGTTTCTGCAACATTCGTAGAAACAATAACTTTTCGTTTTCCACTTGGGGAAAAAATTTTTTGTTGTTCGCTGACACCTAAACGTGCATATAAAGGTAAAATATCTAAAGCTTCATCTACTGTATCTTTAAGTCCTTTAATAATTGATTTTATCTGACCTTCTCCATCCGCAAAAATTAGAATATCGCCTGTAGAATGTTCACAGCATTCTTCTACGGCCTCAGTTATTGCATCCATTAAACGATCTGAGTTTTCTGAACTCTCATCAATAAGTGGTCGATAGCGAACTTCCACTGGATAACTTCGACCTTCGACCAATACTATTGGAGCCTGATTAAAGTTATCCGAAAAACGTTGTGGATCAATTGTTGCCGAAGTAATTATTACGCGTAGATCTTTTCTTTTCGGTAATATTCGCTTTAGAAAACCTAGCAAAAAATCAATATTAAGACTTCTTTCATGTGCTTCATCAATAATAATGACTTCATAACGAGTTAATAAAGGATCATTTTCTATTTCTGAAAGTAATACTCCGTCAGTCATTAATTTTATTCTGGTAGAATCTGAATATTTATTATGAAAGCGAATGGCATAACCTGCCAGTCCACCAAGCTCGCACTCTAACTCATCAGCAATTCTTTTAGCGACACTGGTTGCAGCCACTCGTCGAGGTTGGGTATGACCAATTACACCTCGAGCACCAAAGCCTGCCTGCAAACAAATTTTAGGCAGCTGAGTTGTTTTACCACAACCAGTTTCACCAGCAACAATCACCACTTGGTTGGTGAGTAAAAGTTTTGCTATCTCTTCTGCATGTTGCGTAATCGGTAAATCTTGAACCAGTTTGACATGGCTTATTTGCTGCTTTATTTGCTCTGTCTTTAATTTGGAACGAGATTCTAAATCTGTTAATTTTATTTGCAAATGTTCAACAGGCTGCTTTTTCTTTAATCGCTGCTGTATACTTCTATTTAATGATATCAGTTTGCCAATATCTTTAGTTTGTACTTCATTGATCTGCATAGCTGTCGAACTTAAACCTGTTTATATTATTGCAATTCATAAAAAAGCCCGCTTCCGCAGGCTTTTTCGTTCGTATTTTTAGCAAATACTAACTTTGCCAGAAAGAATGAGGAGCTCTGAGTTCTCCAATAAAATCGGCTACTGGCCGATAAAAATCTTTATCTTCCCAATAGCCAGTGTGGCATGCAGGATTCCATGATGTTGCAGCACTACCAACATTAATTTCAAAATCTCCATTAACATAAGTATTAAACTCATCAGATAATCCCTTCAATGGATAAGCAATGATGTCATCCTTATCATAAAAATTATACCAACGAGCTCTCTTCTTTAGATCATCATCTAATACCTCGCCAACAATTGAGCAAGGTTTGCCCAATATTGAGTTTGCTCCATTCATCGCATACAACCCCATTGGGTTGCCAAATGTGATATATCCAACCAAGGTTTTCATCGATTCGAAGTTATTAACACTTGAACGAGAAGCATGCATCTCACGAATATAATGAGACATCATGACTCCGCCATAGGAATGAGCCAATATGACTAATGGTGTATTATCAACATCTATTCTTCTATGTGAAGCAAATTTTCTTAGACCATCTTTAATACGGTTATTAATTGATTCGTAAATTTCAGTACCAGGATTGTACAATAATGCTAGTGCTTGGCTATCAGTCATAATCTGACGTAAATTTTGATAAGCTAAATCACCTTTATAGTTAGCTTTTTCACGAAAGCTGGCTAATTCATCTTTCACCAAGTCGCCCCAGTAGATTTCGTGGAACAGTAAATCGTCTTCCAATCGCCCTTCTGCACCTTTCACATATTCTTCGGTAATTCGATGTTTGAGTTCAACTGAATAAAATTCTTCTTCACTACCTAAGCCATGAATAACGGCTATCGCGAGTCTTTTCATTTTTGCCCCTCGTTCGTAGACGGTTTAATATTTTTTATAATCGCTCTAGTTATCATAAATTATAACTTTGAATTTAGCTAGTCAGAGAGCATAAATATGGACATATATGCGCTCTCTAAGCCCAAAGTTAAGTTAAAAGAGCTTGTAATTAGTAGTAAAAAAGGCCAACAAGTTCAATATTTTTAGGGCGAAATAAGCGATTCTATTTAATCTGTTAAAAATGACAAAAATACTGATTTGTTCATATACTGGGCTATGTGAAGATACTAAATTTTAGCAAGGACCACATATTAATTAACTAAATGCAGTAAGAGGGGATATTAAACAATAAAAACTGATCGCTCATTACTTGTTATTACAGTAGATTAGATTATTACTAAAATATCTTACTTTAGAGCCGCTCAAAAATAAAAAGTATAGGGAGCTTCAAGTGTTTTGCGATTTATATCTTTCGAATGATACAGCCAATAACCGAAACTGATTGGCTGTAAGAAAATGGCGGAGTGGACGGGACTCGAACCCGCGACCCCCGGCGTGACAGGCCGGTATTCTAACCAACTGAACTACCACTCCGCACCGATATAGCCAGTTAATAGAACCTTGTTCAGTGAGGTTCTTGGCTACTGCTCTTCAGCGGGCGCAATAATACGTATCCCTCAGTTTTCTGTCAACGAAATATTTAAAAAAAGTTCAGTTTTTTTTGTTTTTGTATGAAATTCGATCGAGGTGATGAAAATTCACACAAAAACAAGCTGTTAACTGTTTGATTTTTAGTCACCTTTTTTATCGCCACTTTCTTCAAAAGCTTCATCCCAGCTAGGCTCACTCTCTGAGTCAGACTCTATTTCATCATCGTCGCCCAGTTGACCTAACTCCAAACCATCTAGCGCGCTATCAATATCATCTAATTCATCATCAATAGAAAAATTAAGTTCTTCTTCTGTGTCTGTGTCGGTATCTTCATCTTCAACGGTTTCTGGTACTTCATCAGATTCCTCCAGCTCCTCAGAAAAAGCATCTAGCTCATCACCTTCATCAAATGATTCACTTTCCTCCTGCTCAGTATCTGACTCTGGAACACTCGATACCGATTTATCAGAAAACGACTCCATTGCTGTGATAATCTGATCAACAGACATTTCAGTCTCGGGTACTTCCTCTCCAAACATTGAGCTAAATTCTGCAAAAATATTATTCAACGTAGTTAAAGTGACATGTACCTCATGCTTTAAACCTTTTACTTCCTGTTTAAGTTCATCTATTTTATCAAGATCTTCCTGATTACTGGTTTCTTCAACAGCAACCTCCTCTTGAGCATTGGCATTAAATTCAAGAGCATGATAGCGCTCAGTAACCCTTGCCATATCACGCTCAAGAGTCACAATAGCCTCTTCGTTTTTATCTAATAATCCACTAATAATATTTCTAAATAAAAATTTTCTTTCGTTAATTAACTTTTTGGCTAAGCTTTTAGCTTTATCTTCTTCATAGCCTGCTTTTTGTGTTAAAAAATCAATTACATTCGATTTTTCATGCTCTTCATTATTTTTAATTTTTAAAATCAGTTTACGCGCAGACTCTTTAGCCATTTTGCGATTTTTCATAATGATTAACAAAAATACGACATTGAGTAAGGCAAATGGCAGCGCAAATTCAACCACCAATAACCAAGAAATCACAGCATCACTCATTATTTGTGTCCCTTAGTCTATTTGTACATTTATCTAAACTAATCTTCGTCACTCTCTTCTATCCCCAACTCACTAGCCATAGACTCTGTGTTACTTTGATTTTTCTTTTTAATCAATTTCCACCCTAAGAAGCCCAAGACAACTAATAATAAGTTAACTCCTAATCCGATATAAAGCCAAAACGCCATATTGTCTTCTTCTGGCTGTTCTTCTTTGGCTTTTTCAGGTTCTTTTTTCTTATCGACAACGGCTTTATCATCTTCCTTTTTTTCTTCTTTCTTATCTTCCTTAACTTCAGGTTCAACTTGCTCTTTTTCTTCTTCAACAACTTCTTCTTTATCATCCTTAATAGGCGGTATAACTTCAACTGTTTTTAATGATGATGTAGTAAATTTTATAGGTGCAGGCGTAACCGAAAAGTCTCTATCTAATTTAGTTTTTCCCTTAATATCCAGTCCTATCACGTATTCTCCACCTTGAGGTAACACTTTAAGTTCAATGGGCCGAGATAAGTCATCAAGTACTAGGTACTGCTTTTCTCCATCGGGATAATTAATTGTTGCGCTAATATTAAGCGTATCTCTATTTACGATATCTTCTCTGATCGAAAGTTTTAAAATATGAGGTTGGTTTTCATTATCAGATATTTCAACATCAGAAACCAAAGGCGAACCATAAATATTAACGGCATGATTTCTGGTTCTTTCAAAAGTCGGGCTTTTCACCTCAAGAGTTAAATTAAGAACTCCTTCGAAGTTATCAGTAAAAAAGTTTTGTTTAAACTGATTATTCGCACTATCAAAAAACATTGCTAGTCGACTACTCTGCCCTTGTTTAGATTGCTCTAGCTGTGCAGATATCAATTTAAGAAAATCAGGTTTTGTAATCAACTTTCCATCTTCTAATAATTCAAGTTGATAATTAATCGCTTCACCAGCTAATAAATTATTAGGTACATCAGAAATACCTAAACTCAGCTTACTGACTACCATTACGCGATTGTCTGGATCTACATTAGCATCAATTTTCCAACTACCTGTTTGGGGTTTTTTTATTGTAATCAGCTCATAACCATCAGCCGAAAACCAACGAACAGCTCCATCCTGACTTCCTTTATCAACCACTTTATTATCTGGTGTTATTAGCCTAACTTTTTCTTTAGGCTGCTTTTTAAATACCAGTAGTGTCATTTCATCAATACTTGCATCAACATTAAATTGATTATCTGTTAGAGGCAAACTGTCACGAGAGGTGGACTGTTCAAATATTTTTAAAAAAACTCTTTGTAACTTGTCTGCCGACTCAACCGCTTGATACCAACCATCTGTTTGATCAGATAGTAGTTTTAATAATTCATGATCGGCATTTTGAGAAAGCGCTACTGTATGAATTGCTACATTAGCTTTCTTTAATTTAGGTAGCACCTGATTAATGATTCTCTCTCTTTCTTTCGCATTAACCGTAGCATCTTTTGAGATATCAACCATTCCATCTGTTAATAAAATAACACTTCTTTTTTCATTTGCATTAGGTTTATTCCATCCATAACTAGCTTTTTCAAGTACGCCACCAATGTTAGTAAATAAACCAGCAGAGTTAATCTTTTTAGCCGTTTTTGTCGCCTTGTTTTGCCAAGAAGTATTTACATCAGATAAAGGAACCATCATATTGACATAGCGCCCAAAGGCCCATACTCCGGCCTTAGCGTCAGAAGGTAATAAATTAGTCACTAATTGCAATGCAGGAACTCGCAAGTTTTTAGGATCATTCTTCTTCATACTACCTGAGATATCAATCAGAACTCTGACATCAGGTTTAACCTTTTTATTGCTTGCATTAGCATTTAGCCCTAAAGCTAATAAAAGCACTGTAGAGTATGATATTAATAATATTTTTAGTTTTCTCATCAATGTCGCCATTAGGAACTTTCAAGACACTATTAGTTTAGCTTAATTAGATATAATTTCCATATTTTTCAGTTAGATAGCAATGAAAGTTGTTGTAATTAGTGAAGAAAACCATCGATTAGCTCCAGTAGGCTTTGATCAATATCAAAGCATCTCCCCTGTCTTATGTCTAAAATAAACATAGAACATAAGTTCAATAATATAAATTTGTTATTCAATAGGCAAAGAAAATGCTAACCGTAGAAGATGTGATGACCCCAAAACCTATTACCTTATCTCGCTATAACAGCATGGCTGATGCAAGAAAATTAATGAATGAACATGGTTTTAGGCATTTACCAGTAGTGGATGAACAGCAGCAAGTCATAGGTTTAGTCAGCCAGCGTAATATACTCGCTAATTCAATATCTTCGCAGTCTTACATCGATGCTAAAGAATTAGCAAAAATAGAAGTGGGCACATTGGTTGCGGACTTCATGACGACAGAGATAACTACAATAACTCAAAATACTTGTATTACAGATGCTGCGTTGTTAATTCACAAAAAGAAATTCGGTTGTTTACCTGTTGTTAATAATCAAAATGAATTAATAGGAATTATCACTGATCATGATTTTGTAGCGATTTCAGTACAGCTACTCGATATGATGACACAAAGTGAACCACCAGAGCCGGAATAGACCGCAACCAAAGTAGGTCACCTATCTAACTAAAAAATAAAGGTCTACAATCGCAATGCAGAGCATACTTTTGAGCTATTTATTATCAAAATAGTTATCATCGACGACATAATCCTCTAAATCATCAACATCATCTTCACTCAAGACTTTATTTAAGACTGAAGCACCAGCAAAAGCTGTAGAGTTTATATCGCCTGTTTCAAGCGGATGCCATTTCGGCAATGGTTCGCCATTGGCTAGCAATTTATAGGCACAAGTATCAGGCATCCAGGTCAGTTCACCTGCATTTTCTGGCGTAACTTTTATACAGTCTGGAACATATATGTGTCTTTGTGAATAAACGGTACATTGTCCTTTAGAAACATCTAAATGACGACAGACAACATTCGTTTTAACAATTTCTCCTGTATCTTCATCTTGGAGTTTGTGCGCACAACATTGGCAACAACTATCACACAAAGATTCCCATTGTGGCTCCGACAACTCTTTCAGAGGTATTCGCTCCCAGAAGCGATCATTATTTTTTCTACTCATAATTTTAACGACTTAACTTGTAAGTACAGAAGTCTGCCACTGCTGCTGATTTAAATGCAACTCTAAATTATCTCCTGGCATTAATTCAGCGACACCAGCAGGCGTACCGGTTAAAATAATATCGCCAGGATAAAGAGTAAAATGATGAGTAACTTCTGCAATTAAAGCGCGAATACTAAACACCATCTGGTTAGTTATTCCATGCTGAGCAACTTCCCCATTTTTTATGAGCTTAAAATCAATACAATCTAAATTAATTGATTGGTTATAAGGCAAAAATGGACTCATTGGACAAGCGCCATCGAAACACTTAGCTTTCTCCCAAGGGTGTCCTTTTGCTTTAAGTTGATGTTGAATATCTCGTAAAGTCAAATCCAAACCAAGTCCTACCCCCGCAATAATTGATTCAACTTGTTGTTCATCAATTGCAGTCGCTTTTACTCCAACTAATATAGCGACTTCCAATTCGTGATGACAAGAAGAGTCGATATCCGGTAACTTTATTCCAGAGGCTAAATCAACCAAACAAGAGTTAGGCTTTATAAATAAGATAGGTGAACTTGGTACAGGGTTATTAAGCTCTTTGGCATGCTCAACATAATTACGCCCGACACAAACAATTTTACTTGTGGCTTCTGCAAATGGAGTCAAATTTCCATTAGCTTCAATTAAGTTAACGCGATGCCAGTCATTATTTATCATTTTAAATCTCTTAAATTTATACTTTAGTTTTTAATCTGTAAAAACTCAACGTTAATCAATTTTAGGATAACCAATTCTATCAGCTAAATAACCAACACCTGTGGCAAAATAATGCGAACGATTCCATTTCATCAAAACATCAAAGTTATTGTAAACCAAATATATTCTTCCTTTTTCGCCGCCAGGCGAAATCAAATAAGCATTAATTTCTGTTGTAGGTAAATCAGTTAAATCGGCTCTACGAACACCTTGTTTTTGCCACTCACTCAAAGGTTGGCTATGTTTTTTGCCAAATCGATAAGAAGAAAAAGCTTTAGTTAGTTTAACTTGCCTTCCCCAAGTTTTATCTTTTTGCCAACCAGAAACTGATAAGTAATTTGCCATTGATGCAAAAATATCTTGTTTATCGCTCCAGATATCTTTTTTTCCATCTCCATTAGCATCAACCGCAAAACGTAAAAAACTACTTGGCATAAATTGACAATTCCCCATTGCCCCAGCCCAACTTCCTAACATAAGCTCTAGTTTGATATGGCCACCTGCAATTATTTTTGCTGCGGCTAATAATTCTTTTCTAAAAAATGAAGCCCTGCGCCCATCAAATGCTAGTGTCGCTAAGGCGCTCGGCACATGATAATTGCCCGTTATTTTACCAAAATGGGTTTCTTTTCCCCAAAGTGCGACAATAAAACGAGCCTCAACTCCCGATTTATTTTGCGCTTGCAGTAACAATTTTTTGTTGGTTTTAAAGTGTGTTCTAGCAGCTATCACCTTACTTTCTGGAATGACTTTATTAAGATATTGTTCGTGAGTCATCGTTCCTTCTGGTTGACGTCTATCCAACTCAATAACTTTGGGAATATAATTGAGAGAATCTATTATTTTATCTGTCAGCTCAGCAGAAACACCTTGTGCAATAATTTCTGGTTTAAGGTTTAATTTCCACTTAGCAAAATCAGCAGTAGCATCAGCATTGATTACTGTCGAAAAAATGCACATCCAAAATAAAAGTATTAATCTCATCCCATGACCTCAAAAATAATAAATAGTATAATTAATTAGCTTGATTGTGGTGTATAGTCGGAGGCATTTGCAGATAGAAGCCTTCCTCAACAAGTTTCTGCCGAACTTCATCAATACTTACTCTGGCAAGTTTTTTTCTTTTAGATAAATTTATTTGAAGTGAAAACTCAGGTTCACCAAATACTTTAAGTAAAGCCTCTGGAACATTGGAAAAATCATCTTTTACTGGAATGTATAAATACATTTCTTCTTTCTTATTGCTACGATAAATACTTGCTAACATATCATTTTCCAACTTGGTATTATTTCAATATTTTTAAAATTCTATTTTAAGGTAAATATGTGTCATTAAGAAGTCTTCAATTGAGAAAAAATCTGATCAAATTGTGGCTTTAATAATTTTGCTCTCCAACCAGACCAAACATTAGGAAACGCTTCTTTGGCTAAATAAGAAAAGGCGAGTTTTCGAGTTAACCGCTTGCTAGCTAATACATTTGCTGTAATTTGATTACTTTTAGCGACGCCTTCAATCGCTTTCGTAAAAGAATGACTGAGTTGATTAAAATAAGGTAAATCTCTTGGATTTGGCACAGTAATTAATGGTGCATTGTTAGCACTTTTAAAACCATTAACTATTTCGATAATTGCTTCAGAATACAAACGTATAGACTTAGGGTGTAAATCTTTAACTTTATAAAAATCATTTTTTATTTGTGGCATCAAAACAACTAGTTGAACTAACTGTGGATCCCTAACAATATGATTACGAGTCCTATTTTCTTTAATGGCAGTCTCTTCTCGCCATTGGTATAGCAATTTAAATAATCCAAGTTGCTCTCCATTCAACCGCCAAACGTCTTTAGCTTGACGATAATCGAACTTATAATCTGGCTGGTGAAGCGCATAATCACACATTTCATCACATTCATACTGAAACCATTTTAAATAAGGCTTTATAACAAGCTTAGCATTGAGCTTTTGGTATAAGCCAGGCAAATAAATAACGTCTTTTGCTGCATAGTCCAATTGCGTTTTAGATAAAGGTCTTGCAAGCCAATTAGATTGAGTTTCTTCTTTAGATAAAGATTCATTACACAGTTGCTCAACTAAAGCAGCATAACCAACAGAAATTTCGCCGCTATCAAAAGCAAAAGCGACTTGTGTATCGAACAAACCATTAAACCGACAATTCCACGAATAGAAAAATACTTCCAGATCTTCTTTAGCAGAATGCATTATTTTTATAATATTAGCATTTTCACAAATACTTCTAAAAGCATCGGTACACTCTATTTTTAACGGATCAAATAAATAAACTTTGTCTCCATCAAAAATTTGTAAAAGCGCTAAAATAGGATAGTAGGTCGTTCGTCGTTCAAACTCTGTATCAATGGCAAGATACTTCGTATTAATCCATGATTGAACAATTGAATTAAATTCTCTTTGGCTATCCACCCACTTTACGTCAGGGTAATTACTCATTTGCATTTAAATAACTTATTTTTTAAGAGTAGAAATTATTCATCTCGTAATTCTCGTCTTAATATTTTACCGACATTCGATTTGGGTAAATCATCTCTAAACTCAACAGCTTTTGGTATTTTATAACCAGTCAAATTGTCTCTACAATGTTGAATTAACTCTTCCTCTGTTAATGTAGGATCTTTTTTAACAACAAATATTTTGACAACTTCGCCACTAGATTCAGAAGGTATCCCAACAGCAGCAACTTCTAATACTTTCTCATTTGCCGCAACAACATCTTCAATTTCATTCGGATAAACATTAAAACCTGAAACTAAAATCATATCCTTTTTACGATCAACAATTTTACAAAATCCTTTTTCATTCATTACAGCAACGTCGCCTGTTGCAAACCATCCATCTTCATTCAAAACTTTAGCGGTTTCTTCTGGTCTATCTAAGTAACCTCGCATCACTTGTGGGCCACGAACCCAAAGTTCTCCTGCTTCATTAATCCCTAGTTCTTTTCCTTCATCATTTCTAATCGACACTTCGGTACTACATATTGGTAATCCAATTGTTCCATTATATTCTTTTAAATCAGCTGGATTCATACAAACAGCTGGAGAAGTTTCAGTTAAACCATAAGCTTCAGATAATGGATGACCAGTCACTTCATGCCATTTTCGAGCAACAGATTCTTGAACAGCCATACCTCCGCCTAGCGTTAAATGTAAACGGCTAAAATCTAAATCAGCAAAACCAGGTGTATTTAATAAACCATTAAATAATGTATTAACACCCGTTATAACCGTAAACTGATGCTTACTTAACTCTTTAACAAAACCTTTCATATCTCGAGGATTTGTAATTAAAACATTGAGCCCTCCAACTTTACAAAACAACATGCAATTAGCAGTTAATGAAAAGATATGATACAAAGGTAAGGCAGTAATAACTAATTCTTGCCCATCGCTTAATAGACTTGAAAACCAACAGTCAGCCTGCATTAGGTTTGCCATAATATTACGATGAGTTAACACTGCACCTTTAGCAACACCAGTTGTTCCCCCCGTGTATTGTAAGAAAGCAATATCACTTGAAGTTAACTCCACTTTTTCTAACGAGCATTTTTCTCCAACTTTTAACGCCTGTTTAAATGGAGTAGCTCCTGGCAGTTCAAAAGCAGGAACGAGCTTTTTAATATACTTAACAACAAAGTTAACCAAGTAAGATTTAACACCCCCTAAAGCATCACCAAGTTGTGTCACAATAATATGCTTTAATGAAGTCTCTTTAATTATTTGTTGTAAGGTGTGAGCGAAGTTTTCGACGATAACAATGGCATCTGCTTGTGAGTCATTAAGCTGATGCTTAAGCTCTCGCGAGGTATAAAGCGGGTTTACGTTGATAATGGTTAACCCTGCTTTCATAGCACCAAATATAGCGATTGGATATTGAAGTAAATTAGGCATCATTAAGGCAATTCGATCACCATGCTTTAAATTTAACTCAGATTGCAAATAAGCAGCAAAATCACGCGTTTTCTTATCCATTTCAGCATAAGTTAAAACTTTGCCCATATTACAAAATGCAGGTCTTTCGGGGTATTGGCTAACGCTTTCTTCAAAAACTTCAATTAATGAATTATAAGCATCGGGATTAATTTCATGATCAACACCATCAGGATAAGAATCAAGCCAAATTTTTTCCATATTTTTTCTCCAACTAAGCTATTGAGGCTTATTTATGTTAAGCAGAATCAGTAGCACTTTAATATTGTCTCTATAAACTATAAGCTTAAGGTATAACAGTCAGCTAAGAATGGCAAAAGGCTTTTCTAGTAATTAAATACAAATCGGCAAAATTGCTCATATATTAATCATTCTTTAAAAAAAGCCTCAATTTCAGTACCACATGCTTCAGGCTGTTCTAAATGAACATGATGCCCTCCCTGTAATTGGACTTGCTTGATATTTTGAAATGTCTTCAAACGAGTTTGTACTAAAGGGTTATCAATTAAAAAACCTTTATCTCCCTCAATCAACAACACTTTTGCTAATATTTGCTCAATAACAGCAAGCGCCTGCTCTTCAGACATTCTGATTGGAGAACTGACTTTTAAGCGAGAGTCAGCACGCCAAGTGTAACCATCATTATCAGCCTTCATTAAGCCTCGCTCAACAATTGGCTTAATTAATTCAGCTTTAATATCAGATGCCATTGCCCTCACGTCTAATGCTTGTTTAAAGCTTTTATAGATCGTACCAGCTTTATTCCTTAAAAACCTACGTTGTGTAATAGAATTACGTAAAAGCCGACTGGCATCCTGAGCAGTCGATGTTAATGGACCAACCGACTCAATTAACACTAGCCGAGCAACGCTTTCAGGCTGAGACGCAGCGTATAAAACAGATATCGCTCCTCCCATCGAATGCCCTAATAAATTAATTTTATCTTGTTTGAAATAAGTGGCTAAATCGTCAATAAGATTAAGTCCATCAACAAAAAAATAGCTACTACCTTCGGGCAAATGTTCAGAATGACCATGTCCAGGAAAATCAATAGCCACGAGGCGAATATTAGGCAATAAAGGTATTAAACTTTCAAAACTGGCTAAGTTATCCAGCCATCCATGGAGTGCAAAAACTAAAATGGAACCACCAGGGTTCCATTCAACAACTGCACACTTTACGCCTGCCAGCTTAATCGAGTATTCAATCATAGGCTATTAAAAGTATTCCTCGCTAATCATGTGGTATTTCTTTTACTTTTTTTATCGCTTTAAGCACTTGGCGCTTGGCATACTTTTTGAGATCTTTTACTTCTTCTTTCAATTGTTCGCCAGGTTCTTGCTTTTCTAAAAAGTTGCAAACGTATTTAGCAGGCATATTATTTAAAGCAATAGCAGCAATATCTTGAATTGAGACTTGTGATGTTGGCACATCAGTTTCATCATCTTCAATCAATTGGTGAATTTGCTCAAATACAATCTCTTCAGCTAAATTTTCCAAATCATCGTGATAATACATCTCTTTATACATGAAATACTCCCATCAAAATACTGCTTTTTTAACTTTTCTTACGAATATCTCTAAAAAACTTTCAACAACGCCTATTTTATAAGCTGATGTAAATTTTCATAGAGAGCCTACTACCAAGTCTAGAACAATTTTCACGAATTGCTTGTATAATCAGCTACAATGAAATTCGCTTTATATCAGCTGTAGATTTATTTAATGTCCGAAAACTTTCAAGTCATAATTATTGGTGCTGGAGCAGCAGGTTTAATGTGTGCAGCGGTAGCTGCTCAACGAGGAAAAAAGGTTATAGTACTCGATCATGCCAACAAAATGGCCAAAAAAGTCCTGATGTCTGGCGGTGGTCGTTGCAATTTCACCAACCACTATATTGACTCAGATAACTTTATTTCTCATAATCCCCACTTCTGTAAATCAGCATTGAGCCGCTATACACAGTGGGATTTCATTAGTCTGGTTGAAAAACACAATATTGAGTATTATGAAAAAAGTCTAGGCCAACTCTTTTGTAAAAAAAGCTCACGAGATATAAGAGATCTCTTACTTAATGAGTGTCAATCTGTAGGGGCCAAAATTCAACTAAAATGCACGGTTGAAGCAATCATAGCGAACGAAGCAGGTGGTTTTAACTTAACAACAACTATTGGTAATTTAGGCTGTCAGTCATTAGTCATCGCAACAGGTGGCTTATCCATTCCAACCATGGGAGCAACAGGTTTTGGCTATGATATAGCCAAACAATTTGGTCATAAAATTTACCCAACACGGGCAGGATTAACCCCCTTAACTTTCAGCCCAAAAATGCAAACCAAATTTGCTTCACTTGCAGGTAACTCTGTTAATGTTGAAGTCTCCTGCAATCAAAGCTGTTTTAGAGAAGCCATGCTATTCACTCATAAAGGATTAAGTGGGCCAGCGATACTGCAAATTTCTAGCTATTGGCAAAAAGGCGACCCAATTCATATCAACTTGATACCTTCACAAGATGTCAAAAAATGGCTCGATATTAATTGTAAAGAACGAGCAGAAATAACTTTAAAAACTCTGCTATCAACTCAATTCAGTCAATCGATTGCAGTCTTTTTAATCTCTGAGCTAAATATTAATTGTAAACTTAAACAGTTATCACACCAGCAAAAAGAACAAATATTTCAACAACTAACTCAGTGGACAGTTTACCCCGATGATGTTGAAGGCTACAAAGTCGCAGAAGTAACGCTAGGAGGAGTCGATACCAATGAAATATCCTCTAAAACTTTCGAGTCACAACGTCAACCAGGTTTGTATTTTATTGGAGAAGTACTTGACGTAACCGGACATTTAGGTGGGTATAACTTTCAGTGGGCCTGGGCCTCGGGTTATGCCGCTGGTAGTTACGTCTGAGTTACTCTTAAGTAAGATTGAGCAATAATTATACTCACTATCCAAGAGAGCGAGTATAATATCTTCTATTTAGCCTCAGCTCTGGATAAGGAAATTCAAAATAATTAATAGAATCATTTTTATTTTTAATGACTTAAAACTCAATTAAATTGAATGGCCGTTTCCACTTGAGCTCAGTGTGGCTATTTTTGTGGATATCAAGGCAAGCTATTGCAAAGGCACTTAACGCTGAAAGCCGCAAAAATAGACGCTCTGATGATTTTTCTTATCAAGAGCTGAAATTATTTAGGCACTAACTTCAGCTGTTTCAGCCACTTCTAATTCTGCTTGCCCCATCATTTTAAACAATAAGCGACTAATTTTCTCTCGCATTTCACGGCGGTCAACAATCATATCAATTGCACCATGATCAAGTAAAAACTCACTTCGTTGAAAGCCTTCAGGCAGTGTTTCGCGAACAGTTTGTTCAATAACCCTAGGACCAGCAAACCCAATCAAAGCGTTAGGCTCACCAATATTTACATCACCTAACATTGCTAAGCTCGCGGAGACTCCTCCCATAGTTGGATCGGTCAGTATAGAAATAAAAGGTAGGCCTTTTTCAGATAACCTGGCTAGCGCAGCACTTGTTTTTGCCATTTGAAATAAAGAAATTAACGCCTCTTGCATACGTGCCCCACCACTTGTAGAAAAGCAAATTAATGGTAGTCCTTCTTTAATACATAAAGTGGCGGCCCTTACAAATTTCTCACCAACAACAGATGCCATTGAGCCAGCCATAAAGTTAAATTCAAAGGAACATGCAACAACTTTCATTCCATTCAACTCACCTTTAAAAGCAACCATTGCATCATTTTCTGCTGATACTTTTTGCGCAGCACTAATGCGATCTTTATATCGCTTGGAATCTTTAAACTTGAGCCGATCAACAGGCATTAAATCAACACCTATTTCCTCAAGTTCACCTGAATCAAGAAAGCTTTCTAATCTGACTCGCGCTCCTATTCGCATATGAAAAGAGCATTTCGGGCAAACTTCTAAACTTCGTTCCAACTCTGCTTTGTATAATACAGAATCACAATTTTGACACTTAGCCCAAACTCCTTCTGGAACAGACTTCCTTCTATCGGCAACCGAGGTTGTTCTTTTGGGCAATATACGTTCAAACCAACTCATAAAGTACTCTTATACTTATTCATTTTTGCGGCTATTCTAACATTCTTTGCTTAAAGGTTAAGCGCTAATTTTATAGCAACTGATCATACCAGTATTTACAGCGATTGTAAGCT
Source organism: Aliikangiella litoralis (assembly GCF_052495765.1). Next base: position 2,542,639 of record NZ_CP199292.1, on the reverse strand, counting down.
AGAAGTTTCATCTACATTCAAGATTCTCAGGTAAAGTGAGTGGCCCAATAGGTAAATCAGGTAATGCATATTTTGATGGGTAACCAACTTTTACTAAATATAGTCCATCAGGTTTTGCAGTTGCTGGAGCTTGGGTTCTATCATGTTTTGCTAATACATCTCCAACATAACTAACAGGTTGACGTTCCATGCCAACCTCAATTAAACACCCTACAATATTTCTAACCATGTGATGTAAGAAAGCATTAGCTTTAATATCAACAATAACAAATTCGTGATAACGATTAACACTTACCGATTCGACACACCTAAATGGTGTTGGAGACTGACATGATGATGCTTGGAATGAAGCAAAATTATTTTCACCGCACAAGGCTTGTGCCCCAATATGCATCATCTCATGATTCAACAAAAACTTATGCACAGTGACTTTCTTATAAAGGGAAGCCCCTCTATAAGGAGTATTTTGAATAACATATCGATAACGTCTTGAAAATGCTGAGTGTCTGGCATGAAAATCATCTGCTACCTGCTTAGCCCAACGTACACAAATATCATCAGGTAGTAATGCATTTGCACCAAGCTCCCAAGCTTTAATAGGTCGATCATTATTCAATGTAAAATTAACGACTTGTCCTGTCGCATGCACACCACTATCAGTTCTGCCAGCACAAAAGACATTCACTTCATGATTGGCGATTTGAGACAATACTTCTTCTAATGTTTGCTGAACTGACGGAGAGTGAGATTGACGCTGCCAGCCGCAATAATTACTGCCAGCATACTCTACACCTAAAGCAATATTCATAATTTACCTAGTCAATAAAAAAGGCGGTATGACCGCCTTTGATAAAACAATTACCTTATAATAATTTTTACTCTGCTCGCTCCAATAATGCTTGAGCTTCGTCTTTCTGTGAATCAGAACCTTCGGAAATGACTTCTGATAAAATTTCTTTAGCACCTTCGGAGTCACCCATATCGATGTAGGCTCTAGCTAAATCTAATTTAGTAGCGATTTCATCACCTGCGTCACCTTCAGTAACACTATCACTTTCAAACTCAGAATCATCATCTAAGCCAAAATCATCATCTTCTTCAAAATCTAACGAAATATCATCAGAATCATCAATGCTGATTGTTTCTTCTTCATCATCAAGTTCAAAATCGTCTAATGATTCACTAGCGTCTTCATCATCAAGGGTAAAATCGTCATCATCGAGCGTATCGAGCGTTTGAGTAACAGCTTCTGATGCCGCTGGAGCACCTTCATCTTCTAGCCCCATGTCCATATCTATATCAAACTCATCATCCGCAAGACCATCTGCATCTAAGTCATATTCAGCTTCATCGTCATTTATTTCAGATTCGGAACCTAAATCAACACTACTGGAAGTATCTTCATCATCAAGACTAAACTCATCTTCATTGAAGATGTCTTCAGTTGAAGGCAAATCAAAACCTTCCTCTCCGTCTTCTGCTGACCAAGCCTGTTCTCTTAAGCTGGTAATTTGCTCAGACCATTCTTGCGCATCAACAGCCTGTGATACTTCTTGCGCCAATGATTCAAATTTTTCTTTATCATCATTCTCTGCATAACATTCCATTAGTTTAACTTTTAAGTCAGAACGGATTGGATTGTCATCAATAGCTTCTAGCAACAAACTTTCTGCTTGCTCATATTTACCATAAGCAATATAAATGTCAGCCTCGCCAAGCGGGTCAAAATTTTCTTCATCCGATTCTGTTGTTTCTTCTGGCTCTCCATCCATGTCCAGTTCAACCAACATATCATCTCCAACATCAGGCAACTCAAAAGACTCAGTTGCATCAACAGTTCCAGCACCTGTACTGGCCACCAGATCATCATGGAATTCTTCTTCTTCCATACGCTTGCGCATACGCCAGAATACACCAAGAACAATCAATGCAACAAAAGCAACACCACCCCAAATTAAACCACTTGATTCCAGAACTTCATCTAAGAAGCTTTTCTTTGGTGCAAACAATGGCTTTTTTGTGAGTGCAGGTGTGCTGGTGCTGGTTGATGCCTCAGCCGTTTTTTGAACAACTTCGTTCTCATTAGAGTTAATAGGTGTTTCTGCTTTATCAGTGCTATCAACTAACTCACTCGTATCCGCTACATTTGAAGAATCACTGTTTTGATTATCGTTAGACTCATTAGAAGTTAAACCTTCTGTAGTTGATAAAGTTTCTTCAACAACATTACTATTTGTGTCATCTTTGTTAGCTTGAGAATTACTTAACGCTGCTAGCTCTGTGTCAGATATATTAACTGCTGATTCACTTTGAATTGATTCAATCTTCTTAAGTGCATCAGCTAGACGCGCTCTTAATTCATCATTTTCTGTCTGTAAGGTAGCGCTTGTTTCTTGTGAATTTACTAACTGACTTTGAATCTCTTCTAATCGAGCTTTAATACTGCCTGAATTTTTATCTGAAGAGCCATCACTTTTAGGTGTAGCTAAAGTCAAACGACCTTCTGAATCCATTGTTTTTGAAGTTGAAGAATCTTGCGTATTACCAACAATTCTTCTGGCACCACCTGACTGCCATTGATTATTCTGCATAACAACATCTTGTAATGCGGCTCGATGCGGCACTTGGCTAACCGATGCAGCATCTGGAATTTTTAATACTTTTCCACGTAGTAAATTATTAATATTTCCATTACCGAAAGCATCAGGATTTGCACGATAGATTGCCACTAAAGTCTGATGAATAGAAGATTGTTGACTAGGACGAACCTTACTCGCGATACTCCAAAGAGTATCGTTTGCCGTCACTGGGCCGTATGTATTCCCTCCAGTGTAAACTTCGTCTTGTGACTGACTAACCGATGATGTGTAAGTTTTAGTCGGCTTTTTTTTTGATGCAGTTGCTTGAGATTTTTGAATTGTTGATGACGCTGATTCATCAAATACTGGCGGATCAAGTAAGAAAGTATACTCTCTAATAATACGACCATTTGGCCAGTTTAGTTCAACTAAAAAATTAAGAAATGGCTCTTTAATTGGTTCTCTAGTAGTCATATCGATAATAACTGAACCATTAGGATTTTTCTTAGTGGTAAACACAATATCGGTAAGTGCAAAAAGCCTCTCAACGCCTACTTTTTCAAACTCAGCCATACTAGCTAGTGATGCATGAATTTCATGATCACCTAAATCACTAGCCGATAAAAGTTTAATTTCTGCTTTTAGAGGCTGATTAAGACCAGACTTTAATTTATATTCTCCTAACCCAACTGCTAAACTAGCACCTGAATAAAAGCTTGCTGCAGAAATTAATAAGAGGATAAATTTGCGAAACATACGCTGATTCCCTTGTAATTGAACCATTAAATTCTATTTTTTGCCAACTTAACTTGCTGTACTCTTCTCCTAAAATAGAAGCAGATTTTAATAATAACTTCCAATGTTTTATAACTATTCCATGAAGTTACAGCGATAAGTTAAGATCTTTCTTTATAATATTGCGATAACTATAGCTTATAATTAGCTTTTTACCAATAGCTAACCACCCACAAATTAAAAATTAAGTGACACTAATTTGCCCGCAACATGGATATATTCTTCATTCTAGCCAAAAGTACCATTACTTTTTGAGATAAGTTCTACAAAGTTAAAATTTAGCCGTTCTTAAAAGCCTTTTACTAAACGGCTAAAATCATATAAGTTAGGCTTAAATCAAAGAATTATCAGCACTCATTACTTCTTTATATCCTTGTTTAACTTTATTACATAACTGGTTGATATTTGTCAATATTTGTTGGTTAAAATAGACTGCGGCTAATTTTTTTCTAGCAACAAATTCTGGCGATAGATCACTTTCTAATGAATTTAGCATTTTTAACCACATCCAACCATAAACTAAATACCCGGTTGCATGTAAATAATCAACCGCACCGCCTTGTAATTCATAAGATCTTTCTGCAAAATTTTCGATCAACCACAAGCTTGTCGACTCATGTATTTCAAGAGAAGCTATCATCTGTTGTTGTAATAAACTAGCTTCGTCTATCAAAGTCGGTTTGGCTATCTCTTCCTTTATTAATTCATATAACAAATTAATAATACCTTGCTTATCTAAACAAACTTTTCTAACAAGTAAATCTTGCGCCTGAATACCATTGGTTCCTTCATAAATCTGAGCGATCTTTGCATCTCGAACTAACTGCTCTAGCCCCCACTCACGAATATAACCGTGTCCGCCTAAAACTTGCAGTCCGTGGTTACATGCATCAAAACCTTTATCTGTAAAAAAAGCCTTAGCAACAGGTGTTAACAAGCTCATTAAATTTGCAGCATTTTCTCTAGTCGTCTCATCAGAATGATGATATTGAAGATCAATTTGATTGCCCATAAAAACAGCCAACGCTCTTGCAGACTCAGTATAACAACGTTGTTCTAGTAGCATTCGGCGAACATCGGCATGCTCAATAATTGAAGCTAAGTTGGCTGATTCACTTTTACCCTGTTTTCTTTCAAGTGCATAGCTTCTAGAAAGTTGGTAAGACATTTCAGATAAACCTATTCCTTGTATACCAATAGACAACCTTTCCAAATTCATCATAGTAAACATGGCATTTAAGCCACGATTCTCACTGCCGATCAGGTAACCTTCAGCATTATCAAAATTCATCACACAAGTAGCCGATGCTTTAATGCCCATTTTGTGCTCAATGCTGCCACAACTTACACCATTTGCTTCGCCAAGAGAGCCATCTTGTTTAACCTTAAGTTTAGGCACTAAAAATAAGCTAATTCCTTTTGGCCCGGCTGGAGCATCTGGTAACTTAGCTAACACTAGATGGATGATATTTTCACTTAGATCATGCTCACCACCGGTTATGAAAATTTTGGTACCATTAATTGAATAAGTATCATTTTCGTTTTTAGCCGCTTTTGTTTTTATAATACCTAAATCAGAACCAGCATGAGGCTCAGTTAGCCCCATAGTTCCGGCCCAACGCCCTTCTAGCATAGGCGGCAAATAAGTCGCTTTTATTGTATCTGTCGCATGAGCTCGAATAGCATGATATGCACCATTGGTTAAAGATGGATACAAACAAAACGAGGTATTGGCAGAAAAAGTCATCTCTTCAATTAAAACGTGAAGTGTTTTAGGCAAACCTTGTCCGCCATATTCAGGGTCGCCAGAAGTACCTTGCCAGCCACCTTCACAGTACTCCTTATAAGCTTGCTTAAAGCCATTAGGGGTGGTAACAAAACCATTATTAAATGTACAACCAACTTCATCCCCATTCCGATTGATAGGGAAAAGAACATTTTCTGAAAACTTAGCAGCTTCTTCTAAAACAGCACTATAGAGTTCTAAGTCAAAATCAGAAAAACTGTCTATTTGACCTAGAGTTTGCTCAACGTTAAATACGTGCTTCAATAGAAAGCCCATTTCTTCAATTGGTGCTTGATAACTCATAACTTATATGGTTCCTTCTCTTCTTTATTGTTTTATACAAGATACAAAATAAACCTATTCAAAACTCTAAAATAAACCCCACATATAGCGGGGTTTAGTATCGACCTTGAATGCTAAAGCTAGCATAAGTTATCAGTTTAACACATTTTTCAAACGCTTGTTTTAATCTGCCCTGTTCTTATTAAAATGTGTCCAATAATCTGCGACGGTTTGTTTCATATCTTTGTGTAACAACAAGATGCCGATTAAGTTAGGTATCGTCATTAACGCAACTGTGACATAGGCCAAATTCCAGATTACGGTTGCATCGGTAAAAGACGCAACGAAAAATGCAGCTACATAGACTACTCGATAAGGTAACACAGCTTTAGGACCAAACAGATACGTCATGGCCCGATCACCATAATATGACCAAGCTATTGCGGTGGTAAAAGCAAACAGTAATAAACCTAAAGTAACAATATACTCACCTGCTTCCCCCATAAAACCGTGTTTGAAAGCCTCAGTTGTTAACCTCACAGAGTGAATCAGTGATTTACCAGCGACAGAAACACCATCAGCATCGACTATTTTACCTTTTTCAATTTGCAACTCGCCAGAGAATGGCTTCTCACCTTGCGAATAGACAACCTCTTCAGCAATAGAACGTGCGCTGATCAAGGTGTAACCATTACCTATCGCTCTACCATCTTTGATTTCAATAGTGCCTGAATATAGTTCTACACCGCCATTTTCATCAGACTTTTTGTCCAAATAACTAAATAAGCTTGAAACATTCTTTTGGTTAGTATCCGAATACTCACCAGCCACATATTCCATATCTGCTCGGTCAAAAGTATTTTGATGTTTTTCACTCCATACACCACTACTTAAAATGACTAAACCGGTAACTGTACAGATAACAATCGTGTCGATGAAAGGTTCGAGTAAAGACACCATCCCTTCAGACGCAGGTTCTTTACCCTTTGCACTTGCATGAGCGATAGGCGCCGACCCCTGACCAGCTTCGTTAGAAAATAACCCCCTATTTACTCCTCTATCTAGTGCATACGCCATGCTTGCACCTAAAAAGCCACCAACAGCTGCTGAACCAGAAAACAAATCAGAGAAAATAGCGGCAAAAGACGGTCCAATATTTTCAAAATTTGCGAAAATAACAGCAAGTGCACCGATAAAATAAATTAAAGCCATAGTTGGTACGACTTTTTCTGCAACATTAGCAATTCTTTTAATCCCGCCTATAATTACCATTGCTAGTATGATCGCTAGTATCGCCCCAGTGACCCACTTTTCAATACCAAATGATTCATTTAAGCCAACCGCAATATTATTGATTTGCGGCATATTGCCAGATCCAATAGAACTCACCACGGTTGCTACAGCAACTAGTACCGCCATCCATTTCATGTTGAGCTTTTTTTCCATGTAGTACATGGGACCACCAGCCATAGTACCATCAGCAGTTTTTTCACGATATTTATGAGATAGCGTTACCTCAACAAACTTTGTTGTCATACCGAAAAAAGCCGTCGCCCACATCCAAAACAAAGCAGCAGGACCACCTAGGTAGATCGCTAACGCCACACCACCAATATTTCCAGTTCCAACTGTGCCTGAAAGTGCCGTTGTTAAGGCTTGAAAGTGGCTAGTATCGCCAGGTGCATCTGATTTGGAATATTTACCACGTAAAATACGGGTAGCATGTGCAAAATAGCGAATTTGAGGAAAGCCTAGGTATAAGGTAAAGATAATCCCTGTACCAAGTAACAATATTGGGAAATAAGTGGCGGATCCTAAAAAGCCATCGATCCACAACAGAAAAGTATTAATAGCGTCCAAACTAGTGCCCCTTAAAGTAATATATTATTTGTGATTATTCGGGGCATTATAAACTAATCACTCAGAAATTACTCATCCGGCTTGTTAAATCCAGAAATGTTTACCTCACTCGCATTCGAGTACCTTTTTCAACAGATAGAAGGATTTCGTTGGCCGAGATATTTGAAGGAAACAATGAGCCGGATATTTGGGCAGAAGCAACACTGGCACCGGATAAATTTGCTTGGCTAAAATCAATACCTCTTAAATCTGCCGCTCGAAAGTAACAGCCAGAAAAATCAATTCCATGAGCGTCTAACCCTCTTAAATCAAGGCCTCTAAAGTCACAGTCATGGAAGTCGATTACTGTATCAGTACCTCTTTGTTGGTTAAAAGCTTTAACTTTCTCTTCTCGCAATAATTGATAAAGCGGATCTTCAGGAAACCGTAACGGCATAATAGACTCTCACAAATTAATAAACCTAATTTGAGTATAGTCACCAATTAATTGATGGTCCAATCAACTCATAACCATTGGTTATAAGGCAAATAAACTTTTTGATTTAGGTCAAAAAATAAATAGATTAGACTTATTTCACCTAGTTTCCAACTAATGCCAACAAAACGCCTGCCGCCACCGCGGAACCAATAACTCCAGCAACATTAGGTCCCATCGCATGCATTAATAAGAAATTATGTGGATTTGACTCTAAACCCACCTTATTAACGACTCTCGCAGCCATTGGAACGGCAGAAACTCCCGCGGCTCCAATAAGAGGATTAATTTTTTCACTGCTAAGACGTGACATCAGTTTAGCCATTAAAATTCCACTCGCTGTTCCTATAGAAAAAGCAACTGCACCTAAAAGTAGAATCCCAATCGTTTCCCAATTTAAAAACTGCTCTGCAGACAATTTCGAACCTACGCCTAAGCCTAAAAATATTGTAGTAATATTAATTAATGAATTTTGGGTTGTCTCAGACAAACGATTAACCACGCCACTTTCTTTCATTAAGTTACCGAAACAAAACATACCAATTAAAGGGGCTGCAGATGGCAATAACAATATACATAGCGCTAAAACAACGAGAGGGAAAATTATTTTCTCTCTCTGAGATACATGGCGCAGTTGAGTCATTTTAATTGAACGCTCCTGCTCAGTCGTTAACAACCTCATAATAGGAGGCTGAATAATGGGTACTAGTGCCATATATGAATAGGCAGCAACTGCAATGGCTCCTAAAAGATCGGGGGCTAGTTTGCCAGCAAGAAATATCGCTGTTGGACCATCTGCCCCACCAATAATTGCTATTGCTGATGCATCTTGAATTGTCCAATTAATACCAGGAACACTATTTAGAGCTAAAGCGCCAATTAAAGTCGCAAAAATACCGAACTGAGCTGCAGCACCTAAGAATAGAGTTTTTGGATTAGCGATTAAAGCCCCAAAGTCGGTCATAGCACCTACTCCCATAAATATGATTAAGGGAAAAACACCTGTATCAATACCAATTTTGTAGATATAGTAAAGTATTCCCCCAGCCTCAGAAATACCAGCAACAGGTATATTGCTCAAAATAGCGCCGAACCCAATAGGCAATAGTAATAGTGGCTCAAACTCTTTAGCTATTGCTAAAAATAGTAACAATACTCCAACTAAAATCATTGCTATTTCAGGAAAACTAAAGTTAGCAATCCCAGTGCTTTGCCAAAGCTGAATTAACCCTTCTGACATTTTATATTACTTCCTAATAAATTATCCAAGACCAACAAGCTGATCACCCAGGCTAACCGCATCACCCTCTTTGACCAAAATATTAGAGACTTTACCGGCTTGAATTGCGCGCACTTCCGTTTCCATTTTCATAGCCTCTAATATAATCACTACATCACCTTCAGATACATTGTCACCAGGGGAAACCAGTATTTTAAATATATTTCCAGCTAATGGCGCATCAACTGTCGATTGAGCGCTTGCGCTAGTTATAGGAAGAGTACTTTGAATGGTTGTTTGTGGTTGAATATCGGCAATAACACCGCTAGGAGCAACAGTTACCTGGAAATTTTTACCATTCACAGCAACATTATAATTTTCGGGAACTAAGCTAGAAGACGGTGGTTCAGCTAAAGTACTATTTACCACTTGCACCTGCTCTTCTTCTGCTTGAGGCGTAGGTTCAAAAGCGTCAGGGTTTCCTCTATTCTTTAAAAACTTTGTACCTATTTGAGGAAACAATGCATAAGTTAATACATCATCAATCTCATTATCAGCTAGTTTTATTGATTCTTTTTGTGCTATTTCTGTAAGCTCTTGCTGTAGCTTATTCATTTCAGCGGCTAATAAATCTGCAGGTCTGCAAGTAATTGACTCAGCGCCTTCTAAAACACGCGCTTGTAATTCTGCATTAACTGGCGCAGCTGTTGCCCCATATTCTCCCTTTAAAACTCCTGCAGTTTCTTTACTGATACTTTTATAACGCTCTCCAGTTAATACATTTAAAACGGCCTGAGTCCCAACAATTTGAGAAGTTGGTGTTACCAAGGGAATGTAACCTAAATCTTTTCTTACTCGCGGAATTTCTCTCAATACCTCATCAAGCTTTTCTCCTGCCCCTTGTTCTTTTAATTGACTTTCCATATTAGTCAACATTCCTCCCGGCACTTGAGCAACAAGGATCCTAGAGTCGACACCTTTTAAACTACCTTCCCACTTTGCGTATTTTTTTCTTACTTCTCTAAAATATGCCGATATTTCTTCCAACGCTTCAAGATTAAGTCCTGTGTCTCTTTGATGTTCTTGAAATATCGATACAACTGATTCAGTTGCCGAATGTCCATAGGTCATACTCATTGAAGAAATACTGGTATCAACGGTATCAATGCCCGATTCAACAGCCTTGGTAATTGTTGCAGTACTTAGCCCCGTTGTAGCATGTGCATGTAATGCAATAGGCACTTGAATACTTTCTTTTAAACGACTAACAAGCTCTTCTGCAACATAGGGTTTTAATAAACCAGCCATATCTTTAATGCAAATAGAGTGCGAGCCCATATCTTCTAATTGCTTAGCCATATCCAACCACATATCAATCGTATGCACAGGACTGACAGTGTAAGACATAGTCCCTTGAGCATGCTTACCCACTTTAACCGTAGCTTTAATAGCTGTTTCTAAATTGCGCATATCATTCATGGCATCAAATATTCTAAAAACATCCATGCCATTTACTGCGGCACGCTCAACAAAAGCTTCTACTACGTCGTCAGCGTAATGACGATAACCTAATATATTCTGAGCTCGAAATAACATTTGCTGCTTGGTATTAGGCATAGCTGCCTTTAGTCGACGAAGCCTTTCCCAAGGATCCTCTCCCAAAAAACGAATACATGAATCAAAAGTTGCTCCTCCCCAGGTTTCAATTGACCAATAGCCAATTTGATCAAGCTTTTCGGCAATAGGAAGCATATCTTCAATACGCATACGAGTAGCAAAAAGAGATTGATGACCATCACGCAACACCAATTCGGTTATGCCGAGTTTATTCGTCATTATTATTCCTCAGAGTTTATTATCTTTTGTCGATAAGCATAGACCGCAGCAGAAACCGCAGCAATTTCATCTTCATCGTACTTACATTGCTTATTGCTGGTTTGCTTAATCACTTCTTCTTTGGCAAAACGTTGAAGTAACCCAGTAAAAAAAACAAGGATAGATAAAAATATAAAGACGGTTCCCATGCCGGTGAGCATTAATAAAAAACCATCAGAAATTATGTTTGATTCGTTCATGGGCGCAAGTTTAGTGTGTTCTAAAGTAAAATCAAATAACTCTAATTAATATAAACAGTCAATAAGCCAAATAGTAGTATAGCTTTTAATTAAAAAGAGCAGATACCGACTTATTAAATAAGCCGGCATTTCTAATATACATAACGTTTAAACTTGAGATAGATAAAAACTTAATAAGAACTAAAAATTATCGTTTTTTACCACGAAAAACAAAAAACAGGATGCCTATCATTGGAATTAAATAGAATATTGCTCCCGCCGCTTCATAAGTTGCTTCTGTTGTTGGAACAATTGGTGTTTCAGGCTCTGGATCGACCACCACCACATCTGGTGCATCATTATCATTAATAGTAACCGTCACATTATTTGGACTGCCAAGCACCGCTCCACCAGCAGGATTAGATAACGATAAAGTAAGCCTTTCACTTTCTTCTTCGGTTTGATCATCTAATATAGCCAATGAAACGACTTGTGATCTAATACCTTCATCAAATACGAGTGTCTGATTAATACTTGTATAATCCATATTAGAAACAGCAGTCACATCAGTCGACCTCAACTCAACACTTACGCTTCCGGCCGCACCAAATGATCTTAATACAGTTATATCAATCGTGCCTGCATCTTCTACTACACTGTAGTTAACAGCACTAAATAAAAATGTTCCAGGCTCATTCGACATTTCGTTATCTTGTATTGTTACTTTAGTTTGAGCTTGACTACCCAACACAGCCCCACCAGCAACATTGCTAAGAGTCGCAGAAAAAACTTCTGCACCTTCAAATACATCATCATCAGCTAAAAGAATAGTTATTGTCTGACTTGTTTCTCCGTCAGCAAATACAAGCGTTCCACTATCAGCAACATAGTCATCAGGTGAAGTAGCTGTATCTGTACCAATGGTTGAAACAACATAATCGACACTCACCTGTCCCTGTGTTCCCAAAAGCCGATTGACCGTTAAGGTTAGGTTAGTATCTGTTTCTTGCACTGTCACAGCAGCAGTCTGCATTTCAATTAAACCAAACTGAGCAGCCGGTCCAATCGACACAATCCAATCAAATATTACTGCTTGGTCAGCCTGACTAATCATATTTCCATTAGGGGGCATCACACCACCACAGCCAGGATTTTGCATTGATATTTTTCGATACAATGCTGAATTTTGCGGTTCACCAGCCAGAACCCTTTTCATATTGGCATTACAGTTAGCATTAACATCAACTAACTGCATTTCAGAAACGTCTGCATTAACCAGTGAGAGACCACCACTTGGATTCGTCGCCCCGTGACAATTTAAACAACCATTATTAACAAATACTGCTTGCACTTCATCTGGTACTGCTGCATTAATATTAAAAACAGCAGCAATAAGCAATAACAAAGATACTGCCAGCTTAGATAGGCTTGATAAAGGTAATACGGAAGGATAATTCATGCACATGCCCCGATCGATATTCAGACCATTTGATCAAAATTTTAAATATCGCTAATTATTACTATTTTAGATAATAAAACTAACATAAATATACCATTAATGTGAGATCTGCGGCACTTTTTGTGAACTGAGCAACAAATAAAACCGACACAAAAAAGCCGGAACAAGTCCGGCCTTAAGACAATAACCAAGTAAAAATTAAAGGTTATCAGCTTCTTCTGCTAGATACTTAGCAACACCTTCTGGCGATGCTTGCATACCTTTATCACCTTCTTTCCAACCAGCCGGACAAACTTCACCATGCTGTTGGTGGAATTGAAGTGCATCAACCATTCTTAACATTTCATCAATATTACGGCCTAATGGTAGGTCATTAACAACCTGGTGACGAACTAAGCCATCTTCATCAATTAAAAAAGATCCTCTAAAAGCAACACCAGCTTCAGGATGCTCAACATCATAAGCTTGACAAATTTGATGTTTAACATCAGCAACTAGAGTGTAACCAACAGCTCCAATACCGCCATCTTTGATTGCCGTATTTCTCCACGCATTATGAGAAAAATGAGAATCTATAGATACGCCAATAACTTCAACACCTCTGTCAGAGAAATCTTTCAATCGATGATCAAATGCAATCAGCTCAGAAGGACAAACAAATGTGAAATCAAGAGGGTAAAAGAAAACAACAGCTTTTTTACCTTTAGTTGCTTCTTTAAAATTAAAATCATTAACAATTTCACCGCTACCTAATACCGCAGCCGCTGTAAAATCAGGTGCTTCACGTCCGACTAAAACTCCCATAACAATCTCCTAATTAATAATATAAAAATAATAACAGTTTAAAAATTATACTAACCTTAAATTAAGAAAAGGTTAGTATCTGAGAAAATCTAACAATACTCTGTTTTCTAGCCTGAGCCAAATTGACGGTTTCAATAACTTACATTGTATTTTGCTATTAAGATGCATTATACGATAGAAAAAAATAAAACCTGCTCACATATTACCAAGTGCATTTTATGATCATTAATAATCAACTCTAAATATGACCAAAGTATTATAGCTCAACGGATAAAATTACAAGTGATTTAAAAAGCTTTCTTCACTTTGCCCTTGAATAATTTCTTCTTTCATTTTGATATTCAATTTTTCCAGCTCTAATAAAACAGGCTTATAAATATCATCAGTAACAGGAATACAAACCCCTTTCCTATTAATTGTTCCCGATAATATTAAATCAGCAGCAATTGCGGCAGGATAACCAACGGTTTTAGCCATAGCAGAAAAGCCACCAACTTCTCCTTTTTCAACCAATGTTGAACGATGAAAAACTTTATTTTGCTGCTTATCTTTCAAAATCAGTCGATGTTGCATGACGATCATATCTTGTTCATTTTGCTCATATTTTAGTTTTTCACACAATAAAGAACAAAATGCTTGAATAGGAGTATCAGCATTTAAAGGCTCCTCAGAAAAACAGCCTAACCAGGCAAAGTGCTCATTAATTTGAGGTTCAGCACTAAAATTATTTGCCAAGTCACTTTCACTCACACCACTTAAACGACTCATTAATTCGCGCCAGTTTACAGGTGCGTCTCCCGCGAAAGACTCACTTGACAATAGTCCTACTTTTTTAGCTGCATCAATAATAGGACCAAAACCTGCGTAGCGTAGCGTGCCTCTCAGCAACGTTTGTACTTCTGGAATTCTATACTCTTCACGATAACCAAGAGAATCACGATTTGCATAACCTTTTAACTCCATATCTTCAGTTAATGTCACATCTCTCATTGAAGCTAATAAATTATCACCATCGATCATCTTAGTTTCACCCTTTCTTAAATATTTAGCATCATTTGAAACGGCTGATAAAACAGCCATAGGTGACCAAGAGAATTTATACCCCAAAGGATTATTGTTAGCTTCTGGAGCAGGAATTCCACCACACCAAGAAACCAAAGCTTCGACCTCCAAACCTTTAGCATGCGCTTCATCAATCACCTGCATAGCCGTCATATGATCAATTCCAGGATCAACACCAATCTCATTTAAAATTGTAATACCAGCCTTTTTAGCTTCATCATTAAGTTGCCACATATCTTGGTGAGTATAACTGGCAGTCACTAATGACTTTTTCTGTGCCACACAAATTCTTGCAACAGCAACATGAAATTGAAAAGGCACAAAAGAAACTACTAAATCTGCATTTTTAACAAGTTCAGTTAGTTCATCATTATTAGTCACATCAACTTGCAATGGCTTAAGACCTTCACGTCCAGCAACAAGCTGTTCAGCTTCAGGTAAATATTGCGACCCCACTGTAATATGGTGTTTTTTTTGATGTAAGTATTCGACTAATGGGCCTGTAACGAAGCCAGCTCCAAGTAACAAAATGTTAGCCATTTTTTAAATTCTCGATTATTAATGAAGTAAGATTTAAAACTTAAATTTTAAAGAAAGTATCAACTAGTGATAGCTGTGATGGCGATAGAGCATAACGAGGATTCGATAGTGTGTAAACCGAAAAATAGAGCTGATGTACAAATAATATATGTACTGTATAAAAGTAAGGCAAAAAACCAAAAAACTTTTTTACCTTAGGTAATCAATAAAAAATCAGCTCAAAAAAGAGCAACTATAATGAAATAAATTTACGTTGTAGTTCAATTTGATAGTCGATGTCATTTTTTCCGACAATGCCAAGCTTAAAAGCTGAAGACGGAGGCCTTTCACCCACCCAAATATTGACTAACAAATTATATAAGCCGTGTGATAACTCAACTTCACCAATAGTTTTTCCATTTAAGATAACTCGTGTACCAAACGTATGGTGATAATCAAAACTAAGCACATCACCTTTTTTATAAGTTCCTTTGAAAAAACGCATAAACCGTGCTATTTGCGATTTTTGGGCATTTATTGCATCTCGTGTATTATTAATTCTTACATTTTCAGCTAATTTACGTTTAAAGCTTCTAGCAGAAATGCTTTTCGATGAAGCAAACCTAAACTCCATTCGCCTGGCGGCTTCAACAAAAAAGAAGTCGGCCGTTCCATCGTATTGTACATTCTCATCAAGGTAGAATGCCCCTACATAATAATCATCATTTAGCAGCTGGGTTAACCCGATGCCTACCATTTGAGCCGGCCTATCTATAATCGAGATTTTCTGTACAGCTAGCATTCTTTCATTTTCACTTTGCTCTTGAGCAAAGCAAGAAAAATTTAACACACAAAGAACTAATAAAAATAATTTTAAATACTTCACATTTCACCCCGACAATTATGTCAATTTATTTTTTATTATTATATAATCCAAACTCAAATATGTTTAAAATCAAAGCCTTATAAAAACAATTAAAAACACGACTATATCCAGCTTAAATGATTTAATAATGCAAACTTTCCAATATTAAACGAATATTTTGGCTGATATTTGGACACCAAACAAAACGAGTAAAAGCAAGTTAATAACGCTCTTTATCAAATGTCTATTATGGCTGATAGGTTAAATTTAGAATATTTAATGCTATTTAACAAGAACTTATGATAATTTATTGCGCAAATAGTGTAATATTCACGAAAATATTAGTGCATTCAGTTATAGTTGCTTGTATGCTTAGAAAGCTGTTAATAAATAGTGACTTTTTTCATCTAAAATCTAAGATTAATGAAATATTTAAAACTTTAGCTATTATTAAATATAGAAATTAAAAACCAAAATTAAATATAAAAATAATACAGTAACATCATGTATAAGAATTTGGTGTTATAAAGCTAAAAAGTGAGTGTCAAACTTACGTGGTTATTTTCGTATGCGGGCCCAATCAAAAAAATACGTTTTTAAGTGCTAGAAAGTAATAGCTTAATTATTAGTTAGTAAACTGTGTTTGCGGAGTTGTATAAATGTTCAATCAATACTTCAAATTAAAAAATCCAATAACCTTATTATTCGCCTTTTCATTTATTTTTATTGGGGTTGTTTCACAATCTAAAGCCAACATAACAGCCCAGTTATCTAACAACGATAATTTAAAATTAATGGGAATTGGTGTTTTTCAAGAATTACGTAATGATATTTATGTCGGTGCCTTATTTGGTCCTCAATCAATCAACAACCCAGATGAATTGAAAGATGACAATGTTGCCAAAAGAATGTCAATTAAGTTCTTGTCTGGTTACTCAAATAGAAAACTAGCCAGACATTGGAAAGAAAGAATGGCAATGAATAATTCGAGAAGTCAGTGGCAGCCCTTCACTCGAGAAATTGTTGGCTTTTCAAAACTGTTTAAACGAGCTTTACAAGCAGGTGATGAAATCAATATCGATTATATACCTGGCGTAGGTACACAGGTTTATTTAAACTCTACACTTTTTACGACCATTGAGAAACCAGAGTTCGCTCGCATATTATTGAATGTCTGGTTAGGTAATATTCCTCCTACAAAAGCATTCAAAAAAAGTATTAGAGGACAGGATGATAGCAACACCAAAAATGGATATATCGCTCAATACGAGGGCCTTCAAGCCATAAAAGGCCGCTTTGATGACGACTTGGTTGATGATACAAAAGTAGCTCAAGCTGATGAGCCCCCAAAAGAGTCTGCTGAAGAAACAAAGAAAGCATCTACAAAAGTAGCAAAAGTAGACACCAAGAAAAAAGAAACAAAAAAGCAAACGCCTAAGAAGAAACCACCAGTAAAAAAAGAAGCCAAAGCTAGTACGCCTCCAGCCCAAAAAGCAACCCCAACGAATAATAAAAAAACTGAAGTTAAGCAAACACCCAAAACAGCTAAACCAGACATAAAACCTGATATTAAATTACAATCTAATATTGCAGAAACGACACCTAAAACAAGTAACAAGCCTAAAGCCAAAACAGAACCTAAAAAAGTCGCCTCTATTGAAAAAAAACCACCGCCACCTATTGAGGAAGACTTTTTTGATGCCGATCTAATTACTGGTTCTTATACGCGAGACTTAATAAACTCCATAAGGCGTTATCAAGAATATCCACGAAAAGCTCTAGTGGATCGAAAAGAAGGGGATGTTACTGCTAAAGTAACAATCAATAGTGAGGGAGAAATCATTGATATTGAATTAACTGAGCGTTCAGGTTCGCGAATATTAGACCGTGCGGTTGGCCGTATAATCAAGAAAGCGGCCCCCTTTCAGGCAATTCCTAAAGAGTTAAAACAAAAAGAATTTGTATTTGACGTGCCAATATCGTTTCAGCTTTAATTAACTGGAATACAGGGTAAAGAAAGCCATTTCTTTACCCTTTTTTAAAAATAGCAATTAAATACAGAGCCAATCAAAGCCAATAGGCTGCTCAGCTAGTAAAAACTGAGTGTTATCACCTAAATTTAATTCAGCAACAACTTTATTAACAATATCAGGGCAATTATTTTCCTCACTCAAATGCATCGCAACTAAATATTGGAGCTTAGATAATTGAATATGGCGAAGAAACTCTGCCGCTTGCTCATTATTTAAGTGGCCAAAACTACCAGAAACTCTCGCCTTTAAAGAAGCAGGGTAGCGCCCTTGCATTAAACGTTTTTTATCATGATTAAACTCAAGCAATAAGATATCACAGCTTGCAAAACAAGATTGCACATAAGGAGTAATGTGACCCAAATCGGTCAATATGCCGACTCGTTTATCATTAGCCTGAAAAACAAATTGGCAAGCTTCTCTTGAGTCATGCGGAACTGCGACAGGCATGACTTTAAAATCACCCAAAATAAACTCAGTGTGACTGTTAAATAAATTTAAACTTTTAATTTTGGCGGCTCTAGGGTGGAGACTAGTACCTGGACTCATCCATACAGGCAATTGATATTTGTTAGCAAAAGCAGGTACGCCATTAAAATGATCGCTGTGTTCATGTGTTACTAAAACAGCTGAAACTTGCTTAGCTGAAACAGAGCGAGAAACTAAGCGCTGCTCCAGCTCCTTGCACGAAAAGCCACTATCCACCAACAATAAAGTTTCATTATACTCAACTAAAGTAGCATTCCCTTTACTGCCAGAACCTAGTGAACAAACCCGTAGTTTAGCCAATTTATTCTAACGCTTATCACCAAACAATTTATTTAAATCAGGATATAGTTTAACCATTGTATCTGATGTCAGTGGTGCCCCCTGCCCGTCTCTAAAGACAATGGCTGTGAGTTCTCCTAACTGACGTAATGTTACTTGATAATCGCCTGTTTCAAGTGGCAATGGTTTTTCTTCAGAATCAAATAAAGATGCAAAAAAGCCAGGTTCTTCAAATTCATAAGCTACAAAATAAGTCATTAAACGACGGTCTCTATCATTAATGTCAAAATTAAGCGCTTCTAATACTTTAGGCAACTTATCCCAAACCAACTCCATATCAGCAGAAGTCACTAATGCCGCATTATCATCATCATCTTTAGCCATTTTTACTTTAAAACCAGCTATCACACTCGATTTAGCTTTTCTATCTCTCTCAATAACCGCTTTATCATAACTAGAAATAATTAAGTTCAGCATTTCGGCAGAGTCTTGCCAAAAACTCGGATATGACTCCCATTTATCAGTGTCATCATTAAAACTTTCAGCAGCAATCCTTTCTACCTCTATTTGTTTTTCACCTTTTAAAACACCTTCTGTTAACTTAATTCTATACTTAGCACGAAAGTCATCAACCTCGTCAGCCCCCGCCAGGCCTAGCCATATACCTCTTTTATCTAGAGCAACCCAATCTGTTTCAAGAACATAATTAGCTTTATCGGCTAATTGCAAAGCAATCTCGCTATTTTTGAACATATCAATAATGGTTTGCCATACAAAGTTAGCATCTTCAGTAATAAATATTGCAGGGTTTTCTGATTCCTTATTAGAACGAACATTATCTAATACAGCCAAAATCTGTATCGGTGCTACCACTTTAAGATCTTTACCTATCGGGGCTGACTTAGCCTTTTCCCCAATTGCAGGGACCGCAGTGTAGTCAATATTGTTTTTGTGTTTAAGTGGTTCAGGGATCTCAAGTGTTTTAGTTTGATCTGCTTTTATATATTCAAAGGAGTTATCTTTTACCAATCCATCTTCACTGTAAAATATGCTACAAGCAGATAGCATACAGGCAATTATAAAAAGACAGACTTTCTTAATGATGTTCAAATTAATACTCCAATTACCAATCAATTGCACTTGAGTTAAGTGCTTCTTTAATTATTACTTACGATTGTTATTCAAGCTGAGTTAATAACAGCAGGATATATTCTAATAATATCCATACAAAACCAATACTTATTTTTCCCCCGCTCAACCAATTGCGCCTTATACAGGCATGGCGTATAGCGGGCTGCTATGTTACTTGTAGGTGAAACGCAACTCAAGCAAAATGATCGACAGACTCTAACCGCTTGTATGACCATATTACCAAGCTTAGGTTCAATCAAACAAACCATGCAGCTAGACCAACTTAACCTCTATTGGCCGGTACACCACTATGAAAGCGAAAAACATCGTCTTCTCCCAGTATCAACTTTGCTTCTTCTTGTAGCAACAGCTCAACACGCTGATTAATGTCAGTTGCAGAATATTTCTCAGCCAA
The DNA here is from genome assembly GCF_052495765.1 of Aliikangiella litoralis. Next base: position 2,522,536 of record NZ_CP199292.1, on the reverse strand, counting down.
AATCAGGTAATCTTCAAAATGACGTGATTCTGATTTAAGTAGATAGCGGTAGTATTTTGCTAACTCTGGTTCTATTTCATCGAGCAAAGGCGCTAGACTAGCAAAACGCTCACATGAACGAGCCTCAATAATTCCACCAATGATACAAAAATCGACTAATTTATCAGGCTCATTGTCACGAGCTAGCTTTCTTAGCTTTCCAGCGTATCGTGAAGGCGTGAGTATAGTATAAGCAATACCACGTTCCTTAATTTTTTCAAACACTTGTTCAAAATGTAGGATTTCTTCTCTCGCTAATTGTGCCATCTTTTCTTGAAGCTCTGTTCTAGAAGGATACTTAAACATAAGACTTAAAGCAGTAGAAGCTGCTTTTTTCTCACATTTAGCATGGTCAATCAGTAATATATCGATATGCTGAACCGCATAATCGAGCCACGCTTTTGGGGTTTCACAATGAAGAAAGTTTAGAACCGGAGAAATATCCATCAGAATCTTTGCTAATTACAAATAAAGCCGCGATTATAGGGGATTTTACCGCTTTTATCGAGGTTTATACTGCTCAACTAGCAGTCGTATTTTTTAGCTATCTTATTGATATAGTGGTTGCATTCAAAACAACCTTTCTAACTCAGCCACAAACTCAATGTTGCCTCAGTAAACTTCAACTTCTCAAATTTTTAATTGTCGGAACCTGCGTAATAAACGATTAGTCGCTTGGAGAGAAGGTTCTTGCTGAACATATTGTAGCTGAATATAATCCTCCAATACCGCAATAATCGGCTGATAAAATATTGCATCTTTAGTCTGCAATAACTGTTTTAATTGTTGCGGCCCCATACTGACATCATAATCGACAACCTTTTTTTGTGATAATTTTTGCTGAACTTTAATATAACTACGGGCTAGAGGCTTAAGTATTGAACGTTGACGTAATGTTCGAACTCCAACAAAGCCAATAAACACAAAGACGCCAATTAACATACCAATAATAAGCTGACGGTTTGTAATAGAAGAAATCCCCCAATTAGCAAACAGCTGACGTTGACGTTGGCTGTTATAATCAAGAATCCACTCATTCCAATTGCTATTCATCTGATCGGCCCAATAATCAAATTGCTTAAACCAGCTAATATCATCTAATTCAACCACATCAAAGGCATCAAATAGGCTTTCTCGCTGGCGGTATTCATTAAGAAGTGACTGCTCGACTCTGGTTGAAGCAATAGCACTTGTTGGATCAACTCTAATCCAGCCTTTATCTTGAATCCAAACTTCAGTCCAGGCATGAGCATTGGCATATCTAACAATCCAATAATCTGTCAAAGTATTTTTATCGCCACCTTGATAACCAATCACAACTCTGGCGGGAATACCTGCGGCACGAGCTAAATAAACCAAAGCGCCAGCATAATGCTCACAGAAGCCACTTCTTTTATCAAACCAGAAACTATCGACAGTATCTTCATCCATAATAGGTGGCTGTAGTGTGTAAAAATAAGGTTGTTGATTAATTTGCAGCAACAGTTGGTGAATATAAGACCAATCAGACTCATTCATTTGCCTTTGTTCTTGTGCCCACTGACGAGAGCGTTCATTACCACTACTGGGTATTTGCGTGTAGAAACGTTTTTGTAAATCAGTCAGCGTTTGGTCAATTATTAAACCTGGTGCTGATTCGATAGAGTATCTCATCCGATCAACAACGCGATAGCGAGTACGAGTTGTATAATCTTTTTTAAGCTCTCCACGTTTGGGTATTGTAACTGGTCTATCAAGTGTTACTAAATAGTCTTGCTGAGTAGGCTCTAACGTAATTGAATATTGATAAATTTCAACATCATCTGATATTGGTTCTTTATTGGTTAACTCTCGTGTCTCTGCTCTTGTCCAACTAATGCCATCAAATTCATCAAGCGTTAAAACCCGCCAATAAAAGTCAGACTCTTGAGGCATTTCCTTTTCAAATTTAACTCTAAAAGCAACTTCATCTAACAGTTGCAAACCGCTGATTTCTCCAGGACTCATACTGTCAGAAATACCACTAACAGAGCTAGATGAGCCTGGCATACGCCAAATAGGTCCACTAAACCGAGGAAAAAAGATAAATAAAATAATCATAACCGGAATAGCTAACAGTAAATAACCACTCAACTCTTTAAGTACATTAGCAAAATTCTTTTTAAATAAAGCTTGGTTGTCGACACTCTGAAGTATTAAAAAACCATTTAAAATCAATAAAATAGGGACAAACTGATAAACTGCAATAATGGGGCTTTGTGAGAAAAGAAAAGCGGTTACCAGCATGAAAAAACCAAAGCTTAATAGCAAATTAGCATCTCTAACAGCTTTCACTTCTAATATTTTCAAACCATACATTGCAGTAATTAGCGCAATGCCAGCATCTTTCCCGGTAAATTGTTTAAATACAATTAATACCCCTCCAATAGCTAAAATAGTGATCGCTACCTTTAACCAACGTGAAATAGCCAATGAACGACGAGTTGAGTATAGAACTAACAAAGCAGCAGCCGTATTTAATAAAGCAATCCAGATAGGTACAAAAAAATACAATGGCAACAATACACTTTGCTGTGCAATCAGCATCGCTTCTATAGGCAGCTTTCTTGTCTGCATGAGCTCTTGTGAAATCGCTGAATTAAGCATTAACCTTTTTTATCATCTTGTTGTTTCCCGTAAAGCGCTAGCGCTTTTAAACATTTTTTACAATGCTCTTCTCCATCATCAAACTCGAAATATTGATTAGGTAGTTTCATTGAGTAACTTAATTGCTGGTTAGCCGCTTCTGTAACCATATAAGTTAAATAAGACAATCTTTTTTCAACCTCTTCCCCAGGAAAGTCATCCCAGCAAAAACAGAGCTGTCGAGACTGATAATCAGTAAACTCACGCACAAACATCCCCCGCTCTCTAGCATATGCCTTCCAATCGACCCTACTTAGTGGCTCACCTTCTTGATAGGGTTTTAACCCATAAAGATCATCAACCCCCTTACTCTTATTACCTTCTTCATTGTCGTCTTCACCTGAAGTCCTGCTGGATAAAACAGGCTCTAGTGGCTGAGGATATACCAAAATAGACTTATCAAGTCCAAAATATGCCCAAGTTCTCATCCAGCCAAAAGGGAACTGGCTAGAAGCAAGCAATCTTGGAACTGGATACCAACCACGTTGGGCAACTCCAACATCCAATTTAACCTTGCTATAACCTGTTACAGGGACATTAACGAATAATAAATTGTCATAATTAGTGCCCACCCCTATCGAATAATGCTCTCGACCACTGTAACTTCTTAAACTCAACCATAAACTTATAGGTTGTCCTGCATAAGTTTCTTCGTTTGCTGATAAAGCAAACTCAATACCTTGCAAATTTCTAAAGGTAAATACGATACAAACCAATCCTATTCCAACCAATAAGAAAGTCAGTAAAAATGCCAGGTTATTTTGGTAATTCGTTGACCCAATCATCATTAAAAGGAAAATAGCAAGCAACAAGTAGCCAACTTTAGTTGGCCAAATATAAGTCGAACGTTGATTAAAACGAATGCTCGCTCCCACAGGCATTCGATTACTGAAAAAGTTTTTAAACACTAATTTAATTGGTCTAAACAATGTATTTGACGAAACTGACAACCTACTTACCTCGGAATAGCAGTAGAACGAAGTAAAGCTTCAACAGGAGATTCTGTAGCGACATCATTTACATTTTGTGTCATCAACCGATGCCCAACCACAGGCGACCAAACCGCTTGAACATCTTCAGGTAGTACAAAGTCTCTACCATCAAGAAATGCCCAAGCCTTCGCAGCTTTCAATAAAGCTAAACCTCCTCTAGGAGATATTCCATGAGACCAGCTACTACTATTTCGAGTAGCGGCAACCAAGGCTTGCAAATAATCTAATAGGGTTTCAGAAGTATTAATATCTGCAACACTTTGTTGAAAGTCGATTAGTTTTTGAGCATTAAGCACAGGCTGCAAATCTGCAATTTGATTCCTTGTTTCTTGTCCCTTGAACAACAATCTTTCCACTTCAGGTTCAGGATAACCGAGCGAAACTCTGATCAAAAATCGATCAAGTTGTGACTCAGGTAACGGATAAGTGCCTATTTGGTGAAATGGATTTTGAGTTGCGATCACAAAAAATGGCTCAGGCAAAGCTCGGCTAACACCTTCTGAAGTCACTTGATATTCTTCCATTGCTTCTAATAGTGCGCTTTGAGATTTTGGCGTTGCTCGATTGACCTCATCAGCTAATATCACCTGAGTAAAAATAGGCCCTTGATGAAATTTAAAAGTTTCTTCACTACGTTGATAAATTGCAGAACCAGTAATGTCAGCAGGTAATAAATCACTGGTAAATTGAATACGCTGGAAATCAAGCCCTAACACTTGGGCTAATGCATGCGCCAAAGTGGTTTTGCCCATTCCAGGCAAATCTTCTATAAGCAAATGTCCTTTAGCTAATAGGCATACTAACGCAAGTTTAATTTGATGTTCTTTACCTAAAATAATCTCATTAAGCTGATTAACTACCTGATTGAGTTGATGCTGCATTATATAAACTACCACTTAAGTTTTGTCGTTATTAAACCTGAATTAAAAGTATTGAGGTTATTTAAGAATATCTCACCAAGAATGGTTGATGAAGGAACAGAAAGCAAGATGCTATTTAAGAAATTCGTCACATTTTATTTCAACTGATAAATAATTCTCGCTTTATCACAATATGTATGATTAGACATAACCAACAGGATAACAATCCTCGTACAACTTGAAAGTGCATAATTCAGAAAAAAATAATGAGATACTATCGCTATAGTTCAACAGCTCTTGTTAAAGTGTATACCGTATTAAGGTAAACAAGAAACGTACACTTACTTTGAGGGTTTAAACATGTATAGATACTTAAGTTTAGTAGCGTTATTTTTTACTCAGTCAATATTAGCGAGTGAAACAAGTTCAACTTTATCGCCTAAACAAACAATCAGCTCACCACAACTGTTCTTTGAGCCGAAAAATTTAAAAAAAACCAATGCGTTTTCCCATCAGTACGACATTACAATTAATGAAGAAGCCAAACAATTATTAGGAGCCTACATAAAAGATCTGTTTTTATCCAAAAAAGCAACGCAAGCTGGCCCACGTATGAGTCGTGTTGGTTTTGAGCGACATGAAAGCATCCAGTTACCTATTGATTTTAATTTTTCTGAGGGTAATGTTTTAGCGGTTGACACCCAAATATTGAGTATTAGCAAAGTCAATGGCAGCCAAATCGTTGATGGCAAGGTTATTGATAAAAAGTCTCAAAATACTTACATTGTGGAATTTGATACAGGTAAAGGTTCGGGGTCAATTGGTTTTGCCGATGTTTTTCATATGGATGTACAGGCAGGTCGGTATATCTATGTCATCCAACAAAATCCACAATCCAAAGCTCAATACACACTTCATGTTTCGGATTTAGAAGCTTACTATCAGGATATGAAAGAAAACCCTGAAAAATATCCGGAAGAAGAATACGATCAGATTGAGCCTACTGAAACGGAAGCCGAACTTAAAGCGCGTATTAAACGATTAAGGGAACATACCAGAAAAAACGCCGAGAAAATAGCAGTAAAAATAATTATGACAAAGCTGTTGAAGATATCAAGAAAAGAGCCAACCAACTAGATAGTAAAAACGCTGAACTGCCGAGTTAATCAAATTTTAAATCAACTTAATGATGCGATTCATGGATTGTGAACCATTATGTCATCTAAACATTGATACGATTTTGCTTACAGTAATATTGGGAAACGCATTAATACATCAGCTTGTGGCTCTTATATTCCATACCTTGGTGCAAAAGCCTTTTCTAATACGCACAATAGAAACTTATTCGTCGATGGTTGCTTACTTTGCTCAACATATTCGTTAGTGATTTCAACTATATAAAATAAACCTCGGCGGCCTTACCTCTGAGCAAGATATAAACTTGCAGCTCATACATCTTTAGATAAAACACTTATAACATCAGTCACTCAACAGTCAAAACGATTTTAATAAACTATGAATACAGGAAAGAGACTGATTAATATATCCACCGCCAAAAATATTCGCATGGTTAAGCAAGTGATATAAATTATACAGTGGTTTTCTTCGGCTATAACCTGAGTCAATTTTAAAAATGTCATGATAAGCAGAGAAAAAAGACTCGCCTGGTGAACCAAAGAGTTCCATCATTGCAAGTTCAGCTTCATGATCTGCATAGTAGCAGGCAGGATCATAAATAACTGGAAAGCCATTTTCGTCAAAAGCATAATTACCGCTCCAAAGATCACCGTGAATAAAAGAGGCTTGCGGACAATAATCATCAAAAAAATGAGGTATTAATCCAATTAACTCACTTCCACTTTTCAATAAACGATTAGGTACACCTTTGTTTGTTAGTAATTGAAGCTGATACTTTAATCGATGCTCAGCAAAAAAATAAACCCAATCAGTTTCCCAAGTATTAGTTTGAGGCGTTAAACCGATAAAGTTATCTTGTTGAAAACCAAACTGCTCCCTAGTCGTTAAATGCAAATTAGCCAATGCCTTTGCCAGCAATTTAACATCGCCGTTCCTTCGCAACTCTAAATATTCTAATATCAAATATTGATACTGCTCAAAGCTTCCCTCACAAATAACCTTTGGAGTTCTAATAACAGCTGTCTCAGCAATCGAGTTTAATCCGAAGGCTTCAGCTTTAAATAGCGCTTTAGCATTGTGCTCGCTTAACTTTAAAAAATACTTTTTATTATGTGTCTCTATCAAAAATGACTGACAAATATCACCACCTGCAACGGCTGATATCCGTTTAATTTTTGTTTGCTTATCAGTACAGGTACTAATTTGTGTCGCTAAATGCTGAATTATGTTTTCGGGTAACACCGATTTAACCTATTTATCTTAGGGCGTGTTGCTCTTTCGTTCTTTGAGATTGCCGAAGCTATTTTTTTGTCCAGCAAGGCAAAAGGTGTACCATGTAGTCATTCTACAGGTTCAGCTTTTAACGCAGCAGGGCGGAAAAACAGCTCGGCCCTGCGGGTTGTGGCTAAAATTTTGTCACTCTTTGTTGGTCACTAAACCACGCTCCGCGAGCCTCGATTGACAAAATTTTAGCCGCAACAATCTCAAAGAACGAAAGAGCAACACGCCCTAGTTATACTAAAATTTAACTTGTCATTATTTTGCCATAATCTCGCCATTATTTTTACTATTTCTCTCGTCATATTGCCCGGTTTAACCGTTTTAATAAATCCGTAAAAACATTAATGGCCGTTAATCAGTTGCAATGCAGTTAACACGCCGTCACTCATAACTAATAAGTAATGACACAACTCGGGAAATATTATGTTTGAAATATTTGCGGTACTTATCGCTTTAGCTTTATTACTACTTATTGGCTTAGGTGCTTTAGTATTGGTTAAAAAACTATTCGGTCATTCATTTGGCATTTTAAATGCTTCTCAATCACTAGAAAATGATCAAGCTTCTCAAGCCTCTTCACCATCATATCTCTCAATGGGAAAAAAATTACCGTCACTACTTAAAGGTATTGGTATTGGCGTATTAGGTTTAGTTAGTCTCAGCATTTTGGGGTTACTTGAAGGAATAACCGATGAACGTGGTCAACTATATACCAATGTAACCAATGAAGTTGGCGACACTTGGGGAAACAGTCAGATTATCTCAGGACCTGCGCTGGTGATACCTTTCAGCTATGAGGTCGTAGATACTAAAACCTACAAATCAGACAATGGCGAAGAAAAGATCAGACAAGTACACCGAACGGTGCACGATAAAATGATTATTTTACCGGAGCAACTCAACGTTGATATAAACCTCGATTATGACTTTCGTTATCGCGGTATTTATCAAGCGATGGTTTACAATGCTCAATTAAAAGGACAAGCGCACTTTTCAAAAATAGCATTTAAAGATAAATCAATTACACATATTCATTACAAAGATAGTTACCTGAGCTTTGGCGTATCTGACAACAAAGCCATACAGAAAGTCACTCAGTTTGCACTCAACAATAAACCGTTAAAACTTAATTCTGGAACAAATCTGAATAATGTCGGTATATCATCTGGCTTCCATGCCCCCATCACCTTGAACCAATCGAGTGATAATTTATCGATTAGTTTTTCAGTTGACTTTCGGGGCTCTAAAAGTATTTCAGTACTTCCCCTGGCAGAAGATACTTTATTAACAGTATCATCCAATTGGCAACACCCAAGCTTTCATGGAATGCTACCAACCTCAAGAAAAGTAACAGAAAAAGGTTTTACCGCTAAATGGGAACTCAGCCATCTGGCGAGAAACTACCCACAAAGATTTAGAACCAGTAATGAGCTTTCATTATATGAAGTGTCGGCCAAAACGATGCTTTTTGAGCCAATAACTCACTACAGTAAAGTGAAACGTTCAGTCAAATATGGCATTTTATTTATTTGTTTAACCTTTTTGGCCTTGTTTGTATTTGACTTGAAAAAACAGGTTAACTTTAGCCTGATTCAATATTGCTTAGTCGGCGCTTCATTAAGCTTATTTTATCTCCTACTACTCTCCTTATCCGAACATATAGGCTTTTTAGGTGCATACCTTATCGCCGCTTTAACCGCAATACTATCTATTACCAGTTATGTTGGCATTGCAGCAAAAAGCCGAAAAAGCGCATTGCTTATGGCAGGACTGCTAAGTTCGCTGTATAGCGTACTTTATTCTATTCTTCAGTTAGAGCAGTTTGCACTATTAACAGGTACGCTATTTTTAATCCTCATCATGCTGACATTAATGTACACTACTCGGCATTTAGCAAAACCGGATAATTCTTATAGTACAAATAAGTGATTAGAGTTCATATCAATTTACTTTAAATTAGCTCTTTCGCCGCTACTTAGCGGCGCTTTTTATAGTATTGGACACAGAAATAGTATTAAACGTAACAATACCCTTTCTAACAAATACATTTTTACCACTATAATTGTATTATCGATTTTAATTACTCAGGTAACACAGGCCACCACAACCACTCATTTCCAACTCAATAGCTCATTTCCAATTATTGGCGACTATTGGTATGATAAAATAAGTTTGTCTAACATTTAGCATTAATTATCAGGGATATTCTACGAATGATAAAAAAATACTTTCTTGCAGTTTTAGTAAACCTTTTAGTTATTTTTTACTTAATTTCACTCACGGGATGTGCTTCTATGTCAGAAGCAGAGTGCCATACCGCAGATTGGTATCAGTCGGGCTTTAACGACGGATTATCAGCTAGAGGAGAAAAAATTGATCAGCACTATAGTGCCTGTAGCGAGTACCAAATAAGCGTTGATCAAAAACAATATCGAAATGGTTATCGTGACGGATTACGTCGCTATTGTACACCTGTTAATGGTTGGAATAGAGGCTACCGTGTATCAACTTACTCTAACTTTTGCGCTCAAGATTTAGAAAAAAAATTTTTAACGGCTTATAGCGCAGGAAAAAAATACAAATATTTAATCAATGATATTAATCGATTAAACCAAGAAAAAATAAAACTAGAAGAGCTCGTTGTTAGCGACGATAAAGGATTAACTAAAGATGAAAAATTAAGCTACCTGCATGATATTAGTGAACTTGACAAACAGCTCGAATACTTGAATCAAGAAGAAAGAAAGCAACGAACAAAAGCAGAAAGAAAGGGATGGATTTTGTAACCTTAACAAAAATGATACATGATTAAAGAAACTTGATAATTATTCTCTCTTTTGGAAAATAAGAAGTACTTTTACATAACCACTGGAATGATTAAATCATGACAAACGCAACTAATTACACCGCGGTTTATGAAAGTCCAGTTGGATTAATTGGTATTGTATCTGATGAAAACTACTTGTATAAAACAACCTTCTTGGCAATCCAAGACTATAGCGGCGAAAAAAAAGCTCCCACTAACACAATAGCTCACTCAACTTGCCAACAATTGGATACCTACTTTAAAGGCAACCTGACTCAATTTGATTTACCATTACATATTGACGGAACTAACTTTCGTAAAAAGATATGGCAAATTATGCTCGATATTCCTTATGGCCAGACAAAAAGCTATGGTCAGATAGCCAAAGAAATTAATAGTAGTCCTCGAGCAGTAGGAGCTGCCTGTGGTCACAATCACTTACCTGTTATTATTCCCTGCCACCGAATTATAGGAAGCCAAGGCTTAGGCGGTTTCGCTCATTTTGTGGAAGGCAAAGCAATTAACATGAAACACTGGTTACTTAAGCATGAAGGGGCATTAGCTAAGGAAGACGCAATTCAACAAAGTTTATTTGATTAGCTGATAACTATTTTAAGCTTCAACCTAAAAAGTTAAAGCTTAAAAATAGATTTTATTAATTAACTTTCAATAATAAATACTTAATTTCGTGACCAGACCTTTCATCAGAGTAATGTTTCGGTTGTTGAGCTACTTTAAACTCTTCAACCCAAAGTTGATACTCTGTATCTTCAATCAAAAAACTAACCGTTGTTCTTAGCTTTATAGCCAGAGACTGCTTTGGTAATTGCAAAGAAAGCTGTTGAGTCTGAGAATCAAAAATAACTGGTACGCGAATACTTTTATCATGATGCACTACCGATATAAAAGGAATATGCTCATGTTGTTTCACTCCTCTCCAAGCGCCACTTTGTTTGATCACATAACGAGTTATTGGACCTGACGGAAGCAATCTTTGAGACTTTTCAATCGAACAAGAATTACAATTAGCAATCTCACTTTTATCCCAATTAACAGGCTGATTGAAATAAACCAGCTTTCCCGAGTCAATAAGCCAATCAACTTTTGGGGTAGCAGGCATATCAGCTGCTTGCTGACATGCCATTAATACAAAAGTTGTCGCTATTAATAATAGCTGCTTTAACATATGATTATTTAATGCTCCTTAACCTATCAAAAAAGTCTTTGCTAGGTGCAGTTTCATAAATAAGCTCTTGTTTATCATTACTCAAAATTTCTCTTCGAGCTGGGAGTGAAGACTTAGATTGTAGCGAGCTATTTTTAGTTTCAGGGCCACTGTTAACACCGCTCCAATAACGAGTAAAACGTAACTCAACAATATCATCCCACTCATTAACATCATTCAGCACGCCAGCATTGTTACCGTCATTGTTAACATCTAAATTAACTAAGGTTTCAGCATCATTACCATTACAGTTAAAATCAACTGCAACAGAACCTGTACGGCCTAAACCTTTAGTTTCATCAACTGAAGCTTCGTTAATTGCTGCGCCACCACCTGATGAATAATCCATTTTAAAATCAGCAGTAGCAACCGATGGCGCAAAAGTTAAAGTGTTACCCGCTAGATTACAATTTAAGTTATCCCAGAAAAAACGTCTGTAATAACGATCCCCTTCTCGATCACCAATAGTGGGTAATCCATTTAACTGATACATGTAGTTCATAATACTTAAATGATTCGGCTTCCAATTAGTATTTTCATTACCACCATGAAGAATACCTAAATTATGCCCCAACTCATGCATAATTGTTGATGCTTGCATATTAATAGTGGTATTGGCAGCCGCTTCAGTTTCCATACTAAACCCCCAATTACCCATGGTTACAATTAAATCATTACCATAAATTTCAGCCACACCCGAAGAACCACCAGAACCATCTGCATTTTGGCTACTTGCCATTAACAAATAATGAAATATTGAGCGTCGTCTAATATCAAAATTCATAATTTTATGATCTAGAACGCTGGGTGAAGCTTCAGTTGACGCAAATGTAGTTTGAGCATAAAAGTCAACCTGATTACCACCACCTAAATCAAAATCAGCTGCCGATAATCCATCTTGTTGATGGAATAAATCACCAACATCCAAATGCATGGCGTAACCTTTTGCCGCAAAAACATCAACAACCTTTTGTAGACCTGCTTTGTGGGGGGTTACACCAGGATCTTCACTTTCCATATAATCAATTTCTATAAAGATATCTTTTACTCCTGCTCGGGCGCCCCAATCATACAAGGGCAATCCTGCAAAGGTTGAACCTTCGACTTCAGCACAATCAGGAATACCATCTTCGTCTGCATCTGTGTCACAAGCAGTCACATCATTATCACCACCAGGTGTTGCATAAAGTGCATAAGTCCAATCAGTAGCAGCATTGGTATCTGTATGGCTAAGAGAACGCACTAAGCTAACACCTAAATCCCAAGTCATTTGAGGAGCAGCATCATCACCAACCCAATGCTCTGCATTAGTAGGGACCTGGGTCTCAGTTCCAAAACGAATAAAATCAACCGTTTCAGTTCCTGCTGCATTCATTAACTCAACAAAACCATCAACAAACCATCTAGGACGAATATTGTCATTAGGGTGACCGATTAGTGCAAATTGCGATGACTCCTTACTAATAACTTGCCATGAGCCAGTGCTATGACGGCCTTGAAGAATTGCGTAGTTACCAGGTTCAAGCATAATTGAAGAAATTGGAAAATTTCTTATTCCCATGTAAGCATATCCATCTTCATTGTTTATACTATGAGACTTCAATGTATAGTTAGAAAGATCAACCGCTTGTGATGTCCCATTATAAACTTCAATCCAACGATTATCGTCAGCCCAATAGGAAGAAGAAACCTCAGTAATCCTCAAGTCAGCAGCTTCTGTCATAAATCCACCAACAACTGCTTCAACAGCGGCTGTTCCACTAAAGTTATGTGCATCATTAGTTACTTTTACTTGATAATTTTTTTCATTCATCAATGCATTAGCAAAAGTTAGCACAAATGTTTTATTATCTGCCTGCAGGGTAATGTCTGCGAAAGCTTCACAAGTGGTAAAATCATCAGCAGAGACTTGTATACCACCATTACACCCAGTATCAGCCGCATCATAATTAAGCGACAACATAAAATCATCAAAAGCCACTGTGATATCACTCGTTGTAGATACTCTGACAGCATTGGTGGCAGGAAGGTTTGAAGTCACCATAGGGCTAGTGGTATCAACAATATTAATAGTAACAGTACCATTAGCTGTCAGTTTTCCATCAGATGCAGAAAAACTAACAGAGTCTGTCATTCTACTATCTGTGTTCGGTGTATAACGATAGGTATGAGAGTTACCATCAATTGTCTCCAGAGTTCCATACATAGGCTGTTGAGTCAGCGCATAAGTAATAGAATCACCATCAGGATCACTGGCTTGCAGAGTAAAATCAACTGAGCTATTGATTTCAGCAGAAACAGTATTAGATGATGGCTCCGGGGCTTTATTTCTATCCCCGCCGCATGCAGATATGGCTAGCAAACCAGCGACTGCAAGATAATTATAAATTTTAAAGTTACTCTGTTTTTTCATTCTATATTTCCTTTATTTTCGAACCAACTGTGTGCAATATTATTTTTTCAGCGTCAATATATAACTTTTCGCGATAAAAACAACCGTAAATAATCACTGCTTCTATACCCAACTTGTAATAGCTAATACCTATAAAGGCTTTATTTTTAATTCCAAAGCCATTATTTTGTTATTTATCAACAATTTAGTATTACATTTATTCAATGAGAGACAAGACAACAACTCTTATGGTCTAGATATGCCAATTTCTTATATTGCAAAAGTTTAGTACATATCACCCCACATTTTTTAATATTTCATCCTTAAATCACTTTTTAAGTTGAACAATCCCCCCCACCAATATGGTCATACAAAATCTATTTATGTAATGAATATCAAAACGGACTTAGGGGATTACACTTAAAAGCTTATTGATGCTAATCAATAAAAACAGATTACTTAAGCTGAACCAGTTTTTTTGCTGAAAAAAAACATCTAATTGAGCTCATTATTCTTTCCATCAATTATTTTTATAAACAGAAAAACCAGGTAAAAAAAACCTCATAAAAACCATACTTACACATCACGAACACATAACAACCAAGAAACCACCCAGAAACATCTTAGATACACCATAAATTCAACATAAAATAAATATTTTTGACAAAAACGTTATAACAAATACTTATAACTTTTTTATAAAAAAAACACAACCAACAACAAAAAACTAAAAATTAAATTTATTATAAACATAAAAAAACCGCAACAACAAAAACACAACAAAAACAACACAATCAGTTGTTTTAATTGAACTTTTAACAATAAAACAAAAAACAAAATCAACTATTAAAAACATTAAATACAAAGCAAATCGATGCTTTTTATGAATACACTGATTCACAAAAAGAATACCAAAAGACATAACAATTTATACACTTTCGAAATATCAACTTCAGATAAAAAACACTCTATGCTAGAGTAAAATTCGATTGTATCAATTGGCTATAAAAAACAATCATTTTTCATCATATATTAGCCCTTATTTTTATAAAACAACTTTACCAAATGGACACATATATTTTTTATAATAATATGATTTACTAGAGGTATAAAATCATGAAACTTAAACCATTAGTTAGATCTTTAAGTCTAACTCTATCCGCCTCTCTTGCTTACAGTACAGCAATGATTGTTTCTGCTGCTGAGACAACTGAAGCAGATGATGAGCAAAGTAATCGCGTCACTATTGTCGGTTCACGAATCAAACGAGTCGACGCAGAAGGTTCAACGCCTGTTGTTGAAATATCCGCTGAAGATATCAGTTTATCTGGTGCTAACACAGTAGCTGAAGCCCTTCAACGTTCCACATTTAACTCCTTTGGTGCAGCGGGCGGTGGAGCCAATAGTGGCTGGTCATCACAGCAAACTGTTAACTTACGTGGCGCAGGAATCAATCATACCTTGGTATTATTAGATGGTCGCAGAATGGGGAAATCTGCTGTACTCAATGGTGGAGCAGTCAATATGAATGCGATTCCGGCCAGTGCAATTGAAAAAATTGAAATATTATCAGCTGGCGCATCTGCCGTTTATGGTTCTGATGCAATGGCAGGCGTTATCAATGTCGTTTTAAAGAAAGACTATGAAGGACTTCAAGTTAGCTTTTCAAAAGAATTTGACAGCGGAGAATACGCTGGCGGCCTATCTGATAACATCAGTATTAATGGCGGGATCAGTGGAGAAAAAGGTAATTTAACATTTAGTTTGGAACATAGAGAGAGAGGTGCAGTTTTTCAGCGTGATAGAGATTATTTGCAACCTCTAACCAGTTCAAATTCAAGAAATATGCAAGATGCCTCTAATAACTGGCTATTACAATCTTATACAGAAAGCCCAGCCGATTGTCAGCAGGCTTATGACGCTCCAGATAAAGGTATTGTTGCATTTTTTAATCTAGAAGGTTCACCTATTTGCGAGTTTGAATACTCCAAATTAGCAGGACAATATTCGGCAATTAAAGGTGACTCTGCGATGTTTAACTTCAACTATGATGTTAATGATTCGTTAGTATTCACAGCTCGCTCAATGATTACTCAAACCCAAACTCAAGACGTTTCAGCACCCTCCTTTGGTTGGTTTGAATTTGATAGCCCTTTACCAGCTACTCATTATAACGGTATTGCAATGAATGCGATTGAAGCCGGTGATTGGGGTAACTATCGTTTATGGCAGAATGGTAACCGAGTGAGTGATCAGCAAGATACCCAAGCCGACATGCTATTTGGTTTTGATGGAACCACTGAACACTTCGATTGGAATGCCAGTTATTTGTACGCTCGTTCTACACGTAATGCATTTGGTACTGGTTTCGCTAATACCAGTGCATTAAGAACCGGTAGCTGGGTAAATGACACAACTCATCCTGACTTTGTCGGCTTAGATGCTAATGGCTATGCAGTTGATGCTAATGGATATGGTTTAGGCTATGTTGATGGCTGGGATCCAAGAGATCCGAACTCACTACCACCAGCCGCATCAAAAGCTAACTTTGATCGTAAAGATGAGTATGTATCAGAAGAATTTTCTCTTGGAATTACCATTCCAATTATGGAAATGGATGGTGGCGATGCACAAATTCACACCGGCTTAACTCACGAAGACCAATCATTTACAGGGTTAGTTGATGGACAGGCTGATGCTGGCGTCACTTCCGGAGGTTATGGTTCAAGTATTGGCAACCACGACAGAAATGTTAAAGCTTTTTTTGTAGAGGCCTACTTTCCTTTCTCTGAAGGTATTGAGCTCAATGTTGCAGGCCGACATGATGACTATTCTGACTTTGGTACTACAACCAACTTTATGGCAAGCGCAATCTGGCGTCCATCCGATAGTCTTATTGTAAGAGCTAACTTTGGTGAAGGTTTTCTTGCGCCAGACTCTCGTCAGCAATACGCCCAAAGAAGTGAAAACTGGTACAACATTAATGATGCTCTATCGGGTGATGCAAGTATTGAAAGAAAACACTTCGATTATGGCAATGAAAGTTTAAAACCAGAAGAGTCCGTTAGCTGGGGAATTGGCGCTTCATGGGATGTCACTGAAAATGTAGGGATTAGCATCGATTATATTTCGCTACAAATTGATAACAAATTTTATCAAATGAACGGCAGTGATATGACTCGATTCTATGCTGAAGAAGAAGAAAAACCAGCAAGTGAAAGGCGAGAAATTTGGGATGTTTATGATGTTGGTAATTTATATCGCGAAACAGTTGCAACACCAATCGATCCAGATTATACCAGTCGTGGCGCCATCCATAATCCATTAATAAACTTTGGTGAGGATCATAATGAGTTTATCGATATACGTGTCGATCTACATTACGATGACTTTAAAGCTAATTTCATTTGGTCACATATGCTAACCAATGAAGTTGAATCTTTTCTTGGTCGAAATGATGAAGCAGGCTGGTTAGGTAAGCCAGAAGATAAAATCAACATGGATTTATCCTATCAAATGGATGAACATGCAATTAATTGGACATCTTGGTTTACCTCATCACAAGCATCAATTTTTGATAATCATGTGAATTCACATATGGAGCATAATATTACTTATACTTATGATTCTCCTTGGAAAGTTCGCTTTGCTGTTGGTGTACGGAATATCACCGATGAAAAACCTGAGTTTGTTGATGATACAACGAGTTTTAATGGTAGCTTATACAGCGTGCTAGGAAGACGAATTGTATTCTCAGCAACAATCGATCTATAACAAAAACTTCTTCTTTCTCCTAAGCCGTCGTTACTGGCGGCTCTTTTTTAAAATCAAACATGAATAACACTATGGATTTATCATACCAAAAGCATAAATTCTATTACCTATCAAAGCTTTATTACTAATAATTTTCTTTAAATAATAACTATCTATTCTATACTTAATATTATTGAAAAGTACAAAGCTCTACAACAATGTCAAAAACTAGGCTCGAAGACATAAAAAATGCAGGAATAAAGTCAAGAAATGCAATGGCTTGGCTGAGAGATCATCAACTTCCGGCAGAACCAATCTGTTATACCATTGCTTATGAATACTTATTTACTGACAGCAACTCACTTAAAGCAGAAATCGATAAACTCGATCTTACATCGGAAGATTATCGAAAAAAACTAGATGATGTCTTTAAAAATAGTATTATGAGTAAACAAAATCAAAAGTTAGGCATGTTTGGAGATCATGATGACAAGTATGTTTGTGAAATATTAAACTTACTTATCAATAATTACGATAATAAGAAAGATATATCTAGTGCTGTTAATCAGCTAAAAGATATGATGAATATTGTTAATTCAAAACAAGACTCTGACTTCGATAATGAACACCCTGAAGAAAACTACTTAGTTATACGAGATAAAAGCTCAATAGATGAACTCACCTCTGCCTTAGATCTCAATGGTTTAAAAAGAACCCTTGCTGAAGCTGCACAAGTCGATGAGCTGTTCCCTATGTCCGTTATACGAATTGACATTGATAAGTTTAAACATATCAATGATACGAATGGCAGTTTTATGGGAGATAATGTTTTAAAACATTTAGCAAAACTATTTAAACGTTCAACTAAAGGTGGAGATATAGTTTCACGTTTAGAAGAAGATGAATTTATTATTGTTTTACCAAAAACACCATTAAAAAATGGAATAGTCGTCGCAGAAAATTTACGTAAAAAAGTAATGGCACTCAGTCTAAAAAAGAAAGGGAATACTAATGTTGTTAAACTCACTGTTTCTGCTGGAGTTTCTCAATATAATAAAGACTCAGACTTTGAAGAGATATTACAAAAGTGTAAAATAGCACTCAATCGTTCAAAAGACTTAGGTAGAAATAGTGTCAATAGTGATCAATAACAACTAATTTTTTATTTATTAATAATAAACGTCTAAATAACACACAAATAAAGTATTATTCTTTAACTCATTCCAATATAAAAATGACTATTTAATGACAGATGAAGATCTGTCAATTTAATTTAATAATTCAAAACTAAAATGGTTACTATAATACGGCAACTCTAGTAATCATATGGTTTCCAACAAATTTAAGTGTATTTTTGTACATGTACCCAAAACTGCTGGACAAAGTATAGAGCTATTCTTTTTAAAGCAACACAATCTATCTTGGGCTGAAAAAGATCAGTTGTTATTAAATAAAAATACAGATCCAGGCTTAGGCCCTTCTCGCCTAGCACACATGAAAGCTAACGAATATCATGAGTGTGGACACATAACAAAACAATCCTTTGATCAATACTTTAAGTTTGCTTTTGTTAGAAATCCTTGGGAAAGATTAGTTTCAGAATATCTTCACAAAAAAATAGATCGACACTTTTCTCTTAAAGAGTTTGTCTTTCAGGCTTTACCAGAAAAAAATGACTTTAACGACAATTATCGGCATATTATTCCACAGTCAGAATATTTATTTGATCAAAATGGCCAACAGCTTGTTAATTTTATTGGTCGCTTTGAAAACTTAAGTAGTGATTTTAATTACATATGTCAACAACTTAATATTAACAATCCCACCTTACCACATAGAAATTCATCACATTCAATAAGACGGTTATTATTACGTAAATTCCGTCACCTTTTTTCTAATACTAATCGAATCAAAAAACATTATTCACAATATTATGATGAAGAGCTCTATGATCATGTAGGAAAAATTTATGCAGAAGATATAAGGCGTTTTAACTATCAATTTAATTGCCAACCTTCAAGCCCTATAAAAATGACAGAGCGCTTTATTCTTCAAGATAGCTAACTAACTATTTATTATTAATAATAGCGAATCAAATAACAATGCTATAAGTTCGGCTATTCGCCAAATAAAGTTGAAAAGCCGAACTTAAAACAATAACAAACAAGTCACTACTATTTTAAATGTTTATTAAAAAAATTAGTCATCATTGTTTTCATGTGTAGAGTCGTACCCTTCCCTTCATACAAGCCATGACTTCGATTGGGATATGACATCATTTCAAACTGCTTATTTAAACTAATTAATTTATTAATGAGTCTCTCGGCTCCTTGATAATGCACATTGTCATCGCCAGTACCATGTATCAATAACAATTGACCTTTTAGATTCTTAGCATGAGTAATAGGCGAACCTTGCTTGTAACCATCGGCATATTCAGGTAGCAGCCCCGAATACCTTTCCTGATAGATGGTGTCATATAATAATTGATCAGGCACTGGTGCTAAAGAAATACCAACATGGTATTGCTCAGGATATCTGAATAACATATTGAGAGTCATTGAGCCACCTCCCGAATGTCCCCAGATTCCAACACGCTGAGTATCAATGTACGACCAACGCTTTGCCATTTCTTTTAAAGCATCAGACTGATCTCTAGAAGATAATACTCCAACCGCGCCATAAATGGACTTTCTCCAATCTCTTCCCTTAGGTGCACGAGTACCACGATTATCAATAGAAGCAACAATATAACCTTGCTGCGTTAATAGTTGGTTCCACAAATAGCGACTACCTCCCCATTTATCTTGCACGGTTTGCCCCCACGGCTCACCATAAACATAAAAAATAATAGGGTATTTTTTTGATTGGGTGAAATTAGCAGGCCGCATGATATAACCATCTAGCACAAGACCATCACGAGCTTTCACTTGAAAAAATTCAGTTTCAGCTTTGTCTAACGTTGCTAATTTATCAATCAACTTTTGATTATTCATCATCACATGCTGAATTTTGTGCTCTTCCACTTTTATCAAGTATTTTTGTGTTGGTTGATCAAAAGATGAATGAGAATGAATTGCCCACTCTCCATTAGCTGACATTTGATATTGATTAAAACCTTTATTTTTTTCAGGTGTTATTCTTTGATTATTTAAGCTTCCATCTAATTTGCTTCGATACAAATAGGCTTGAGAAGGATTGTCTGGCGAGGCAATAAAATAAAGCCATCCACCGACTTCATCAACAGTTTTTATTTTAATAACATCAAATTCACCTGCGGTTAAATTAACAATAGACTTTCCATCTCTAGATATTTTATATAAATGTCGCCAACCGCTTCGTTCACTTTGCCAAATAAAACTTTTACCATTTTCTATCCAACGAGCATCATCAAAAAAATCTAAAAAGGTCTCTTCTGACTCTGTCATTATTTTTTTAGTCTTTCCACTTTTTGCATTCGCTAAATAAAGGTAGTTATGATTTTGCTTTCGATTAACATGCTGAATGAGTATTTGTTCACTGTTACCAGACCAGTTCATTCGAGGTATATACATGTTACGGTTATTCTCAGGTAATTTCATCCAACGAGTTTTTGCTGTTGCTAAATCGACTACACCAATATTCGCTAATGCATTAACCTCTCCAACTTTTGGATAAGGGAACTTGGTCAACGTTGGATATAAATTGTCAGTATTATTGATAATAATAAAGTCTTTGCTGCCTTTAGTGTCCAACTGCCAATAAGCAATTTTTTGACTATTTGGACTCCAACGAAAACCATCTCTAATCAAAAACTCTTCTTCATAAACCCAATCAAATAAGCCATTAATGACGCCGTCTTTTGCATCATTTGTTAGCTGCGTAATTTTTGATGTTAATAAATTTTCAACATAAATATTATTTTCATGAACATAAGCGACTTTTTTATTATCTGGCGAAAATTTTGCGAACATTAGACTACTAGGCTTTGCAACAGTTTTTCCTAATTGAGTCAACTGATCTTTTTTAATGTCTAATAACCAATAATCTCCTCTACTTTTCGAGCGCCAAACTTTTTTGCTATTGGTATAAATTAATAACTTTTTTCGATCTCCCGACCAAATATAATTATCAATGGTTAAAGGTTTATCTGTTCCTTGCGGAATTAATTGTTGGGCACTAATGAGGACTTTTCTTGCTAAAGAATCAGGATCGTATATTACAACATCCTTACCAATACTAATTGTTTTACCATCTTTATCCTCTTTTTTAACTGAAGAATCTTCCAAAATAGTATAGCCACTGCCATCTTCTAACCAGCGTATTATGCCAATACTATCCGAACGAAACTGGCGCTTTTGATAAATGTTATCTAAAGTTAACTGCTTATCTCCTGATGGCTTATTAAGCGACAAGCTAGAATTTAATGAATGCTTACTCTGGCAAGAAATTAATAGACTTAATATAAAAATGAAACTAGCTAATTGACCTTTTTTATTAATATTCATACGACTCACTTTAAACTGTTGGAAACACACAAGTTATTGCACACAATAAACAATTTATATTTTTTTATCAATGCTATGTATTTGCTTATTATTTAGCTTACAAGCTACCAAAACCACTCAATTAATATAACAGCAACCTAAAAACATAACCCAAGCTAAATTACAATGGTAAATAATAGACTATAATTTTCTATATTAATGCCTAGAACATATTCTCATACAGAGATACGATCGTAGATAAATGAAATAATCAGGAAGCCATTGTGAGAGTAACAGTAAAATCCCTTTTTACAACTTGTTTATGTATCTTTTTTTTAAATGGATGCCAGTCAAAAGATGAACCCCCAACAACAACCCCCTCCCCTCAAACAACCACGGATCCCAAAATGGAATCCACCTGCTTGCAAAGTACGTCACCTATTCATGAGCCAAAGAAGATTGAATCAATGCTTTTAAAGCAAGGAACCATTACGGCAGATATGAGCCAAGCTCAAAGAAACCAAATAATTGATGACTTTGTTAAAAGAAAAAACCAAGCGTTTAAAGCTTGTAATACAAAGGGGAAAAAGTAATGATTCACCACTTAAAACAGTTATTAAAAATATCGTTGTTGGGATTAACCACAATCAGCCCAGGAACAGTAATATCAGCAACAGACAACCAATTAAGTCATCCTCCCAAAGATCCTGGAGTAGCCAATTTTGAACGAATTCTTTATTGGCTAGAAAAAAGAGGCGAACTCCCTGCTAATGCTAGTGAACAACAAAAGCAAGCGGCATTAAAAGCTTATACTAATACCGGTTTTTCAATCCCCGATAACTATGTTCATAAAATCAATGGCAAAGCCATTACCAGCGGACGATTAACCAGTCATTTAATAAGTAAAGCCTCAAAATCTAAAAGCGCAGCAACATTGCCTCCGCATGAAGTTAAAGTGCTAACCATATTAATCGACTTTCCTGATCTGCCCTATAATAATAACCGATTAACGGCAAACGACACTAGCATGTATTATGCCGATTATAATGTTCAGCATTATCAAGATCTCATGTTTTCACCCACGGGTTTTACTGGTCCTAGTAACCAAAACTTAAAATCGTCAAACCAATACTACAGCGAAGAGTCAGGTGATAGTTTTTTATTTAATGGGACTGTTTATGGCTGGGTTACCGCAGATAATAATGCAAAAACCTACGGTGAGAACGATCCTGACAATAATGACTCTGATAAAGATGCTCCTTCATTAATCAAAGAAGCCATTACTAAAGCTGTTGCTCAATATAATATTGACCTATCTGAATTTGATCTCATCGACCCTGCAGATTTAGATAATGATGGTATCACCAATGAGCCCGATGGTTACATTGATTATCTCATGGTGTTCCATTCAAGTATTGGCGAAGATGCTGGCGGTGGTGTACTTGGCGACGACGCTATCTGGTCACACCGATGGAATGTTAATAATTATGATATTCCTGGTACTAATTATGCCGCAGCTAATCGAGCTTACCGTGCTCATGATTACACAGTACAACCGATTGATGCGGCTATCGGAGTTGTTTCACATGAGTTTGGACATATGGTCGCTAACCTGAACGATGAGTATGATACCAATGAAAGCCAACCAGGCTCACCAGTGAGTATGTGGTCAATTATGGCAAGTGGTAGCTGGGCTGGCTCAGATATTCCAGGCTCACAACCCACAGGTTTTAGCCCATTAGCCAGAAGTATACTACAAGAACGTTTTGGAGGTAATTGGATTAACCAAACCACTTTAACACTGGATACGATTAAGTCAGCCAATCAAACACTTGATATTGTCGAAGCCATTAAACACGATTCAGGTATCAACCAAATAAAAATAGAATTACCACAGCCCAAACTCATGCGTCACAAACCATTTGCGGGTAATTATCAGTACTTCTCCGGCAATGGTGACTCTCTAGATAATCAGGCAAAGTTCAACCTCACCATTCCAGCAGGTACTCAACATGAACTCAGTATGAAAGCCTATTGGAATATTGAAGTCGACTGGGACTATGTACAAGTATTGATTAATGGCAGCCCGATTGCAGGTAACTATACCAAAGCAACTAACCCAGAATATAACAATGTTTCTAACTATATAACCGGTCTTTCGTCACAACATGGTAACGGTTGGGTTGACTTAACTTATGATGTATCTAGTTACCAAAATCAGACTGTTGAAGTAACCATAAAATATTCAACGGATACAAATACAGGCGGATATGGAATGTTTATTGATAACATTCAACTAACTTCAGCAAGCTCATCAAGTTACAGTGATGATGCAGAAACAGCCAACACAATAACTCTCAATGGTTTCCAGCGAATAGAAAACTACGATGAATTAGGTCAACCACAGAACTACTATGTACAATTAAGAAGCCATAATGGCGTCGATGAAGGTTTAAGTGCAGAATCATACGACGATGGTATAGTCGTTTGGTTTGCGGATACTAATTACAGCAATAACCAAGTATCTTTGCATCCTGGTAAAGGCTTTATTGGGGTTGTTGATTCCGATCAAAATACGATTTCGAGTATAAACTCCGGAGTTTGGTCAACTTATTATCAAATCAGGGATGCAGCTTTTGGCTTGAACACACAAGATGCAAAGCCAGGTGATAATAATCTTACTCCAATAGCAATGTTTGATGATTCTGACGACTATTCAACACCAGGGCAACCAGCTTCAGGTATGCAGCTACCTACCTATGGTTTAAAAATGGAAGTGACTGAACAAGCTGCTGATAGTACAACGGCAAAAGTTATTTTTTCTGCAACTCCGCCAACATTTTCGGCAGATTTCTCCTCCACTATCTCAGCTAAAGTAGTCTCGTTTAATAATCTTACAACAGGGGGTGAAGGCTGGTTAACTTATGACTGGGATTTTGGTGATAATAGTAACCATGCATTTGAGCCATCCCCTTCACATACTTACACAATGAGTGGAGATTACACTGTCACTTTAACAGTGACAGATGAGAACAATACCGTTAAAACATCTCAAAAAACAATCAGTATAGAAGCCACGCCACCTGTAGCGGGTTTCACTTCAAGCTCAACAGGTCTTACTAGCAGTTTCACTAACACCAGTACGGGTGGCGATGGCGCATTAACTTATTCATGGGACTTCGGAGATAGTACTGCGGTAAGTACTGAAGAATCTCCAACACATACTTACGCAGCTTCAGGTAATTACACTGTGGTGCTTACGGTAACAGATAGCAATGAGACCAGCGTCGCACAACAATTAATCAATGTGCAAGCAGCACCAGCGCCAGTTGCCTCATTTACATCATCGGTTAATAATTTATCAGTCACTTTTAATAATACCTCAACCAATGGCGAAGGTAATTTAACTTATGCTTGGGATTTTGGTGATAATTCAACAGTCAATACCAGCCAATCTCCATCTCATAGCTATGCAAGTGCCGGTACTTATACGGTCACTTTAACCGTTACTGATTCATTAAATCGAAACAGTTCCACAACAGCTACAGTCACTGTTACAACACCGCAAGAACCAAGCAGCAGTGGTGGCGGTGGTGGTTTTTCTTGCTTTAGTATACTTTTACTAGGGCTCTTAAGTTTAAGAAAACAAAAACACTAATAACCACTTACATCAATATACAAAACAAAGGGCTATATTTTTAGCCCTTTTTAATACGCAATATTTAAAAATAAATTATACATATTGATTAATATAATTATTTTCAGATTTTTATCTCATATCAGTAAACCAAGTTTCAATTAACTCAATTGACTAAAAATCAAAAAAACATATACCTCAATAATTTTTTTTATAAATGCAAACAATTTTACAAAAAGAAAAATAACTCAAATAACATTATTCCAACTGTGATTAGCATCGCAAATAAAGGCTAGAAATATTGTTAGCATCAATCGGCTCAAATGATTTTTACTGAAACAGTACCATTAATTTTTTGTAAAAAATCGCTTTAGCAAGCAGTCTTAAATCAATATCATAGTAAAAATAATTCGTGCATTTCAAAACATAAAATACCGTGTTATATGGTTTATAAAAACACACTCAACAAATAATTTTAGTTAATAAAATAAAAATACATCATTCATCAATTTTAATAGGAAAAAGACAGATGAAATTTTTTTTAAAAACACCAACATACTTGCTGCTCTCGTTAGCCTTGAGTAATACAAGTAATGCAGCAGAATATGCGCAAAGTGATTTGTGGAATAATGCCAACTCAAATGCTCTAACTTCTTCTGAACAAGCTAAAGGTATTGCTAGTAGTTTAAATAATTATCGTTTAGTACAAAGCACAGCTAAACAATTAACGCGTTTATTAGCAAGCGCACCTGCAAGAGGCAGCAATACGGCAGGTGTGAATATTGACCTACCTCTTCCCAATGGTCAATTTACTCGTTTTGTTATATTTCGCTCAACAATTATGGAACCAGAGTTAGCTGAAAAGTTTCCTTCAATACAAACTTATTGGGGCTACGAACAAAGCAACCCAAAAAATCGTGGACGATTTGATCTCACACCTAATGGGTTCCATGCCATGTTTTCTTACAACGGCGAAAAAATATTGATAGATCCGACCAATCAATCTGGTAACACATACATTAATTATAAAAAAAGCGATACAAAAACAAGTAGCAAACTTGCTAACGAATTAGTCTTAGGCGACACCTTGGCACAAGCAGATATTCATCAACAGTTAGTGCCAACACAACCTGATGGCAAGTTAAGAACTTATCGCTTAGCGGTTGCAACAACAGGGGAATATACTCAACGCTTTGGTGGCACTGTTAGCGGAGGCTTGAGCGCTGTTGTTACAGCGGTAAACCGAGTAAACGAAGTTTATGAAAATGATCTAGCTGTTAAGTTAGTTTTAGTTGGTGATAATGATAAACTCATTTATACCGATCCTAATACCGATCCTTATACCAATGGTAATAATGATATTAATACCAATACAAGAAATATTAACAAAGAAATTGGTTCAGGAAGTTACGATATAGGACACATTTTTCAAACAAGCGGCGGCGGTGTAGCCCAATTGCGTTCGGTTTGTTCTAGCTCAAAAGGTGCTGGATTAACCGGTTCAGCCAACCCAACAGGCGACCCCTTCTACATTGATTATGTTGCTCATGAAATGGGACACCAATTTGGTGGAAACCACACATTCAATGGAACCACTAGTGCCTGTGGAGGCGGAAACCGAGCTTCCAGTGCTGCTTTTGAACCAGGCAGCGGAGCAACGGTAATGGCCTATGCTGGAATTTGTGGCAGCGAAAATTTACAACGCAACTCCGATGCTTATTTTCATACCCACTCTATTACTGAAATTAATAACTTTATTAACGCAGGTGGAAGCTGCTCTACTATAACAAACACAGGCAATACGCCACCAACAGCCGAAGCAGGCGATAATTATACTATTCCAGCCAGAACACCATTTACCTTAGTTGGCACAGCAAACGATGCCGATAGTGGTGATAATCAATTGCTGACTTACGTCTGGGAACAATACGATCTTGGTCAAAGTTCTAGCAGCCCAGCCACAATGGTCGATAACGGAGACAGACCCATTTTTCGCGGTTATTTACCAACCACCGATCCAACCAATACATTTCCTAAGTTAAACGATATTTTAAATGGTACTTCAACACTGGGTATTTCATTACCAACAACCAACCGTGATCTTAATTTTCGTTTAACCGTAAGAGATACGAAAGGTGGCGTAGCAATAGATGACATGCTAGTCAAAGTGAGTAATACAGGCACACCTTTTGCCATTACCGCGCCCACTTCAACTACAACAGCCAATGGTGGACAAACACAGTCGATAGTGTGGGATGTTGCAGGCACCGACGTTTCTCCAATAAACTGTTCACAAGTAGATATTGATTTTTCTAGTGATAATGCGAGTAGTTTCAGCAGCATCGCAACTGCCGTACCCAATAATGGTAATGCGAATGTTGTTATTCCTAACGTCACAACAAATGATGCAAGAATAAAAGTAAAGTGTAGTAATAATATCTTCTTTGCTATGTCAGCTAAATTTAAAGTGGAATCAAATGGTTCTAACCAAGCTCCAGCCTTTAATAACGATCCTTTTAATAAAGCTGATGCAACAATTGATCAAAACTATTCAGCCAACATCGCCAGTGATGCGAGTGATCCAAACGGCGATGTATTAACTTTTAGTAAAATAAGTGGACCGGACTGGTTAAATGTTGCCAGTGACGGAAGCTTAACAGGGATCCCTAACAGTAGTAACTTAGGTAACAATAGTTTTACAGTATCTGTATCTGACGGTAGATTAGATGATAGCGCTACACTCAATATAAATGTCACAGATACAACACCACCCAACGATACCAGTTTTGAAAACACAACGGATGTTAATATTCCCGATAATAATTCTACCGGTGTTACCAGTAGTATTAACTCAACTTATACTGGCGAATCAGGCACGGTAACAGTTGATGTCAATATTCTTCACACCTATCGCGGCGACTTGGTTGTTGATGTTATTCACCCAGATGGAACAGTTTACAACTTACACAACCGAACGGGTGGCTCTGCCAATGACATAATCCAGAGCTACTCCGTTAATGTTGGAGCTAAACCAGGCAATGGAGAATGGAAGTTGAGGGTAAGAGATCTTGCTGGTAGAGATGTTGGAAAAATTGATAGTTGGAAAATAACTTTTGGCGATATTGTTCCTCCTTCAGATACCAGCTTTGAAAATGCTGATAATGTCGACATTCCTGACAATAATTCTCGCGGAGTTACAAGCCCAATCACATCCACCTATACTCAAAATGCAGATCAAATATCAGTTGAAGTTAAGATTGTTCATACCTATATTGGTGATTTGATTGTTGATGTTATTCACCCAGACGGAACGGTTTACAACTTGCATAATCGCGCTGGCGGATCAGCGGATAATATTAACCAAACCTACTCTGTTAATATCGGTGGTAAAGCTGGAAATGGAGAGTGGCAATTAAGAGTAAGAGATCGAGCAAGAAGAGATGTTGGTTATATCGATAGTTGGAAAATCACATTCTAACTAATCAGTGATATCTTTATTATAAAACATTGGGTTAATTTTAACCCAATGTTTTTTATTCTACTGAATATTAATAACTTTCTTCGGTATATGCATTGCCACCAAAACATTTCCATCAACAACTTCAGCTATTTTTAAGTCTGCACTAATTGAACACAGCATGTTTGCTTCATGTTTGCTCAACCCTAAACGAGAAACTAAAAATTCAATCATATAACGTGTCGCTTTCTTTGCTGCTTCATCTAAAGTTAACGCAAATGCAGTAACAGCATAATGTGTACT
The DNA here is from genome assembly GCF_052495765.1 of Aliikangiella litoralis. Next base: position 2,493,524 of record NZ_CP199292.1, on the reverse strand, counting down.
AGTCTCATATTGTGGCTCCTTAATTTGATGTTTGGGTTTAACCACATTTACTTCATAAATAATATGCATAGGTGCCTCTATAGCAGTACCACTAACTTCTCCATGACCTTGTGCCGCATGTGTATCTCCAATAGAAAATAGAGCCCCTTCAACAAAAACAGGAAAATAAACGGTTGTCCCTTCGACAATATTCGGATCATCCATATTCCCCCCATTAGCACGAGGAGGAATGGTTGATAGCATTTCATCAGTATCAGGTGCAACCCCCATCACACCAGGAAATGGGCTTAAAGGAATTTGAATACCATCAGAAAACTGCGCAAAATTTTTATCTTTAGTCAAGGTGTAGGTTTTAAGATGGCTTTTACCCATTTCTTTCTTTAAATAAGAAAAATGCGGTGAGCTATCTGTCCACCCCCAATCGCCTATTGTTATCTTGTGTAATGTCACAGCAAGAACATCACCAGGCATTGCCCCCTCAACAAAAACAGGTCCGGCAAGCGGATGGCCAAAATCAGTCCAATCAATTAGCCGATAAGCTTCTGTTGTCATTCCAGGCTTTATACGTCTATCAGAAGCTTCTTCTGTAAAAACCTCAATAACAGCGCCGGAAGGAACACTGATAGCAGGTTTAATTGCCCGACTAAACTTGTAATGCTTTTGGTCTGGCTCTATTTTAAATTGAGGAGTCGGTGCTTGCTTTTCCTTATGAATATCTTGAGAGACACAAGCAAGTAAACAAGCAGATAGACTAATCAGAGAGATTATTTTGATCGGTTGAAAGTTGATTTTCATTTTTATTTTTCTCTTTTTAATATGAATAGATAACAACCAATACTAGCAGCCTTACTAAAAAAATACAGCTATTCGGCTGATATAAAAACCATCTAATATCAACAGGTTATCAATCTATATTTTTTATATTAATAAAAATTGGGATTATTTTGACTAACCACTAGGTTTATTTGTACCCACTTCATTTAATTGTTTCTGTGTATAATAAACCCTAAAGCCTGGCTCATAAATTCTTTAACGAACCCTAACTGTTGAAGTGATTCATAAACCATCACTATAGATTGAATGTAACCATATCAACTAATTGATGTAAAACAACACCAGCGATGACCTTAACTTAACTAACTTTCTCATAACGCGTGTTTGCTCAAGCTCACTTGGCATATTTTTTTGCACTTAAACAGCTTATTTTTTTAACCAATAATTTAAAATTTTTACAGTTGTATTAATATCTTTATTTGACTTACTTAGAAAATACCTCTTGGAAATATTTCAAATAGTGTTTTAAAATATTCACAGGCTTGTTGCTATCTTTTTTGATAGCATAGAGAAGAAGTAACCAAAGCGCTTGCGTTATGTTTGAGCGGCTTTACTTTATGTTGTTTTGCAAAATACATCTCATACTCCGTTAAAGACTTATGAGAGTTGTTTTGTCATATTTGAGCTAGCAGTCAAGTTTAAACTCCGTGGTTATTAATCAATAATCGCTAGGTGTACAACAATTTATATATCACGACTAATATATTGATATTATTATATATATCGTCTAAATATTTAATCGGCTTGGCCTATTAATAAGCGAAATAGCTAACATTTCATTCTATGGACGATAAACTTATTAGTGCCATGCTCTCAATGAATCAAAAGTCTTAGCAAAAACATTTACTCAAAAAGTGGCACAGACGCTTTATATTGACTATTTTTAATAACATGAACCACTATATTTTGACGACTTAAAATGAAACTAGCAAAAATAATAGGTATTCTACTTTGTTCTACTTGCTACTCAGTAAACGCCTCGGATATTCAACTTGCAGACAAAATAAGTGATGAGGTAGTGGACTCATTAATTGAAACTTATACTAAGTTTATTAATAGTAATGTCCTTTCTGAAATCTGTGAAAGCAAAAGCTATCTTGCATTAAACTATAATTCCGATAAGGTAAAAAGTGATCTATTAGCTCGTATAAAAACAATCGCTAGGGAACGCGAACTAACTGAATATAATGATAAAGAAATAAGAGAGTTAACTGAGCTTGAGTTTCAAGCATTTTTAGATGGCTCACGTTATGGTGCTTTTATTTCTAAGAATTACCAAATTAAAAGTAGTAAACCAACTTGCTCTCCAGAAGTCATGAAAACTCTAACTGATTCCCAAAAAGATTTATTAGATGAAGGAATTTATATTGTAATGAATAGAAAATAATGTAAATACTATTTAGCAGATAATAATTAAAGCTCATATTTGTATGGGCTTCATAAAAAGTATTTTTATTTAACTATTTTTTCTAATTACAATATTTTCAACCACTTAAACAAGTAAATTCTCTCCTTTACTTTAAGAAACCAATCACTTAGTGATTAAACTTATTGACGACAACATAATAAACAGCACAAAGTCATTATCAGGCTTATCAATCAATGACTTTGTTTTTTTATTTTATAAAACGACTTCAAAAAAACCTTTAAAAACATAGGCAAATTCAAACTCTTATTCAACCGCAAAACAAATATACCAATTTAGTGATATTAGTAATTAAAAAAACATTACCCTATCGACAAAAAACAACCACTTTCGTTATCAAACGATTAAGATTTTATACTCGCCTACGGACATTTAAATCCAAAATAAAAACGTAAAAATATCTAACCCAAGAAATAGGAAACAATTATGAATCAATTTTTACCTTCATTAAAGTTAGCCGCGGGAACATTTGCTGTTTCACTAGTGCTCAGCAGCAGTTTACTGCACGCGCAAGATACTGAAGAAAATCAAGTAGGTGTTGTAAAACCGAGTGCCGACTTTGCAACAATCACTCCTAGTATTGTTGGCGGAAATCCAAGTACACAAGGTGATCGAACTTATCAGGTTTCTCTAGGAAATGGTGGCTGTGGTGGTGCAATTATCGCCGATCAATGGGTATTGACTGCGGCACATTGTATTTCAAGTAGCTGGCCAAGCAGTGTAAGAGTTGGTGTACACAGACTGAGTTCAAATCAAGGTGAAACGCACAATGTTATTGAAAAAATTGTTCATCCAAACTTTAGTAGTGTAGGTTCAGGCTATGATGTTGCACTGCTAAAAGTCAGCGGAACAATCAACAGTAGCTATGAAAGAGCAAAATTACCAACAGCTGCTGTTATACAAGCTGCGGCACAACCTGGCGATATACTAACAGTGTCCGGTTGGGGAAGATTAACCGAAGGTGGCAGCAGTCCAGATGTATTACATGAAGTTGACGTGCCAGTTGTTTCTAACTCAACGTGTAACTCAGCTTATGGTGGTGGTATTAACGATACTATGTTATGTGCAGGTTTAGCGTCTGGAGGCAAAGATGCATGTCAAGGTGATAGTGGAGGCCCAATAGTCGCGGCTTACCAAAACCAAATATATAGCATTGGGGTTGTTAGCTGGGGAGACGGATGTGCACGTCCTAATAAATATGGCGTTTATGCAGACACTTATCGTTTTGTAGATTGGATTAATAGCAAAATTGGAGGCACAACACCTCCTCCACCTCCCGGTGGAAAGGTATTAAAAAATGGCGTACCTGCCACTGGCTTATCTGCTAGCCGAGGCAATGATGTTGTCTACACAATGGAAGTTCCACGCGGGGCGACTAATATCATGTTTGATACTAGTGGCGGAAGTGGTGATGCTGATATGTATGTCAAATTTGGTTCAACCCCTACCGATTCAAGTTATGATTGTCGTCCTTATAAAAATGGTAATACAGAATCTTGTACTGGTAGCCAATCCGGTGGAACTTACTACGTTCGCGTAAAAGCCTATTCTACTTTTTCTGGTGTTAGTTTAGTAGGCAAATATACTGATGATGGTACCCCTCCTGGTAATGATCCAATTAATAGAACTGAAACGGTGTCAGTTGCTCGGGGAGAATGGGCACGCTTTACGCAAGTATTACCTGCCGGCTATAAAGATTTAAAAGTCAGCATTTCGGGTGGTTCTGGTGACGCTGATTTATATGTACGTAAAGGCGCGGCCTCTACGACATCTTCTTATGATTGTCGTCCCTATAAAAACGGTAATAGCGAAAATTGTGACTTCACTAATCCAGGCGCAGATACCTGGCATATTGATGTTCGTGGTTATACAGCAGCTTCTGGTGTTACTTTAAATATAAAAGCTAACCCATAATTAAAAGCTTAAAAAAGCCATTCATTTTACATGAATGGCTTTTTACTAACGCATAACAAATTACCAATTATTTAAACAGGTTTTACTTTAAACATTCCCACTTCAACCGATGTAACTTCAACCCGCGTTCCAGATTCTATAGAAGTAATATCAACTTCAGGATCAATTTCAACTTTCCAAGAAATTCCAGAATAACTGGTGGTAACTAAATTACCATTTTTAACGTCTTTATCAACAATAAACTGATAACCAACCAAATCACTACTATTATCTTTAGCAATTGGTTTATCTCCCTGTAGTCGTTTAAAAGGCTTCCATAAAGCAATCGTGAGTAATCCAGTACTAATACCAGTACCCGCGCCCCCAGCAATCCAGCTTTCAGGTAAAAGCCCTAACCCCATTAACCCTCCACTGACCAATGCTCCAAGACCGACAAACAAGAATATACCACTAACAAACCCGGTAATTACCTCTATCGCTAATAATAAAAAGCCCAATACTATCCAAAACTCAGCTTGATGGTGAACAATATAATCAATCATTACACACTCCTACTTTAAACACCTTTACTTGAATTAAGTGTATTGATGATTGTCATTGCCTCAGCCACAACATTAGCTGGACTTGAATTAGAATCAGGCAATAAAACTACCGTAGATTCTTTTGCTATTTCCTGTTTAGCCAGTATTGCTTTATCAGCTAATTCAAGTTGAATAGCCTTTTGCCCTTCGTTAGTATCAGCAACCTGTCCAACAGTACTCAAAGCTTTAGCTTTAGCATCAGCAACAGCAATAATTGCTTGAGCTTCACCTTCGGCTTGTAAAATTTGTTCTGCTTTGTCAGCTTCCGCCGCTAAAACCTGTGCCTGCTTAGCACCTTCAGCAACATTAATAGCAGACTGCCTATGTCCTTCTGACTCTAAAATGGTTGCCCGTTTTTCTCGCTCAGCTTTCATTTGACGTTCCATAGCATCGAGTATGGTACGCGGCGGCTCTATATCCTTGATTTCATAACGCAGCACCTGAATTCCCCAAGGTTCAGACGCAATATTAATTGCATTAACAATATTAACATTCAGACTTTCACGCTCTTCAAAGGTTTTGTCTAAATCAATTTTTCCGATTTCGCTTCGCATTGTGGTTTGTGCCAACTGCGTTACCGCATAAACATAATCATCAACACCATAAGAAGCTTTGTATGGATCTAACAGTTTGATATAAAGAACCCCATCAACAACTAAAGAAATATTATCCTTGGTAATGGCTGATTGGCTAGGTACATCAAAAGCATGTTCTTTAAGCGACTGGTTATAGGCAACCTTATCAATAAAAGGCACTAGAATATTCAGCCCAGCAACCATTGTTTTATTATACTTGCCAAAACGCTCCACAACATACGCTCTATTTTGAGGTACAAACTTAACCGATGACTTAACAATAACAATAATGAGTATGGCCAACCCTGTCCAAAAATTGAGAACAGTTCCCATAATTTCGTTTATTTCCATAAGTTAAATCCTTAAAGTAATTATCAATAATCATACAGAATATCAGAAGTAAGAGAAAAAGTGGCCAAATTATTTGAATTTCAATTCATTTATTAGCGGTTTTAAAAGCTTCTGTTTTTAGATATTTGCCATGCCCCCTTCTAACAGATTCATTAAGTGTGTATATAAAAGTCTAAAACAAAATATCTTGGACGAATGTCTGGTTTGAAAACAAGATTAACCTTAGTTTTAAACTGTGTTGGCTGATATAAAAAAGCCGACATTTTTAAACGTCGGCTTATTTAAATAAGTCACTCTAATTAACAGCTTAGCAACTACTCATTAACAATTTCTCCCCCCACAACTCGAGGCGAATCAGTGACCGTTGGCTTATCGTTTAAACTAAAGTTAATCGTAGCAACATCACTCGCTGTCGGTAAAGTAATGCTCAATGCTGAATCGAGGCTCAGTGCATTATCCCCTGTAGTACAAGCTGTTACCTCTAGCTCTTTCATACGCATTTCCATTTCAATCCCTTTAACAACATAATCTCCACTTTGATTGGCCAACAAAGTTGCATCCGCTAATGAGAATGCTCGTTGATGATGTTGGCCACTATCTAACTCAGGAAATCCCCATAAATCACCAGGGCCGCCATATTCTAATAAATAAGATTGACCGGCAAAATCACTGTCTGCTTCATTTCGATCTTGGCTATTTTCATGGGTATACAAAAATTGCATAGGCCGATCAAACTGTAAAAACTCAGTTGCATCCGTCTCACGCACAAAGGTCATTTTATTCCAATTATTAGGACCTGTCTCCCAAACAAAAGAAACATCTTGGTTATAAGTATCCCATGTATTATCGAGTTGAGTACCTTGGAGTATCATTGCCCCAGTATGAATTCCCCAGCTAAATTGGCCTTCCGCAGTTTGCTCACTATTAAGCATAGCAATTGCGTTGCCATCTGGATCTCGCAGAGTTAAATCGCTCAAACTAAAACGATACAAAACAGACGGTTCATTCACATCTTGCGAATCAGGATAATAAGGAGTCTCTTGATTCATTGATAACTGTTCAGATGTTAATGCCGCTTTTAGGCAGTTATTGTAACAAGCCAACGTTACTTGGGTTGTACTACCAAATAAGTTTGTATCATTACCACTAATAATTTCTTCACGGAATGCCACAATATGAGACGGATCACGTAGCTCATCATAAGCAACTGAACCACCAAGTGCTTCTGAATAAAAATGCATGAAATCACTGTCTATCATCATCGCCTCTTGTGGTATTACTTCTCGTTGTCCATCAGAGAATTCAACTCGTGCAATCTTATAAAATCCCGCATCATTAACACTAGTCCCATCATTGAGTTCATTATCAGATGTATATTCAACCAAATACTCAGCATCATTCCAATAATTAAAGTGGTAACCATCTAGATCTTGTAATGGAATACTCGACTTCGAACGCTTAATCAACTTACCCGGAGTATTAACCACATCATAGGTTTCATGACTTGAATCATCAGAAAAGTCTTGTCGAGTAATCGAAGTGACTAAAGATTTATCAACACTTTCGGGTAACCACATACCCCAATAACTCATGTAACCATCATAATGGACCCCACCCACCTCTGTGGTAAATGGAAAACCACTATTCATTTCTTTTCTGGCGCCATTGGCATAATCATACAGGTTATAACGCCAAACATTTTCATTCATATTTAAACGATCATTACATAGCTGAGCATCAACCGTTCCATCGTTGTTTTGATCTTTCCCTCGTAAGAATCGAGCTGAATCATAAGCCACAGAAAACTCAGAGTGAAACTCATGATGTGACTCCGTTCGGTGAATTGCCGTTTTACCAATTCCCGATACACCATCAGCATCATCTAAAATAACATTTGCCGCTTCACTAAAACTAAAATCAAACCCAGGTATATCTGAACCGTTATAAAATAAAAATTGCAATTTACCATCTTGATTTTCAACCGTTTGAATAGTGCCGGCCATGGTTGGCACTTCATTACCATTCATCTCGACCACACCTTTCCAACTCATATTAAAATCACCAAAAGGTAAGTCGTCACTCGGAGAGGAAGAGATAGTCACATCGACCAGAATAGTTTGCTGATCCATCATATCGCCATCTTCACCATTGCCATCACTTTCTGCGGGTACCCAAATTCTCACTTTTTGTGGTGATGTAGACGATTCACGAGTAGACTCAACCGTCCATAATTGATACTCAACCTCACCATTTCCACTTGATTGTCCCTGCTCATCAGAATCATCACCTGACTCACGCTCACAACGAGTGGTATCAATCAATGCAGTATAAGTTTGATTGACTAACTGGTCTGCTCGAGTTTGTCCGACATAGCAAAGGATTTCATTTACCATTTGAAGCGGCTCCATAGATTCATCCCAAACATACTTGCGAACAGGATCATTACTATAATCTGTACCTTCTGCCTCATAAGGATTGGAGCTTTTACTCGCGGTTAATTTTGCTTTCGATTTTTTACTCGATGGTGTATCTTCATCTAATTTAGTAACAACACTAATTATATCGGGAATATCGAGCCCCTCCACATCAGTCTCAGTTTCTTCTGGTGGTTCAACCACAACAACAGGCGGCTCAACGACCTCAACATCGGAAGTTCCGCCGCCGCCACAAGCAGCCAATATTAGAAGAGACAAAGGAGAAAGCTTATAGATATTAGTTAATTTCATGAAACAGTTACCTCGAACAATAATGATTATCAAGACGCATCCATTAACTGTAAAAAACCTGTTCCATCAGCAAATTATTTAGTAAAGCTACCCTATAGTTTCGACAAAATTCACCAATCATTTAGCACTTTATTCACTTTTTTTTCTGAAGTTGAGATATATACTAATTGTTTCAGCAACTTACCAACATAAAAGATTTAAATTTCATAACCGACTTTTTTTTGACAATATATTTTTTTATCACTTAGAATTATGATTAACTTTACTAACATAACCTTCTACAACAAACTCAAATAATACCTCTTCTGTGCAACCAAAAAGGGCTTGATTGAAACCGAGTCTCAGAACGATAAATATCGTGTCTCAATGATAAATATTGAGTAAATGCGTTAAATATTTTTTTTTCATAATCGAGCACAGCTTTTTTATTATCGTTTTCTATTAACTCAAAAATAGCTTTACCAGCATCAAGACCATTTTGTAATGCCTTAGTAATACCAGCAGAAGAAATTGAATCATAACTACTTGCCGCATCACCTACAGCTAACCAGTTATCTCCCGTAACACGAGATAGTATCGTACTAGTTGCAACACGCGGATGAATCGTCAAATGACTTTTTATTTTTTCTAGGTTAATTTTCTTTTTTAACAATTGGGTATGATTTAAAGCTTGCAACCAGTTTGTCACATCTTGAAGTGACTGCGATTTAATGACAGATTGATCACTACAAAATGAAATAATTAATTTGTTCTCAGGCAGCCTGGCGGCATACCACCAACCATTATCAACAGCTTCAACTAATGTATAATTTCCAATATTCGATATTATCGGACAATCAATAATCACACTTAACGATAACACCTCATCTAATGTATTTTTAGCAACTCCTATTTTTCGAGTAAAAACTGAAGCCGCCCCACTAGCATCAACCACAAAATCAGCAACAAAAGATTTTTGCTCTACGCCGTCCACTAAAAAGTTAAGCTTAAATTGTTTTCTACCGCTATTTCTCTCAAAAGTTGAAATGCTGGTTAATCGATGATGATGATAAAACGACACATCTTTTTTATTGGTGGTTTGTTGAATGTTCTTTATTAAATCACGTTCAAATAAACATCGATTAAGATGATAACCTTTTCCTTCGGGATTAAAATAAAAATCATTGTAACCAGGTTGATTACTTCCCCACAGAGAAATACTTCCCGGACATGGAAGATGGAGACACTGTTGAGTACGAGTGTAATGATTGGCCACACTAAAATGCTCATTCAAACATTTCTTTTCCCTTTCTAATAAGTGAGAAAGTTCTAATTGGTGTAAAATAGGTGCTGCTGCTGGCGGAATTGTTTCACCTATTTTTATTTTATTTTTATCACAATAAAATAATTGAATTGCAAAATTAAGTGGTGATGAACAAGCAGAAGAATGCGACAACAACAAAGATTTTGCTGCCGCACAGCCGGAAGGCCCGGCTCCAATAATAGCGATATTCTGTTTCACCACAATACAATTAAAACAACATAATTAAAACACCGAACTCAATGTTATTTTTTATGCGGACCACAATCTGAAGGTGTTTTATATCCAGGAACAACACTAGTAGGCCATACACCAACATTATCACCTTCTTCTTGATATAAACTGCTTACTTCAAGAAACTTATCTGCGCCATAATTATCACCTTGTTTAGCAGGAATTTGAGTACCTTGAATAACAAATCCTACTTTATGCCAGTTTTCAACATAATCAAAATAACATTGATAACGACCTGTTTGCTGTGGATAATCAGTATGAGTTCCTTCACCTCTTACGCTAAATAGTTGTCCTCCCAAATTCCATTGTTGGTTATTACTATCAAAAGTACATTGGTCCACAGGGTAAACACTCACAGGTCGTTGTGCAGGCCAAGACCAATAAAGCGTGTTATTTTCTGAAGGGTTGGGATCTGGTGTATGAGTTGCACAACTATTATAATCAGTGTGCCAAGGTAAAGCCATAAACTTACAAAGATCACCAGGTTCTACAGCAGCAGTACGCAGAGGAATGTAACCAACGCCTAAAAAGGGTTTGTTTTTATTAGCATCCTGATAATTAAGATTCGCCGAATTTATTCTAAAAGGTCCAACATCACCTCGCCAATTCTGATTATAAAGATTAACATCTCGAACAATAAAAGTTAATTCAATACCGGGAGAGTAACGACCACCCAAGCAGTTTTCTAAAACCACTTTATCAAGTTTTTCACCCTGCCCAAGTGCAATAGAAGTATCAACAGATTTTCCGTCATACCACTGATTTAATAAAAAATATTGAGTGGTACTTACCGATAAAAAACTTTTCATTGCATCACCTAATGATAATGGCATTTTAACGCCTTCCTCAGATTCATTAGGATTATTAGGATCTCTTAATAACGATTTAAAGTTTGGAATTTTAGCCTTAGGATCATCTGTCGGTTGAATGCTACCAATAAAATTATGTGCATTAACACCCGCTGAAGGTAAGTTGGTATTCCAACGTTGCAAAAAAGCGGCATGAAAAACACTCATCACATCATCATCAAAACTTGGCTTGTAGTTCGCTTGATACTGACCATTTTTATATAATTCCGGTTGTAAATCGAGTTGTTCAACCCAAGTCATATAAATATCATCCCAACAAGAAACAACATTACGAGTTTGCGGTGCGTACGCCGGATCAACCGTTACAAACCATGCACCAACTACTTTAGAAACACTATTATCATCAAATAAAATAACGGCATCGACAGGGCCATCAGCAGTATCATCAAACCAATTATTGTTATCAATAGCATCATCTAATTTAGGAGGTACGCCATTCTCCATAATACCACTGGCTCTACCATAAGCGCCTACAACTATCAGTCGGCCTGTATTCGCCTCTATAGTCACTTGCCCTAAAGTATCTATTTTCCCCAGCGGATTAAACATTGTAAAATGATCGTCTGGAAATGAAACCGGATACTCTACTTGACTAATTTTCCCTTGACCATCTGCATAACTAGCCGCTGTTGCAGCATTAAAATCAACAGTTTGATTCCCATTACTCGAAGATAGAATCGTTCTTGGTCCTGCATCAATAACTAGTTCTCTTAAACGATTCTCAGCAGCAATATCTTTTCCATATTGTATATTTCTAAGCGGTGGCGTTTGCCCATTCTCATAAGCAACGATACCTTCCTCACCTTTAACAGGTCCACTTGAAATTTCAAAGTTATTACCTTTTTTATTGGCTAGGTGAACTGTCCAAATAATATCTTTAACTATCTTACCATTGACTTTATCACCAATTTTAATTTCCCGACCAGAATCATTTGATGGATAGTTTTGCTGTGGTTGATCATAAGCATAAATTCTAAAACGAGCAGCTTGCCGACAGGGGTTTTGACTATCATCACGTAAATCATTTTCTTCAATAAAAGTATCTTCAGTTCCTTTTTTAATTGGTAAACCACCAAAGATCCCTTTTTTCTTATCAACAACTTCACCAGCGGCTGTTTCTGGTGCTATATAATAATCTTCACTGCTACCGACACGAGCAAAGTTAATCGCAGGATGGATACGAAAAATAGAATCACTCATTTTGAATACTCCTTTTTCAATGTTTTATCTGCAACTAATTGAGTCTTAGTTGCTTTACTTAATTGAGTTTTATTTTGGGGTTCTAAAAATTCATTCACCGCTTTTAAGTCTGAAGCCGACATCTCTTGAGACCAGAAAAAAATATTAACAAAGGCATGACTAATATTAATATTAAGACCAGGCAACGGGTTTAAGGTTGTTTTTGGAGGGAATCGTTGCGCGGTATTATGACAGCGAAAACAATTATTCTGTGTACTTTGTACTTGCGTAAAAGTTTCGGTCGTTGCATTTGAAAGTTTCAACGAACCTGTTAATACTTCATCGGTATCCAACGACATATTTGGCTTTAATCCATCAATTACGCCAAACCATATTGCACCGACTTCGTAATAATTAGACCAAACTCCCTTAGTACCTAGTTTTCTATGAACCGAATCGTTAAGTTGTTTTATATTGCTATCATTTTCTGCCATTCTTGCAATACGATCTTTAGGATTCTTAGGGTCATTTCCAAATTCAAATTGCCGACAAACTTGGGTAATTGGAGATAGCTTCTGAGTTTTTTCATCAAGCTTTTGTTTAGAGCTATTGGCTACATTAACATTACAATCAGCATATTTAGTATTAGCAGTGTAAAAAGTACTAGACTCTTTTGAAACAATTGTTTCTGGGGTTGGGTTTGGCGGAACATTGGGCGCATTAAGTTTATGTTCAAATGTTGCCCAAATCATTTCAGGGTGTCCCTCAACTACACCGGCAATATGAAATCCAACTAAAGCAACCATAACCTCTTCAGTTTGATTAATATCAACAACAATTTTGCCGTCTTTATTAACTAACTTATTAATCGTTGTTTTAGTCGTAAAAAACTCACTAACATCTTCACCTGGCGCGACAATTTTCCAAGTTGCTTTTAATTCAAAAGCACCATTCGGAAATGAGGTATTTGGATCAAACTTTTGTACTATCGTCGGATCGGTGAGCTTATTTTCATTAATAAAATTAACAAAATCAGAATTAAGATACTGTGAATAGTAAACCGCTCGTCCATTATGATCCACTAATATTGAATCGCTACCAGCCTGTAAGTACTCATCAAAAGTTTCTGCTGTCGCAGATTTAGTCATTCTAGGCATAATACCTCGATGCGTCATTCCTAATAAAGACTGTGGACTAACTAATGATAAAAAGCGAGGTTGATTATCAACCTCTTGTGTTAACCAAAGAAACATTTGCCATGACCATTGGTGAAAGACACAGTTGCTGGTGCTTTGAAACTTATCTGCATCTGGTTCCTGAGTTTTTGAATGAGGAAACCAATCAGCCTGTGCTAAACATGGATCAGCAGTTGACTCAGGTTTTTTACTCGACGCAATGACTTGGTTAAATGCACCAGAAGTAAAAATAATAATAGAAGTGAGTAATGAGAATATAACTAATTTTTTTCTAATCATTTGAAAATCTCCTTTTCATTTTTGCTAAAGCTATAGCACATCAATTTATTCTTCGAACTCATTAAAGCGTAAGCTATAAAGTTACTTTTTTTAGGATAATTGTAAAAACATACCGTCAGGAGATACTCAGAAACTAACTTTGTCAATCATTGATTAGATAAAGAGATATCCTGTTAGTTTCACATCGACACTCTTATCAAAAAAATAGGCTTTATTGTAAAAAAATGCCAGTCAATCAAATTGACTGGCATTAATACGCAGTTAAAAAAATTAATAATTTAATCAACAACTCTTATACGGAAAGTAAACTTCGAAAACCCATTAGGCCCTGGTGGAATAACCACCAGAATATCCTTACCTGCTTCAGCATTTGGATAGACTATTCGTTGTTGAACTCCCTCTCTAAATGAAGAAAAAACCAAATCAGGACGATCAGCTAGATGTTCTTCATGAGCAAAACCAGTACCGCCCGAAGTTGGCGCATCACTATAATGTTGATTCGCCGTCATGTTGGCATTACCTGTACCATGGTTAGTTTCCAAAATAAAGTTTTTTCCTTCTTCAGCAGCAGTCGGTCGATAGGTAAAGTGAGTGTAATGACCTGAGCCTGGCGATCTTTTGCCACAAACCGCTTCACCTAAGTTAACATACTCATCAGTAATTTCTGGTTTACCCTCAGCACACGCATCAGGCAAGTTACTATCAACAGGAACAATTGCTTCCCCTTTAATAGTTACCCCATTAAAACCACCACTACCCGCAATCATTGATAACCAGATATCTTTATTGGCTTGCACATTTTTAACAATAACTCGGTTATAAGTACGTCTCTTATTAAGAGGATCTAAACCGAAAGAACCGTAAACTTTGCTTGGGTTCGATTTAAAGTCATCTTCACTGGCATAATCGCCAAACGCTTGATTGCCAGTTAAGCCAGCGATACCTGTACCATGTCCAATCGTAAAGAGAATATCTTTACCCGCATCAGCTGAAGTAGGTACATATTTAAAGTGAACTTCCTGAGCGTTACTTGAAGCATTAACCGCACAGTAAGCTTTACCCAACTCAAGGTTTTGATTTGAGATTGCAGGACGTCCCAACCCACAAGCATTCTTCAAGCCATATTCATTATTGCTCGGCGGTGTTGTTGACAGTTTAGCTAAGTGCCAGGTGCCTCCAACGCCATCGCCAGTCGTATCTCCTGTCGAACTGTCACTTGCATAGAAATATAAAGGTTTGCCTTCAAATGTTACCTGCAAGCTACCATTATCACGCGTAGTCGTTCCTAAAGAAATACCGTTTGGTGCACTGACATCACTCGCGCTACTAACTGTTAGCGGCGGCCAGCTTTGTGCACAACTACCATTACAGTTACTACCACTACTTGGATCATTATCCCAGGTATACAGACTCATACCTTGACTAGTGCTAGTCGCACCGCCAGCCAGGTAATTACCATGTTGTGATGAATTATGAATCATGACTGTATGCTCTCCGCCAGTGTCATTCCCTTCATCGTATGAACCTGTCAAAGTCACCCCAGAAAAAGCGGAATAGCCACGGATCATAATATGATAAGCGCCATGTTGCGGGCTATTATAAGTACAATCCTCAACGTTACCATTTTTATAAGGTCGGCATTGGTTAGTTGTGCCATCTTCTTGTTTTGGCTTTTCATTGTACCTAACATACAAATCAGCATCTCCACTACCACCGGAGATCGAGATTTTCAGGTTCTTGGGTGCATCACCATGAATATGCATAAAGTAATGCAACTCATCACCAGTAGCGCCAGACAAACCAGTAATAGACTGCCCATTACCTAACTTGATATCTGTATTTGCTTTGGCAACCGTCACTGTTGCGGTGTCACTCGCTGTTTCACCATTGTTATCCGTAACCGTTAGCTTCACTGTATAAGTCCCTTCAGCGTTGTAAGCATGGGTTGGGTTTTCAGTGCTACTGCTTGAACCATCACCAAAATCCCACGCATAACTGGCTATAGTGCCGTCAGGATCATTAGAGCCAGCTTTACTAAACGCAATTTTAGTCCCTACAGTACCGCTATAAGGTCCATTGGCCTCAGCCACAGGCACTTTATTAGTGCTACTCGCGCTAATTGTTGCTGTCGTTTTCGCTTCACTACTGCTGGCACCACTGTTATCTGTGACTTTTAAAGTGACATTGTAAGTCCCTTCAGAACGATAGGTATGAGTAGGGTTAGCAGAAGCACTTGTGTTGCCATCACCAAAATTCCAGCTATAACTGCTAATAGAACCATCTGGATCGCTAGATCCGTTGCTACTAAAGCGAACCGCCTTATTCACTGATCCTGTATAAGGTCCATTTACTTTTGCTACTGGTACTTGATTACTACTGCTATCGTAACTCGCAGTTAAAGAAACATTGGAATATGAGTTATAAGCAACCAACATCACATGCCAACGTCCTGAGCTAGGATTAGCCTCAGTGCATTCTTCTTCGTTACCATTTTTGTATGGACGACACTGATTATTGGCACCATCTGATTTCTGCGGCTCGGATCCACGCTTAACGTATAAGTCCGCATCTCCACTACCACCCGTGATCTGAATCACCAGATTACTCGCACCATTTGGTACATCAATGTAATAACGACTTTCATCATTGGTACTACCTGAAAGACCCGTTTTAGCAACACCGTTCTCCAGTTCATTACCACCATTGCTCGTGCCAGTAATCGTTACTGAAGCGGTATCTCTTTTAATCGCACCATTATCATCTGTTACCGTTAACGTTGCGGTGAAACTACCGGCTGAAGTGTAGCGATGGATAGGATTTGCATCTGAACTACTATTACCATCACCGAAATCCCAGTTGTAACTATTGATAGAGCCATCAGGATCACTTGAACCCGCACTACTGAAGTTTATATCATCGGCAGTAGTCGCATTGTATGGCCCATTTGCTTCAGCAACCGGCGGTTGATTAGTATTATTCCCTGGGTCACCAATGGTGTCTAAACTAATATCATTGGTTAATAAGTTACACATTTGTCCGGTAACATTATTTAAGCTTGAATGGATCCGTACATAATCGATGTCATAATAGCTTTCACGAGCTTTTTGACGCGCATTACCTTTTAAAGTAAATAACGCATATATCTTATGCGCCAAATGATCTTTTAACGAGTTAAATGAGCAGCCTGATGTCATATCATAAGAGGATTGGTTATTTTTCAATATATTATCCAATTCCGTATTTTCTTCAGCCAATTCCATTAAAATCAACATATCTACCACTTCACGAATACTAGATACTCCAGTGTTCCAATTGATATCATCCCTGGGAACTGTCGCTAAATCATCTTCTGTTTTAAAGTGAACAGGAAATTCATGTCTTGGTTCTAACCCTAGTGCGCGGTAAACTCTTTCCCACTCAAAGGTTGCATAACCAGATGGTTTAGTACCTCCGACTCCAGATACCAAATCGACTAATTTTTCACGTTGCTGTGAAGAAAGTCTGCCTTTGCTATCACAATAACTAATAGCTAGCATTTCTTCGCGCAGACCACGGTAGTTAGTATTGCGAGACAACCTTTTATGTACACTTTCTGCAACCGCACTAGAGAGTTCGGTATTAAATATTGTCAAACCCGGACCATAAGCATGATCAGGTAAATTAATCGATGTACCCTCCTGATCAGCAAAACGACTGGCAAATAACAAAGTATGAAAACGATCATTATTATGATTGCCTTCTTTGATAGCCCTTAATACCGGTACTTCCTCTGCGGTCACATCCTCTCCAGAAGCCCCGTTTGAGTCAGAAAAGAACCCTGTCCAAAATAGATAGTTACCTAATATTGGCCGCATGGGTCCAGCAACATTGTTATCACCACCCTTTGCATGACACTGGCGACACTCGCCATTAGTACCACCATCAGGGCTCAGCAGTGGTGTCGCTCCACGAAAATCTAAAGCTCGAAATTCCCAATCACCATCATCTTGTAAATAGGCCATATCGACCACTTCGTAAAGTGGCGCATCTTTCTTTGAACCAATGTTCATCATAAAACGCGTATCGGATCCCCAAGGCAATAAACCGGGGTTATTTAGATCGGTTTCATTTAATGCGCCGGTATTTTTAATAAACGAATAGTGCTTACGCATATGCAATGGCATATGATCCAATAACTCTTTAACGGATTTTATATTGTTATTAATAACATAGTCATAAATTAGATCCATATCAGCAGGAAACTCCCCGTTGGCCGGGGCCGGATCAGGATTAGGAATATCGACATCCTTATATTTAGTTGGTGTGACCGGGCAATCCATAGCATTCAATTGCAGTACAGAGCATGCAAGCCCTATTGCTGAAATTGTTTGTACACACCGAGTGAGAAAAACGTTTGTTTTATTCATAATTGTACTCGCATTTATTATATTAATTTACTTAGTTGCAAGGTATTGACTGGTATATCTACTTCAATCGAAAAGACAACTTTCTCATCGAAAATCTGAATAAAAACGACATTGAATCCATACCACCCAAAATTGTATACAATAAAAAAATAAAAACTATTGAATAAAACACACTATCAAAGTAAATAATTACATTGTGTGATAAGTTACAAATTTAATTTAACCAAAACTGAGTTGTAAATAAACTTAGATAAATTGTTATATATGTGTTTATAAAATCAAAAAACTAAAGAAATAAATTTTTTTTACGAGTAAAAAATAAAATCATACCTAATTTTAATTAACTCACGGAAAAACCTGACTATCTAGATAAGAGATTTAAGTTAAAAAATTAGAATCAAAAAAAGAACACATCGACTCATTAAGTCATGTTTCAGGTATACTTTTAGATGCTCTAAACAAGCCTATACTTAAAAAAGGGCATTTGTTATATTTAATAAAAATAAATCACGGAGGAAGCCAGTCATGAGCCAAGAAAATTTAATAGAAGAAGAAATTACAACAAATAATAAAGAAAACGAAAATAAAGAAAAACCAGTACCACAATCTGAATCATTACAGCTACAAATTAAAGCTTTAGAACGTCTTTATCAACAGTTAGCAAACACGGAGCCAGAACAAAAAACAAGCTCGTTTACTTTAATACTCAAAGAAAAAATAAATCAACTTGGTAGTTCCGCACTAACAGCAATAATCGCTTTAATTGCTGCGATTATCACCCCTATCATTCTTAATTCACAATTTGCCAAAGATATAAACGCTTCTATTTCCGATATTCGTTCAAAGTTACCTAATGAAGCAGATGCCATTATAGTCAAAGAACTTTCTAGCATAACCAGTGATCACCAAAGTATTATTAATGAGTTAATAAAAAAACAACAATCAATTATTTTAGACAATAAAATGTTAACCGATGTAAAAAATGACTTTGAAACCCAATACAATCAAGTTTTAAATAGTGTCGAACAGTTTGAAATTAAAAGCGATATTCAAAATAATAGTGTTGACTCATTAAAATCAACAATATTTAACTTAGAAAAAAAAATGGCTGATTTACAGCAACAGATTCAAGCGAGCAAACAAACTAACAGCATTAATAAAAATTTATACCATCATTTAGAGAAGCTCTATAAAGATGGAGAATCATTAACCAATGCAAATCCAACAAAAGCAGAAAATTGGTTTAAACAGCTTAACTATACAATACAAGGACTGCAAGTAAACCAAACCAATGATTATTTAAAATTGCACGTCAAAACTCTAAATTCAATTATTTTGAAAACAGATAATTTCACTGACTTTTCATCAAGAAAATCAGAAGCACTAGTCATATTACGCTCGTTATTATCATTAGTTGATGCTGCTATTTTAAAGTAGCACTTCGAGATATTAGAGCTATATAGTTAAACCGCCATCAATATAAAATATTGATCGGTAATATAGCTCCCCTTCTCAGAAACTAAAAAGTCAATGAGTTCAGCCACTTCATCCGGGAGACCAAGGCGTCTCACCGGAATTCTAGAAGTTAATTTTTTAACCAGGTACAGCCATCATTATAACTACCAACCATTCAGATTACTGCGTTTCTAAGTTATTCTCTAATGTCGATTGCTTTTTAGTTGTTATTAAAGATATGAATTTTTTAAACTCTTTTTTTGATTGAATATTCATAGTTTCATTGTTATTCATAAAAGCTAAATATTTATAAATAAATGAACGATGGTAATAGCTTCCAGCCTTTATCATTTTTTTCTGTAATAATGACAGTTTGGAAAGGTAACCTTCATTTTCAAAAGCTTTATGCTCATCTAAATAATCTAACAAAACTAAACCAGTTACCCATTCTGAATAACTATCAGGTGTAGCCAAAAACTGTTTAGCTAAACGATATGCGACTATAGGTTTGTCATCAGTATTTATATCCGTATTTAAAAACTTTTTTGCTTTACCAGACAAATCACCAACATACAACATATATGGCATCAGTTGAATTAAATGAGACTCCATATCAGAAAGCTTTCTTTTTGTTGCTTGAGAGTTACTTCTATCACCACGAATATTAAGAAATGTTTGCCATAAAGATTCAACATTTTCAGACTTTGACAATAAATTTTTTAAGTTTTTTTCCATAATTAAAGGGTTAATAGGCTCATTTTTTTCTTTTCCTATTAATGCAATAACCGGTTTATTAGGTGAATAATTACCTCTCCAAATGGTAACACTTGGAAAAACAGACATCATAGTCTTGGTAATAACTTCTAACTCAGGTTTTGTTAGTTGATACAATGGTAACCACTGGCAGAATATACCATTTTTATTTAATCGACTTTTTACAAGTTCAAATTGTTCTTGAGTATATAACCTATCACTAACAACAGTCGGTAAAAAAAGATCAGAAATAATAACATCATACATTTTTTCAGGATTCAATAATACATGACGCCCATCTTCAACAATAACCTTTGCTCTAGGATCGTCAAATAAACCATATGTGTGATTTTCAAAAAACTGTTCCGATGCCTCAACAACCTCAGGAACTAATTCACTGACTGTTAGTTGTTTAATATTATGCATTAGTGCTGTACCAGCAGTTATTCCTGTGCCTAAACCGAGCACATAAACAGAGTCAGGTGAAGGATGCATTAACAATGGCAAATGGCTTTGTCGATTTTCTTGAATTTCTGAACCTAATCCACCTAGCGTATAAGTATTGTTGACTCGTATATATCTATCTGTAGTTTTTTTCCCAAGTTGATTTTGTTCAGCTTCCATCACTGCCACAGCCCCATAACTCCCTTCCCAACTCAATAATATTTTTTCATTAGATTGTTCATTCAACCAAAAAATGGGTAGTTTAATTGAAAAAGCATAACCTATCATAAAAACGGCTACCAAAGGTATGGCGACTTTATATAATAGCGTAACACTTTTTAAACGTATAAATACAAACACTCCTGCCAACATATAAATGAGTGCAGTAATTTTAAATGTATCCCAAACGCCTAACAAACCTGGCAGAAAAAAACCAGCTAACAAAGGTCCAATCAAACCACCAAATGTATTGACAAACAAGCAACGTCCAATAAAGTGTCCGCTAGATTTTTCTTTATTAGTTTCATGAAGAGACTTTAATAAAAAGGGGAAAATACACCCTAAAATTGTGCCAGGAATGAATATTATAGTGCTCAGTAGTATGATAAACATCCCCCATTGCTTTCCAATAATTAATGGTTGAAGTTGATTGGTTAATTCATAAAAAACAAAAGGTAATAGCGTTAACAAGCAAGCAGACAAAAGTAACAAACTAGATAAAGTAGGCCAAAACCTGAATTTATATCGATAAAAAGAATAGGCAAGTAAATTACCAACACCTAGCGCTAATAAAAACGTACCTACAATAAAGCTTTGGACCAACACAGAGCCCTGCACAATAAATGAAAAACTACGAACCCATAAAACTTCTACAGCCATAGTTAATGCACCAGACATAAAAACAATCAGCCATAGTATATTTTTATCCAGGTGATTAAGTTGAGAGACATTTATATTTATTTTTTTCTTTTGATTAGAAGTAGAAAGGCCTGATTTAAAAAACTTGTTCAAAAGTAGTAACTCAATGACAGGTGCAACTTTCAAGCTAACTAAAGCAACGACTACATTAATACCTATTGCAATCAGATAAACACTTTTCAGCCCTAATACTTCTAACAAAATAAAGCCAGCGACAATAGCGCCAGCAGCAGCCCCCAAAGTATTTATTGAAATAAGTAGACTAGCTACCACCCCAATTTTTTCATTACTTTTAATTAAAGCCTGACTAACCATAGGAATAGTCCCCCCCATCATAAAAGACGGCAAAAACAAAACCACAAAGGCCATCAAAAACTTGATAGTTGTCATTAAGCCTACATCAGTAAACTCTATAGTATTCAAAACAGGTAGCAACAACGCATACCAATCATTTAAAAAGTAACAAATAAGCGAAGTTAAGGCGATACCAAACTCTAATAAAGCAAATGTTTTCCATGCTGAATTTTGTTTGAAAGAACGTTTCCCCCAATAATAAGCGCCAATAGCGGTCCCTAAGAAGAAAGCACTAATAACAGTTGATATTGCCTGACTAGAATTACCAAAAAGTAGTGACAACTGCTTTATCCATAAAACTTGATAAATAAGCGCAGCACAACCTGAAAAAAAGATCAGCGACAAAGGTAGTAACAAGTTATATTTTACAATTATATTTTTCATATTTTTTCTTTATATAAAACCAAAAACACTATCAACCAAAGTTATGCACTGTACACATTTAGTTTTACCTGCTTAGCAAACAAAAGCAAACACTCCCGTGCATATTAACATTTTCAATCAAAGCCAACAAAACGAAATATATTTTTATCTTACATTTGAGAAACATTTCCACTTACCAGCCTTGCTTTACATTTAAAAACCATCGTATAATTTTTTACACATAAAAAAACAAGACAAAAAAAACTTGTATTTATTTAATTATTTTTAACCACAAAACAAAAAAGGATACCATTATGAAACTCTTACTATTAGCAATAGCCTTTTCACTTTCAAACCAAGCATTAGCTATTAATGACACATCAAAAAAAGAACAACCTCAAACAAAAGAGCAAAAAAAGTCACACTCAGAGTTATCTAAACACTCAGAATCAAACAATGGTGAAATGACCTTTTGGTTCGACTCAATCCCGTTACCTAAGCTATTTGAATTAATTGCCGAATTTGCAGAAAAAGATTTAAAAATAGAGCAATCAATCACACAGCATGTTAGTGTCAGGTACGAAAAAAAGACTCATTGGAAAAAAATCGTCAACCAACTTGCCAAACAACATCAATTAAACATTTCAATTACTGAAAAAACAATTTATGTGAAAAAATAATATTCCAAATACTTAATGGAGAGTACCAATGAAACCAATTACTTTTGGGTTAACACTACTGACTATTACATCAAGCATTTTAATTTACAAAACTTATTTTCAAGATAAAAAATCTTCCAACAAAAGTTTTGATAGTGCAATTAAAGAAGTCACACCACCTCAACCTAATCAAATAAAAGTTGCAGGCTCTCCTTTTCAAAAAAATGATATTAACTACCAAGCCAAAGAGAAAAAACCATTAAAAACAATCAACGATAAAATAACAGTTCTTTCATCACAATCGCTACTATTTAAAAGCAATGAAGCATTTGATCAAGCCATGCAAAACATGTTCGAAAATTCCAGCGAATCAGAGTCTACTGAGCATTATCGCGATTTAATTTCACGACAACCTGAATACATCGACGGTAACATTTCCCAAGAAAATATAGTATGCAGTGAAATATCGTGTATGTTATCTGTTTACTTTGTTGATGAAACTTCACTTGAACGTTTCATGCAAAGCTTTACCTCGTCATCTAACCATCCAATAATTTCTCATACATTAGTTCCTATTGAAGGTCGAGCTAATTTAGTTTTTGATATCTCCGAAAATTAAATAAAAAGCCCTAGTGTTTCATAGGGCTAAAGCTTTTTTCAATTGTTATTGTTAATTATAAGAACCTTTCAATGTAACACCTGAGTAGCTGTTATAACCTCTCAACATGATGTGATAAGTTCCAGCTTGTACAGAATTAATCGTACAGGTTTCATTGTTACCATTTCTATAAGGTCGACAATCATAACTATTCGTTGTTGGTTTACTACCAAATCGAACATATAAATCCGCATCACCGCTTCCACCAGTAATGTTAAACACTAAGTTGGTGGCGCCTTGAGGAACTTGCATGGTGTAAAAAACATTCGAACCACTATTACCTGATAGCCCTGTCTTAGGCACACCATTTTGCAATGCATTTGGATCGCTTGAATCAGAAACAGTAATGTTTTGTGTTTTACTATTACTCGCCCCTTTGTTATCTGTTACAGTTAACTTTACGGTATAAGTCCCCGCTGAAACATAAGTATGTGAAGGAGAAGCTGACGTTGACGTTGCGCCATCCCCAAAATCCCACGACCAGCTTGATATTTGTCCATCTGTATCAGAACTTTTATCAGTAAAACTAGCGGTTAAAGATGATTGAGTCACACTAAAATCAGCTTTAGGAGGCGTATTTCCAGAAGTACTAGTATATGAACCTTTTAATGTAACACCTGAATAATTAGCGTAAGCACTAAGCATGATATGATAGGTGCCAGCTTGCACAGAATTTATAGCACAGCTTTCTACATTTCCATTTTTATAAGGTCGACAATCATAGGTAGTTGAGGTTGGTTGACTACCAAAACGAACATATAAATCTGCATCACCTGAACCTCCACTAATGTTAAATAGTAAATCAGTTGCACCAGCAGGCACTTCCATTGTGTAATAGGTATCAGCTCCCTTATTTGCAGCAAGTCCTGTTAACGGAACACCATTTTCTAATTCATTTGATGAGGATGAATCACTAACCGTAATATTTTTAGTAATTGAATCACTTATTCCATCATTATCTTTTACAGTTAATTTAACGGTATAAGTACCTGCTGCACTATATGTATGATTCGGATTAGTTTGGGTCGAAGTGCTACCATCTCCAAATTGCCAAGAACGACTTACAATACTGCCATTAGAATCAGTACTATTATCGGTGAAACTTACTGAAAGACCATTCTTATTCGAGCTAAATTCGGCAACAGGTGGATTATTAGAACTACCTTTTTGTATTGTATAATCATCGATCACTGTTCCAGAAATATTGACAAATTGCACTCGAAAAGTAGTTGAAGTAGTATCAACTCTCATTGCTCCCCAATTACTATTGTACAAAACTTTACTTCCAGTAATTGGACTACCAACGCTATATCGGCCTCTTCCACCTAAACCATTAACAAAATACCAAATGCCGTTTCTTTCAATTCTTTCATAGTGATGATCATGCCCAGCCATAACAATATCAGCTCCCCATTCAGCATAAGGTAACTGCATTTTGCTCGCACTGCCATGATTCCCACTTGAATAAGCAGCATGATGAAAGAAAACAACCTTCCATGCTGCAGTAGAATCAGCCAGCGCATTTTGTAACCAAGCTCGAGCACTCGATGAAGGAGAGCTAACATCACTATTAATAGTAAAGAATTCTACATCCCCTTTTTTAACGCGATATTGCTTACCAGTACACGGAAAAATTGAATTATAAGCACTCGTTGAATCATGATTACCAAATGATGGGAAAAAGCGATTGTTACTACAAGTTGAACTTATATATGAGCCATAATAAGGTCTTACTGACTGCTCATAATTACCACCAGTATAATCATTATCACCTAAAGTAACGACGAACTCAGGATTCCAACTGTCGACCAAGTTAGCAACGTTCTGTTCAGCAGAGTTTGCAACGCCAAAATCACCAATCGTTGCAAATGTTGTAGCCCAAGTTGTTGGTGAGAACATAATGCAACAATAAAACAAAATTAACTTCATTATGTTGTTTTTTATTTTCATGAAATGTATTCCTCTCTTTAGTGTCAGACAAATAAATATGCCAAATTAAACCATTCGATTAATTCATAATAAAAATTAATCAAAACATGGTTTATGCATTAAAATAAAAAGTTATGAGTTCATTTCATTCGTCAATTAAATTTTCAAAAAACGCTATAAAGAAACAATCAAAAAACAAACACTTTTAAAAATAAAATCAATGTATACAAAATATTATATTAAACCTAGAATCTCATAGTCTTTTCACGCAAAATACTATCCTTGAGCTCAACATAACTCAATCAAGGCAATGTCTATTTAGTATCTATTTGTTCTCTATTCAAAACAGCGTTTATTTTTATAATCACCATCATTTTCTCGCTATTAAATAGAATGCTTTTGAACCTGAAAAACAATAAATATATTTTAATCTTATATAAAAAAGGAGAGGTATTACTACAAAATGAAAAATAACAATCTCAAAAAAGGTATAAACAAATTAATAACATAATCTAAAAAATAACAAAAACATTTACTACATTAGTAAATACTTAATGGTTATTTAATTAATATAAACACGTAATAAGAATTAAAAAAGAATATTAAAAGCTGAATAGATATATAAAAGATAATTAGTTTTGTTTTATCTGTTTAATATTTAACAATAACAATCCTTAAAACGACAATATCTTGCATATTACCTCTTGTCGTTCAATATAATATGACTGAACCATTTGCTACATCTTCTCCGAGAAAAAGCTCTAGTACTACTAGCATTAGTATGTCTAAAATCCCTACCCTATTATGCTATAGATACGATTTTCATGAAGTAGCCCTATAGCGTGTCCAAACTCATGTATTCCGAATTCATGTATAGCAGTTGTTCTAAATCGACTCCCTTCACTCAATCAGTGATAAGCCATTAGGCAAAGAGTTGAAATATAATAGGGTAAACTATTATCTATGAATGTAAGCAATCTTCCCTTCATTGAGAAGATAAATAATTAATAATTAATAATTAATTTTATTATATTTGATAAGTTCTAGCGCTTCATCACCTGAAACAGGCTTGCTAAAATAATAACCTTGTGCATAACGGATCCCTATATCTTTAAGAATACGAGCATGTCGTTCTGTCTCAACACCTTCAGCAACAACATCTAAGTCTAAATTAGCAGCCATAAAAGCAATTGTTTTAACAATCGTATAATGCTTTTTATTGGTTTCCATTGCAAAAATAAATGAACGATCTATTTTAATTGTATTTAAAATAAATTTATGCAAATAACTTAATGAGGAATATCCTGTACCAAAGTCATCTAAAAGGACAGGAATATTAAGATCTGCTAGAGACTGTAACAAGTTTTGTGCAAGCTTTGCATTCTCAATTAAAAGACTTTCTGTAATTTCAACTTTAAGCCTTTCAGGAGTTATTTTATTTTCAGTAAGTGATGATTTTATATCTGCAAACAAATCATGTTGTTCAATTTGTTTAGAAGAAAAATTGACGCTCATAGCAATTGTTTTAGCTTCAGACAATTGTGACTGCCACACATTCAACTGACTTAATGCTTGATTAAGAACCAAACCACCTAAACTATAAATCAATCCTGTTTCTTCTGCGATAGGAATAAATTCATTAGGACTAATAAAACCTAAACGAACATGCGTCCATCTTGCCAAAGCTTCAAAAGCAATAATTTTATTAGTTTTGAGATCCACTATTGGCTGATAATAAACTTCTATTTCTTTTTGTTGAATAGCTTTACGTAATTCACTTTCTATTTCAAGCCTCTTCATTGCATTTTCATGCATTTCAACATCAAAAAGTTCATAACGATCTTTTCCATTTTCTTTCGCATGATACATCGCTGCATCTGCGTCACGCAATACACTTTCAGGACTTGTATAACTTTTATTGTTTAATGTCACGCCAATACTAGTAGAAGTAAACACTTGTTGATCTTTCAATTTAAATGGTGTCGAGAAAGATTTAAGGATTCTATCAGCAATTACAGCCGCATCTCTTTCATTAGAAATATCCTGTAATAAAATACAAAACTCATCCCCACCTAATCTTGCAACTGTATCATTAGGTCTGACACACTCAAGAAGTCTCTCTGCAACTTGTTTTAACAATAAATCACCTAGAATATGACCTAAGGAATCATTAATTACTTTAAAGCGATCAAGATCTAAAAAAAAGACGCTAAAAGTAATATTTTCATCTCGTTTAATTCTTTTTAATAGTTGGTCCATTCTGTCAATAAATAAAGTTCTATTAGCAAGTCCAGTCAAACTATCATGAAAAGCTTCATAAGAAAGCTTCTGTTGCATTTCATTTCTTTCATCGAGCATTTTTTGCAATGACTCATTAGTTACCGAAAGTTCCCGAGTTCTTTCATCAACACGCAGCTCAAGTTGATCATTAATTTTTTTCATTTGCTCATGAGCAGCTTGTAAATATTCTGCATTTTTTCTTCTAGTCAATGCTATTGAAATTTGTTGAGCGACAAACATTAATACTTCAGCATCGAGTTTTGTATAAGATTTTCCTTCTAAATAACTTTGAATTGTTAAAACGCCAAAAACTTCATTTTTTTCAATTAAAGGAACCCCAAGCCAAGTTTCAGGCATAATACCAACAATGAGCTTGCTATCTACCCATTCTTGCCTGTTATTCTTATTAATCAATATTAATTTTCCCGTACGCAAAACCTGCTCAGTAGGGGATGCTTTTTCAATAGGTTTTGAATAATCCATATCCTGGCCAAAAGTCGTATCAATTTCATCAGCATAATAGGGAAATGAAATACGCTTTTTATCATCACTTAAAACGGCTATATATAAGTTTTTAGATGGCATAATATCATTAATGATTTTATGCAATGACAGATAAAACTCATCAAGATCTCTTGCTACGTTAGTTAATTCAGATATTTTAAATAACGCAGCTTGCAAAGTTTCCGCACGTTTACGTTCTAAAATTTCCTTTTCCATATCTTGATTGATTTGTTGTAGCATCGCTGTGCGTGCGTCAACTTTTTGCTCCAGCTTTTCATTATAAGAATGAAGCTTTTGCTCATAAACTTTCTGCTTTAATGCGGCTGATATTTGCTGACCAACAAAGGTCAGTACTTTTTTGTCTTCATCAGTATAACTAATATCATTCTGATAACTTTGAACAGCTAAAACCCCTTTTACTTTATTGTCATAGATCAGAGGAACTCCCATCCAATAAGTTGCTAGCGCTCCACGAAGAACAATCTCTCCTTGATTTTCTAAAGCTTTTAATTGATGAGTATCAGCTAACAAAGATTTACCACTGCGTAAAATATAACCTGTCAGGCGCTTTTTAAAAGACTCTAAAGGTTCAGGTTGCCACTGTGTAGGATCAACATTTTCGTCTTTCTCATCAATTGAGTACTCAAACTTCACATGCTTACAATCGGGGGTCACAAGTGCAATATAGCAATTACGAGCATACATTAGTCGGCTTACTATTGAATGTATATCTTGATAAAACGATTGGATATTTTTAACATTTCCCCCAAGGGCTGCAATATCTAATAAAGCTTGCTGAACTTTTTCCGCATGCTCTTTAGCCTCTGCAACAGCACGTAATTCCTGCTGACTCGACTTTAAGCTGGAGCTTTCACCTAAATTAGGGTTAGTAGTATGTCTATTATTATTACTCAAGCATCTGTTTATCTTTCAACAATATCATAGAACTAGCTTAGCTAAGAATTTGAAATACCCCAAATTAATTAAGCGTTTTAAAAAGAAAAAGAATGATAAAAACAAAATTTAGTTAAATATATAGCTCTAAAGAGAAGAATTACTCTCTACTGTTTAAAACCCCATCATATTCAATAAGTTAAATAATATTGAAGATTGACTTAAAAACCGGAAAACTTGTCAAGTTTTCTAATTAACTTAAACTCCTAATGAATTTTTAACAATACAAACTCTCCATTAAGAACAGCTTTTATCATATTTTTTCAACCATTTTATAGCAACATACAAATCAAGAATTACCATTAATCTCTCAGATTATTGGCAGCTATTTAAGGCTAAGGGGAACTCTTCAGAAAAGCTATAAACTGAGTACACCTTATTAAGTTTTAGCAAAAGCAAACTAATCAATTGTTTTTAAAAGAAAAAATGAATGAGATTTCGATGTTTTATAACTCAATTTGATAGATAAACGCCAATACTCGATTATCAGCTCTTGAATCCGCTAGAAACCTGATAGGATAGGATACGCACTGCCAAATAGATAATGCTAAACCACCAAACCAATTAAATCTCACAAAGAGATAAACATCGGATTAACCTTTGGTTGGCTTACTCATATTTTTCGCATTAAGTTCATCTCTTATTATTTCTCTCGCGCTCCCTACTCTCTTTTTCATACTTTCGTCTTATTTAATAACATATCGATAATGCCACCAAAATGCCATTGGCATGGTTAACAATACATATTCATATCTCTTTCCTATCGGTTACACATAAATCTTCTGCTGATGCTTTTATGCCTTAAATACATATCAGCTATCGATCAAACATAAATATTTACATCTAAAGAAAACTTTATTAACAACCACAACGTCTAATAGCAGTTAGTATCTTATTAATATTAAACAATGAGAATAAAAAATAAGAGTAGTGCTTTTAAAGTTTGTTATTAATATTTTAAGCCATTAATTTTTAGTGATAGCTTGTAACAAAAGTTAGAAAATTTTCATTTGTATAATTAAAACAACTTAAATCAATTAAGGGTACTCTGTGTCTGATAATGCACAAAATCAACAAAATTCCATCAGGGCTATACGCAATGAATGTAATCAGCAGTTGCAGCAAGATAGCATATTTTTTAAATTTTTTTCTTTCCTTTCATTAACGGATACGGAAGTACTGAAAGAATGTGGTAAATACGACCGAACTCTGGTTTATGCAATGGTTTTTCGCCAGCTTGTAACATTTGCATTCACTTGTATGTTATTTACTTATGGTGTTTCAATGTTTTTAGAAACAACACCATCAATAATCACAGGCATTATTTTTGCACTCACCCTATTTTTTCTTGATCAGGCGATCATTGGATCTGATTGGGCATTAAAAAACCCATTTAAAGGAGGCCTCTCACTTAAAAGCTTATTTGGCTTGCTTCCTCGAATTATTTACTCTCTAATTATTGCCATTGGTTTAGCAACACTTGCAGAAATTAGTTTACAAGCTAATGCAATTGACGAGCAAACCCAATACGAATCCAACGTAAAAAACCGAAAATATTTTAGCAAACTTGAAGATTATGAAAAAGAGTTGGAAACAAGCATTTCCGTTGATCGAAAAAAAGTGGCCAACATTCAAATTGAAATTCAGCAGTTGAAAGAACAAAAAGCCTACTTTGAGACTTTTTCACAAGAAAATGATAATGAAACAACCAATAATTTATTAATGATAAAGAAAGACAATTTATCAGAATTACAACGTTCACAAAAAGTGCTTAACACCGAAATTGCTAACATCAATGAACGTATTATAAAAACACGCGATGAGTATAATTATTGGTTTAGTGAATCCCTTTTAGAAAGAACAGGTAAAGACGGCAGAGCCCCCAAAGAAGGCCCTAAATATAAAAGAGCGGTTGCAACCTACAACGATTTACAAGTTCAAATCACTGTTTTAGAAAATAGTTTAACTAATGCAAAAACTAAATTAAATGAATTAAAACCAAAAATTGAAATTGCAACCATAGATTTGAATAAAGTACAACAGAAACATACTAAGTTATTATTAAGTGAAGCAAACCATGAACAAAACAACACTAAAATAGAACAACTACAGAAGGATTTATTAGCCGCTAAAACAGTTTTAAACAACTCAATAGAACGTAAACAGAATAAGCAGGATGAATACCGAGTAAAGCTTGTAAATGACGGTTTATTCTATGAAACAAAGACTGGTATGTTACGCCGCTATTTAGCCTTAAAAAACATTCATAAAGATCCTGAAATTGGTCAAGCTGCACTTATGTTTAGTTTATTACTAAAAATATTTTTTATTGCAATTGAGTTAATGCCAGTTATCATTAAATTGTTTTTCTCTCCTTTTAGTTTTTATTCATTAAAAATGTATTGCAAAATGCATATAGCCCTATTAGAAGAACAAGAAACACTAGAAGCTGCGAAAGCTCAAAGAAAAAAAGCAAGAGAAAATAGAACAAAAGAAACTGGAGAGTTAGATGCGATAAATTTTTAGTGTTAAATTAAGTTTTCATTAATACAGTAACTATTCATTTATCCTTTCACTTAACTGAGAAACCACTGGTTCTAAGTTGCTAATTCGAGATTCAGAACCTGAATGAGAAGAAAAAATAATTAATTTGTTTTTTATTAGGTTGTAAACCAAATAATTTGGAAAAACCTTTTAATCTATGGCGAAACTTAAATATATTTCATAAAGCTTCTTTAGAATATTGTATGGCTGTACCATAAGCAATCACTTCAACGCAACCCACTGCATTTTGCCGAGAATGACTCCTTTTTGAAATAGATGAGGTTTCAACTCTCAAATTAACAATAATGTCGGCAGCTGGACATTTAGCTTTCATTCTTAAAATAGCTTCTCGTCTAGCACGATCAAGCAAACTTTCATAAGCAGCGACACGCCCACCAAATAAGTTTCTTAGTGCAGCAAGAAAACGTTTAAAGTAGTCAACCGAAATAACAGCAGAGCCAGTTACTAAAAATGATTTTTTTATTACTTTATCTGGCTCAAAAAAACTAAAAGTGACAACGGGTGTTTTAACCGTATTTTTTTCTCTTATGCGAATTGAGGTATAGTGTTTTTTTTCTAAAATAGAGCCTGTTATGTAACCTAACAGAATTAATCCTATCGGTATTAATAATTGTAGAAAAAGCAAGACATTATCATTCATTATTGATCCTCAAGTTTAACCGCAGAACCATATACATATAACTCAGCAGCTCCTTGTGCTACTGAAGATGTTGAAAAGCGTACATTAATAATTGCATTCGCACCTAGACTCCTTGCCTCGTGTTTCATTCTTTCAATCGACTCTTTCCGTGAGTCAGCTAACAACTCGGTATACCCTTTTAGTTCTCCTCCAACAATATTCTTAAGACCAGCCATAAAATCTCTACCAATATGTTTTGCTCTCACAGTACTTCCAGAGACCAGACCATAATGCTCTGCAATTACTTTACCTGGAACATTTTCTACATTTGTTATTATCATATAATTTTTCCTGTATCTACTAGATATGAATAAACGTTTAAAAAATAAATATTGCCAATTAAAAACACAGTGTCATATAAAATCATCAACATTAATTATAGGAAATCTACTTTTAGTGGATATTTCAGCTTCGACCTTATTTCTTTTTAGTTAATCAGTTTAGTGTATTAACCCAACGTTCGTATCAGAGTTTTATTTCTTTAAATGAATATAAGTGCTCTTTTATTCACAGCTATATCTCCACAACCAGCCAAATATAATGTTGAGCAGGATAACTACATATAGCTATTACTAACATTCATTTTCACCTCCCACTCCAATAAAAATCTAGTAACAATTACCATTGACTTTACAATGTATTTTTACACATTGTGTGGCAAAATAACTTCAAATTATCAATATTAACTAAAACGCCCTGTTTAGCTCAAGGATAACAATATAATGAAAAAACAAACGCTATTCTTGTCGATTATTTGTAGTATTATGGCAATATCAGCTTGCAACAGTACAGACAATCGTCAAAATCAACTTAAACATCAAACAGATAGCTCAAAAACTTCATCTCATAAAAAAGCAACTTCCCAGACAAATGAGCTAGAAATCCAATATAAGCGTTTTACTCTCGATAATGGATTAGATGTGATATTTCATGTTGATCGCTCTGATCCAGTGGTTGCGGTCGCACTAACCGCCCATGTAGGCTCTGCTCGTGAATTACCTGGGCGAACAGGCTTTGCTCATTTATTTGAACACCTATTGTTTTTAGAGTCCGAAAATCTAGGTAAAGGAGGCTTGGATAAAATGAGCGCTCGTATTGGTGGCTCAGGTGCTAATGGTTCAACTAGTCGTGATAGGACTAATTATTTCCAGACGGTTCCTAAAAATGCTTTAGAAAAAATGATTTGGGCAGAAGCAGATAAGCTTGGTTTTTTTATCAATACCGTTACAGAGCAAGTATTAGCAAAAGAAAAGCAGGTCGTTAAAAATGAGAAACGCCAGAGTAACGACAACCGTCCTTATGGACATACGCAATATGTTATCGACAAAAACCTCTACCCTAAAGGCCATCCCTACAGTTGGCAAGTGATAGGTTCATTAGAAGATTTACAAAACGCAACGTTACAGGACGTTAAAGATTTTTTTAAACGTTGGTATGCACCCAATAATGTCACTTTAGTTATTTCAGGTGACTTCAATGAAAATCAGGCAAAAAAATGGATACATAAATACTTTGATGAAATCCCTCGTGGAGAAACGGTAGAACGAAACAAGAAGCAGCCGACTAGTTTAAAACAAAGTAAGCGAATGGTTTTTGAAGATAATTTTGCAAAACTACCAGAACTCACTATAACCTGGCCAACTGTACCACTGTATCACCCAGACTCTTATGCACTCAAAGTTTTACGTCAATTGCTTAGTAATGGCAAAAAGGCAGCACTTAATAAGCTACTTATTGATGAATTGAAACTGACTAACCAAGTCAGAATGGGAGGCTATGATTCTGAACTAGCAGGACAAACAACACTAAGAGTACAAGCTTTCGAAAACACCGATCTTAACAAAGTTTATCAGGCTATTAGCACTGCGTTTAAAAACTTTGAACAAGATAGTTTTACAGAACAAGATCTTGCAAGAATAAAAGCAGAACAAGAAACAGCTTTTTATAACAGCTTATCAAGTGTACTTGGTAAAGGTTTTATGTTAGCTCAATATAAAATTTATAAAAACGATCCTGGGTTTATAAATCAAGATGTCAAAAACATATTGGCTGTTAGTAAAAAAGACGTATTAAATGTATATAAAAAATATATTAAGAATAAAAACTATATTGCAACCAGTTTTGTTCCAAAAGGTCAAAAAGCACTTGCATTAGAAAACTCCATAGACGCATCAATAGTTGAAGAAAAAATAATAGCAGGCGCAGAAGAAAGTTTTGATGCATCACAAAAAGCGACTTATATACGCACGCCTTCTCAAATTGATCGCTCAGAACCACCTTACGATAAAACACCTGTTATTATAAAGTCTCCAAAAGTATGGCAAGCACAAGCCACAAATGGTTTAAAGACTTATGGAATACACAATGATGAAGTACCGCTTGTAAACTTTAGTTTAAATATTGCTGGTGGTATGTTATTTGATGATCCAGAAAAAATTGGTGTTGCTAATTTAGTGGCAAGGTCAATGAATAAAGGTACAAAGAGAAAGACGCCACAACAACTTGAAGAAGCAATTAAACAACTTGGCGCTCAAATTGAGATTAATGCAAACAAACAAAGTATTACTATAGATGGGAATACTTTAGCTAAAAACTATAAAGCAACCATGGCATTAGTCAGTGAAATACTATTAGAGCCTCGTTGGGATGAAAAAGAGTTTATCTTAATCAAAGAAAGTGTATTAAGTGAAATTAAGCAACAACAAGCACGCCCACCTTTAGTTGCAGAAAATCAATTTAACCAACTTCTTTATGGTAAAAATCATTTATTAGCAAATAATTTACTGGGTAATGAAAAATCTATTTCAAAAATAGCGATTTCTGATTTAAAAGCTTATTATCAGAAAAACTTCTCACCTTCATTAGCTAACTTACATATTGTTGGTGATATTAATCAATCTGAAGTAGTTAACTCATTGAAATTACTAGAAGAAAAGTGGGGCCGAAAAAACATTAAACTCCCTAACATATCAATACCTTCAGCCTCTAAAAAAGCCCAACTTTACTTTTATGATATTCCTAAAGCCAAACAATCCGTGATCAATATTGGTTATTTAGCATTAAAAGCAACGGATCAAGATTTTTACCCTGCCCAAGTCAGCAATTATCTATTAGGTGGAGGTGGGTTTGCTTCACAGCTTACTCAACAGCTCAGAGAAGCAAAAGGTTATACTTACAGAGTAAGATCTGGTTTTACGGGTAATACATTAGATGGTCGATTTACAATTAATTCTGGTGTTCGAGCTAACGTAACTTTTGAGTCCGTTCAATTGATTAGAAAAATACTCTCTGAGTATCAAACTAATTTAACTAATAATGATTTAGAAGTGACTAAAAGTTACTTTTTAAAAAGCAACGCAAGACGGTTTGAAACGCCTGATGCAAAACTCAATATTCTATATAATATGAGTCAATTTTCATTACCAGCAGATTATGTTCAACAAAGAGCAAAATCACTTGAAAGCTTAACGTTGAAACAAATGAAATCATTAGCTCAAAAACATATTAGACCCGATGATATGATTTATTTAGTTGTTGGTGATGCTGAAACGCAATTAGATCGATTAAAAAATCTGGGGTTAGGTGATCCTATTTTACTAAATCCTTAATACGAATAGGTAGATTGGCTCGATGATGTTGTCGAGCCAATCATTATTTATGAGTATACCGATTCTCGATAGACAATAATCTTATTTTTCACTCCGACAAAACCATTAATATAAGAAAAACAATAATATGTATGGCTGAAATATAAAATAATCGTCTTATAAAACTATTTCAATACACAATGTTTTGCGTAGTCTTTAGCTTCATTCACACTCCAATCGCCCTTTGGCTTTTCTTTCATATTTTTACACCACTTTTCAGTACCAACTTCCGGCGAACAGGCAGCAACCATTAATAACGTAAATAACACACCGATAATTTTTTTCATCACATATTTCACTTTTTCATTTTTTGTGGTGCGTAATACTACCATTTATAGAAATAAGATCTAGTCAGTTATTCTAAATATTGGATAACGCATATGTTCTGCTTCATGATGAACAGAGCGTTTATAAATAAAGTCTAATTGAGCATAAGCATTTTCACTAAAAGCTTTATCAGCTTTTTGCTTTGCCTCAAGCGCTACCTTCAATTGAGGTTCTTTCTTTAAAATTTCTACGGCATAATCTTCAAAAACATAAGGAGAAAAGTATTCTTTTTTTTGTAAATGTGAATCGAAAAAATTCCAAGCAAAAAATGAATCTTTAGCTTGGGGTTCTAAAGTTTCAACAATATAACGGTTACCAACTTGATTAACATCAATATAATAATCACCTTGACTGAAATTAACTTTCTGTTTTATGGCTTTTAATTGAACATTACTGTGCACATAATGACCTTCATATGGCGTTCTGGACGTTTCATAGTCTTTTATAATATAAACTTCAACAAGTAGCTCTTCACTTTTAGAAAACTGTTTAACATTAACACCATTTAATATCATCAACTCAGCAATATTTTTCCACGCTTTCGAAAAGGCATAAGCCTTTGGCTTTTCAATAACAATATCAGCAACATAATTATTATAATAAGGAACTTTCTTCGAAAAAGGTTTGTTTCGGTTGTAATATAACCGTTTTAAACCTGAAATTTTGCTTAATTTATATTCAGGCTCATACCCCTTGAAATCGATCATTGTTGGCTTATTTTTATCAGCCTGCCAACTAATAGCAAAACTTGATTGTTTTTTAACCGCTGATTTTGCTTGAGCACGATACTCTCTTAATGTTTGTCCCTTAATAGCTAAATGTTCAATAATAGTCGATATAAACGCATAATTTGCCTCGACTCTTTGTTTATAAGGTTTAAGCATATGAGTTTCGCTCATAAATGCTGGAGTGTGAAATAAGGCGGCATAGCCTGAAGAATAACGAGGCCAATCAATAAACTGTACCCAGCCTTTATCCGGTGTATCTCTCCAAGCATTAACATAAGGAATTGACTCAAAACCAGCATTTTTCATTTTCTGATAAACATAGGGCATTAGCTCGCTGTTAATATAATTTCCGAGTACACCACCCATTTTATCCTTTTGAGAGTAATCCAGTGTCATTACATAAGGGTAATCGGCTCCATTACTCACATGAGTATCAATCAACATATCAGGATCTAGCTTATGAAAAATATCAGCAAACGAGCGGCTATTTTGAGTATCACTTTTGATAAAATCACGATTAAGATCATAATTTTTGGCATTTCCCCTAAATCCATAACTAAGCGGACCATTCTGGTTAACACGAGTGGTTGAATTACGATTTAATACACCCCCAATGTTATAAAAAGGAATTATAGCCAATAGCAAGTTTTGCTTTTCACTCTGTAAAACTTTTCCTAACACTAAATCCCTCAATAGCATCATTGATGCATCAACGCCATCGGGCTCACCGGGATGTATTGCATTATTCACGAGCAAAACATTACGACCATTTTTCTTATTACTATTTACATCAAAGTCTTTATGTGGAGAAAACAAAACAAGGTGTAAAGGCAGGCCAGAATCAGTCATTCCCTGACGTTGTATATGTACCGTGTCAAACTGCTCTGCTAATTTCTGATAAAAATTAATCCCTTCATCATAATGCGCAGTTTTAAAGCCACCACTTTTTTCATAAGGGGTTTGCCATAGTTCTTGTGCAACACAACAAGTTGATAATAATAAAGAAGCCAGCAAAAGTAATTTATTAGGCATAAAAGTGCTCACTAATTAAAAACACTATATTAGCTTAGTTTGTTACGAAAACAAATGAAGGAGCAATGAGATAAACGATTGTTACTTGCTAAAATACGACTATTCCGTATATAACCTCATATCAACCAAGTTGAAGATCAATAAAAATTAACAAAACATGTATTTTTTGTTTGTTTTTTATACAAGTGTTTTAAAGGTAATAAAAAAGCCACCGTTAACGGTGGCTTTTTTATAAAATGGTGGGTCGTGGGCGATTCGAACGCCCGACCAATTGATTAAAAGTCAACTGCTCTACCGGCTGAGCTAACGACCCGAAGCGGTGCGCATTATCCGGGTTTTGAAAAAAATTACAAGCTTTTTATGAATTTTTCAGAACAACACTCAGGGCAAGATCATACTTTATTGAACTTATTGAGAAAATAAAGATCAGATCGGTATCGAATATAACGAGATACCGACATGACATTAATCGAGCATTTTTCACAAATTGAAGACCCGCGAAGCCATATCAATGTAAAACATGACCTGTTGGATGTACTATTTCTCTGCGTCAGTGCCGTATTATCAGGCGCCGAGGGATGGAAAGATATTAAAGAGTTTGGGGATGAGAAGCTCGAATGGTTAAGGCAATATCGACCATTTAAAAATGACATTCCAGTTGATGATACGATTGCCAGAATCGTAAGAGCGATCGAACCGGAAGCCTTTAATCAAGCTTTTATCAATTGGGTTAACGAGGTGAGAGTTGAACAAGGACAAGAGCAGATAGCGATTGATGGTAAAACATTAAGGCATTCCTTTGATGGCGACCGGTATGGCGCGCTCCATAGCATTACCGCCTGGAGTAAATCGCAGGGTCTGGTTATAGCCCAAGCGAAATCATCGGGTAAGAAAAACGAAAATGCTTCCGTTATCGACATGCTGGACAACTTGAATATCAAAGGGGCTTTGATTAGCGCGGATGCGATGAATACACAGAAAAAAGTCGTGAGAAAAATCGTAGAAAAGCAAGCGGACTTTGTTTTGTGTGTCAAATCGAATCAAAAGAAATTGCGTGAAGAAATCGCAGCCTATTTTCATAAAGTCAAGCGAGAAACACCTGATTTTATAGAAGAATTTGAGGAAGTCGATAGCGGGCATGGACGAGTTGAAGTAAGGAAATACCGTCAACTTCGTATGAACGAATGGCTTAGTGAAGCTCAGGAATGGCCTAACATTCAAAGTGTCATCGAGGTTGAGCGGGAACGTCATTTAAAAGACAAAAAGGTTCAGCAAGAAACCCTTTACTACATTAGCTCTTTGGTGCCGGACGCGAAAAAAATTGGTAACGCAATCCGTAGTCATTGGGAAGTTGAAAACAAAGTGCATTGGGTATTAGATGTGACTTTTAAAGAAGATGATAGTCGCATACGTTGTGGGGATGGTGCTGAGAATGTAGCTATCATAAGACGTTTTGCTTTAAACCTGGCGAGATTACATCCTCAGAAAAATAGTATGAGGGGCAAACTTAAACAAGCGGGATGGAGTGATAACTTTCGCTCTGAGCTGATATTTGGCCAAAATTAATACAAAGTATGCGTTTGCCCTGGAACAACACTATTCAAATACTCTTTAAATAAGCAAAAACAAGCTAGTCAAACTTCATCTTCACATAAAAGATTAAAAAGAACTTTCTAAAAATAAATCATCATAAAAAGGTCCAATAGTATAAATTTCAACCAGCACTTATATTGCTTTAGCGCATCATTCATACCCATTCGATTCAAAAATAATATTAATATCTTCTCAAATAGCCATATACCTTCCATTTTTTAATTGTTTTTATTAAAAGCCTCAGGGTCTGATATAGGTAAATTCTCTATATCTAGCTCTTATAACGAAAGAATAGTGACCTATTAACATTGATATCATAAATCCAACTTTAATTCTTCTTTGCATGCCCTCTTTACATAAATAGAAGACTTTTAGAAAAAATATTTATATTCACATCAATAATTAATTTTCACTTTGATAAGTTTTACAACACCCCCATTGATTTATCAAAGAGAGTGTAATAGTTAAATTTTGCTTTATCGATAGAGTAAAGATTGAAGCGGGTAAATATAATATTATTAACAAGTAGAATAACAAAAATACAATGTTATCCATTACAAGCTGTTTATACCATCGCTTGAAAAAGCTCAATAGATAACTAAAAAGAATGAAAACATTATTAATTTATCGTAAGCTGATCAACACCCTAGCTTTTCATGCAAAAGCCAATAAAACATAATAATTATTTAAATTAAGTATTGTTAGTATTAAGTTTTTGAAATTATCAAAGAAAATAGAATATTAATTAATAGGAAAAACATTGTGACTAATAAAAAAAACATATCAATAGACAAGCCTTACTTTCCTGCCAGCGAACAATTCAACATCAATGATTTTCCTTTTTATTGGGTTGCTTTATTAAACTCAAAGTATTCAATTGAAATGGAAAAAACACTCAAAAAAATTGATTTAGATATTACTCGCTGGCGAATAGTAATGCTGCTAAAAATCCATGGTGAAATGAGTATCTCAGATATTTGTCAACATGCTGTAGCAAAGCTTCCAACTATTACAAAAATAGTTTACCGTATGCAAGATAAAAATTTAGTTACCGTAAAAAGTTCGAGTAAAGATGGCAGAGTATCAGTAGTAGCAATAACGAACCAAGGGCTCGATAAAATTCAAGAAACGATAAAAACAACTAGTGATTTATTTAACCAGGCTTTTAAAGGTTTTTCTGAAGCAGAAATTAACAGAATGAACAAACTCAACAAAAAGCTATTATCTAACTTATTTTAATATCTCTAGAAATTCAGCCTAACTATAAAAAGTTTGCTGTAGAAGATTGAACTGGAGGCTAAAATCTAACCTCGGGTGCAAAAGTCAAACACCCCAATAATAGCACTAAGCTTCGCGGCTTTTATTGATTAAACGAATAACTGACTTAATATATGATGCACTTAATATGTAGTAGCTCAGACTTGATCTGACAGTTACCCGTTTTTCCAACGGTATCTGTCAGTTTAGATTTGAGCTAAATTCTTTTCAGCCCAAATCAATTTACCATCAAGTAAAGTTTCTTTTGGCGTTCTGCCACAGCACATTTTTCCTTGATGAGTTCGGTCATTGTTATAGTATTCCATCCAAACGTCCAGATCTTTTTGCAAATCTTCCATCGATGAGTACAGCTTTTTCCTAAAGGTGATCTGGTAAAACTCATTCAATATCGTCTTGTGAAAGCGCTCGCAGATCCCGTTCGTTTGTGGTGACATCGCTTTCGTTTTGGTATGGTCAATATCATTGATCGCCAAGTAAAGCTGATAATCATGATGCTCTACGCGACCACAGTACTCAGTTCCACGGTCAGTTAAAATGCGCAACATTGGCAATTCATTTTGATTAAAGTAGGGTAATACTTTGTCATTTAATATATCTGCGGCGGTGATTGGCGTTTTGGTTGTGTAGAGCTTTGCAAAAGCAACTTTGCTGTAGGTGTCAATAAAGGTCTGCTGATAAATTCGGCCAACGCCTTTGAGGTTACCCACATAAAACGTATCCTGAGAGCCTAAGTAGCCTGGGTGAGCGGTTTCTATCTCACCACAAGCTTCGTCATCATGTTTCTTCTTTTCAAGCGCAGCAACTTGCGCATCGCTTAAAATGATACCGTCATTAGCGACCTTTTCCTCAAGTGCTTTAAGACGCTTTTTGAAGTTTTCCAGATCATGACGAAGCCAAATTGAACGAACGCCGCTGCCAGAAACAAAGACACCTTGTTTACGCAGCTCATTGCTTGTTCTATGTTGACCAAAGGCTGGTTGTTCAATGGCATAGGCAACAACGGCTTGTTCTGTCGCCTCATCAACTCTATTTTTAGGATTGGCCTTACGTCTGGTCTTTTCGATTAAGGCGTCAATTCCACCTTCTTCAACTAACTCTTGATAACGATAAAATGTATCTCGAGATACGCCCATCACTTTACAGGCTCTTGAAACATTATTGAGTTCTTCGGCTAAGTTTAATAAACCTGCCTTGTGTTTAATAATTGGATTGTTAGTATGTAGCATGAGAGTTACCTTTTGTTTTGATTTAAAGATTCGACACCTTTATCAAAACGGGTAACTCTCTTCTAGTCAAGCTGAAGTGTCAGATGAAGTCGGAACTAATACACTTAATATGCAATTTTAAACCGGGGTATAAGTTTTTGCTTAATATCCCCGGTTAAACAATCCACTTACATTTAATAAAAAGCTCTAACCACCAACATTTTCAAGTTCAGTCCAAATCTTTTTTGAACCCGTTTTATTACCCATGCCTTTAGCAAGATACATTCTTACAATTACCGTCTGTTTTTTTGCCACAGCTCTTTCAAAACGCTTATTGTTAATTTTAGGTTCAGCCTTAAACCAGCTGTCATTCATAAAAGTTCCGTCACCTCTTTGTATAGTAAAATATACCGCTTTCCACTGACCACTTTGACAATCTTTGTTACCGTCATTAGAACCTAAATC
This sequence comes from Aliikangiella litoralis, assembly GCF_052495765.1. Next base: position 2,450,864 of record NZ_CP199292.1, on the reverse strand, counting down.
ATACTTTACCTTAAGCGTTCGAGTCGTTGAGTCACGTGATGTATCTTTAATATAATCAATATCACATCCAGCCCAAACATTTCCTGCAAACATTGAACCCAAAATCATTAATAGTCCTGAGTATTTTTTTATTGAAAAATTGAACATATTCTTACTCCAATTAATTTTAGTTTAAATAAAATATTAATTGATACTCTGTGCATGATAGAACAATTAATATTTAATAATGGCCAGATTAAGCCCCATTAGCCTATTCAAGGCGAAGGCAGGTTAATTGACGAAAAGATTTCTTTCAACTACAGCAATATTAATTGGCATGTTTGTAGAATGGTATGGCGCACTTGCAAATAAGCAGAGTTTTCATTAAAAATAAAAGGCTTGTAAGTTACTCGATACAACTTATCAAAATAGAAAGAAATATTATTTATTCGGCAATAAACAACACTCTTTATCAATATAGGAATAAGTTCAATATAAACAGACTAAAAACGATTTATCGTCTTAAAATGAATATTGCATAACCAGTGCGTCTTCCCTACCTGTTACACATTGATAATATTTTTTACGTCGACCAACCTCTACAAAACCAAATTTTTTATAAAGCTTTATGGCTGCTTGATTAGATACCCTAACCTCTAGGAAAATACTTTTTACATATTTAAGCTTTGCTTCTTTTTGTAAGTGCTCCATGCACAGTTTACCTAACCCTTTGCCCTGTTGACAGGGAGCTATAACAATATCTAATAGCTCCCACTGCTCAATCACAGACATTACAATTAAATGGCCAACTATTTGGCTATCAATCTCAATAACCCAAACAAGATGCCCACCTTCGATACTCTCTGCTAATAATTTTTCACTCCAAGGTGAATAGTGAGCTGAATTTTCATTATTAATGATATCTGGTAAGTCAGATAAATTAGCAAAGCGAATAAGTTTGTTTGTTTTGTTGACCAAAAGAATTACTCGCCTTTACTAACCAACCTGGAGAATAACTTAAGATCTTCTAATGCTAATCGCTTTAATGCAGGATTCATAATCAATGTATACGGATGATAACTAACCAAACACTCAATACCGTTAGCCAACTGATGTACCTGGCCTCGCGCTTGGGCCACATCATTGTATTCTGTCAATAGCTCTTTTACGGCTTCATCCCCAAGAAGTAATATTTTATCGGGTTTAACACCAGTTAAAACATCCTCCATTAACCGACAATCTCGACCTAATCCAGCCTGTGACAAATGACCTAAACGAATTTGTATTTCTTTCTCTTGAGGATAAAACTCTTTTAAAGCCAACACATAATCTTGCATAAATTGGCTAGGTCTATTGGCTTTTGCAAAGCTTTGCGCCGGCTGATCAGTTTGATGCCGACATATAATTAAAATTGACTGCTCTCCATTGGACAAATCATTCCAGGGAACCAATTTTATATAATGTGTATTTTCTGATGGTATTTTAGTGTTGAGCTCGCTCCTTGCAACTATTGCTTGTTTTTCAGAGCGACTGGCTAACTCTGTAGAACCAGTTTTAACTGAAGTGGTATCACAAGTTGAATCTGAAATAGCCTTATCAAAAGTTTGAGGCGTTGTCATACGTTGATTGGTAGTTGTTTGAGAATCAGGAAAAGTTAGATTGGTCTGCGGTGCTTGATGAAAGTTTTTCTCTTCCCAATCACGAGGGATCCAAACAGGCACTTCCATAGCCTGTAAATAAGCAAATCTCTCTGCATCCGACAGAATATGTTGGCTGGTATCTATAGTCTCATTCATAAATTTTTACCACAACACTCACTTAGCATATCCAATATTAGCCAAACACAGCAACTATTAGCTATTTTAAAACAAATTATATCATCAACCAGCATATCACCAACAAAAAAAGCCACTAATGTGGCTTTTTGGCTTTTGTTGAACAAACTGACTCAAGCTAGAACATACAGTCTCTCAACGATTATGTCGCGATATAAACTATGCCTCAATAGCTCGAATACGAATCTCAACACGTCTGTTTTGCGCTCGTCCCTCTGCCGTACCGTTATTAGCGATTGGATTTGAAGGCCCTTTTCCAGTAGGAATTAATCGCTGAGAAAGAATACCTCCCTTTTTCAAGTAATTTGAAACTTGGCGCGCTCGTTCCTCTGACAACTGCATATTATGTGACCAAGAGCCTGTAGAATCAGTATAACCTTCTACTTCAACAATCGTTTTTTCATATTCTCTTAGTACAGTCACAACTGAATTTAAAACTGGGTAAAAGCCTGTTTGGACAGTCGATTTATTGGTTGCAAAAGTTATGTTTCCAGGCATTATCAAACGAATTTGATCACCTTCACGCTTTACACTCACTCCAGTTTCTTCTAGTGAGTTGCGCAACTTTCTCTCTTGTGAATCCATATAAGCGCCAATTGAAGCACCAATAACACCACATCCTAAAGCAGCATTACGTGCATGCTTTGATGAATCTCTAGAGCCAATAATTCCACAAATAGCAGCCCCTATTGCGCCATACTTAACTGTGCTGCTAGTTTTTTCTTCTCCAGTATAGGGATCTAAAGTTTTACAGCCTGTTAATACTAATGCCGCTGTTAACACCCCTGAAGCAATTTTTAATTTCATTGCAGACATATTTAATACCCTTATTCATTTTTGATACATTCGATATATAAAGCTCATTTTACGTTAATTATATTAATACAAACTGAACTAGAACACAGTTTATCTATTTAATGTTATCGAAAAAAATTAAGTCAAACTGGCTTATTTGCCATTGTTACTAACAAGCCAGTATAAAGTTTATGCTGCCTGCCCTGTTTTAGAAACATCAGCTTCAAATTTTCCTGCAATATAATCCTGCGAATAATCATCAACTTGAATAGCATCTAACCGTGCTTCTTCAGCATCTAAATATTCATCAGCTTCTTGCTGGGTCAAAATACCGGCAGCCAAAGCTGTAGCTACAGTATCCTCTAATTTTCGAGCAGTGGTTAAGTGACCATCTTTAATTGCTTTTTTAATTTTTAGCGCAGTTTCTTCAGTTGCAAGCACTTTGCAAAATGCACTTTCAATGCGTCCTATAGGCTGTGACTCATCTCCGACAAAAGTATATTTAGTTAACCTGTCACGCAATTCATTTTGACTAAGCATTGCTTGAACAATTTGATGATCTAATTTGTCGTCTGGCTTTTTGAAATTAAGCCCATATGGAAAAACGACACGGCGCAAAACACTCGCAAGCCATTTGGGTTCCAAATTATCAAAAAATTCATTTAAAGCTTGATGCATTAAATAAAGGTTATTTTTGATATTCCATTCGACATACGCCAAATCTGATTCTGGACGTCCATTGTCTTCATAGTATTTCAATACTGCTGAACTCAGATATAAATAGCTCAGCATATCCCCCAGGCGGGCAGAAAGCCGTTCTTTTCGCTTCAATTCGCCTCCCAATAATGCCATTGATAAATCAGACACTAAAGCAAGCGCCGAACTCATTCGAGTTAATTGCTGATAGTAGCGCCCAGTTGGCCCTTGTACTGGCTTTTTAGCAATCACTCCAACGGTTAAACCTAAGCTGACACTACGAATAAAATTACTTAATCCATAGCCGATATGACGGAAAAAGAGTGAATCAAAATCATTAATTCCCTCTTCTTCATTTGGGTTGTTGGCAGCCTGCATTTCACGAAAAACAAAAGGATGGCAGCGAATTGCACCTTGCCCAAATATCATCAGATTGCGAGTGAGGATATTAGCACCTTCAACAGTAATACTGATAGGCATAGACATATAGCCATTAGAAAGATAATTCCTCTCCCCCATAATAATCCCACGGCCACCATGAATGTCCATTGAGTCAGTTAATATATTTCTTGCAGCCTCAGTCATATGATACTTAGCGATTGCAGTAATTACAGATGGCTTAACGCCTGAGTCAACAGCACCAGCAGTCATTAAACGAGTCGCTTCAAGCTGGTAAGTCGCACCAGCTATACGAGCCAAGGCTTCTTCAACCCCTTCGAACTTGGCTATTTGGGTTTTAAACTGCTTTCTTAATACTGAGTAAGCTCCAGTTGAACGATAAGCCAAGGTGCCGGTGGCAGTTGATGATGATGGTAAGGAGATGCCTCGACCTGCAGACAAACATTCCATTAACATTCTCCATCCTTTACCTGCATATTCCGGCCCACCAACAATCCAATCAAGAGGAATAAAAACATCTTTACCGCGAGTTGGTCCATTCATAAACGCTTGTCCCATTGGATAATGGCGATCACCAATTTCAACACCAGGGTGGCTTGTAGGAATTAAAGCAACGGTTACACCTATGTCTTCTTTATCCCCAACTAACCCATCAGGATCATACATTTTAAATGCCAGACCGAGTACTGTTGCCACAGGCGCTAGAGTGATGTAGCGTTTATCCCAAGTTAAGCGTAGTCCAAGAACTTCTTTACCCTCAAACTCACCTTTACAAACAACTCCAGTATCTGGAATAGCACCAGCATCTGACCCGGCCTTAGGACCCGTTAAAGCAAAACAAGGAATGTCTACTCCTTTAGCCAATCGAGGTAAATAATAATTCTTTTGCTCTTCGGTACCATAATGAAGTAATAACTCTGCCGGGCCTAATGAATTAGGTACCATCGTAGTAATGCCTAGCACACTACTTCGAGTAGATAACTTGGCAACGATTGTTGAGTGAGCAAGTGCAGAAAACCCTTTTCCTCCATATTGCTTAGGTATGTTTAATCCCCAAAAGCTATGTTTTCTTATATAGTCCCAGGCTTCAACGGGTAAATCTTTGTCTTTAAAATTAACATCCCAATCAGAAACCATATTGCAAAGCGTTTCAACTTCATTATCAATAAAACTTTGTTCCTCAGAAGAAAGTTTAGGCGTTTGATAAGACAGCATTTTTTTCCAATCAGGATTACCACGAAATAATTCGCCATCCCACCAGACATCACCAGCTTCTAGTGCTTCTCGTTCAGTTTGATTCATCGGTGGAAGCACTTTTTTAAACATTTTAAATACTGGGCGAGTTATTTTGTCTTTGCGCAAATCATCAGCCAAATACAAAATAGCAACAACTGAGTAAAGTAACCAAGGGATCAGTTTAAATACACCAAAAAATGTCATTGAAAATAAAACTGCGCCAGCCACCATTAATGCAGCGCCCATTCGAGCACGCAAATAAGCAGACGCCCAAATTACGCCGATTAATACCAATAATTGGGTTAAGGTAACCATTTATGCTTCTCCTGCAGACAAGAATTCAGATGATGGGGTTAATTTAGAAAATCCAGCAGCTAGAAATGGGACTAACTTTGCAATAATATCTTCAATGCTAACCTCTTCTTCGAAATCACATTGAGATATGTCTTGCAACGCTTCATGACCAGCTAATGTAAAAATAAAAGCACCTAACATAAAATGTAAACGCCAAAACATTTCTGATGGCGCTATTTCAGGGCAGGCTTTTTGTAGAAGTCGGGTAAACCTCGCAAGCACATGAGAATAATGGTGCATCACAAAGCGTCTTATGTGACCTTGAGACTCAGCATATACTCGACCAAGCAATTTCATAAACACTGAAGAGCCATTGGGCCGAACTTGATCCGTTGCAATGAGCGGCCTCGCTAACGTGCCAAGTACTTGCTCAATTTCAATTGGCCCTTTTTTCTGATCAACTTTAGACATTTCAATCATCAATTGACTAGTAAAAATTTGCATAAAGCGATCGAACACAGCTTCTATTAACGATTTCTTCGAGCCAAAATGATAATTAACCGATGCTAAATTCACTTCCGCTCTTGCTGTAATCACTCTTAAGCTCGTTTCAGCAAACCCTCTATCGGCAAATAATTCTTCCGCGGCATCAAGAATTCTATTTTGGGTCTCTTTTTGCTTAGACTTTTTGGTCTCTTTTTGCTTAGACATAATCACCTTCTACGACGTTTAATTGTAATCAAAGCCAAATTTAAACGCTTGTTTTAAACATACGTTCAATTTTTATTCTTGTCAAGATATCATACGTTAACAGTTAGATATCGGAGCTATTATATCGAATATAATCCACTAATATTAATTAATAATATCATTCGACTTTATTTAGGTAAGTTTCTTATAAACCTCTCTACTTGAAGCGCAGCTTTTAATATCTAACCAATTAACTATTTGACCTTGCAATATCGGAGGAGACCATATATGAGGTTATTTAGTATGCCGCTCTGGCCTCAGAGCGGCATACTAAAAATCACTAAAAATACATATTCAAGTGGAATGGAGTCAAATAATGCCAATGGTTCAAATTTTCTCTCCTATACTCAATTTAGCATCACTTTTATATGGAATAATAAATTCATCCATTTCAAACAAGATATAGAGATATAAAAAGGATATAATATGGGCAAAACTACTAATCAGGTCATGCTCCTACAACTTGCAGCAGCTCAGCTATCCCTTTCACTTGAAGAGTCAGAAAAACCCTTTAACGATTTAACTAAATTGTTCTTTGAAATCGTTCATCAACATACTGAAATTAATGAATTACTGGGCCAAAAGCCAGCGCCAGATATTGTTAAGATACAGCAACTCCATCAACGAGCAGAGCAAAAAGTTAAAGAATCGGTAGTCGATTTTCAGTTTTATGATCGAATGAACCAACGTCTTGCACATATTTTAAACAGCTTACAGAAAGCAATTTTATTGCTCAGCAATATTGATGATCTTGAAGATGATAAAAGTTGGCAATCAATTTTTGATAGCATTGAACAAAGCTACACAATGCAAGAAGAAACTGAGCTTTACATGGCAATCAAGCAAGGAGAAGGTTTTGAATCAGCCGTCAATAATCTAATTGCTAAAACCAAAACCAAAGAAGCCATAGAACCAGATATTGAACTTTTTTAAATGTGATTTACTCTACCTTAATTCTCTTTAGTTAATACTTAAATAGTCGATAGTACCAACACGACTTTATCGTTCTGTACTGATTTTTAGTCAAAAAAACTAACTCTTAGTATAGAACACAATCCAAACTTAAACTTTTTGTTACAAATAGAACATAATTTGAAAGGTGTTATAGTCATATAATACAGCATACACCCGAGAAAATAGCTGTTAGTAAAAACTTCGCTAAAAGTAATAACTTTGGCACATATTCTGCTTACAGCATAAATATTCAAATTTTAACTGGCTTAACACAAAGGATATAAAATGAAATTTTCTGCTTCGAATACGACAGACCTGATCAAAGTGACTTTCTTATCCACCATTCTTGGCTTATCAATTCTTACAACAGCTTGTTCAGACGATAGTGCTAAAGATGATAAAGCAAAATCAGAACAGACTGAAGAAAAGAAAAGCAGTGACAAAACAGCCAGCAAAAATGATGATGACAAAGATAAGAAGAAAGAAGATGAAAAACCACCAGTACCAGTTGAAGTTGTATCTGTATCTCGAGGTGATATACAGCAAACCTATAGCACAATCACGACACTTGAAGCCGAAAACGATGCACAAGTCGTTGCTCGCTCAACAGGCTTATTACAAACAATAACGATAGAAGAAGGTGATAAAGTCAAAAAAGGTGATTTATTGGCTCAATTAGATGTTGAACAATTATCACTAGAGGTTGCTCAAATGGAAGCAACCTCAAAAAAGTTACACAAAGAATTAACAAGACAGCAAACTTTATTTAACCGCAAGCTAGGAAGTAGAGACGCACTAGATAGAGCCAAATTTGAATACCAATCTCAACAAGCCCAATTTAAACTTGCTAAATTAAAGCTTAGGTATGCCAGCATTCGAGCACCTATTGATGGAATAGTTACTGAACGTATGGTGAAAGTAGGTAATTTAATTCGTGAAAATGACATTCTGTTTAAAATTATTGATCCTTCCTCCTTAAAAGCAGTACTTCATTTACCTGAAAAAGAACTCAACAATATTAAGAAAGGACAAAATATTTTCCTCAATGTAGATGCCTACCACGATGAAGTTATTATCGGACAAGTTGAAAGAGTCAGGCCTTCCATTGATTCTGATACCGGTACATTCAAAGTGATTGCCAAATTAGATAATAGCGGTAATAAATTAAAATCAGGTATGTTTGGTAAAGTTGAAGTGGTGTTTGATGTTCATACCAATAGCCTTTTGTTAGCACAACAAGCAATCATTACTCAAGATAATCGTTCTCACGTATTTATTGTCGAGGACAATATTGCGAAACAAACTCCAGTGACAACTGGTTTCCGCCATAACGGTTTAGTAGAAATCATTAGTGGTTTAACTGAATCAGATAAAGTCATTACTACAGGTCAACAAATTTTAAAACACGAAGCGTTAGTTGAAATTGTATTAACAGACAATCAAGAAACCAAACCAGAAGAAAAAGAAGCGGCAACTAGTGTTGCAGCCCATCCTTAAAAATACTTAATCTTACTTTCTAGAAATTAACAAAGCGCTCAAATTCAGCGAGAGCTAGAGCGCTCTATTAAGGAAACATTATGAACTTAATTGCCGTTGCTATACGTCGTCCGGTTACTGTCGCAATGTTTACATTAGCTGCACTCGTTTTTGGTTTAGTCTTAGTTAATCGCTTAGGCTTTAACCTATTACCAGAACTCAACTATCCGACACTAACAGTGCGTACTGATTTCGAAGGCGCAGCCCCTGCAGAAATAGAAAATTTAATTACTCGGCCTCTGGAAGGTGTTTTGGGCACAATTAAGGGCTTAAGGCAACAACGTTCAGTATCAAAAGCAGGTCGTTCCGATATTTATTTAGAATTTTATTGGGGAACCAATATTGATGTTGCCAGCTTAGATGTCAGAGAAAAAATGGAGCAAGTAGAACTTCCATTAGAAACGCCAGCCCCCTCACTACTACGCTTTAACCCAAACAATGATCCGATTGTTCGGATGAGTTTAAGTAAAAAATCTGAAACAGATGAAGATCCAGAAGTTTCACTGGCTAAATTAAGACGATATGCAGACCTTCAACTGTCTAGAAAACTTGAGACTGTTGAGGGCATTGCAGCCGCCAAAGCTAGTGGAGGTTTAGAAGATGAGATTCAAATACTTCTTGATCAAACTCAACTAGCCCAACTTAATTTAACAGTAGAAGAGATTTCCAACAAATTAAAAACACAAAATATCAACATGAGTGCCGGCCAAATTCGTAATGGACAGCAACAGTTATTAGTTCGTACATTTAATGAATACCGCTCTCTCGATGATTTTTCCAACACGATTATTTTATCTAAAGATAGAAAAATTATTCGTTTAAAAGATATTGCAACCGTTGAATTCACTCATAAAGATCCAACTTCAATCATCCGACATAATGGTGAGCAAGCAGTTGAAATAGCTATCTATAAAGAAGGTGATGCAAATACTGTAGTTGTTGCAGAATCAATTAAAAAACAACTATCTAAAATAAAAGGAACCTTACCAGAAGGGATGACGTTAACGGTTTTAACAGATGCTTCTAAATTTATTGATCAAGCTATCTCTGAGCTAATATCTTCGGCCCTCATTGGTGGCTTATTAGCCATGATTATTATTTATCTCTTTTTAGGAGAGTTTACTCCAACACTAATTATTTCAGCAACGATACCTTTATCGGTCATTATTACTTTTAACTTAATGTATAGCGCCAAAATAGACATGAATATTATGTCTTTAGGCGGGTTAGCATTAGCCGTTGGTATGCTGGTCGATAATGCAATAGTCGTTTTGGAGAATATTTCTCGCAAAAAAGAACAAGGATTATCATTAGCTCAATCAGCATTAGAAGGGACAAGTGAAGTTTCTGGTGCTATTACTGCTTCAACATTAACAACAATAGCGGTTTTTCTTCCTTTAGTTTTTGTAGAAGGCATTGCAGGACAGTTATTTAAAGATCAGGCGCTAACCATTACTTTTTCACTGATAGTTTCATTGATTGTTGCTTTAACACTTATTCCTACTATGGCGGCTTATGGATTAAAAAAATCAGAATCAACACCTACATTAAAAAGAGAAATAAAACCGATATGGAAAAGAATTTTATTTTTTCCAGTTGAGTTAATCATTCTAATTTTTGCAGGTGTATTCTTTTTACTTAAAACAGGTATATTATCATTATCCATAGTTCTTGGTTTTATTTTCATACCATTAAGAAAATTTTTTGACCAACTATTCACTTCTCTTGCAAAACTTTATCAGCGAATATTAAAGAGCGCTTTAAACACCAAAACAATTACTTTACTTTTAGCTTTTGGTTTACTGGCAGTAAGCTTATTAATAGTTAAAACATTATCTCAAGTAGTATTACCAGAAATGGCACAAGGAGAATTAGTTATCAAAGTACAATATACTCCCGGCACAGCAATAGAGCTAACCGATCAAAAAGTTATTTCTCTTTCATCTGACTTATTAAAATTTGAAGGCGTAAAAGAAGTTTTTGCAACAGCCGGTGCAGGTAATAAGTTAACAGCAAATCCAGAACAAGAAGGAGAAAATCAAGCGGAATTTACCTTACTACTTAAAAAGGGTATTTCTAGAGAACAAGAAAATGAACTACTAAAACGCATACGTAGCTTTCTATCCAAAGAAACTCATGGTTTAACTTCTGATGCAGACAGACCCCAATTATTTAGTTTCTCTACACCGCTTAGTATTGAAGTCTATGGTTACGAGCTATCAACACTTAAACAAACGGCTGATAGTATTGTTGAAAAACTATCGCTATCAGATCGCTTTGTGGATCTCCATACAAATATGAAAAGTGGTTACCCAGAAGCTCAAATTACTTTTGATCAAAATAAAATGGCTCAATTAGGCCTTTCTATAGAACAAGCTAATCGTTCAGTCGTTAATGCCATTAGAGGAAACAAAGCAACAAGGTATCGTCTGAGAGAGCAACAAGTTGAAGTATTAGTTCGACTTGAAGACAGCGCTAGAGATGAATTAGACGATGTGAAAAATCTCATTATAAATCCGACTTCTCCACGCCCTATTCCTCTTCATGCTGTTGCTCAAATAGTCGAAACATTGGGACCCAGTGAAATTATGCGTATTGATCAACAACGAGTTATTTTAATTGAAGGTCAAATTCAATATGGAGGTATTGGAGAAGCAATTACTGAAGCTAAACAATTACTCAAAAACTATCGATTACCTTTTGGTACTTCGATTCAGTTTGGTGGCCAAGGCGAAGAAATGGAGCGTAGCTATAATTCATTACTAATGGCTTTAGCACTTGCTGTATTTATGGTCTATTTAGTTATGGCTTCACAATTTGAGTCATTATTACACCCATTTATTATTTTACTCAGTATTCCTCTAGCTATTATCGGTGCAATTTTTGCGCTCATAATCACCAACACAGAAATCAGTGTCGTTGTGTTTCTTGGCGTCATTATGCTAGCTGGTATTGTTGTGAATAATGCAATCGTTTTAATTGATCGGATTAACCAATTAAGAGCTGCAGGAACTGAAAAAATAAAAGCCATAACAGAAGCCGCTGAATCTCGTTTACGTCCAATACTAATGACCACTTTAACGACAACATTAGGTATGTTGCCATTAGCTTTAGGTATTGGTGAAGGCACAGAAATGAGAGCACCAATGGCAATTACTGTAATTGGAGGGCTGCTTGCTTCAACTCTACTAACACTAATTGTTATTCCTGTTATGTATCAAATACTCGACCATAAAAATTATTCAAAAATAATAAAAATTGACGAGGAGGCATAACAATGTGGTTTACTAAACTCGCACTAAAACGCCCAGTTACAGTCTCTATGATTTTTGTCTGTGCGGTTGTCATGGGGCTGGCTTCTAGTCGAATTATACCGTTGGAGTTTTTTCCAACGGTACAATTCCCAGGAGTATTTGTTCAAGCAAATTATCCTGGCTCTTCACCTGAAGAAGTAGAAAAAAACATTACAAAGCCTTTAGAGGAGGCTTTAGCAACAATTGGCTCTGTTGAACAAATGCAGTCGACCAGCACCCAAAATCAATCACAAGTGTTTATGCTATTTGATTGGGGAGTTAATGCAAAACTGAAAGGTGTTGAAGCTCGAGAAAAAGTAGATGCAATAAAAGCAGAACTTCCTACAGATTTACGTCGGGTGTTTATTTTCACTGGCAGCACTAATGATCGGCCTATTATTGAAGCAAGACTTTCCGCTGAAACAGATTTAAGTGACTCATTTCAAGTATTAAATAGACAATTAAAACAAAGGTTAGAACGTATACCTGGCGTTTCTGAAGTAAACATACATGGCGTCGCTCCTAAAACATATCAAATAGAATTACTCCCTGATAGAATTGCAGCTTATCACATCAATACTAATCAATTGCTAGCCAAACTTCAGAATTCAAATAGTTTAATTTCTGCCGGTGAAGTAAAAAGTGATAAAACCAGTATACGAATTACAGTTAACCAACAATTTTTAAGTAAAGATGACATTGCAAACTTTGTGATTAATAAAAGAGGTCTTAAGTTATCAGATATTGCCAAAGTCAGTTATGCTAAAGAAGACATCGATGTAGGTCGCCACCTCGATAGAAAATATGCTGTTGGAATTAATATTACTCGCGAAGCAGACGCTAATTTAGTGAATACTGCCGATGCGATTATAAAGGAAATGAAAAAAATTGAAGAGTTACCCGACTTTGAAGGAATTAAACTATTTGTCATGGAAAACCAAGCTGATGGTGTTGTCAGCTCTATTGAAGATATAGCACAATCAGGTTTAATTGGTTTTTTATTATCATCAATTGTTTTATTTGTTTTTTTAAAAGATATTCGGTTAACCCTCATCGTTTCACTTGCGGTTCCATTTTCATTGTTAATTACTTTTGCAGCCATGTACTTTCTTGATGTTAGTATTAATCTTTTATCTATGATGGGGTTAATGTTAGCAATAGGTATGTTAGTTGATAATGCGGTAGTAGTGAGTGAAAGTATTTTTGGTTATCGTCAACAAATGCCAGACAAACCAATAGAAGCGACACTAAACGGCGTTAAAGATGTTGGCATACCTGTGGTTGCAGGAACGATAACAACAGCAATTGTTTTTCTACCTAATATTATCGGTGAAAAGATCGACATCACTGTATTTTTGAGCCACGTAGCAACCACTATTGTTATTTCTTTAATAGCCTCTTTATTTATTGCAACCACAATTATTCCTTTATGCCTTAGTAAAATGAAGTCTCACACCACAAAAATAAGCCATACAGATACGGTTAAAGAACATGGCAAATATTCTGCATTTTTATCTTGGATGATGATTCACCCATTTTGGTCTACACTGATTGCTTTACTTTTATTGTTCTCTATAGTGATCCCAAAAGAATTTGTAAAATTTGATATGTTTCCTGATGAAGAAGATTCTCGACTTTTCATCTCTTATAATATTCAAGGTCAATATGAATTAGAAAAAGTTGAACAAGCCGTTTTTCGAATTGAAAACTTTTTATACGATAACCAGAAAGAGTTAGATATTAAAAATGTTTATTCCTTTTACACAACTCAGAGTGCGGGTTCGACTTTACTGTTGGTAGATGATGAACAACGAACAAAAACCAACAAACAAATTCGTGAGTTTATCGAAAAAGAAATACCTAAAATAGCCATAGGTAACCCTTCTTTTGATCGTCGTCGCAGCGGTGGACAAGATGCTTTAACTATTGGAATCAACGGTGAAGACACAGAAACCTTACTTGAGTTATCAGAGCAGATAATGCCCCTTTTAGCCAATATAAAAGGCGTAACAAAAGTCAGACCAGCTTCTCAAGATGGTAATCAAGAAGTAAAAATCATATTAAACCCAACTAAACTTAATCAATTAGGTTTATCCCCTCAAGATGTTGCCACTACCGTGTCGATAGCCCTGCGTAAACAACAATTAAGAACTTTTCGTTCAGAGCTTGGCGAAACAGACATTACGTTAACATTTGACGGACGTAAACACGCTAATATTCAGGATCTCGCCGGACTACCAATTGAATTACCCTCACCCAAAGCTGGCGGTAGCAAAAGTGTTCGTCTTGATTCTGTTGCTCAACTACAAGTTGCTCGTTCACTACCTCAAATTACTCGCTACGATCGCAAAACTTCTGTTCGATTAAGAATTGATTATTCAGATACCACAGCAGAAGAAATACGTAAAACCTCAAACCAGCTAATGAAAAATGTACCTCTTCCTAATGGCTACAACTGGGGTTTTGGAAGAAGTACTGATAGAGAGCAGAAAATTGGTCGAATAATGGTAACAAATATGCTCTTAGCGGTACTGATGATTTTTATTGTTATGGCTGCACTATTTGAGTCACTGATGCTGCCATTGGTTGTTATTACTTCAATTATTTATGCTGTTGTTGGCGTATATTGGTATTTCTTTTTTACTGACACAACATTTTCAATGATGGCATTAATCGGTATTTTGGTGCTTATGGGCGTTGTTGTGAACAATGGTATTGTACTCGTTGATAGGATCAATTATTACCGAAAAGCCAATTATGATAAGCGAGATGCTATTTTGCATGCGGCCAATGATAGGATAAGACCCATTCTGATGACGGTACTAACAACTATCTTAGGATTATTGCCACTCAGTTTAGGTGATACACAATTAGGTGGAGGTGGACCCGCCTATTTTCCAATGGCCAGAGCAGTTATTGGTGGCCTTGCATACTCAACAGTTACCACTTTAATTTGCTTACCTGTAATCTATCTATTTTTAGACTATACACGAGAATTTTTTGCTCACTTATGGAACTCCGTTGGACAAAAAGGTAGCCGCTGGAACTTTAAGAACATTCGTCTAGAATCTAGAATCAAGTAGAACAAATAACATAGGCCCAACTAACTCAGGGCCTATGTAGCTTAGAGTTTATTTTTAAAAATAGTACGCTTGTTAAATTCAGTTAGATTCTGGGGTACTCTTAAATTTTGCTTTTAACTTTGTTTCTATCGTTTTTTTGGTTTTCGCAGAAATATCGCCTTCTTTATATTCCTTCACTAAAATATCTTCTACTTGCTTTAATACATTATCGACGGTCCTGCTACTTCCTTTATGCTGACCAAATAAGTTGATATGTGCCTCACTGACTCTACCAAATTTCATTAATCGTTCAAAGTAGCTCGATCGCCCACGTTTCCCGCCAATAAGATCAGCTAAAGTAGCCAAAATAGCAACTGGGCTTAATAAAATATCTCTCAAAGCATCAATCGCTAGTTTAACCTGAAAAACAAGTAAGTTTCTAACAGGGTGCTCGGCAACATCTTTGTTAGGTTCATTCAGTTGAATATTAAATTGTTTTTGCTTTGTCATTTAATTAAATATCAATAATCGGTTCTAGCAGTACTAAGTTATGTTAACTTATCAGCCTGAACTTTGTGAAATTATTGAATTATTTTACCCAAAACGGACAAATAAAGACATTGAATAAAATACTTTTCTATGGATAGCTAAATTATTTACAAAACAGGAATAAGATTGGTTTCAACCAGCTTAGATATTTTATTAGATGACTTAGTCTGCTGTGATTGCAAAATCAATTCTCGAGTTAGCTGCGGTGCTAAAGTCTCAATAAAAGCAAATATATACTCTCTAAAATAAAGATTACGATCAAAAACAACATTAACTAAAGATGGCTCAATTAAGTGTTCAATTGGAATTCGTACTAAATCCGAATCCAGATGTTCTTCATAAGCCATATTGGCGATAATACCAACCCCCAAGCCCATTCGCACATAAGATTTAATCACTTCACAATCGGTTGCACTAAAAACTATTTCAGGTGAAAAACCATGCTCTTTAAATTTAGCAAGAATAGGATTCTTATCTCCACCAGAGCTAGTATGAGTTAAAAGAGGATATTGAGCTAAAATATCAAAATTAATATTGTCTTTCTTCGTTAATGGATGACCAGCAGGTACAACAATACACCGGGTCCAATAAAAGCATGGCAGGTGAATTTTCTCTACAAAGCCGTTTTCACTTTCATGAGCTAAAGCAAAGTCAAGTTTTCCTTCATCAAGATCTGAGTTAGTTTGAGTACCGTTACTTTGAAAAATATGCATTGCCACTTTTGAATACTGTTGGCGATAACTATCAACAACTTCAGGTAAAAAATAACGAGAAAAGGTATGAGTTGTCGATAAATTCAAGCGCCCTTCTTTATGGTTAACATGACTAGCAGCTATATCTTGAATTTTACGAACTTGTTTTAAAATATGCTCAGCAACAGGTAAAATCTCTCGTCCTGCGGGAGTAATATTCGTTAAGTGTTTTCCACTCCTAACAAAAACCTCAACCCCAAGTTCATCTTCTAATAATCTTATTTGTTTACTGATCCCTGGTTGGGAAGTAAACAAACTTTCTGCTGTTGCAGAAACATTTAACTGGTTTCTGGCAACTTCAAATATGTATTTAATTTGCTGAAGTTTCATTGAGTTTCCAAAATGAAAAGATAAATTAGATATCGCATATAACAGTTTAAGTACTGTTCAGAAATACCGTTTTTATTATTCAATAGAAACAAGCTCTATTAAATTTCATCATCTTCGGCTTAACCGCTTATAGTAAAATCGTTTAAAGCTCAGAATTACTATAAGAATAGCTTCATTTTTCTAATTCACAAGAAAATCGAATGAAATCCTTTATAAACAAGGCTTGCTCAACAATTTATGCGGTTTAAATCGAGCTTAACAAGGTAGGATAAATAACCGACAACTCAATGTAGAATCAGATTCATAGGAGCTACTTTTGCTCTTCAGAAGAATCATTTGCAACGCCATGCGGCACATGACCTGTTGCAACATGAACCGCTGCATCATCACAGTGAGAAGTTTGATCATCAAAAAACACATCCGCCCCAAACGAGCGTAAAAATTGACCTTTTGGCATGCCACCAAGAAAAAGCGCCTCATCGATTCGGATATTCCATTCCCTTAATGTTTTAATCACTCTTTCATGAGCTGGGGCCGATCGAGCTGTCACTAAAGCGGTTCTAATAGGGCAGTTTTCGGGAGAATAATCACGCTGTAGACGGTGTAATGCCGCTAAAAAGTTCTTAAACGGTCCTCCAGCTAAAGGGGTATCAGCAGCAGCGCGCTCATTATCTGTAAACGCCTGTAAGCCTTGTTTTTTATAGATTTTTTCAGACTCATCAGAAAATATCACAGCATCTCCATCAAATGCAAACCTAAGCTCTTGAGATGCATCGGACTGATTTCCTTGTTTAGGCAAAATGGTGGCAGCAGCAAATCCATCATCTAATGCCGCCCTTACATCTGTTGGATCAGTAGACAGAAATAAATGCGAAGCAAAAGCTGAGACATAGCGATATGGACTACGACCACTCGAGAAAGCAGCTCTTGTTATATCAAGTTGATAATGTTGAATTGAGTTAAAAATCCGTAACCCAGTATCAGCACTATTTCTGGATAAAAGAACCACTTCAACGACAGGTCGTTCATGGTTATTTTCATTCAACTTCAACAATTTTTTGACAATTGGAAAAGCAGCTCCAGGCAATAATGGCTTATCCTCATTCTCTATTTGATACTCAGAGTAAGCTCTTATCCCCTGCTTTTCATAGATTTCATGGCTTTCGGTCAAATCAAATAATGCACGCGAAGAAATTGCTACGACTAGCTTTTCGCCAAGTTTTGATGACATTTTTTTTTCCTAAATAATGAAGATTTCGGATTTATCTCAATATTCTAACTATACTTCTAATATCTTTTAAGAATGGCCTAAAGACTTAATAGCACAAAAGGCTATCAACAATAGTAAGAACCTTCAATATATAATGCAAGAACCAGTATTATTAATGAAAAAACCATTGGTGCGATACTCGCAAAAGACAGTATTGATCATCGAAGATTTTGCTGAATTTGGTCGCTCCTTACGCGGTATGATGCAAACACTAGGAAGTAAAAACATTACCCTGGTCTACAATGGCGAAGACGCCATCCAAGAATGTAAAGAAAGAAAATACGACATTATCCTCTCTGATTATAATTTAGGCGATTCAAAAGATGGACAACAAATTCTTGAAGAACTCCTAACTTTTAACTTACTTAAAACAAACTCTGTATTTTTGATGATTACCGCAGAGAATACAACCGCCATGGTAATGGGGGCTCTTGAGTTTCAACCAGACAGTTATTTAACTAAGCCGTTTAATGGAAGTATCTTAAAATCTCGTTTGGATAAAGCGATATATAAAAAAGATTTATTAGCCCCTATAGCCAGATTAATGCTCAAAAAAAAATGGAAGGAAGCACTCAAACTATGCAATGAAGAGAGCGAGAAACACCCCAAATTTCGCATGGCTTATTTGAGATTAAAATATGGCTGTTTAAAAAAGCTGAAGATGTATGACAAAGCACTGGAGCTGACAACACAAATTGTTAATGAGCGTCCTATTCCTTGGGCCATGCTTGGTGTTGGTGAAATATTTTATGCAAAAAAAGAATTAGACCGAGCATCTGATTTATTCAACGACATGATTAATGAGTTTCCAATGGTGATTGAAGGTTATGACTGGCTGGCAAAAATCCAATATGAACAAGGACGACCAATAGAAGCACAATACACCTTAGTAAAAGCTGTCGAACGTTCCCCAAAAGCTTTACATAGACAAAAAAAGCTTGGTGAAATAGCAGAAGAAAACGATGATATAACCGTTATGACCAATGCATTTAGGCAAGCAGTTAAATTTGGTAAAAACTCAGCATTTTCAACGCCAGATGAATTTATTAAGCTCACAAAATCTATTGGATTACAATTAAAAGGCAATTCCAATGTAGATAGAAAAAAGTTAATCGCCGAAAGCGAGTCCATATTTAGCAAATTAGAACGACGCTTTAAATCTAACCCTGCAGTACAATTTCGTAGTGCCGTAGCACATGCAGACTTTAGTGCAATAACCAATGATGAGCAAAAAGTAGAAAAATATTTAACAACAGCCAATCGTTTCTATGAACGAATAGAAGAGCATATAGGTGCAGAAGAAAGTATTGAAATATCAGAATCTTTAAAACATTTAGGGCAAAAAGAGCTAGCAGAATCGATTTTAGAAGAAGCCGTTGAACAATATTTTGATGATCCCAAATTTTTAAAGAAAGCCGAAAAATTGACGACAAATAAGCATTTAATTGCTAACAGTAAAAAAGCAAACCAATACAACAACAAGGCCATTACCAGTTTCAAAAACAAAGACTTTAATGCTGCAATAGAAAACTTTGCAAGAGCCTCTGAAATAGCGCCTAACAATGTTAATATCAATCTCAACCATGTCCAATCACTATTGAAACGTGCTCAAATTAACTCCAATAGTAGTAAAGATTTACATACCGCCGAAAAGGTTCTCTCTAGTATTACTCGTCTTTCACCTGATGATGAGCGTTTTGCCAGATACTCTGAGCTTTCCCGATTAACTCAACTGATGATTCAAAGTCTTTAAGGAGTATTATGCCATGAGCAATCCCGAAAACTTATTCAGTACAATTTTAGCTTCTACTGTTCACGACATGAAAAACTCACTCGGTTTATTACTAGATGCTATAAATACAATTCTAACCGACCTACCCAAGGAAAAATCTTCATCTGAATATGGTATTGTTCAGTATGAATCATCCAGAGTGAATAATTCACTCATGCAACTATTAGCACTTTATAAAATTGAAAATAATCAACTTCCTTTTACACCTGGTTATCACAATTTATATGACTTTATAGAAGAGCAAATACTAGCGAACCAACCTTTATTAGAAGCAAAAAAATTTAGCTATACTATAGATATTGATGAAATGCATGAAGCGGTTTTTGATGACTCTTTGATTTCAATGGCTATCTCCAATATTCTTGGTAATGCAATTCGGTATACACATTCTCAAATATTAATTTCTGCCGATATAGGTGAAGAAGTCTGTATTACAATATGTGATGATGGACCTGGATATCCAGGCCCAATGCTTGAGCTTGCAGGAAATTATATGATAGGTATTAATCAAAGTACGGGGAGTACAGGATTAGGGCTGTTTTTTGCTCAACAAGTCGCTCAACTCCATAGTCATGGGGAAAAAGTGGGAAAAATTGAACTAATGAATGGTGGTCCACTTGGTGGAGGCGTTTTTAAAATAATACTGCCTTAATTTAGAGGTGTTAATGTGTCAACTTTTAATGATAATAACGAGAACTAATAATTAATGAATTCAACAATCATTATAGCAATATTAGCTGTGCTTTTTATTTGTGTTGCAATCATTACAGCAATTCAAAAAAGGGAACAACAAAAAGCAGCTTTAAGACAAAAAATAGCTCAATACCGTTACCGAGCGAATCAAGCATCCTCAATATTAAGTAATATTGGGCAGCTACCTATTGGCATCGAAGCCCGTAAAGTTATCTTACAATATAGCCTAAATAACTTAAAGGCAATCAGACAACTCTCACCACATGATGAAACTAATAATAAAAATATTGAAACACTGGAAAATCATTTAAAAAACCCAGCTTCAGCAGCAGATAAAAAAAGTTTGGTTATTCCACATGATATTGAGCATTTAAAAGCACAAATTAATAGCCTCTCTAAACTAGCTCAATATATCATAAAGCTTCAGAAAGCGAGTGGAGACTTAAGTGGATTAGTGCCCGTTGCCGTCAACCGGATTATGGCGTTAATAGCCGAATCAAAGATTTGTGCATATATTCAACAGGGAAAATCATCTCTGACTAAACATGAGTATGTTCAAGCTCAAAGAAATTTTTCAACAGCACAAGATATGATGAATAAAATCCCAAATAAAAATGAGCGAATAACTAAATTAGAATTAGATCTCCAAGAATTAATTAACAGTACGCCAAGCAAAGCAGAAAACACAGAGCTTTTATTTAATGAAAACACTAAAGAGCAACAAGAGGATAAGCCAATTACACCTGAAGACAATTTATTTGGCCCTAAAAAAAAGTGGTAATGACTCTTTTATTAACCCCGCAGTCAATAAAATCAATTCTTACAATGCACTAGTAATATCGCGATATAAACTCTCATTTTCCTTACTGAGTTCGGCTAAACTCCTATGAGCCTCAATCACTCGCTTTAATACAGTTTCATCATCCTGAGGTTGACCCACTAACTCTTCAAGTTCATCAAGTGGTTGACGCTTATTATCGAAAACCAAATTAAACACCTGATCAAAGCAAACTCGCTTAATAATATTATTAAGCTCACCTCTCGCCATAAATATAACAGGACGCTTTTCTGTTCTCTTTTTCATTTCAATAGCCACTTTAGCTAATAACCCCAAAGCCGTGCTATCTAAAATTTCAGCGTCTTCCAAATCAATAACAATTTCATTAAGTAATCCATTGTCAAACAGCTGATCAATGTGAGCTTCTAGGCCTGCACAATGGGAATACCTGACAGTGCCTTCAAACTTGATATAATCAATTCCATCAACACTTGTAGCAAATACTGCACCATCCATTATTTTTGTTCCTTGTATACGATAAAAACAGTGATATCATCCGGCGTATTTTTCTTAGCATATAGTTTAACCGGATCCATTAATGAAGTAATTGTCATCTCATTTTCTGAAACATATTGAAGTAAAAATGATTCTTCCGCTGGTGTTGAATCAACAGTACTCACATCTAACCATCCGTCTGATACCATAATTAACTTAAAATCAGCTGCTATTTCTAACTGTTTGTTCTCAAAGGCTGCCCATTCAAACAATCCAACAGGAAACCCTCCATCCTTTAATAGGCGAGTTTCACCATTATTGCAAATTAATGGGGCTGGATATTGCCCTGCAACAGAATATATCAAATGTTCTAGCTCAGTATCGATAACAGCGTAAAATACCGTTATATGTTTACCCAAATTAGCTCTGATCAGCTCACAATTCAAGTATTCCATAAATTTAGCAGGATTTATGATAGCGTCATTTTCGCCAAGACGATACTGCCGTAAAGGCTGATTAATTAAACTCTTCAATGTCATAGTGACAAATGCAGCGGCGGCACCATGGCCAGAAACATCTGCAATGTAAAAACCTAAATATCGGTCAGAAATTTGAAAATAATCAATAAAGTCTCCACTTAAATTAAGCGAAGGAACAATAATATGCTGAAAGTGATAACCACTCATCAACGATTCTGGTTCAGGTAAGAGTTGTAGTTGAGCTCGCCTCCCCGCTTCTTGATCTTCTTGTAATAATTCCAGATTTTTTTCTAATTCATTATTCGCTAATTCTAACTCTTTTTTATACGCCTTATTCTCGACTTCAAGCTGGTGGCGCCTCAGCGCGTTTACTATGGCATTTTCTAAAACAGCCATGTCTGTTATAGGTTTGACTAAATAATCTAATGCGCCAAGCCTGAGAGCCTCTACGACATCATGTATTTGACCGGCCCCTGAAACAATAATAATTGGCGTATCTGGAGACATATCATTAATTTTGCGTAGAACTTCAAGCCCATCCATTCCAGGCATCCGCAAATCACATAACACAACATCAGGACTAAACTCACAAAAATGCTCTAGGCCCTGTTGCCCGTCAATAGCCTCAATAACTTGATAACCACTATCTTCAAGATAAATAGCCACACTTTCTCTCACCAGTGGCTCGTCATCAATAACGAGAATTTTGCTTAACTCAAATGCTGGCCACTGCCCAGATAACCCTGATACCATGCAAACACTTTACCTTGAGACTATTTCTATGATTAATTAACGTTTATAACATACCGGTAAATAATCACAAGAAATTGTTATGCGTTTTTGATTGACGGTTAAGCGTTTATTTCCTAGTATGAAACAAAAATCAATCCAAAATAGATAAGAACCGCTAGGAGGTGCTTAATGTCGTCATTGAATAAGGATCATGAGGAAAAAAGAAACTTTATTCGTATGTTTGTCGATGCAAAAGTCACTGTTACAGATCCAGAAACAGGGCAAACTTTTCAAGGAGATAGCAGAAACCTCAGTGGAGACGGGGTTATGTTTATCACTGAGCAAGAGTTTAAAACAGGTCAAATACTCGATGTTGATATTCGTTCAGAACAAAGCAAACTTGCTCCTTTGCAAGCAAAATTTGAAGTAAAACGCACACGAAAGCTTGAAAATGGACATTTCGAAATCGCAGGCACAATTGATAGTGTTAAATAGCTTCATTAATTTAAGGCAGCCAAAAGCTGCCTGAATTAGTTTTAACTAGTTCAAATCAAATGCTTTTCTATTGATAATCATCTT
This sequence comes from Aliikangiella litoralis, assembly GCF_052495765.1. The sequence goes on along the minus strand of NZ_CP199292.1, from coordinate 2,427,586 downwards.
CTCAAATTTAAAAATCGCAGTCTTCTTCATCTTCCTCATCACACTCCTCTTCAAAAGGAATCTCACCATCAAGCACTTTATAATTTCGGTTTTGAAGGTAAAAATCTCTAATAAATGCATATTCATCAGTCACACCTTTCAGTTGATCCTCATACTTCATTAAACCTGCTCGCTGATCCAACAATTGGATAAATGCAACTGAGTTTCGAGTCGGAATATGATCAATTTGTTCCATAAAAGATGCTTGAGAGTTTATAGGCATAGCAGCCGTATCTCTGAGAGTAGATGGCCCTAACAAAGGCAGCATAACGTAAGGTCCAGAACCAACTCCCCAATAACCGAGAGTTTGTCCAAAATCTTCATCATGTTTGATCAACCCCATTTCGCTAGCTGGATCCCAAAGTCCCCCGATACCAACCGTTGAATTAACAAGCAATCGCCCCAAATCAGAAAATGAGTCTAGAACTTTTCCCTGTAAAAGATTGTTCAACATATTAGGAATATCACCAAGATTCGAAAACACATTAGAAATGCCCTGTTCCATTATATCTGGTGTTACAGCCTTATAGCCTTCGGTTAAAGGTCTAGCAATAGCATTATCAACACTTTTATTAAAGCTATAAACCCCTCGATTCCAGCTTTCCCAAGGATCATCTTTATTAGCTGCTTTACCAGCACAGCCAGTAACCATGAGAATTAAAGTGAATAAAAAAAATTGTTTAAATGACATATCTCAGCCCTGAATAAATAAATCAATTAGATAATGAAATGATAACAAGCAATGCACTAATAAGAACAATACCGTTAGTAATAGTTCAACATTTGATGAACTGGAAAATTAAGAATTTATATATAAAAAAATCCACGGTCAATATACAATTGATCGTGGAGTTCTGTAGCGTTATTTAAATCAAAAATATGTGATTAAAAACTTACTTACCACCGCACTTGCCTTCGCCACATTTACCTTCTTTTGATTTCTTTTTCTTACCGTCTTTTTTGCCGCATTTACCTTCGCCACATTTACCTTCTTTTTTACCGTCTTTCTTGCCGCATTTACCTTCGCCACACTTACCTTCTTTTTTGCCGTCTTTCTTGCCGCATTTACCTTCGCCGCACTTACCTTCTTTTTTGCCGTCTTTCTTACCACACTTACCTTCTTTTTTATCTTTACCACATTTGCCATCATCACCAGCAATTGTTTGTATGTGCTGCTTGTTGTTATCAGCAAAAGGATTTGCGTCGGCAGATGCAGTATTAACATACAAAGCCATCATCAACAACGACCCGACCATTGCTACAATTTTAGAAAGTTTTTTCATGAGAGTTTAGCTCCTAAATGAATGAATTATTTAACCCTATTTTTTATGGGTAAATCAAAGAGTCGTAAAACAGTCTTATGTTACACCATAAATATATTGGTAGATGTCCTATCTATGAAGAATTATTTTGTTACAACTCATTAACATAGTAGACAGCCACCCCATTACTATTGGGATTAATGTCATGTGGTTTTGAATTATTATCCACGGGCTTAAAGATGCACCAGTCATCGCGACTTTGCAATATCTAAATGTGTATTTGATCACAAATAAAGCTCAAACCGTCTCAAATTTAACTTTTCAGCTCACAAAACAACCACAACTAATTGAATTCAATAAAATTTACTACTTAGAATGACTTATTAATTTTTCTGTGTCTGAGATTTGCTGCTCTATAAATTGGCGAGATTTTTCAGAAATAACCGGCAAAGCTGCCAGATGCTTCCAAGTATTAATAGCCTCTTGATATTGTTCCAACTTCAGATAAGTAAAACCTAAAGTTAACAAGCCACTTTGATGCTCAGGCTCCCGGTTAATAACTTGTCGCAGCATTTCCACAGCTTGTAGGCGTTCTTCATTACTACCTGAAGTCAGCATCTGTGCAGTTGCAACAACCCAATCGGCATTATTACTAATACGAACCGCTCTTTGTAATGAAGCCAACGCTAAATCACGCATTTGTAAATTAGCATAGGCTTGACCTAATTCAAACCATAAGCGACCATTTTGCGGGTTTTGAAACGCCTGAGTTCGCATACCTAACAGCAAATCTTGCATCGTCATATCTAACTCAGCCAATTCTCCATTTGTCAAAAGCTGGTTCGTTTTTTGTTTTACCTGAAACCAATCTTGTTGCTTTTCATACGATCCCCATTTTAAATATGCCACAGGCGTCAACAGCAAAAACACTAATGGTAAAAAAAGCACTAATTTTGAGTGATTAAGCTGGTCATTATGTAATTGCTTTTTGCTATCTGCAATGACAGAAAAACCAATAAAACCGACACTAAATATTAGTATTAAAACAATTGACAACCAAAGCTCACTCATCTTCTAATGCTTCCTTATTACGACCATACCAAATGAAAAAACCAAATATAAAAGCAAATAAAAAGATAAAAGGTCCTAACCATAAAAACCAGTTTGATTGACTCATTTCTGGTTTAAATAAAATAAACTCACCATACCTCTGCTTCATAAAAGCCTTTATTTCTTCATCAGATTTACCAGCCCTTATTTTTTCATAAACAATCTGCTTTAAATCTTCAGATACTATCGAATTTGAGTCAGCCAAACTTTGGTTCTGACAGGTGGGACACCGCAAGATATTAATCAAAGATTTATATCTTTTTTCTTGCTCAACAGAATCAAACTCTAATAAGTCGACAGATGCAATTGCAGCAAACGAACAGAATGATAATAGTAATATGACTAGCAATTTACTCATTTAAAACCCTTGCTTAATTTTTTCAATTAATGGCTTAAACTTAGCGTTGAATACTTCAGGAGAAACAACTCCGACATGACGATAACGAACTTTTCGATTAGGCCCAATTAAAAAAGTTTCAGGAGCACCATAAACACCAAATTCTATTCCTAATCGGCCATTATGATCAAAAAGAATATTTGCATATGGATTACCTTGTGTCTTTAAAAAATGAAGCGCTTTTTCTTTTTTGTCATTATAATTAAGGCCTAATATTTGTAACTCTTTAATTTTCGCATACTCATCCCAATAAGGGTGCTCTGAATAGCAAGCCGCACACCAGCTAGCCCAAACATTGAGTAAAGTTATTTTGCCATCAAATAATTTAGGTGTATGAATGAGCTCAGGCTCAAGTAAATCTGCAACAGAAAATTCAGGAACAGGTGAATCAATTAGCTGCGAAGGTAACTTACTTGGGTCCTGGTGCAAAGCCCAAAAAAACAAAATAACAAATCCCATGAAAGTGGTTATGCTAACTACAATTTTTAAAATGCCAGACTTTTCACTCATAACTTAACTTACCGAAGGTTCTTTTACAGTCACACCAACTTCTGCTTTAATATGCTCAGTAGCTTCATTAACTTTCTTAGTTTCTTGATTATTTTTTCTTGTTTTCATTTTGGCAAAACGCCTATCAAGAGAAGCTATAATGCCTCCAATTGCCATAAAAACAGCTCCCATCCAAATCCACCGAATAAAAGGTTTAACATAAATTCTCACTCCCCAAACCTGTCGATTATCATCTAAAGGCTCACCTAATGAGACATAAACATCACGTAATATTCCAGCATCAATTGATGCTTCGGTCATAACTTGTTTGCCTGCGAGATAATAGCGCTTTTCAGGAGCAAGAATACCAATTGACTCACCATCACTACGCACATCAAAACTCACCCGAGAAGCGATATAGTTTTTTCCGTTTACTTTTTCGGAACGAATCAAGGTAAAATCGTAGTCAGCGACCGTTACTGTTTGTCCAACTTTTACTCTCAAATCTTTTTCGACACTATGCAAACTACTAATAACCACGCCCACCAATGTAATCGCAATACCAATATGGGCAATAACCATTCCTAAATTGGCTCTCGACAATTTAGAAAATGCCCCCACACCTGGTTGATTTTTTCCTTTATTAAACACAAAAAAGCAACTAGATGATGCCACCCAAATAGATAGCATTAAACCGGAGAACACCCATAAATAAAATTCGCCAAGTAGCAAGGTTGCAGCTAAAGCAGTTACGCATGAAACTACAAATAGTTTAACAAGAACCATTTTTAATTGAGAAAAATCATGACGTTTCCAATTAAGCAAAGGACCAATTCCCAGTAATGTAAACAGCATATACATTGGCCAAGGAAACATTGCATTAAAATAAGGAGCACCAACGGATAGTTTTCGCCCAAAAGCTTCGGCTAACAGTGGATATAAAGTACCAAAAAAGACAACAAAGGCAGCACATATTAAAAGAATATTATTTAATAATAAAAACATATCTTTTGATAGCATTGTAAACTTTACTTTCTTTCTAATTTTACCTGAACGAAATAGAAATAATGCTAATGAGCTTCCAACAACAACAACTAAATAGGCTAGTATAAAAACTCCTCTTTCAGGATCATTGCTAAATGCATGTACAGAAGTTAAAACACCTGAGCGAATAATAAAAGTACCTAATAAACTCAGAGAAAACGTTGTTAAAGCTAAAGCAAGTGTCCAACCTTTAAAAGAATCTCTTTGATCGGTAACAGCAAGCGAATGTATTAACGCTGTGCCAGCTAACCAAGGCATAAAAGAAGCATTTTCAGAGGGGTCCCAGAACCACCATCCCCCCCAACCTAATTCATAGTAAGCCCACCAACTACCAAGTGCAATCCCCCCGGTCAGACAAGACCAAGCAGCAATTGCCCAAGGACGTGTTAGTCTGGCCCAGTTAGAATCCCATTGACCTTCAATAAGAGCAGCGATCGCAAATGCAAAAGATACAGCAAAACCAACATATCCCATATAAAGTAAAGGGGGGTGAACTATCATTCCAAAATCTTGCAATAATGGATTTAAATCAGCTCCATCAATAGGGAAAAAAGGTAACGTACGCAAAAATGGATTAGAAGTGAACAATAAAAAAGAGATAAAACCAGTTGCAATTAATCCTAATACAGAAAGCACTCTTGCATATCGAACTAATGGAAAATTCTGCGTTTTTAAAGCAACAGCTAACATCCAAGCAGATAAAATTAAAACCCACAATAAAAACGACCCTTCATGCCCTCCCCATACGCCCGATATTTTATAGGCAATAGGCAAGAGAGAATTTGAATGATTAGCCACATAAGCAACCGAAAAATCGTCAACTAAAAAAGCATACTCCAAGCAAAAAAAGCTTCCTAGCAAACTTGCAAATATTAAGTATGTCAGCGGCTTTGCAGAATTAAGCAACAGGCTTTGCTGAGAAAAAGAACCTATCATTGGAAATATAGCCAAAGCGATAGACATAAAAAAGGATAAAACTAATAAGTACTGACCGAGTTCAGCTTGCATAATTAATCTCTTTTAACCGGGTGGCCTGCACGTTCAAGTGCATCAAGAACTTCGGGCGCTTTATATTCTTCATCATGTTTTGCCAACACATTGCTCGCCACAAAAGTTCCTTGCTCATTTACTTTACCTAACGCAACAACACCTTGGCCTTCTCTAAATAAATCAGGTAACACTTTGTTATAAATCACAGCAATATCCAGCTTTTGATCGGTAACCACAAAGTGTGTTTCTAATTCAGCATCAGCTCTATCAATATGTTCTACGCTACCCATTTTTACTAATCCACCAACTCGAATAAGCCTGTCTGAAGGAGCTTTTCCTTGAGCAATTTCTGTGGGTGTAAAAAATAAATTCATCTTTTGATCACTGGCATAAAGCACTAAACCAACAACACAGGACACCGCAACAACGCCACCTATAATTGATAAAAGTTTCTTTTTACGATGGGGTTTCATTGCCATTATTCATTTTCCTCCGAAGACTTTTCTAAATGGCTTACACTTTGCTCAGCTGAAACTGAAACTTGTGAAGCTTTACGCCTTTCTAACTGCCTATAATGTTGTTTAATCTGATTAATAGAAGAAGCAACGCCATTTTTAGCGGTAAAAAACTGTACAACTAGCGCGATAAAAACGATAGCAAAGGATAACCAAACATAAAAAGCATGCCCTCCCATCGCCAAGAAATCACCTATTGAGTCAAAATAAAACATGGTCAAACGAACTCCTTTGATTCACCTTTATTTAAAAATAAATCCTTATCAATAGCTAACTTTTTCACCCACTTGGCTTGTTTTTCACGAATTAAAATTTCTGCTCGCACCTTATAAGTTAACACCAAGAAAAAATAAAATTTAAATGCAAAAATCATAATCAACAATGGCCATAACATACTGGTATCCATTGAGGGTTTTTCAAATTTACTGAGAGTTGCCCCTTGATGAAGTGTGTTCCACCATTCTACCGAAAAATGAATAATAGGAATATTAACTAGTCCCACTAATGCTAAAACAGCGGCGGCTTTATCAGCTTTCTGCTTTTCATCAAAAGCGCTATGTAAAGCAATAAACCCCAAATATAAAAATAACAATATTAACTCTGAAGTTAACCGAGCATCCCACACCCAATAAGTTCCCCAAGTTGGGCGCCCCCAGATTGCTCCGGTTAGCAAGGCCAATGCGGTAAAAATGGCGCCAACAGAGGCACAGCTTATAGAAACAATATGCGCCATTTTAATGCGCCATACAAGTCCTATGGCTCCAGTTATCGCCATAATGACATAAGCCATCATTGACATATAAGCGGCTGGTACATGAATGTACATAATACGCACAGTATTACCTTGTTGATAATCGGCAGGTGACATTAATAAACCTAAAATTAAACCGATGACAAAAAGCAGTAATGTAATCACTGATAGCCAAGTGATTAGCCGCGCAGACATGTAAAAAAACCACTTCGGCGATGCTAATTGAAAAAACCAAGTCCACATAATCTTATTTATTACCTAATCTATTGATATCTTCATTGCCGCAGAGGCCGCAACTGGTGACAACAAAGTACTTAAAATTAATATTGCAGCTAATATTGCTAACTGCCCATTAAAAGGTCTGCCCATCGAAGCCGCTTCTACCGTAGACGCCCCAAAAATAAGTACAGGAATAAAAAGAGGCAAGACCAGCAAGGTTAATAAAACACCACCATTTCTTAACCCTAATGTTAAACTCATTCCTATTGCTCCAATAAAACATAAACTTGGCGTACCTAGTAATAGCGCTAACATAGCAATCCAATTTGCTTCAGCGCGTAAATTTAATAAAACGCCAATTAAAGGTGCAATAATCACTAACGGTAGACCGGTAACAATCCAATTGGCTATTGCTTTAGCTGCAATAATAGATGGCCCTGGAACCCCACTGAGTAGTAACTGCTCTAAGCTTCCGTCTTCATAATCCATTTGATAAAAAGCATGTAACGATAACAATAAACTCAACAATGCAGCAACCCAAATAACTCCTGGAGCAATAAATGCGAGTTGCGAGGGTTCAGGAGTTACCGCCAATGGAAACATCGTAGTAACCATGATAAAAAATGCTAACGGATAAATAAACTCCGACTGGCTTCGTATAACAACTGCTAATTCTCTTTTCACTAGGCTTAATAACAACTTCATGACAAACTCAACTCACGTAACCCTCGTATACCTGTGATGGGCTGATGAGAAGTAATGAGCAAAATGCCGCCACTTTCTAAATGCTTATTACATATATCCTCAAGCCAACGTTGCCCTTCTACATCTAAAGCGACTAGCGGCTCATCCAGTACCCAAACCGGCACAGGTTCAGTCATTATACGTGCGAGTGATACGCGGCGCTTCTGCCCCGCAGATAAACGTCCAACCAGCTCATCAGAGTAATGCCCTACACCGAATTGATTAAGTGCTTGCAATATTAACCTAGGATCGGCCTCAAATCTTAACATTCGATAAAAATTTAAATTTTGTTCGGCAGTTAGCTTAGGTTTTAAGCCTAAAGAATGGCCAATATAAAGTAAATCTTGGTAGTAGTTTTGTTGGCTGTCGGCTATAGAAGTACTATTCCAGCTGACTATCCCGTCATGATTATTGTTCAACCCGCAAATAGCCCTTAGTAGAGTTGTTTTGCCAGAACCATTACAACCTCTGATTTGAACACTTTCCCCCGCTTTCAATGTTAAACTCACGGGTGAAAAAATAGGTAAATCAGAACGATAAACTGAGAGGTTGGATATTTCTAACTGATTGTGCTCATTATAGGCCTTACAAACAGAAGTCACTCGATTGCCTCAATAATACGGGATTTTTTATTCGGCTCAAACACCGATCCGGAAACTGCGGCTATACTATATCAATGGTCTTCTTATTTCCATTGATACGGGACAATTAATGTGCGCATTTCTGGTGTTGAAAACAACCCTGTAACTCAAAGCAGTCAACCTTTAGATAGCAAAATACTGAAATTAATCGAACAACTGGCCGCTCGGCCACTGTTGATAGAAAAACTGACACTGACCGAACAAAAACCACTGGAGCTAGCTCTCGCCGGCCAGACAACATTAAAACAGCTACAAATGCCTTCTTTTATTGCGAAACACTTATCTGAAATAGCACAAACAGCAATGACTGTATCAATAAGTACAAAAAACAACCAAATAATTATTGATTTAGCCCCAAATAATAAAGCAGCTTCAGAGACAAGCACCAGGTTAGTATTTAATCAAGCAACTCTGATCACACCAACAACCTTAAAAGTATTCCAGCAGATATCAAAAACAGAGCAAACGAGCACGGTACAAGCCAACGAACAGCAAAAGATAAATAATGGAACAACAGCACAGCAAACAACATTAACTCGCTCAAACTCGTTAGAAAACCGTTCTCCCCTTTCATCTGAGTACCTTACTCTAAAACAAGCAATAAAAGAGCTGTTAACCAACCACAGTCACAATTCTCCTCAAGCAGCAATAAAACTATCGGATAGTTTTAATCAACTCATAAAATTAGAAAATAATCTGCTTGAAAGCTTAAATATTCAAAACATGAGCAAAAGAAACAACCCTCCGCAACAATTAAATACTCAACCATTGCGTGAACTACTGGTTAAAACAAGTCGTTTGCCAATCAAAGATCCAATTCTAAGCCCAATAACCAAACTACTTCAGCTTACTCAGAAACTGCGTCAACTGACTGATTTTTCAGTGAGTAATAAGTCTCTTGATATAAAACAAAGAATGACAACAGGGGGACATTTTTTCGAATCAAAACTGAGCAAACAGTCATCTCAGTTTTCAATATCTAATCATAAAAACCTCAATTCTCTGGATAGTCCTAATAGACCAGCAACAAGCTCTATTCAACCAGAAAAGATTGTTTCTTTAAAAGCCAACAAAACGCTACCAGAACTAACCAATAGTCCAAAGCAGTTACCGGATAATCAACCAAAAGCGAATAATGATATCAAACAAGTCAGTTTACAGATTAAACAGGTTTTAGAGCAGTTATCACAAAGTTTAAAAATACCGCAGAATAAAGCAGTCAATATTCAAAGAGTTGTAGCTTTGTTAACTAAAAGCCCAGAATTTAATGCTTTAGCAACCGCTATTCAGTCAAATACCACAGCCACTTCTCTTTCTTCCACAACCAGTGCAACACAACCACTTTCACCCACTCAAACCATAACCTCTTCTCAAACTACTGTGCCCTCACCTTCTATTGAAACCAAGCAGCTGTTTCAATCTAAAGAACTTAACGAGCTTTTTTCTGCAAACTCTCTCAAAACTCTTCAACAAGCTCAACCATTAAGCCTCAAACAAAACCACTCTCTTCTCAAAATACAACTGCAAATGGTTGAAAGTATGTTGCTAGAAGTCAATCAGGTGCTCAATAAAATAGAGCACAACCAACTGCTAAGCTTAAAGAATGAGTCACAATTTTTACAACAATATTTAGTTGACTTACCGATATACCACAAAGGCCAAATTGACTCATTTGAGTTATTATATGAGGCTGAACGAGATACTCAACAAGATAAAGCGAACAAAACTTGGACCGTAACCGTTAAGTTTGATTTGGAGCCATTAGGTCCAATGTTTGCTAGAGTAAAATTGAAAAACGACCGAATTTCAACGCAGTTTTTTGCGCAAGAAGAATCAACCACACAACTATTAGAACAACATATAGAACGCCTAAAAAGCTCACTTTTATTAGCTGGACTTGAGGTTGATGAAGTAAAGAGCAAACAAGGCAAAGTGCCTGAAACTTTACTCAAAGATGATGATGTCACAGTGGATCTGCATGTATGAAAAAGCCAGAATCACCTCAGTCTAAAGCTGCAGCATTAAAGTATGATGGTAAAAATGCGCCTAAACTGGTTGCAAAAGGTCAAGGACAACTAGCCCAGAAAATCATAGAAACAGCCAAAAAAAATGATATACATATTCATAACGACCCTATTTTGTTGGAAGTGCTCGCTCGATTAGAACTCGGTGATGAAATTCCTCACTCCCTCTACTTAGCAGTAGCCAAAATTATTGCTTTCGCCTATTTTTTACAAGGCAAGCACCCTGATTATGAAAACTCACCCCATTCTCCTACCCCGCAGGAAGAAAACTTGCTTAACCATACTCAAAGCCCTAGTGGCTACATTGAAAAAAATAAAACTTCAGACAAAGACTAACCATCTATACTTATAGTTAAATCGACTCTCTATCAGTATAAATGACAAATATCAGCCTTAAAAAACAGAAAGAAAGCCAATTTAAAGCTCTTCTTAGCCTTTTTATACTTGCAGTCTTGGGATTTGCATTGTTACTTACACTCCAAGCCATTTCCCTTAGCCAAACACAGTTAGAATATAAAAATGACTTAATGAGTTCAGTCAGTCAATCGGTACTCGAAGAATTAACTCAAACTTTAACAACACAACGATTGAAAATAGCCCTCTTTAATAGTTCAAATAAAAAGCTATTAGATACTCAAGTCAACTCCCCACAAAAAACCAATGAAGAAAGTTATATGCAAGTGCTAACGGGCTTAAGAAAAGAGCTTCCAGCAACCAGACTTTACACTCTAATATCGCCAACAGGCAAAAATTTACTACAGCATATAACAGGAAATTTTTTACCCGATTGTACTGAAGAAGTGAAAGAAACCGTTAAACTAGGAAGACAGCAGAGGCTATTTTTACATCGAAGTAAATCTTCTACTCATTATGATTTAATACAACCTAGAGATGTAAATATTCCAGAGAAAGGTTACTTGTTTGTTGCGTTTAATATTGACTTCATTGACAACTTATTACAAAAGTATCAGCTTCCATATCAGCAACTTTTTTTACTAAGAAATGATAAGTCCGGTTTTATTGAGGTCTCATCTGAATCCCTATCAGGCTTAAACAGTACCAGTTTACTCGACAAAGCAACACTCTCAGGCTTTGAACATTCTTTACCTATTCCTAATACTCGATGGAGTTTTGTAATCCGTTTAGATCCTGAATCAAAGTCTAAATTTTTCAAAAAAACTTTATGGCAATCATTTGTGACATGGTCAATAATCACAGCTTTATTGCTTATTGCATTACTTCAAATAAAAAGAAACTTAGAATTAAAATACCTTTCTCAATTAGAACTAAACCAGTCACGACAAAATGCAGAAACCTTAATCAACTCGGTCAACGAAGCGGTTATTTCTATAGATCAGCGTTTTAATATTACTTTTGCCAATAGTCGAGCCAAATCAATGCTCAACATGTCTTCTCCTCAATTAGTTGGAAAAAATTTTCCTGATATTTGTGAGCTTTACAATCTCCAAGAAAATGAAAAACAATCTTTTTCACAAATGATTAAAAATTACCAAAGCAGTGAAATTCCAGAATATTCAAACCTTACTTTAAAACTTACTGATACAACACACATACCAGTAGCAGTAAAGTTGGCTAGAATTTATGATCAAGATGCTGAGGTTAGAGGTTTTGCAATTACCATTGAAGACTTGTCTACAGCAATAGAACTTTCTAAACGCCTTATTTATCATGAAAGTAGAGACAGTCTTACCGGATTATTTAACCGTAGACATTTAGAAAAAAATCTAGGTAAAATATTATCACAGACCAAAAAGGGAAAGCCAATCAACCAACCAGCAATCATATTAGTTGATTTAGATAAATTTCAATTATTAAATACTTCTCATGGTTTTGAAGCAGGTGATGAATTTTTAAAAAGGCTAGCAATTCTTCTAAGAAAAGCAATCCCAGGCAATGATTTTCTCAGCCGTTTAAGTTCTGATGAGTTTGCTATCATTATCAAAAATGCTAACGATACTAAACTAATACAGATTTGCGAAAGCATAAAGAATGCTATCAGGAATTTTCAGTTTGAATGGCAGGACGAGTCTCTATCGGTTAGTGTCTGTTTAGGAGTTGTAAAAATTGATGAAAACTTTAATGATATTAATGAAGTTCTTTCAGCAGCCGATCATGCATGCCGATTAGCCAAATCAAAAGGCCCCAATATTACACAATACTACCAAACAGACGATCCTGAAATTCAACAACAATCAGAAGAAGCAACTAAAGTTGTCGATCTTAAAAAGGCCTTAAACCAAGATAACTTTGTGCTATTTCGTCAAGCTATTAAAAGTACCCGTGAAGAGAAACTCGCACCAGAAAAATATGAAGTTCTTATTCGAATGCGAGATAAAGATAATCATATAATCTCCCCTATCCACTTTATACCTATTGCGGAAAAATATGGCTTTATGGCCAAAATAGACCATTGGGTTATTCAACATACATTAATGTATTTAGCCGAACTAGGAGTAAAAGACTCAGCTAACTATAATATCAATATTTCCAGTAAAACTTTAAGCGAAAGGCGTATCATTCCTTTTGTTAACGAGTTATTTGAGGAATATGCCGTATCACCATCTAGAATCAATTTTGAAGTGACAGAGACATCCGCAATATCTTACCTGGATAATGCTCTCGACTTTATGCAGGCTATGAAATCTAAGGGTTGTACATTTTCTCTAGATGACTTTGGAACGGGATTAGCATCATTTGATTACTTAAGAAAGCTCCCTATCGACTTTCTAAAAATTGATGGGGTATTTGTCAAAGATATTCAAACCAACCCTAATGACTGTGTTTTTATTGAAGCCATTCATAAAATATCCTCTCAAATGAAAATACAAACTGTCGCTGAATTTGTGGAAAATGAAAACATATACAATATACTAAAAAATATCGGGGTTGATTATGTCCAAGGCTATTATTTACAAAAACCACAATTATGGTACGACAATAAACACGTTTAACGATAAATATAGCCAATATCTTACATATATAATGGAGAACAACCACTAGGACTAATTATTCAAATTAGTTATAATTAGCAAAATTGATACTAGACTAACTGAATAGGGGTTAATCGAATGCCAAATCAGCAATCTACCAAAAATGATCGAGTATATTACAAGAGCAATGGGTGGTTTTTTGCAACTAGAGAAGGTTTAGACATGGGTCCATTTCCTAGCAGGCGTTCAGCTGAAAATGAGATATTTTGCTATCTTCGAAGCATGAAACAAATAACTAGCTCCAAATACTAATAAAGCTGATAGTCCATCAGCTTTATTAGTTTAGTTATACAATCTCTTTAGCAATCAATAAAACAGACTAAATTCTATCTAATGCCTGCTTAATATCGTCAATTAAATCTTCAACATCTTCAATCCCTACAGATAAACGAACTAGATTATCTAATATACCTAATTGTTTACGCGTTTCTTTAGGAACAGATGCATGCGTCATTATTGCAGGATGATTAACTAAGCTCTCTACCCCTCCTAAACTTTCAGCAAGAGCAAATATTTCTAAATTTTGCATAAACTGACTAGCCGCTTTTTGTCCTCCATTAACCAATATTGATATCATTCCCCCATAACCTTTCATTTGGCTATTCGCTAAATCAAATTGTGGGTGTTCAGGTAGACCAGGAAAATAAACAGCATCTATCTTGGGGTGTGCAGTTAACCATTGTGCAATACGAATACCACTCTCATTATGCCGACTCATTCTAATCGCTAAAGTTTTTAATCCTCTAAGAGCTAAATAACTATCAAATGGACCAGCAATTGCACCGGCAGAGTTTTGCAAAAAAGCCATTTGTTCAGCAATATCAGCATTATCGCCTACCACAGCGATCCCCCCAACCATATCAGAATGGCCATTGATATACTTAGTTGCAGAATGCATCACAATATCAAAGCCGAAGTCGAGAGGCTTTTGGTTATAAGGTGTCGCAAAAGTGTTGTCGGCAACAGCAATAATTCCATGCTTTTTAGCCACTTGGGCAACAGCATTTAAGTCAACTAACTTAAGCATAGGGTTTGTTGGTGTTTCCACCCAAATCATTTTTGTATTGGGCTTAATTGCCGCTTCAAGCTTGGCAATATCGGTTAAATCAACGAAATCAAACTCAACGCCAGCCGAACGTTTACGTACTTTATCAAATAAACGAAATGTACCGCCATATAAATCATCCATAGCAATAACATGCTCACCACTATCAACTAGCTCTAAAATTGTTGCTGTAGCTGCCATTCCAGATGCAAATGCAAAACCACGGGTTCCATTTTCTAAACTCGCAATACAACGCTCATACGCAAAACGTGTCGGATTTTGTGAACGGGAGTACTCAAATCCCTGATGCTCGCCAGGTGCCGCCTGAACATACGTCGAAGTCTGATAAATTGGTGGCATTACAGCCCCCGTAGAAGGATCTGGACTTTGTCCGCCATGTATTACTAAACTATCAAATTTTAAATGCTTATTTTCACTCATAACTTTACTCAATTCACTGATATAATATTTTAATTTTATATGTTTTCTATTCAATAAAACCTTGCTGTTTCATCCATTCATCATTGTACATTTTTGATAAATAGCGAGTTCCAGTATCACACAACAAAGTGACAACATTTTTAGGCTCTGTTTGTTGATGGCAATAATTTAATGCTGCACTTAATAACGTACCCGTTGAAGATCCCGCCATAATACCTTCTTTAGCAAGTAGTTCACGTGCCGTTAACATGGCCGACTTATCAGGTATAGTGTATGCGTGATCGATCAGACTCAAGTCACAAATATCGGGTATAAAGTCTTCTCCTATACCTTCAACTAGCCAACGCTTAGGCTCTATCCTTTCACCAGTATTATGCAATGGAGCTAAAATAGAGCCCTCAGGATCGGCTAGTACAATCTCAATAGATGCATTTTGGGCTTTAAGATACCTACCGACACCACTAAGTGTTCCCCCCGAACCAACACCGCAAACAAAAGCATCAACTTTGCCATCTAATTGCTGCCAGATCTCTGGACCTGTCGTCTTAACATGCGCTTCAACGTTTGCAGGATTAGCAAATTGGTTAATATAAAAAGCCCCTTTTTCTTTTGCAATGCTGGCCGCTAAGTCTTGATAGTATTCTGGGTGGCCTTTAACAACATCAGAGCGGGTTCTAATCACCTTTGCCCCCATTGCAGTTAGGTTATACTCTTTTTCCATACTCATTTTATCAGGCATAATGATTAATAAAGGATAACCTTTTTGTGCCGCAACTAATGCAAGTCCTAAACCTGTATTACCGGCAGTAGCTTCAACAATAGTTTGCCCTGGCTTTAACTTTCCCTCTTCTTCTGCAGTTAATATCATATTAAGTGCAATTCTGTCTTTGATTGAACCGGTAGGATTGAGCAACTCTAACTTACCAAATAATCGGCAACAACCTGTATCTAACCGCTTCAATTCAATCATTGGCGTATTACCAATCATTTGCAAGGCATTTGAGAAAACGCCGCCTCTATCAATCGTCACTATTCCACTCCGGTAGTTTTGTTTTAACCTGCAAAAATTATTGACCTAACTCTATCACATTTGGTTATACCCCCCTAGTAACAATAGCTAGAAGCCCGAAAAAATATCAAATAGCTATTTTTTACTAAAAAGAGGGCAGGATTCACAAAAAGTAATGCTTAGTAGTAAAGTTAGTTGTTTAAGAGCATTTTTCAGCTATGCTACTAGACCGAACTTATTAAATATTAGCGAGTGAAGTTGAATATAAATAAGATAATTGTGTTTAAAGTAGAAAAAAACTAAAATTAACTGGCATAAGCTAGTTGAAAGCAGAAAAAGCTGTTCATAATTCATACAGGCATGTTAATTTACTTATTGATAGCTTTTTATCACTCATTTAATAAACAGCTAAACTAAAATATAGAATTAGATCGAATTAGCAGGTCGAACTATCTATCCTTGCTTTATACAACCTGCTTCAAGGCATCATACCCTTGGAACCTTTAGGGCGGAGTTCAATAGTAACTCTTAAAAAAATAAACTCTGATATTACGATTCGTGAAAATAAAAAATAAATCACTTTCATTTAGAATTCAGCTTACTTTAATGATGACAATCATTATTATATCTATGCTGCTAATGGTCTGTGCTCTTTTTTATTTTAAAATTTATAATGATATTGAATTGAGCATTACTGAAAAAGTTACCGGCGAAACGAAATTACTTGCAAGAGAAGCCATACCGAGTGTAATCAATAAAAATGATAATACCGCTTTTGATCTCACTGCTCGTTTAAAAGATAATCAGTCAATAGAAACTGCAGCGATATTTCTTTCTAATGGAAGTTTACTTGGTTATTACTCACCAATAAATGATGCGCCAGTTCCGGAGCTAACTTCTACTCAATCAGTCAGTTCAAATTTAAATAGCCTTATATTTGTGCAACCCATAAAAAGTAATACCGAAGTTGTCGGTTACTTTTACGTAAAACATAAAAAAGATCTTCTGTTTCAAAATAAAGATGACTACTTTATGTTTATTCTACTAATTTTTTTAGCCAACCTTGTTATTGCAATCACAATTACAGGTTTTTTTCAAAAACTACTAACCTTACCAATACGGAGAATGGTCAGACATATTAATGCTATTTACAAATCAAATAACTTTGAAAAACGTTTAAAATCAAAAAGGAAAGATGAAATTGGGCGCTTAACTGAAGAGTTTAACCAAATGCTCGATGCTGTACAAGAGCGTGAAAACGAACTAACAATGCATGGAAAGCAACTTCAACGACTAGTTGAAGTTCGCACCGAACAGCTCTACCAAAAAGCTCACTTTGACTCTTTAACAGGTCTGCCAAATCGATATCTATTAGTTGATAGATTACATCAAGCCATATCAAAATCTTTTCGCAACAAAACCAACTTAGCCCTGTTATTTCTAGACCTAGACCGATTTAAAATTATTAATGATAACTTAGGTCACCAGAATGGAGACTTATTATTAAAAGAAGTCGCTAAACGGCTATCTAAACTAGCTCGTGAAGGTGATACTGTTGCTCGGCTTGGTGGCGATGAATTTGTATTTTTACTCGAAAATTTATCTACCCCGAAAGATGCAGCAAGAACAGCTAGACGGATTATTGATAGTTTTAAAACTCCTTTCAGATTGCAAGAACACATACTCCACGTTTCAACAAGTATTGGCATTAGTATTTATCCTGACGATGGCTCAGATGACAAAATGCTACTGAAAAATGCAGATATTAGTATGTATCACGCCAAAGAAAAGGGACCCGGTCAATTCAGTTTTTACACACAAGATATGAATGAATCGTCATTAGAGCGACTTGCGATAGAAAGTAACCTACGTTCAGCAATTGATGACGAAGAATTCTATTTAGTTTATCAACCCCAAATGAGGTTAAAAGATAATAAATTTAAAAATGTTGAAGCTCTGATACGTTGGAATAATAAAGATATAGGCTCTATTTCTCCTGGAGTATTTATACCGATAGCAGAAGAAACAGGCGTCATCAATCAAATTGACTTATGGGTTATCACCCAAGTTTGTAAGCAAATAAAAAGCTGGAGCGAACAAGGCCTTTCGGATATTACCGTTGCGGTGAATGTATCTGCTGGACACCTAATTAGTGATACTTTGCTAGAGCACCTCAAACGCCAAATATTAGTTAACCAAATTAAAGCGAGTCAAATAGAAATAGAAATCACAGAAGCTGTTTTTGTTGAACATACTGAGCGCACAGTTAGCACCCTACGCTCTATCAAAAAACTAGGTTCACAAATTGCAATTGATGATTTTGGAACCGGATATTCGTCACTCCAATATATTCAAAATTTTCCAGCTGACACTTTAAAATTAGATGGAATGTTCATCAAAGATCTTGAGCAAAATCAATCCAGTCAAGGAATCGTTCGCTCGTCAATTATACTTGCTCATAGCTTAGGCTTGGAATTAGTCACTGAGTGTGTCGAAAACCAATTTCAACTCGACTTTTTAAGGCAACATCAGTGTGATCTGGTTCAAGGCTTTTTGTTAGCAAAGCCAATGTTACCTCATGAGATCCTGGTTCTGTGCAATAACTAGCCAATATGTATACACAGTCACAATATTACCAAGGTAAAACTTCACCATTTGCATGCCAAAAAGTGCCAGAGTTTTGCAAATCAAGTTCATCTATACGCTTTATTAAACGCTGAGCAGAAAGATCAGGAGAAATTTCGCCTCCCCAGTTAACCATTTCAGTACTAACATAACCTGGGTGCAATAACGCAACAGCAATACCTCGAGGGATTAAATCGATAGCTAAAGATTTACCGGCAGCATTTAATGCGCACTTCGACATTCGATAGCCATAGCTACTACCAGACGAATTATCGGCTATCGAACCCATTCGACTAGTTATCATTGCTATTTTTCCACCACTTGTCACATTTGATGAGAGCGCTTCAACAACTCTTAGTGGCGCCACCGCGTTCACCTTAAATTGCTCAAGTATATCTTCAAAATTTAAATTTGATAACGATGAACTACGCAATATTCCCGCATTATTAATTAATATATCAATAGCTCTATTAGCTACCTTATCTTTAAGTTGTAATGCTCCTTTTTCAAGTGATACATCAATAGAATCGATAACTTCAACAGATAGAGAATCTAATTCGGCAGAAGAGTTGCGGCAAATAGCAATCACTTGATAACCAAGGGATGAATACTCGCGGCATAAAGCTAAACCAATACCACGATTAGCTCCGGTAATTAATACAGTACTTGTCATCCTATTTTCCTTGTCAATTTGTCTATAGTAACAGAGGTCCAGTTTAGCAAGTAATTGGCAGACTCCCAAGAAATGATCATGCCGTTAGTGCAACAAGAAATATTTAATACCAACAAAGTTATAGAGGACCTATCATATCAAAGTCCTGTCAGACAGAACTGCAACAATTTTAGATATTAAAGGTTCAATGAAAACAGCTTATCTATCAGACACAAAAAAGCCCCTGTAACAGAGGCTTAGTTGTTTTTAAAGTGGCGGAGAGATAGGGATTTGAACCCTAGAAGGGCTATTAACCCTTGCCGGTTTTCAAGACCGGTGCATTCGACCACTCTGCCATCTCTCCACTTGAGGGGCGCATACTACCGGAATATTTCGCTTTGGAAAAGCCTAAATTTACAAAAAATTTGATTTTTTTTCATCAATGGTTAATGAATGACCAAATCTTGTTACAAATTAACAAAAATACCTGACTGTAAGACTTGGTATTTTGCTAATAAGGCCTTAATATAGTATAAGTTTAATAATATGTTTTTTGTGAACAACAGGAGTTTATTAATGCAACAAAATTCACCGGTAATAGAAAGAACTCGTGGTCACTCTATAGAGATTAACAAAGTTCTTAAAAATACCTATTTATTATTATCTGCGACACTACTTTTTAGTGCGGCTATGGCTGGCCTTGCGGTAATGATGAATGTCTCACCAATCAATCCATTTATTTATTTAGCCGTTATTTTTGGGATTAGCTTCCTTCTATCTAAAACAGCCGATAGTCCAATGGGATTAGTTGTTACTTTTGCATTTACAGGCTTTTTAGGCTTTTATGCAGGCCCAATCGTTAGCATTTATGCTTCAACTTTTGGTTCTCAAATTGTCGTTCAAGCACTGGCAGGTACAGGGTTGATATTTTTTGCTCTTTCAGGCTATGTACTAACAACTAAAAAAGACTTTACTTTTTTACGAGGCTTTTTATTTGTTGGCTTAATGGTAGGCATAGTCGCATCAATCGGCTATTTAATTGCTAGTTATTTCTTTGGTCTCCATATTTCAGGCCTATCATTAGCGCTTTCAGCATTATTTGTTATCTTAATGTCAGGCTTCATTCTTTATGACACAAGTTCAATTATGCGTGGAGAACAAACAAACTATATTATTGCTACCGTCAGCATGTATATGAATATATATGTGTTGTTTATGCATCTGCTTAATCTTCTATCAGCTTTTTCTGGTGACGATTAAACTTTAATGTTTCATAAAAGCCCGGTTAACCGGGCTTTTCTATAGAGCAACTAAACCACCCCATAAGCTAACATGGCCCTAGCCACTTTAACAAATCCGGCTATATTCGCCCCTTTAGCATAATCAACATAATCACCTTCAACTCCATATTTTAAGCATTGATGATGAATGTCTGACATAATTCCTTTCAGTTTTTCATCAAGCTCATCTCGGGTCCAAGAAAGCCTTTGGCTGTTTTGAGACATCTCTAAACCTGATACTGCAACCCCTCCAGCGTTAGAGGCTTTTCCTGGCGCATAAAGAATTTTATTACGGTGAAATATGTGAATTGCTTCGATTGTCGTTGGCATATTTGCCCCCTCGGCCACCGCTCTAACGCCGTTGGCAACGAGCTTTTCAGCTGCTTCAGCATCAATCTCATTCTGTGTTGCACATGGCAAAGCAATATCACAGGCAACCCCCCAAGGCTTCTCTCCTGGATAATACTCACAGTTATATTTATCAGCATACTCTTTAATACGCCCTCTTTTAACTGTTTTTAATTCAATAATAAATGCTAACTTATCAGCATCTATACCTTCAGGATCGTAAATATAGCCCGATGAATCTGACATGGTTAACACTTTACCACCTAACTGAATAACCTTTTCAGCCGCATATTGTGCAACATTTCCAGAGCCTGAAATCACAACTGATTTATCTTTAATTGAATGCCCTTGATGTTTAAGCATTAAATCAACAAAGTACACAGCTCCATAACCCGTTGCTTCAGTTCTAATTAAGCTCCCACCAAACTCTAAAGATTTGCCAGTTAAAGTACCAGTAAACTCATTTTCTAATCTTTTATACTGACCAAATAAATAGCCAATCTCACGTGCACCAACTCCAATATCGCCTGCTGGAATATCACGATTAGGTCCTATATGCTTATGTAACTCAATCATAAATGACTGACAAAAACGCATGACTTCTCGATCTGATTTCCCCTTGGGGTCAAAATCAGCTCCTCCTTTCCCTCCTCCCATAGGCAAAGTTGTTAAGCTATTTTTAAAGACTTGCTCAAAACCTAAAAATTTTAAAATACTTTGATTAACCGTAGGATGAAAGCGCAAGCCGCCCTTATAAGGACCAATGGCACTATTATATTGAACACGATAACCTCTATTAACATTGATATTACCTGAGTCATCTTCCCAACATACACGAAAGGACACTATTCTGTCGGGCTCAATCATTCTCTCTAAAATTGAAGCTCTATTATATTCAGGATGTTGGTTAACAAACGGAATAATATCCTCGGCGACTTCTTGAACGGCTTGATGAAACTCTGTTTCGCCAGGACTGCGATTTTTCACGTTATCCATGAAAGTGTTAAGGTTAAGCTCTGCTTTTATCATCTTCTTGTCTCTTAAAATTATTAGCCTAAAAACTAAAAGTTATTATTTTTTTAAAAAAATTTATGCCAAAATTGGCAGCATAAGTATGCCTTGCTCAACAATAATAAACCAGTTTCTCAAGCAGTGTTTTAGCGAAAACTTGCTAAAACTTTTCAGTTAGTTGAAAATTAATTGCCTTTTAACTATTAAATAAGTAATTTATGTCTACATCTTTTATTGTGCTTGTTACTGGCTCACCGAATTCGAGTCAAGCTCATTTATCTGCACTAAGCTTTGTTAAAGCCGCTCTAATAAAAAATCATAAAATTTGTAGTATATTTTTCTATCAGGAAGCAGTTTCTGTAGCTAACAGATATGTCTGTAAACCCAGTGATGAAACTAACTTGCTCTATGAGTGGGAAAAATTAAGCCAAGATAACAACATTGAGTTACAAGTTTGTATTGCAGCAGCTAACCGTCGTGGTGTACTCTCCCATGAAGAAGCGGCACAAAACCAAATTGAAGGAAATAGTCTTCATCCGGCCTTTTCAATTTTAGGCTTAGGTCAGTTAGCGGCAGCACTCTGTAATAGAGAAAATAAACTTATCCACTTCAAATAAGCCAATTATCGTGAAATCAACTACAACCACAATAATTATTAACTCGCCTCCTTTTGGTATGATCAATGGTAAAGAAGGAATAGATCTCGCATTAGTGTGTACAGCATTTGACCAAAACGTTTATTTAATTTTTTCAGATGAGGGTATTTTCCACTTACTAAACAACCAAAACACAGAGTACTTTAATGACAAAAATCATGATAAGCTGCTGAAAGCTATAGAGTTTTATGATATTGATAAAATTTATGTTGAGCAAGAAAGCCTCCAACGACATCAGCTAGTAGCAACACATTTAATAGACAAAGTAGAGTTAACTCATCAACTAAATATCGCTCAAATGTGTCAACAAAGCCAACATGTGGTAATTTTTTAATGGCTCATTTACACTTAATTTCAACGCTAAACGCAAGTGATTTAACCGAGCAAATTTCACGTTATACACAACCTGGTGATAAGCTTCTATTTATCGCAGACTCAGTCATTCAATTATTAAAACCTGAAATAGTTCAATCAATAACGACAACAAAACTTGAAGTTTATGTACTAAAAAACGATCTTGCTTGCCGGGGTATAACTCACAATATTTCAGATATAATTGTACAAATAGACGAGCTAACTATGGTTGAACTAAGCTGTACATGCGACAAAATAATCAGTTGGTAATCATCAATATGCAATCACTTTTACTCCCTGAAGAAATAGAAACAGATCCTCAAGGCTATTTAAAAAATGCAGCTCAATGGAATGTCGATATTGCCCAAATTATTGCTTCACAAGAAAAAATAGAGTTAACAAACGATCATTGGGAAGTGATCGAATATGTTCGTCAATTTTATGAAGAGTTTAATACCAGTCCTTCTATCAGACCGCTAGTCAAATATCTAAAGAGTGTATTACCGGAAGAAAAATGTAGTAGTTTGTATCTCCAGATATTATTCCCCGAAGGTCCAGCGAAGCAAGCAACCAAAATAGCAGGCTTACCAAAACCAGCCAGATGCACCTAAAAGCACAGTAATTAAAACCTTGAATATGCCTAATATGTACATATAATTACACTTATTCAGTTTAAGTTCACATTTTGTTAATAAAATGTACATAAGCCTACAACGGTCGCCTCTTGGATTTGTTAGAATGGCGGCACATGAGAAAATATCACTAACAAACTCTCACTATATTAGTATGGAGAAAACAATGAGAAAACTAATCGGTTCACTGATTATCCTTTTTTGGAGCTTTAACTGTTTTGCACAAGCAGCAAAAGATCCTTCTGAATATTTAAAAGGGATAGCCGATAAAATGATAACTGCCATTGAATCAAATAAAGAAGCTCTAAAAACTGATTCATCGTTAGCACAAAAATTAGTCACAGAAAATTTATTACCTGTAATAGATAAAGAAGAATTTGCTCGAAAAACACTCGGCAAAAAAACTTGGGAAACTCTTTCAGATAAACAGCAAGAAGCCTTTATTAATGGCTACATCAATAGTGTTATTGAAAAATATGCTAAAGGCATATCACTTTACGATGGGCAAGCCTTTGTCTTTGAAAAAGCAGAGTTTAGTAAAAAAACAACAAGTGCCAGAGTACGTAGCAGCATGAAACAATCTGGAGCAGAGCCATTAGATATTAATTATTACTTGTCACCAGACTCTGGCCAATGGCTAATTACCAATATTGTTGTCGCCGGCACTGATATGAGAAAAAGCTACAAACGCCAGTTTTTACCACGTATAAAAGAAGTTGGTATAGATGCTTTCATCAAAGAACTTGAAAATACGAAATCATCAGAATAAATATTCAACATGTTTGTGATAAAAAAACCGCTAAAAAGCGGTTTTTTTTATCTTAGAAAATCAATTAACCAATAACGTCAACTTTCATGTAAGGTTTTAAAACCTCAGGTACTCGAACTTTACCATCTGCCATTTGATAATTTTCTAAAATTGCTACCAAAGTTCTCCCAACGGCAAGTCCAGAACCGTTTAGTGTATGAACTAACTCTGGCTTACCTGTTTCAACATTACGGAATCTTGCTTGCATTCTTCTCGCTTGAAAATCGGCCATGTTACTACAAGATGATATCTCACGATAAGTATTTTGGGCAGGTAGCCAAACCTCGATATCGTAAGTTTTAGTAGAACCAAACCCGATATCACCAGTACATAAAATAACGGTTCTATAAGGTAGTTCTAGCAATTGTAATATTTTTTCTGCATGACCTGTTAACTCATCTAAAGCAGCCATTGAGTTTTCAGGTTTGACTATTTGAACTAATTCAACCTTTTCAAATTGGTGCTGACGGATCAAACCTTTAACATCTTTACCATAAGACCCCGCTTCGCTTCTAAAACAAGGTGTATGAGCAGTTAATTTGATAGGCAATACAGATTCATCAATAATTTCTCCGCGCACCAAATTAGTCAGAGGGACCTCCGCAGTTGGTATCATATAAAGAGGTTTGCCATCTTGTGTAGTTCCTTGCACAGTAAATAAGTCTTCTGCAAACTTAGGCAATTGTGATGTTCCGACTAAACATTCAGGGTTAACTAAATAAGGAACATAGGTCTCCTGATATCCATGCTGCTCAGAGTGTGTATCAAGCATTAATTGAACTAATGCGCGGTGTAACTTTGCTACACCAGCTTTCATAACAACAAAACGCGAACCGCTCAACTTGGCTGAAGCAGCAAAGTCAATCCCATCAACACCTTCACCTATTTCAGTATGATCCTTAGGCTCAAAGTCAAACTGTGGAATTTCTCCCCACTTTCTCACTTCAACATTATCATCTTCATTTTTACCTTCAGGAACCTCACCAGATAGTAAATTAGGCAACCCTAAAAATAATTCATCTAGCTGGCTTTGAGTTTTCTCAAATGCAACTTTAGCAGCATCAAGCTCATTACCTAAATTAGCAACTTCATCTAAAAGTGGCTGTATGTCTTCACCTTTAGCTTTCGCTTGACCTATCAACTTAGAACGAACTTTTCTCTCATTTTGCAATTCTTGAGTTTTAACCTGCAATGACTTTCGACTTTCTTCCAAGTCCAAGTAACTTTGTTTATCAAATGCCATACCGCGTTTCGCTAAATTAGCAATGATATTATCCAGGTCTGTTCTAAAGAGTTTGGGGTCGATCATAAGTAAATCCAAGAGTTAAACATTAAAGCCATTATTGGGCCGCTATTCTACCACCAACCCACGCACCAACAAATACACAAATGAGGCATAAAATACAATTAGCTAATATATTAACAGCCAACTTAAAAATATCTCCGTGATTAAAGAGTAATAAACTATCGAGGGCAAATGCTGAAAAGGTAGTAAAGGCACCCAAAAAACCAACAAAGAAAAAAGCTAATTTTTCAACAGACCAGCTTGTTCCTGATTGTTCTAACCACATATAGACCAATCCAGCCACAAAACAACCGATTAAATTAACAATAAGAGTACTTAAAGGAAAAGCCGTACTAGTTATAACAGGTAAGAACTCTCGCACCCAAAATCTTCCAGATGCACCTAAAGCCCCTCCTAAAGCCACAAATAATGTAGGCACTAATTTACTAACAACTATTTCCATAAATGCATTCTCTATTATTTTAAGCTGCGTAAATATTTAAGTTTTTCAGCAATTTGCTTTTCCATCCCTCGCTCAACAGGCTCATAGTATGTGGTCGCCGCTCGGTCATCAGGAAAATAAGTCTGGCCGATAGAAAAAGCATCAGGCTCATTATGGTCGTAACGATATTCAGCCCCATAATCGAGCTCTTTCATCAATTTAGTTGGTGCATTTCTTAAATGCAGCGGTACTTCATAACTTTGTTCCGCTTTAACTTCAGCCATACATTTTTTAAAGGCATTGTAAACAGCATTACTTTTCGCTGCCACAGCTAAGTAGACAATGGCTTGAGCAATAGCAAGTTCACCTTCAGGAGAACCTAACCGTTGCTGAACATCCCAAGCATTAATTGCAATTTGCAAACCTCTAGGATCAGCATTACCAACATCTTCACTGGCCATTCTAACAACACGACGAGCAATATAAAGTGGATCGCACCCACCATCTAGCATTCGACAAAACCAGTATAACGCCCCGTCTGGATTTGAACCTCTGACAGATTTATGCAAGGCAGATATTTGATCATAAAAAGCTTCGCCACCTTTATCAAAGCGTCGCCAATTATCACCAATAATTTCCTTAATTTGTTGTTCTTCAATTAATGACTTGCCGCTCTCATCAGGCTTGGCTAAATCACTTGCCATTTCGAGTAAGTTCAATAAACGTCTGGCATCACCATCAGCAATAGCAATCAAAAGAGACTTGGCAGCCTGTGATAATTCAAGCTCTAGCAAACCTAAACCATTAACTTTATCAGTTAACGCACGAGATAAAACTTTAGTTAATGCCTCTTCATCTAAAGATTTGAGTACATATACTCTAGCTCTGGATAAAAGCGCATTATTCACTTCAAATGACGGGTTCTCAGTTGTAGCACCAATAAAGATAAAAGTGCCGTCTTCAACATACGGCAAAAAGGCATCTTGCTGTGACTTATTAAAACGATGCACTTCGTCAACAAATAAAAGCGTTTGTTGCCCCGATTTTTTTTTTAATTTAGCCACCTCAACAGCATTTCTAATATCTTTTACACTACCAAGTACTGCAGATATAGCAATAAAATAGCACTGACAATTGGCCGCTATCATACGAGCCAGGGTTGTTTTACCTGTACCGGGAGGCCCCCAAAACAACATTGAATGTAGCTTGCCCTGACTAATTGTTTCATATAAGGGTTTACCGGGTTCAAACAAGTGGCTTTGACCTGCATAATCTTCAAGCGCTTTAGGTCGCATGCGGGCAGCAAGCGGCAATAGAAGATTACTCTCTTCTGCTATAAACGAACTCTGTTGATTGTCTTCTTCAAATAGATCTTGCATAAGTCTGACAATTTTAATAAAAAATTAGTTAGTTGCAGCTTTTACTTCTCTGGAGTCAACAACATCAACACCTTCAGGTACTTTAAAAATAAATAAGTCTAGAGTTAACTTAGGGTTAACTTTAGCATTGATAAACTTAACGCTTGTTTTTTGCCCAAGAGAATCGGTCATCAGTAATTCTGCAATTTTTTCAGCTTCAAACAAAATATGCACAGACTCAAAGACACCATCTTCCT
Source organism: Aliikangiella litoralis (assembly GCF_052495765.1). Next base: position 2,400,147 of record NZ_CP199292.1, on the reverse strand, counting down.
GTTTTGGCTTTAGTTGAAAAAGCAAGTGATCGGGGTTATCTTCCACATTAATCAACGAAATATCAAAAGCATTAGCTAGCCTACTACTATCACTGGTTAACAATAATAATGGAGAGTCGGCTAGCATTTTACTTTGATATTGGATTGTGACTTGTTCTAAATCTTTATCGTAAGTCCAAAGATGCTTACCATCAGCAATAATTAGCTGTGAAAATTTTTGCTTAATTTCCCAGCGAAAATGATCGGGCTTTTCAATTGAAAAAGTCCCAGAACTAAAATCAATTTCTTTGCCGTTTTCATCATAAACACGCTGTTCAAAGTCTGACTGATAAGTTCTTAACTTAGCAAACTTTTCAGCTAATGCTGAGGCAGCATCCCCGCTTTCGAAAGCATTAATATTAACGCTGAAAACCACAATTAGGGCAACAAAAATACTTTTAAACATCAACTTTCCTCAACAAAATATATTAAGCAATAAAATATCTTAGCAATTAATACCTGAATCAAACATGAACTTACCTTGGAGGCGGAGGTGGCGCAATTACTTCTCTCGAGCCATTTGACTGCATTTCAGTCACAATACCTGCAGCTTCCATTTCTTCTATCATTCTCGCGGCCCTGTTATAGCCAATTTTTAAGCGCCTTTGTACACCTGAAATTGATGCTTTTCTAGTTTCCGTGACTATTTGTACAGCATGATCATAAAGCTCATCTTTTTCTCCACCACTATCAGACTCAGACGGAAAGCCTGGTACTTCAGTTTCTGCCGCACCGGATAATATAGAATCTTCGTAAACGGGCTCGCCTCGTTTTTTCCAATCACCGACAACCCGATGAACTTCATCGTCGTCAACAAAAGCCCCATGAACTCGAACAGGAATACTCGTACCACCGGGCAAATACAACATATCTCCTTGGCCTAATAATTGTTCAGCTCCCATCTGATCAAGAATGGTTCGAGAGTCAATTTTTGATGACACTTGAAATGCAATTCTGGAAGGAATATTCGCTTTGATTAGTCCAGTAATAACATCTACCGAAGGTCTTTGAGTAGCGAGTAATAAATGTATCCCTGCTGCTCTTGCCTTTTGCGCAATTCTCGCGATCAACTCTTCAACTTTTTTACCGACTATCATCATCATATCGGCAAGTTCATCAATAACCACCACAATTTTCGGCAACATTTCTAAATCTGGTGCCTCCTCTTCCATTGACTCTTCAGATTTCCACAAAGGATCTTTAATTGGCTCTCCTTGCTTGATAGCATCACTGATTTTACGATTAAATCCGGCTAAATTTCTAACGCCCAATGCAGACATTAATTTGTAACGCCGCTCCATTTCAGCAACCGCCCAGCGTAAAGAATTTGCTGCTTCTTTCATATCAGTAACAACAGGCGTTAATAAATGCGGGATCCCTTCATAAACAGATAACTCCAACATTTTAGGATCAATCATAATCATACGAACTTCACTAGGAGAAGATTTGTATAAAATACTCACTATCATCGCATTCAAACCAACGGACTTACCCGAACCAGTCGTTCCCGCAACTAACAAATGTGGCATTTTCATCAAGTCGATAACGATAGGAGCCCCAGAAATATCTTTACCTAGTGCCATAGTAAGTGTCGACTTTGAGTCATCGAATGCTCGACTAGCAATCACTTCTTTGAGTCTGACAATCTCGCGGTTTTCATTGGGTACCTCAATACCAATATAGGGTTTACCAGGAATAACCTCCACCACCCTAACACTGGTTGTCGCCATAGAACGAGCTAAATCTTTCGCTAAATTACTAATTCTTGCTACTTTAACGCCCGCAGCAAGTGATAATTCAAAACGAGTAATTACTGGGCCTGGATGAACAGCAACTACCTGAGCCTCTATTTTAAAATCAGCTAATTTAAGCTCAACCAGACGAGACATTGCCTCTAAAGCTTCATCGGAAATTCTATGCTTATGTTCTTTGGGTTCATCCAGCAAACGTACTGGCGGTAATTCTCCTTCAACAGGCAAATCATCAAATAAACTGGTTTGCTTTTCTTTTTGTGTCCGAAGACTCGGTTCAATTCGTGTGACTTCTTTCGCTATTTTGACCGGTTCACGTTTATCGATTTTGATTTTCTCTTGCTTAAAAACCACTTCACGCTGTTGCTTTATTTCTCTCTGTTCTTTCCTGTCTTTCATTCTATCCATAAAATCAATAGATTTTTGGGATAACCAAGAAAAACCACCCAAAGTCTGTTTTCCCACCCAATCCATTAGCTGAAACCATGAAATCCCAGTGAATAGAGTCATTGAAGCAAAAAATGCAGCAAGCATTAGTAAGGTAGCCCCTACAGGATTGAACCAACTGACAAGTAAATCAGCTAATAACTTACCTAATATACCACCTGAATAGTAAGCATTTACCATATCAGGCTCTGCAAAATGCTGTGAAGATATGGCTGCTCCTAGTAATAATGTGAAGAATAAGCCAAATAGGCGGAACGACCAAAATGCCAGACTATTTGGTAAAACACTTTTTCTCTCCCGAAATAGTAAATAGCCCGAATAAACAATCATAAATGGAAATAAAAATGCTAAATATCCAAACAAATGTAGAAACAGGCTGGAAAACCAAGCCCCAGCTCTGCCGCTAGCATTCTGAATTTCACTTGCATCTCTGGCCATCGTAAAACCAGGATCTTGCGGCGAAAAGCTCCAAAGGGATATGAATAAAAATAGGGCTAAGGCTATCAAAAAGATAAAGCCTCCCTCTTTTAACCTTACTAATATAATGCTCGAAGCTTCTTGCGTTTCTAATTTGCTATTCATTAATAAAAATAAAACCTTACCAATACAACAATATTACTTTGCCGAAATTTGAATAATACTACTTTCTTTTACTTCTTCCATTACCACATAGGTACGAGAACCACTTACTCCAGGCAAAGTTAACAAAGTTTCTCCTAATAAATTACGATATGCCATCATGTCTGCCACCCGAGCTTTAATCAAGTAATCAAAGTCCCCGGAAACCAGGTGGCACTCTAACACCTGAGGTAAATCAATAACAGACTTTTTAAAGTCATCAAACACATCTGGCGAAGTACGCGTGAGTCTAATTTCCACAAAAACCAATAGTGCAGCATTGAGCTTTTCTGGTGCAACTAGGGCAGTATACCCTTTTATATACCCTTTTTTCTCGAGCCGCTTCACTCTTTCTAAGCAAGGCGTGGCGCTTAAGCCAACACGTCGTGATAATTCTACATTAGCGATACGCCCATCACTTTGCAGCTCTTTTAGTATTGACTTATCAATTCGGTCAAGCTCCGAATACATACCGACACCTAAAGTTATTTAATCTAAAAAAACCATTATTTTTAGTTAATTCTACTTCAAAATAGCAAATATAAGCAAGTTATCCTGTTAAAGTACCGCTATACTAGCAAAATATTTTATTCAAACACTCGGCAAATGTTGATTTGCTGTTTTGTGATTTATTGTGGAGATGTTGAGATGTTAATAGGTGTACCTAAAGAGATAAAAAATCATGAATACCGCGTTGGGATGCTGCCAGCAAGTGCCCGTGAGCTTATCAGTCATGGTCATCAAGTTATTGTAGAAACTAACGCAGGTTCAGGTATTGGCTTTAGTGATGATGACTATCGCGCCATAGGCGCAGAAATAAGAGATACTGCAGATGCTATTTTTGCAGAGGCCGAAATGATTGTTAAAGTTAAAGAGCCTCTAGCAGAGGAGCGAGCCAAACTACGTGAAAACCAAATTCTATTTACCTATCTTCATTTGGCTCCCGATCTACCACAAACTCAAGATCTCATTAAAAGTAAAGCCATCTGCATTGCCTACGAAACGGTTACCAGTAACCAAGGCAGCCTTCCATTGCTTGCTCCCATGTCAGAAGTAGCTGGTCGTATGTCTATTCAAGCAGGCGCACAATGTCTAGAAAAGTCCAAATCAGGCCGGGGCATGCTGCTTGGAGGAGTACCGGGCGTATCTCCAGCTAAAGTGGTTATTATAGGCGGTGGAGTTGTTGGTTCTAACGCAGCTCAAATGGCTATCGGCTTAGGGGCTAATGTTGTTATTTTAGATCGTTCAATTGATGTGCTACGCCGTTTAGATGCACAGTTTGGTGCTCAACTCGAAACCGTATTCTCAAGTAAAGATGCTCTCGAAGAACATGTGCTTTCTGCTGACTTAGTTATTGGCGGCGTATTAATTCCAGGGGCAGCAGCACCGAAACTGGTTACCGCAGAAATGATAAAACGCATGAAGCCTGGCTCTGCTGTTGTTGACGTTGCAATAGACCAAGGCGGATGTTTCGAAACCTCCAAAGCAACAACTCATGCAGAACCTACTTATATTGTTGACGATGTTGTACATTACTGCGTAGCTAACATGCCAGGCGCTGTACCACGAACTTCAACCTTTGCGTTAAATAATGCCACTTTACCTTTTATTATCAGTATTGCTAATAAAGGCTACAAAGCAGCCTTAGAAAGTGATAAGCACTTACTGAATGGTTTAAACGTCCACAAAGGTGTTGTGACCTGTCATAGTGTTGCAGATAACTTAGGTTTTGATTATGTTGCACCGGAAGATGCAATCAAAGATTAAAATCAAGTATTTTTAATAACCTAATAAAAAACCGCTTTTGAAAGCGGTTTTTTACTTTTTAAGCTTTTACTTACCAAAGAAATATTGAAATTTAACAAACTTTTCCCCATATTAGCCAAGTTAATATCAGCAAGTATAATTTAACAATCAACTAACTCGTATGCAAAAGGTTATAAAACAATGTCTTCGCTACAAGAACAACTACTAAAAGCCGGCTTAACCACTAAAGACAAAGCCAATAAAGTCAAAAGTGAAAAGCGCAAAAAGGCTAAAATCAGCCGAAAGCATAAACTTGATGTCGAAGATGAAAATCGAGCTGCAGCAGAAAAACTGCTCGCAGAGAAAGCAGAAAAAGATCGGCAACTCAATCAGCAACGCAATGCCGAATTAGCGCAAAAAGAGTTAGTCGCTCAAGTTAAGCAAATTATCGAAACCAATCAGCAAGACTACGGTAAGCCCGTTATTCAATATCGCTTTTCAGATAACGGTGTTATTAAGCAAATCGAAGTCTCTAATGAAGTTCACCGCCACCTGAGTAACGGACTATTAGGTATCGCTAGCCTCCAGAATGACTATTTTTTACTGCCGAAGCCTGTTGTTGAAAAAATACAACAAAGAGCGCCTGAATTTATTATTACTCTAAATGAGAAAAATGATGAGTTTGACGAGGAAGATCCTTACGCGGACTATCAGATACCAGATGACTTAATGTGGTAAATGATGACCCTATAGCATTATATAAATTCACAATAAAGCAATTATATAAATTGTATTGTGCCAAAGAGCAAACCCTCTTAGAATTCGCTCTTTAGTATTTATCACTGATTTTTAAAACCTATTAATATTGTATTCGGAGTACTCAATGTCTCAATCGCGTCACTGTAAACTGTTAATTCTTGGCTCTGGTCCTGCTGGATATTCAGCAGCCGTCTATGGCGCGAGGGCAAACCTTGAACCTGTTATTATTACAGGCATGGAAAAAGGTGGGCAACTCACCACTACCACAGATGTTGATAACTGGCCAGGGGATAATGACGGTGTGCAAGGCCCAGAATTAATGGAGCGAATGGAAAAACATGCACTACGTTTTGGAACAGAAATCATATTTGATCATATTCATACTACCGACTTAAGCAAACGTCCTTTTACTTTAACTGGTGATCAAGGAACTTATACTGCAGATGCGCTGGTAATTGCAACAGGAGCTTCAGCCATGTATTTAGGTTTAGAATCGGAAGAAGCTTTTAAAGGTAAAGGCGTTTCAGCTTGCGCTACTTGTGATGGTTTCTTTTATCGCAATAAAAAAGTTGCAGTTATTGGTGGCGGTAATACAGCAGTTGAAGAAGCTTTATACCTATCCAATATCGCTTCTGAAGTTCACTTAATACATCGTAGAGATAGTTTAAGAAGTGAAAAAATACTTCAAAAACACCTTTTTGAAAAAGCAGAAAATGGTAATGTTGTCATTCATTGGAACAATACTCTTGAAGAAGTGCTAGGTGACAAAATGGGAGTAACTGGCATTAAGATAAAAAGCACACAAGATGAATCTACACAACAAATTGATTTAGAAGGTGTTTTTATTGCCATCGGACACAAACCAAATACCGATATTTTTGCTGATCAATTAGAAATGGAAAATGGTTATATAAAAGTTAAAAGTGGTTTAGCGGGCAATGCCACAGCGACTTCAATTGAAGGTGTTTATGCCGCTGGTGATGTAGCTGATCAAGTTTATAAGCAAGCCGTCACTTCTGCGGCGGCTGGATGTATGGCAGCATTAGATGCCGAAAAATTTTTAGATGCTCAATAAACTCTAAACTAAGCCTGATGCTTTCCACAAAGCTTCAGGTTTAGAAGCTCAGGCCCGTTTATGCAAAACCGAAAAAAAATCAAATCATGTGTAAACTTCTTAATAATTCCTGATACACAAATGCCCTTAGCGAAACCATGTCTTCTTTATCGATCTCTTCAATATTAACTCCGTAAGTATACTCATCGTTTTCAGGATCTTCTTTTACATAAGTTGCAATACAGTCCATAGTGATCAAACGCTCTATATCTTCAATCATAATTTTCATCGTTACATTTAAGATATTATCTTTTAATGCAATTTTCATATTGGTTTCAATACGACCGCCAGAGCAACTCATATTCAATAATCGTCCTGTCAGTGCAGGTGAATGATGGGTTTTGTTGATCACCGTTACAGGAATATCCGTTGAAACTCTCACCTCTTTACGCACTTCAACCGTTTGAATTTCTTTAGGTATTTCTAAGTGAATATAAGGATAAGGTTGTCCTCTGGTAACCATTACTCGAGAGGTAAAACCAGATGCCACATTTTTAGCAACAAACCTTAAGGTCACTAGTTGCCCTTCTCTGATAAAAATCATTTTATCAGGGCCAGAGCGCGGAGCAGAAACAATAACGCTTCCCTTTGGATTAATACCAAAAAATTTAACGGGATATCTCTGATCGATATTATCGCCTATTTGCAATTGAAGTGCATCGCCTACGGCCAGCCCCAATTCTTCTACTCTCATAGATGAGAACCTAAATTCCTGTTTTAAAATAAGACAGTTTAAGTGTAGACTTAAATTATATAAAAAATACAAATCTTATTATTATTTAAATGGACCACTTCAAATCAACAACACTTTGGCTAGCGCCAGTATTAGCTATTGCTATCGGCATATTAATGCACCTAATGAATATGCAATCTCCTGTTATCATTGTCGCTTCTGTGACAACACTTTGTGCAATATGGTGGATATTTGAACCTATTCCAATTCCGGTAACATCACTTATTCCTTTAGCCGTCTTTCCAATGACTAATGTGCTAACCGCCTCTCAAGTTGCTCAAGCTTACGGTCATAAGTTGATTCTACTACTACTCGGCGGATTTATACTATCTCAATCGATGTCATACTCAGGTGCACATCGCCGAATTGCTTTACATATGATCCACCTTTTTGGAGGCGCCTCTCCCAAACGTCTTGTAATGGGATTTATGGCAGCTTCAGCAGTTTTAAGCATGTGGATTTCTAATACCGCAACCACTTTAATGCTATTACCCGTAGCATTAGCGACTTTAGAAAATGTAAAAGATAAGCAGCTGACTTCAATTTTACTATTAGGTATTGCTTATGCAGCTAGTGTTGGTGGTATAGGAACACCGATCGGCACCCCACCTAACGCATTATTTTTATCAACTTACCAAGAAACTACAGGTGAATCATTAGGCTTTTTATCTTGGATGAAATGGTCAATACCACTCGTTATTCTATTTATTCCTATTATGATGTTATGGCTAACAAGAAATATTAACTCACAAGAAAAAATAGAAATTCCTAATGTTGGGCAATGGACCAGTATTGAAAAAAGAGTACTAGCTGTTTTTGCTGTTACTGCGATTCTTTGGATTACCCGTCAAGAACCTTTTGGTGGCTGGAGAGAATTAACAGGGTTAACGGTGGCTAACGATGCCAGCGTTGCCTTACTTGCTTGCATTACCATGTTTATTATTCCTGATGGAAAATCAGAAAAGCCAGGTCGACTATTAGATTGGAAAACCGCGAGTCAGATTCCTTGGGGAGTCTTACTATTATTTGCTGGCGGAATTTGTATCGCTAAAGCTTTTGGCGCTAGTGGGTTAAGCGAAATAATTGGCAACCAGCTAACCAATGTAGCAACTCTTCCTATTATTCTATTAATGCTATGCATTACTTTATCTGTTACTTTTCTGACTGAAATGACGAGTAATACCGCAACAACCGCTTTGCTTATGCCTATTTTAGCCTCAGCCGCATTGAGTGCCAAAATAGACCCTGCTTTAATTATGCTGCCAGCAGCAATGAGTGCGAGCTGTGCATTTATGTTGCCTGTTGCAACAGCACCTAACGCAGTTATTTACGGAAGCGAAAAGGTGCCAATCCAACAAATGATCAAGAGTGGCTTTGCGCTTAATTTAATCGGAGCAATCTTAATCACTTTAGTTTGCTATTTCTCAGTTTAAGAGGTTTACTTCTCAGTTGCTTTATCGATTTAAAAATGCGTTAAAAGCAGCTTTTGCTTCTGTGGAGCTTAGTCGCTGAGCAAAAATCTCAGCTTCTCGCTTAATGAGTTCAATCACGGAAGCAACTTGTTCTCCTTTGATTAATTTTTTACTTTCAATTAACACCTCAAGCGAATTTTTTGACATTTTTTGGGCAGTACTCATTGCACCCAACCAAGTCGATTCAGCACTCTGAAAAACCTGGTTCACCAATCCAGATGAGCAGGCTTCATCAGCTAAAAAAGTTCGTCCTGTTAGCAACCAATCATTGGCTTTTGCCGTGCCGCAGCGTTGCGCTAATAATTGGCTAGAACCCCCTTCAGGCGTTAAACCTAACTTAATAAAAGGTAGTGAAAACTTGGCATCTTGAGCAGCAAATACCAAATCACAATGTAATAGCATTGTTGTCCCTATTCCGACGGCAGCACCATTAACAGCAGCAATAACTGGTTTTGTCATTTTAGCCAGAGAGATTAAAAATTGAACAACATTACTTTCAAAATTAAACGCTGTCTGTAGAAAGTCAGCTAAGTCGTTACCTGCAGAAAAATGAGCTCCACTACTGCGGATCAAAAGTACTTTAACTTTTTCATCAGCCTCTGCTTTTCTTATTCCTTCAACCAAATCACCATACATCTGATCCGTTAACGCATTCATTTTTTCTGGTCGGTTAATCTGCAACTCAAACACTGAGCCATCTAAACGACTTAAAATTTGTTGTTCACTCATTCAATTAGTCCTTTATTACCGACTGATTTTTTGTTCGCTGTTAGCCGCAACATAAGCAAAAACCACATACGCAGCAACATTTTGTGCAAGACTTTCTGGATCAACTTTATCTAGCGTATCATCAGCCGTATGGTGCAAATCAAAATAATCTGTACCGTCCTGGCGTAAACTAAATACCGACATCCCCAATTGATACATTGGGATCAAGTCGGGACCGGGTCCAGATTGATTGTCGATATACTCAATTCCTAAAGGTTTCATCAACTTAGCCATTTTTTTAACGACTGGTAAATTATTTTCTGCAACATTTGAAGCAAAAGCATAGATTTTTCCGGCGCCAAAATCAGATTCAGCTCCGGTAACATGATTGGCTAAATCCTCTTTATGTTTCTTAGCATAAGCTTTTGCACCCACTAAACCTTGCTCTTCATTCGCCCACAATACCACCCGTATTGTTCTTTTAGGTCGATACTGGCTTTTACCAATCAACTTAGCCGCAGCCATAGTAATTGCAACACCCGCTCCATCATCAACAGCGCCTGTACCTAAATCCCAAGAATCCAGGTGGCCACCAATCACAACTTTTTCATTCGGCCAAACACTTCCTGTCATTTCAGCGATAACATTTTGCGATGTATATTCAGGGCCATCATGAGAATTAAGCTGTAGCTTCATTTTGACTGTTTTTTTGCGTTCAAAAATTCTAACAAGTAAATCTGCATCTGGATTAGATATAGCCGCTGCTGGAATTTTAGTAACGCCCTTTTTGTAATGCATCATGCCAGTATGCGGTAGTCGATGAGAATCGGTTCCAATTGAACGAATAACAACAGCAACAGCACCTTTTAATGCAGCCTGAACTGCACCATTTCCACGAGCCTTTACAGCTGGTCCATATCCTTTACCACTTCTAAAACGCTGCATTTTTCGACTGATGAAAACAATTTTTCCTTGAGCAGAGTTTTGCGGTGATGCGATTAAATCTTCCAGAGTTCTAAAGTGAACCACTTCAGCTTCAAGCCCTTGCTTTGATGTAGGAATACTAAAACCTAATGCCGTTACTTTCAAAGAGTGTTGGTAAGGTGCAGTAACCTCAGCGCTTTCAGCTTTACGAACCCATGTTTTAAAAGTGACAGGCTCAGTCCACACTTTATCAAAACCTAATTTTTTAAATTTATCAACCGCCCACTTAACGGCTAATGCATCTTGAGGGGTTCCAGCCATGCGATGGCCAACTTCTGTGGTTAAAGATTCTAAAATATCATAGGCTAACTCGCTCTTTAGCGCCTCATCTCTAATGGATGCAACAACTTTTAGTTCGTCCACCTTGCTGTCAGCATTAACAATCAAAGAGACTCCAACAGATATTAATATTCCCAAAAGGATCGATATTTTCTTCATTCAAATTGACCTATGATTTTTAGTGTTCTACAACATTCAAACAAATCGCACTATACACTGATTTGCCAGAATGTGTTATTAACATATCACTCTGTTTTTTGATATTTTGAAACAGAAGATTACACCGCCCTATGCTCTCAAGCAAATCACATTTTTACTGTTAACCGAAACTTTACCAAGCAGGCAGGTATAAGAAGAAAACTCCCCTAAAGGCTAAATATGGTGGTAAAATTGCTATGAACTCAGCAAACAGAGATCCTTATCAATGACTAATATTTATCAATTTAGCGTGAAAGATATTGATAGTAACCCAATATCAATGAAAACATTTGAAGGAAAAACTCTACTTATTGTCAATACAGCCAGTGAGTGTGGTTTCACTCCTCAATTAAAAGGTTTAGAGCAACTATACCAGCAATACAAAAATAAAGGCTTTGTGGTGCTGGGGTTTCCTTGTAACCAATTTGGTAAGCAGGAACCTGGCTCTGAAAAAGAAATTGCTCAATTTTGCGAGCTAAATTACCAAGTTACATTTCCTCTGTTTAGCAAAGTCGATGTTAATGGAAAGAGTTCTTCACCGCTATTTGAATATTTAAAATCTGAAGCAAAGGGGATACTTGGCACTGAGAGTATTAAATGGAATTTCACTAAGTTTTTAGTTAATAAAGAAGGCAGTGTTGTAGAGCGCTTTGCCTCAAAAGATAAACCGGAAAGCATTGAAAAATCAATTACAGCCATTCTTTAAAGGTAAAAATAATGGGTAGTACTAATCAATTACAAGAAAGAATTGACGATTTAGAAATGAAAGTAACCTTTCAAGAAGAGCTGATAGAACAACTCAATCAATCAATTATTCAGCAACAGGAAGACATTCGATTACTCACTCGATTAATTGAAAAAACCAATGCAAAACTACAAGATATACAGCAACCCAATGTAATTGATGCCCAAATGGAAACTCCGCCTCCTCACTATTAAGCCCCCAAAACATTAAAAATAAAAAGGAAAATAAAAAAGCGCCAAAGGCGCTTTTTTTAAAGCTTAAAATAGGCGATATTAATCAGTATATTTTTCAAAAACTAAACTCGCGTTCGTACCACCGAACCCAAAACTATTTGATAACACACGATTCAACTTAGCCGATTCAGTTTTTTGTACTATAGGAAGCCCTTCAGCTTGAGGATCAAGTTTTTCTATATTAATAGAGCCAGCAATAAAATCATGCTCCATCATTAATAAACTATAAATAGCTTCATGTACACCCGTAGCACCAAGTGAATGCCCAGCAAGAGACTTAGTCGAACCTATTTTTGGCGTATTCTCCCCAAAAATATCTCGTATTGCAACTAACTCAGCGGTGTCACCAACAGGCGTACTTGTACCATGAGTATTGACGTAATCTACTCCACCTTCAACATTTTCTAGCGCCTGCTGCATGCAACGTACAGCCCCCTCTCCTGAAGGAGCTACCATATCATACCCATCAGAAGTCGCCCCATAACCAACTAGCTCAGCATAAATTTTTGCACCACGAGCTTTAGCGTGCTCTAACTCTTCAAGTACTAAAGTGCCGCCACCAGACGAAATAACAAAGCCGTCACGAGTTTCATCGTAAGGGCGAGAAGCCTTTTCTGGAGTATCATTATACTTAGATGATAACGCTCCCATTGCATCGAACAATAATGTTAGTCGCCAATCTTCTTCTTCTCCACCACCAGCAAACATAATATCTTGTTTACCTAACTGTATTTGCTCAAATGCATTACCAATACAGTGAGCGCTAGTAGCGCAGGCTGAAGAAATTGTATAGTTAACTCCTTTAATTTTATAAGGTGTTGCTAAACAAGCAGAAGTTGTACTAGACATGGTTTTAGGTACAGCATAAGGCCCTACACGTTTAACCCCTCTTTCCAAACAAATATTGACAGATTCAACCTGATTTTTTTGCGAACCACCGCCAGACCCCATAATAATACCTGTTTTAGGATTTGAGACTAAATCATCCGTCAACCCTGCATCAGCGATAGCTTGAGTCATCGATATATAAGCATATGCAGAAGCATCTCCCATAAAACGTAGAACTTTACGATCAATAAAATCTTTTACTGTAATGTCAGGTTTACCTGCTACTTGGCTACGCAGACCAACTTCTTTATATTTTTCCATAAAACGAATGCCAGAACGTCCTTCTTTTAGCGATTCAATTACTTCTGTTACATCATTGCCTAGACAAGACACAATTCCCATGCCTGTAACTACAACTCGTCTCATTATGCTACCTCATTCGATAATAAACTTATCATCAACGACTTTTTAAATTAATAATTTTTTACTGTGACAGCTTTATCAAAAGTCGTCTGTGGACTCAAATAATCCAACTCTCAAATTTTTTGCGGTATAAATTTCTCTACCATCTACCAACATTTTTGCGTCAGCAATAACGAGCGATAGCCCTTTCTTTAAGACCCTCTTAACATCAACGATATAGGTCACTAACTTTGCTGTAGGTAAAACCTGACCAACAAACTTGACCTCACCAGCACCAAGCGCTCTACCTTTACCAGGATGACCAAGCCAAGAAAGAAAAAAGCCACTCATTTGCCACAATGCATCAACTCCTAAGCATCCAGGCATAACAGGATCTGACTCGAAGTGGCATTCGAAAAACCACAAGTCAGGATTAATATCCAACTCAGCAACAATTTGTCCTTTACCATATTCACCACCATCATCAGAAATAGAAGTAATACGATCCATCATAAGCATATTAGGTAACGGCAAACGAGCAATTGGTCGCCCTTCTGTTGCAGTACCAATCAACTCACCTTTACCACAAGCAATTAGTTCTTCTCTTGAAAAAGACTCTGTACGACTCATAAAAATAATTAACCTTTCATTAACAGCTCGGTAAACGATAATTGTAGGAGTAAATTGAGCTAGTATTTTCTCTACATAACAGCTTAGCAGAGTTCTCCTGTCCAAAAACGCGGTATTATCCCTTGTTTAACTGAGGTATCTGGTATGACCTTAGCGCACACTTGTTAGCTGAGATACCATTTGAAATAATAAAATCAGATAAAAACTAAACTATACGCCAACCAGTTTTACCATCTTTGTCCTCTAGCACGACACCCAAATCTTGCAACTGATCTCTGATTTCATCGGCTTTACCCCAGTTCTTATCGGCTCTGGCCTGGTTTCTTTCAACAATAAGTTGCTCAATATAATCTGTATCTAGTTCCTTATCACCTGAAACAGACTTCAAAAAAGCATCGGGAGATTGTTGTAAAATGCCAAGTATGTCTCCGAGATGAATAAGTATTGACGCTAGTTCAACCGCAGCATTAACATCATCTGACTTTAATCTATTAATTTCTTTTGCAATTTCAAATAAAACAGCAACGGCTTCAGGGGTATTAAAATCATCATCCATTGCACATTGAAACTTTTGAACATATTCATTATCAGCATCAACTTGGGGCAAAACAGATAGATCAACATCACGCAAAGCTAAATAAAGTCGTTCTAAAGCAGCATCTGCTGACTTCAAGTTTTCTTCACTATAATTCAACTGGCTACGATATTGACTTGATACCATAAAGAAACGAACCGATTCAGCTCTATAGACTTGCAATACATCACGAATAGTAAAAAAGTTATTCAAAGATTTGGACATTTTTTCACGATCAACCTGAACCATCCCTGTATGAATCCAAGTATTAGCAAAGCAACAACCGTTAGCAGCTTCAGATTGAGCGATCTCATTTTCATGATGAGGAAACTGTAAATCTGATCCTCCACCATGAATATCAAAATGTTCTCCTAAGCATTTTTTAGACATTGCAGAACATTCTATATGCCAACCAGGTCGCCCCTCACCCCAAGGAGATTGCCAGCTAGGTTCGCCTGGTTTAGCGACTTTCCAAAGAACAAAATCCATTGAGTTTTTCTTATCTCCGGCCACACCAACCCTTTCACCGGCTTGCAAAGCCTCTAAGTTTTGCTTGCTTAATTTTCCATAATCTGAAAATTTAGGTACATGATAATATACGTCACCATTAGCTCCTTGATAAGCATAACCTTTATCAATAAGTGTTTGAATAATTTCGATTATTTCAGGTATCGACTCTGTCGCCTTAGGTTCTAAATCAGGTTTTTTCATTCCTAATGCCGCAAAATCTTCATGCATTATTTTTTCAAATCGAGCAGTTAAGTCACTTATCGATTCTTTATTTTGATTCGCTCGAGCAATAATTTTGTCATCAATATCTGTAATATTACGGATAAATGTAAGGTCATAACCTGAAAAACGTAAGTATCTAGCAATCACATCAAAAGCCACAAAAGTGCGTGCATGGCCTATATGACTATAATCATAAATGGTGATCCCACAGACATACATCTTTACCTTTCCAGGTGAAAGAGGCTTAAATTCGTCCTTATTTTGAGAAATGCTATTGTAAATTCTTAGCATTGGTCATGAAACTCCGTAATTTAAAAGCAACTAAATGATGGCGGTGATTATAGAATGCTTAAGCTCGCAACGCACGTAAATTAACGATTTTTAGGCCGTAACCTTTAAAGCCTCCTTGCAATGATTAGTAAAAAGCCGTTATTTGTTCACAAAATGATAAGTCCAAAGAGCAGAAAACAAATTACCCTTTAACAATTCTCATTTAACAGTGATTACGGTAAGATCAATTTTTTAGCTTTTGGCGAGATACCCATGATTATATTTCATACCAATTTAGGTGATATCAAAATTCAACTCGATGCAGAAAAAGCACCGGATACTGTCAGTAACTTTATGAAGTATGTAGAAAGTGGTCACTATGTAGGCACTATTTTTCATCGAGTGATCGAAAACTTTATGATCCAAGGTGGTGGATTCGATAAAGACATGAATCAAAAACCAGTAAACACACCTATTCAATGTGAGTCTCAAAACGGCTTATCTAATAAAACAGGAAGCATTGCTATGGCAAGAACAATGGATCCTCACTCAGCAACCGCTCAATTTTTTATCAATGTAAAAGATAATAACTTTCTCGACTTCACAGCTGAAACAGCACAAGGCTGGGGATATACCGTATTTGGAGAAGTCGTAGAAGGTATGACCGTTGTCAACCAAATCAAATCCGTAGAAACAGGCTTTGCTAATGGCATGCAAGATGTTCCTGTTGAACCGATTGAAATAATCAAAGTAACAGTAGAATAAGCAATGACGGTTATTACCCACTTCATTTCAGATTTGCATTTGTGCGAAACTCAACCGCATTTGTTAAGGTTGTTCGAACATTATATGCATAATATTGCCCCAAAAAGTCAGCAACTCTATGTACTTGGTGATTTATTTGAAGTTTGGGTGGGTGATGATCATAGCTCCGCTTTTAACCAACAGGTTATCAATTTATTTAAGCATTACACTCAACATTCAGGTCAGCTTTACGTTGCACATGGGAACAGAGACTTTCTACTTGGAGAACAATTCGCCAAGCAAACTGGTAGCACATTAATTGAAGAACCTTATCATCTGGAACTAGGTTTCCATAAAACATGTGTGATGCATGGTGATGTTCTATGTACCGATGACATTCAATACCAGCAATTTAGAAAGATGGTGCGTAATCCAACCTGGCAACAAGAATTACTCGCTCAATCAGTAGAAAAGCGCCTTGCTTTTGCCTCAGGCGTAAGAGAAAAAAGTAAAAGTGAGCAATCAGAAAAAAGTGAATCTATAATGGACGTCAACCCAAAAGCCGTAGAAAACTTTTTTTTAGAAAATCACTGTGAATGGCTCATTCATGGACATACCCATCGTGAAGCTCAGCACCAGATAATGATTAACGATCAAACTCACCATCGCATAGTATTAAGCGATTGGGGGAAACAAGGTCATTATTTAGAATTTAACAATAACCTTTTATCGAGTATTTACTTTAAGCTTTAGCTGGCTTATACCAGCTACTGTTGCTATCGCTTACTCTTAATATCAATAATATTTTATATTTTAATTTTCTAGAATTATTTCAAAATGAGACAAAAGCGGAAAATATAAACCAGCAATAATTTTTCTTTCTTCTAGTTGGACAAACATTTTAAAGTAATCTGTCAATTGCAATAAATAAGTATTTTTTTCTCGCTCTATAAATTCAGCCAAAGATTCGTTGGCTTCCGGTTGAGAAGACTTATAATCAATAATCCAACGAACATCGTCTTTGATAAAAGTTCGATCGACAATTCGAGTTAAAAAACTTCCTGAGTCAATCTTTTTGTGTAAAACCAACTCAGACTTAGCATTTTCATTTTTGCTCAATAGCATCTGTCCAAATTTATCGTTTAATGTATTTTTAACGCCTTGTAAGACTTTTTTAGTAGCATCATCTAAGTCAGACACCGTTTTAAAATGCATCTGATTTTGTAACTGAGCATTGGTAATTAACGGCCAATTTTCAGGTAATATAAACGAAGAGCTATAACGTTCACTAATCCACTGTAATTGGCGATGCAAAACCGTACCAATTGCAGTTGCTTGTTCAGAAATAATAGTCGAGCTTTGTTCCTTTTCTTCAACCTGCTCTAATAATAACTCTTGATATTTTTCTTGAGGAATTTCTGCAACTCGACTTAAGTTCACCTGTTTAACATAACGAGAATCATACAAAGGCTTTTCTAATAGCTCTACTGAAGATTGGTAGCCATCTTTTTTAATTTCATTAATGTTTGAAAAGTTTGCCTTTACACCATCCCAAAGCATGCCTAAAAAACTAGTGGCCGTTGGTTTCTTAAAATCATCACTTTTTGTATCACTTTTAATATTACCCAATAAATATAACTTTTGCTTTGCTCTTGTTGCTGCAACATAAAGTACTCGTTGATCTTCAAACTTAGATTTTTCAGCATCTAAATAGCTAATATATTGGTAGACGCCATCGGCCGATTGCCCTGTTTGTTTGGAAATCGCTAACAAATGATGTGGAACGCCCTGCTTATCTAAAAACTCAGTCCATTTAAGCAGTGCCGTTTCACCAACACGAGTACCAGCATCTAAACGAGGTAAAATAACCGTATCAAACTCTAACCCTTTAGACTTATGTATGGTCATGACTTGTACTTGATTATCTGCATTAGGATTAGGCGCAGCAAATAATTGCTCTATCGACTCAAGAACTAACTCTCTATCATTCAACTCACCGCTTTCTTGTAATTCCGATAATTTATCTAAACAAACATTCAGATCATCTTTATCTGAATCAAAATCCAATTGTGCTAAACCACCAACAGCAACGAAGCAACCATATAACCACTTTCTAAAAGGCTTACGACCTTTATAATTTAAACTATGCGTTAAGATAGGTAATATTTTTTCACAACGTTTGGCAGACGGTAGCGAAATAATAGATAACGAAGTAGTTATTCTTTCTATCATAGGCAACTTAGGATCACTTGTTACCATAATTTGCCGAATATCATCTAAATCCAAACCAAACCAGGGCGAACGCATGCAAGAAACCCAGCTCAACTCATCGTATTGATCACACAGAGCAAACGCTAAGGAAGTTAAATCACGGACAACCATTTTTTGAGACAAACGGTCTATTTCTACAGCTTGAAATTCAATATTATATTGATTTAACAATTGAATGATTTCTGCTAAATTAGCTCGGCTACGAGCTAAAACAGCCAGCGTTTTTTTCTGTTTTAATTGATTATTATTAAATAAATGCTGTTGTATAATTTCAATAATTTTTTGAGCTTGTAAAAAGTGATCGGTCGCATCAACAGTTAATTGACAATCAACTAAATCATCTGGCAGAGCTTGGTTAAATGCAACAGAGTGAGCATAGCTTACCGCAGAAAAAGTTAAGTCATCTTTATCAGGCATAATATTAGAAAACTGATTATTTACCCAATTAACAATCGTACTACTTGAGCGGAAGTTCACTTGTAGCTGGCGAAACAAAGGTTTAATATGCCCCAAGCCCTGCTCTCTAATTTGCATAAAAAGACCAACATTTGCATCTCTAAATCGATAAATTGATTGCATGGGATCACCCACTAAAAATAATGTTCTTAGTGCTGACTGATCCCAGCCTGCAGTCAATAGTTTAATTAACTCAATTTGTGGTGTAGATGTATCTTGAAACTCATCAATTAAAATATGTTCTATTTTATAATCTAATGCCAGCGCTAAATCAGTTGGCATATCAGGGTGACCTAAAGCATCTAATGATGCAAGTGCCAACTCAGAAAAATCAATGACATTATACTGGCTAAAAATCAGTTTAAGATGTGCAACCGCAATCGGCAGCAAACTAACCGCGGCCTTTAAAGTCTGCTTGCTTAGCTCATAATCTTTTTCATCTGGCAGCAGCTTTACTTGTAACAATAGTTCAGCTAAACCACCAATATTAGCTATTTCTTTGCTGACTTCAACGACCATTTTTTTATTTTTTTTAAAGGCTATTTTTTGTTGTTCATCTATTGCATCTTTTTCTACAGGAAACCCATTTGCTACATTAAACCGAGTTAAAAACTCAGGCTTTTTCCCCGACTTAAGAAATAGTTCCGCAACAGCCTTCCATATTCCTAATTTCGAATAATCAGGACAACTAATTGCTTCAACATAATCCAATGACTTAATATAATGCTTGTTCGATTTTTCATTTGCAGCTAAAACGGTTGCGGCTTGATTTAATAAGTCAGGCAGCTCACAAACAATATCATTAGGTATTAAACGATAAAGTTCTTCTAATTTTTCTTGTGCGACTTCCTGCAAGGAATTTACCAGTTGAGACTCATCAAACTCATGTGTGTGCTGACCAATAGTTGCCATCCATTGAAGCCGTTTGGCCAGCATTTGTGATAACAAATTGCTAACCATCGATAAATTATTATCTTTATGCGCTAACAAACAAAGTATCGCTTCAGATATTTCATTGTCATCACCAATCATTGACATTAACTCATCGGCAGCCATTTGGTAATAGGTGTGAGCATTTTCAATTAAGTTAGGTAGTGCACCCGTTTGTGAAAGTAATGGCAATGAAGCACTCAAACTAGAAGATAAACTATCAATTGTCATTAAGTTTAACCGAGCAGCGTTATCCACTAAATGCCAACCTTTTTCATGATCACGTTGCAAAACTTTTTTGGCTAACTGCCATCGCATTTTTTCATGTGGTGCTATAGGTTCTGGGCCTTGGCCAATTAATAATGCAGCCATTACCCGATTTTGCATTTCTGCAGCAGCTTTACGTGTAAAAGTAATTGCTAAAATATTTTCAGGCTTTTCAACCACGGCTAATAAAGCAAGTATTCGTTGAGTTAATAACTCAGTTTTACCAGATCCCGCAGGCGCTTGAACAATAAATGACTGCTCGGGATTAAGCAGTTCCTCTCTAACGGCTTGATCAATTACATTTTGACTCATTAACTCTGCTCCTTATCTTGATACAAAGTTTGTGAGTTCATTTTTTCATCAATCATTAAATCTTCTGGTTGAGCTTCATTAATACGGCAAAAATCAGAAAAATCACAATAATGACAAGAGTCAACTCTGCTTTTAGGTGACACAGGCATTTCTCCTTCAGCAATTTTTTTTGCCATTGCTTCTAAGTTTTTTTGCCACTGCTTAATCAATGGTTGCTCTGCTTCAATAAGCGATGCATCAGATAAAAGACTTTTAGTTTTATCTTTCTTACTATGAGCATCAATTTCCATAAAATGAAACTCATCATTATTATCAAACCAAACACCTGCTTGAGAAACCTCTCCTGTTTTTAGTTTTGCATAAGATAAACTTTTCACTGATTCAGGTTGACATGCTAATACATAAGCTGGCATTTGTGCTTCTTCTGGTCTTTGACCTAACCATTTTTTTACATGACAACTGCCTGTTTTATAATCTATAATTTCGAGCATTCCTGATGGCTCTGTATCTATTCGATCAACTCTAAATTTAAAGGTAAGAGGCCCAAGTGATAGTTTCTTTTCAACTTCAGTTTGCACATTAAAAGGCGCTTTCGACTTTTCAATTTCAAGCCATTCATTAATCAGATCAAATAACCGATTAAATTCAAGCTCGATCACTAGCTTAGGTGCTACGGCATAAAGTTGATTTTCTAATTGGTTCTGAGTAGTCGTTAAAACTTGCTTTATTAGTTCTTCAATTTCAACTTGCGTTAGCTCTAGCAGCTTTTCTTGTCCTTTTAGATTAAGCCATAGTAATTCCATAGCAGCGTGTAACCAAGCACCTTTAATTTTGGCATCAATTCCTTTTTGAATTTTCTGTGGTGGATTTAAATTGAAATGAAAGTTACTCATTGCTTTAAAGGGGCATGAAGCATATTGACTAAGTAAATATGCACCACCAGAAACATCTCCAACAGAAATACTGACATGCTCATCTTTACGCCAGACATAATCAGGATTTACTTTTAAACCAGTCTCTTCATCCTGAATATTTTTATCTACGCTAAGTGATATATTTTCAAAAAAGGGAGAACATGATTGACTTCCATCTTCCCTTCTTGTTTGAGTTACCCACAAATAACTGGCACTATTCATTAAAGAATCAGAAAGATCTTTTGCATAAAAATATTCTCGCTCGGCAGAGCTCCCAGGCATATCATGCTTCTGCTGAAATGCAATTGGCAAAAAGGGATTAAACTTTGCTTTTTGAGGCCACGAATTTCTCTCAAAACCAACTAAAAACAGTTGGTCAAACTCAAGCCCTGTCGCTTCTAGTACCCCCAAAATATGTACATTAGTTCTATCACTTGGCAACTGAAAAGACTTTTGTCTTAATGTTTGCTTCAAAAATTCTTTAGCTTCTGAGCCTGTACTTTTAGAGTAAATTAATGAGAGTTGTATCGATTCATTAAGCGCTGTATAAAACTCACTCAGTTGCTTTTGTTCACTATTATCCAAATCTCTATTATTTAACCACCCCCAAGTTTTCAAACATTCTTTCCATAAATCCACCCAAGCCGTCATGGGGCGTGGCTTTGTACCTCTTTGCTGAATTTCGGTAATTCTTTTATTGAGTAAACTCAAATACTCACGCTCAGAATCATTTGCGATAGCCTTCTGCAAACGCTCTAAAGTATAATTTTTATAAGCCAGTAAACTTTGAGTATGCAAAAAGCGTTTAATGCTATGGACATTCTCCCCCCAGTCGATAAACGGAGAGTTTTTCAATAGAAGTAACGTCTGCAAATCAAAACCACTTGTCTTTAAGCTTAATATTTTTACAGCAACATATACCATTGGCATATCAATTAAAGATTGACCAGCAGAAACATTGTATTTCACCTTCTCTAAAGGCTGCCAGGGAGAAAACTCTTCAGGTTGAAACCTTTCACTAAAAACTTGATGGACGATTTCAAGGTAATTTGACAGTTGATGCACAACAATACCTATCGAGCATTCTGGCTGTTCTTTTGAAAATATCAGCGACAGCTCTGCCGCATATTCTAGCTCATGTTTTAAATCACTTAACGCTATACGTTTTGTACTTTGTACCTCGCGTGTTGGGTAATATTGAATAACCTCACACCCTTGCTGTTCACACTGATTAAACCAAAGTTTCTCAATAGGCGTTAGCTGATTAAAGCCGACTAATAATAGTTTTGGTGGTATATGTTCAACAAGGTACTTGCTATGCTGAAGCAATGAGTTGAGTAACGAAAATGATGGTATTAAATTGGCTTCTTTAAGAAAATCTTCTAGTGCTTTTGTCCAACCTAAGAAATAGCGATTTTCGATCGTTTCTAGCGTCCCCAAATCACTAAGTTGTAATCCCCACTGATTTAGTATTCGGTATGCTTCAAGTACTTTTTCGGCAACCCCTAATGAATTGGTTAACTGCCACTTTTCATCGGCAATAATTTGGGCCTTTAGCCAAGTTTTTAGTTCTAAGTTGCCAATACGGCCTGGAGAAGGTTTAATAAAAGATAATTCGCTCCATAAAAATTCTTGCCATTGGGAAAAGGACATCACATTAGGAGAATAAACCACCTCGCCTTCAGCCAGCTGCTCGACAAAACCAGCAATAATTGCTTTTTGTGTTCGAGAATTAGGCGTAAGAATAAGTGTCTTGCTATTAAGCTGCTTTGCAATATTCGCAAAATCTATCGTAATCGGCATACATCCAATTATTATACAGGTGAGAAAGTAATAACTATTTTGTGGGAGTAATAGACAGGTTGCAAGCGCCTTTTTATCAGAAGTATTCTCGGAATTAAAAAAGGCAGCAATTACGCTGCCTTTTTTAAATTTCCTCGATCTATCCCAGAACAATCCATTACCACTTCCATTTGGCTCCAGCAAGCTTCCGAAACATCCTTACAGTTCCTTTGGTCGGGTATTCCCTATTCCCTACTCCATTGATCGATCCTTACATGACAATCCTTGTTATTCCTTTATCTACTCTAGAATCAGCCCTTGACTCATATCCTTTACCAACTCCCTGTTGGTTGCTTATCCATTTGCAGTAGTTCCTTGTCCTTTCCCGTGTTCCTTTTTCCTAAGGACAAGTTGAATTCTAGATGTTTTCTGAGTTCACACAAGCTTAAATTTCGGCAAAAACACTAATAAATTTAAGGTTTTTTTAAGTTTTTAATGTATAATTTCTTTAGATATCAAGCCTCTAGAAAAATTGGTATATTAATAGAGGATATACTCTCATGAGTTTTTAGGTAATATCTCACGACCTTGTGAGATATTTCTTACAAAGGTAAGGGACTTTTTCTTACAAATTTTTTACGGTGTTTATAAAATCGGCTCAATAGAAAAGCCAACAGGATAAATAACGAAGTCTCGATAGCCTGTTATCACCCTTTTACTCCCTCTGAGTGAATGATCAAGTTCAATATCACCTGTATCAGTTAATAGTGGCCTCCCCTCTAGTTCCTGTAGTTTAGATTTGGTTGCAATGACTTCAAAATTATTCCAGCCAGCTAATTTGATAACTTTAGGGCTCAATTGATGGTTTCCTCTTCCCAGAATATGACCTTGCCCACCAATCACAGTGATTATAAATTTTAACTTTTTACCCTCATTTAAAAGAGCTAATAAGTCAGCTTCAACCGCGTCACTTTTATATAATGACTCTTGAAAAACGATATCAGAACCAAGCAAAGTATTATCTAAACCAAGCTGTTGCATTACTGCAGCACAAGTCGTACCAGAACCAATAACATAGTAGGTATCATCATCCATAGACTCGATAATTTCTGCCGCTATATCATCTAAAACCAACTCTTCAACTTCATGGCCTCCACTTTTTACCGCCTGCACATACTGCAAGGCCCCTGGAACATTCAAATAACCATATTTTTTAGCTTTTACTACACCTTCTCGAAATGCCCCTTCATCAATATCCATGACATCAGCCGATAACAGACTCAATAGCTTTCCGTTTATCATATCTTTTACTAACAATCCGGCAGCTTCAGGAGACACAGCATATACACCAGAATGAATCTTTACCCCCGCCGGTATTCCTAAGACCATTTGTTCATAGTCACAAGTTTCAAATATATTTCTAGCGGTGCCATCTCCACCAGCAAATAAAATCAAGTTAACCCCCAGTGATTGCATAGCTTGAACCGACTCTTTTGTATCTTCTTCAGTTGATGGCACTTTTGCCTGAAAAACAACTTGATAATTTAGCCCCATTGCTTGGCATAAATTTTCTCCCATATCACCTGAAACAGTAAAAACCTCAAATTTATCTTTTAAATCAACAAGTTGAGACAATGCATTGTGGGTTTTTACAGGCGATAATTTAGGGGCTCCCATTGCAAGCGCTTTTTGTCGAATAGCCTCTCCATCACTTCCTTTTAATCCAACACGTCCACCAATACCTGCAAAAGGGTTAATAATTAAGCCTAATTTAAACATGTAAAAATTCCACTGGTTGATTATTTCTAAATACTTGATTTAAACGATTAAATAATAAAGCAGCCCTAGAAGGCAAACTTTGTTCTGATAAATAAGTGACTAGCTGAGTTCTTACTGATAGCTTAAAATTTTCAGATGCATCGATAGCTTGAGACAGATTATCTGCTGAAAAATAAAAATGATGGTTACAAGCAAGAGAAAAAGCCCACTCTAATGCTTGTGGTTTTACTTCGACTTGCTCAAATGTTGCTTGCTCCTCTACAGATCGCCCCTCAGGCTTATACCAGTAACCAAAATCATCTTTTAAACGCCTTTCTTTACCAGCAATACACCAGTGCGCTATTTCGTGTAATGCACTTGAAAAATAATCATTACGTGAATAAATAACCGCTGGCGAATTATTTACCGCCGCACGATAAAATGGTTCATCATGACCGGGTTGTAATTTAGTATATTCAGACACTTCAAACAGCTCGTTAAAAACCTCAACAAGCTTAGCCAATTTTTCTTTTTCAGATTGCATATTTTCAGAGAATCAATAAACCAATGTTAATTTTAATGCCGAAAGGCGAAGTATTCACTATAATTATAAAATAACAACCACTTTTTATTAATTGACAGTAAGCCTAAGAGGAATACAGACTCATCGATGAGTGAACAAATTTTAAAAGTAGAATCTGATCCTAGAGATCATAATTGTATCCAAATCACCCTAAGACATTTACCTGGTCGATTTAAATTTTGGCAACCACGTAAACCCAAGGTTGTCGTTTATAAAGGGCATGGTAATAACTGGTATCATATTCCAACATTTAAACCTGCACCATCCCGATTAATTCCATTACTCAAAGCAATTTCTTACGGTCCACAATTTAAACATTTAAGATATCATATCAGCCAATAAACTTTATTCTCACTATTTTAAATGGTGAGTTTTTGCTCCCGCTGCAATATAGCGTAATTGCATAACGGCTCGCTCAGCAATCAATTTTCTCTGACTGGGTTTTGAGTCTAACGATTCGGCACCAGCATTAAAAACAACCGCAACCATCGCTTCAGCTTGGGCAAATGCCGCCTCTTTTTCAAAACCCCGCGCCATCATATAATCAGATAATTCAACAATGAAATACTGTATTTCTCTTGCCACGGCCTTTCTTAGAGCATAAGCCGTGCCAGAACGCTCATGAAATAACAACCTGAATATATTTGGATTTTGTTCAGTAAACTCCATAAAGGTTGTTACTGAAGTTACAATGACACTTCCCCCTTCTTCAAAACGTTTACGCGCTTTACGCATTAGCTGACGCAGTGCTAAGCCGCATTCATCAACCAAGGTAAGTCCCAGCTCTTCCATATCTTTAAAGTGTCGATAAAATGAGGTCGGGGCAATTTCAGCTTCTCTAGCAACCTCTCTTAAACTAAGACTAGCAAAACTTTTATCTGCACTAAGTTGACCTAGTGCAGCCTCTATTATCGATCTTCTGGTTCTTTCTTTTTGTTTTGAACGACTGTTTGACATTTAATCACTTGTGTTTTTTTAAAAGTTGCCGATAAATAAAAAACGAGTATTGGATAGGCAGTTTACACTAAAACGACATCAATTAATAAAACTTACCGCTCTCTGTAATCATCGATTGCGCTCAAAGCAACAGATGACTATAATCAGCATAGTTGAGCGAACACTTGT
The DNA here is from genome assembly GCF_052495765.1 of Aliikangiella litoralis. The sequence continues at coordinate 2,373,743 of NZ_CP199292.1, read as the reverse complement.
ACGCTTAAATATTTTAACACTTATACAAGAAGGCTAACTCAAATGGCAATAGAAAAAATGGGCTCTCAGGTAACTAAACCCAAATTAATCTGGCTTAATATTCTCGTATTTTCGTTAACTTTCATCATTGCTATAGTCGGCGTTCCGATTTATGCCTATTTTTTTGAGTTTGAAACCAGTACCACTATCTGTTTTATTATAGCTACCGCTTTTTGTGGTATGTCTATCACCGCAGGCTACCATCGTCTTTGGTCACATAAAACTTACCAAACAAATGCCGCTATTCGATTTATATTTGCTATTGGTGGTGCTTTTGCGGTGCAAAATAGCATTTTACACTGGAGTTCAGATCATAGAGTGCATCACAAACATGTAGATGACAATGATATAGATCCCTACTCTGCTAAAAAAGGCTTTTGGTATTCTCACATTGGCTGGATGCTACGAGAGTATCAAGCTCATCGTTATACCGATTACTCCAATGTAAGAGATTTACAAAAAGATCCAATTGTTATGTGGCAACACAAAAATTATTTACTGTTAGTACTACTAACTAACTTTGGTTTTCCACTCCTAGTCGGCTTACTTAATGGTAACTTGTTAGGCAGCCTACTTTTAGTTGGTTTTATGCGATTAGTAATCAGCCATCATGTGACTTTTTTCATTAATTCTTTAGCTCATATGTGGGGGAATCAACCTTATAGTAATAAAAATACAGCTAAAGATAATGCTATTGTTGCCTTATTAACTTACGGTGAAGGCTACCATAATTTTCATCATGCTTTTCAATATGATTATCGTAACGCAATAAAATGGTGGCAATTTGATCCAACTAAATGGCTTATTAAAAGCTTAAGCATAATGGGTTTAGCCCATAACTTAAAAAAAGCTTCTGAAGAAAAAATTGCAAAGTCAATTATTACTCAACAGCTCACTTCAACAAAAAATAAATTACAAGCCTTAGCTATGCCAGATAAAGAAGAAATAATTGCTCGGCTACACAGGGAATACGATGAACTAATTAACAAAATGGCCGTATTTTACCAACTCAAAAAGCACAAGCTGGAGTTGACTAAAGAACAATTAGCCGCAGAGAAAAAGCAAATACTCAAACAGTATTTACAAATAAAACAAGAGTGGTTTAGGCAACGAGCATATTGGTTATCTTTAGTTAACCAATATGCATAGAGAAAAGTTAACTATTTCAAATTTAACTTAAGTATTTGCCAATACTTTTACCTGCTCTTTAGTAAGAACAAATACGCCATAGCCCCCGCGTTCAAACTCTAGCCAGGTAAACTCAGTTGTTGGAAAAGCAGCTTCTAATGCGGCGGCACTATTACCAACTTCCACAACGAGTATACCCTGTTCACTCAAATAGTCGTCGGCTTGCTGTAATAATAAGCGAGTTAAATCTAAACCATCATCTCCAGAAACAAGACCTAACTCAGGCTCAGCTAAAAACTCTGTGGGTATTTCTGCAAAATCTTCCTGATCAACATAAGGAGGGTTTGATACTATAATATCGTATTGTTTCTTGGGTATTGCATCGAATAGATCAGAATGGTAAAAAGCAACATTATCTTGCTGAAGTCGGCTACGATTTAGTTCTGCAACTTCAATACAGTCAGCAGAAATATCGCCCGCATCAACAATCGCATTTTGAAAATACTGCGCGCATGCAATTGCTATGCACCCACTTCCAGTACAAAGATCAAGAATATTATGAACATTATCAGGGTTAATCCAGGGACTGAACCCCTTTTCAATTAGCTCTCCAATTGGAGAGCGAGGTATGAGCACTCTCTCATCAACATAATACTCACTCCCACAAAAAAAGGCTTTATTGGTTAAATAAGGAACAGGCGTTTTATCATTAATTCTTTGCCCTATTCGTTTCATAAGTAGTTTTTTTTCACTCGTTGTTAAACGAGATAGTAAAATAGAGTCTGGTGTATCTTCAGGTAAGCTCAAACTCTGCAAAACTAAGTTAACCGCTTCATCCCAAGGGTTATCTGTACCATGTCCATAAAAGAGGTGGGAGCTTTCAAACTGTGAATAGGCCCAACGAATGACATCTTGAATAGAACTTAACTCAGTAATAGCCTCAGCTAATATTTCCTCATCGATCCGTTCAGACATATGTTAAACCTCCTGTGATTGGTTTAAAGCAACAAGCATCGTATTTCTTACTTTCTCAACGAGCTCTCGGCGTGTATCGACAGAATATTCTGCGGCATCTATTGGCGCACAAACTTCAACTTCAACTTCTTGACCTAAATATAATGTTAAATCAGTGCCAGCCTGAACTTTATGGATATCTTTAATAACCAATGGAACAATCAGTGCTTTAGTATCTAAAGCAACGTGGAACCCTCCACGTTTAAATGAAGCTAACAAACCATTTTTTGATCGTGTTCCTTCTGGAGCCACCCATAAAATAATACCATCTAGCATTTTATCTTTAGCACGTTTTAAATCTTTTATTGACTGCTCTCTATTTTCTCGATCAATCGATAAAAACTCACCAAGTCTTAAAGCACTTGAAAAAACAGGTATTTTAAATAATTCTTTTTTAGCTAACATACGTAAGCTGGTTTGAAGCGCAACAATACTCACAGGAATATCATATAAACTACTGTGATTACACATTACAATAATGGGCCGACTTTCCTTATCTGGCATGTTATCTTGGCCGACTACTGTCACTTTGACTCGTATTAAATCGAGTAGCTTTTTCGCCCAATTCAACATAGTCTGATCAACTAAGGGACGAATATTTTTTACGAAAATAGAACCGACAATTATTTTACTACAACTATAAAAAGTCACTAGACCTGTTACTGCAGCAATCCAATAAAATCTCAGTTTACTCGCCTTTTTACCACTCATTATAAGACCTTATTCACGAACCTTTTGGCAAATAGACTTTGTCAACCAAAGCATTGTTTTTTATATCGAAATTCAGCTTAACCACTTGCGCGGTATGAAATCCATAGATATTACATTTTGGAGAAAGATACTGACATAATCTAGCAACAATAGGCATATGACTAATAATCATTAAATGCTCAAAATTTCCCTGTAACAAAAACTCTCCCAGTAATTGATGATCAGCGAAATGAACCAGTAGCTCTTCACTTTCAAAAGGCGTTTCTAATTTTAATATTTCATGTACAATCTGCGCAGTCTCTTGAGTTCGTCTAAACGGACTTACTAACATATTGGTTGGTAAAAAATCTTCAGATGCTTGTATCTGTAAAGCAATATCAGTTGCTTGCTTTTTTCCAACATGAGACAAAGCACGAGAAAAGTCAGAATCAAACTCACTTTCAGCCAGCCCATGACGCATAACCCAGAGACTTTTTAGCATAATCAACCTTTACTTAAATCAGCAGCAAATGCTTTAACTTTATCCACACCGCTATTCGTTAATCTAGGACCAAATTGGGTAACTAATTGAGCCGACGCAAAACTTGCTAATTGTCCCGCTTTTTCCAAACTATAACCATTACTTATTGCATATAGGAAGCTACCAGCAAATAAATCTCCAGCACCATTAGTATCAACAGCTTTAACTTGATTACCAGCAACCCGAATAATGCTCTCGCCATTAGCAATTAATGCACCTTCAGCTCCCAGAGTAACAATCAATGTTTTAGCTATTTTTGATAGCTTTTGTGTCGCCTCTTCAAGGTTATTGGTATCAGAATACATCGTCGCTTCATCTAAATTGCAAAAGAGGATATCAACTCCCTCTCCAATAATTGCGTCTAATCCTTCTCGGCAAAACTTAACCATATTAGGATCGGAAAGAGAAAATGCTGTTTTAACTTGGTTTTCATCTGCAAACTTTCTTGCTTTTACAGCCGCACCAAGTGCAGTAGGAGAACTTGACAAATAACCTTCAATATACAGATATTCAGAATTAAGTAATGCTTCTTGATTAATTTGTGAGTAATCGATATTACCTGTGATGCCTAAAAAGGTATTCATTGTGCGATCGGCATCATCGGTAATCATCACCAAGCATTTACCAGTATCTCCAGTTTCAAGACTCTCTTCAGTTAAATTAGTGCTCACACCGTGACTGATTAAATCATCTCGATAAAAATGGCCAGTCTCATCATCGGCGACTTTACAGGAGTAAAAACATTTAGCGCCTAAAGATTGAGCGCCAATAATGGTGTTAGCCGCTGAGCCCCCGCATGCTCGCGAATGGTGTTTACCTTGAAAAGCTTCAAGAAGCGCCTGCTGACGATCAGCCTCAATCAGTGTCATTACACCTTTTTCAATATTTAAAGAAGCTAGCTCTTCTGTTGTAGTTTCTATTTCGAAATCAACTAAAGCGTTTCCCATGCCGTACACTTGATATTGCTTTTTCATTCCTATTACCTGTCATTAATTAATGTCATTAAGCTGATAAAACCAGCAGAATAGTAAAGATGGCGCATTTTAACAGATTAATATGGTAAAATTACAACCAACCTAGTTATTATTACTAAAATAGATAAATGCAAGCATTATTCGTTGATAATCTTACAGTCATTGACTTCGCTTACTTTCACTTAGATAGAGGGATTGTAGGAGAAAGTTTAATCCTAGACGTTGAACTATTTGGTGAATTGAACGATGAAGGAATGCTATTTGACTTTTCATTTGTCAAAAAACGTATTAAATCTTGTGTTGATAACCTTGTTGACCATAAATTTTTAGTTGCTCGTCAACACCCGCAAATTAACTTAATCAATACCCCACAACAACTCACATTAGAACTCAAGACAAATAATGGTGATCGATATACTCACATTAGTCCTCACCAGGCAGTTCACTTAGTAGATGCTAAATCAGTAACCCCAAAAAATATTATTGCTTCAATTAAAAATGAAATTCTGAAAATTTTACCTGAAAATGTGACTCAAATTGAATTAGCTCTACGCCCAGAAAATATCTCTTCAGAGTACTATCACTATAGTCATGGCTTAAAAAAACATTTTGGAGATTGCCAAAGAATTGCTCATGGTCACCGTTCTAAAATTGAGGTTTGGAAGAACAGCAAACTGTCGTCTAAGTGGTCATCTCATATTGCTTCAATCTGGAAAGATATTTACCTGGCAACAGAAGAAGATATCATTGAAGAAAAAGAGATTGATGGAAAGATTTATTTAGTATTTCAATATCATGCGAATCAAGGCTTATTTGAATTAACAATTCCTAAGTCTCGCTGCTTTTTGTTAACGACAGACACCACTGTAGAGCTAATCGCCAGTTACTTAGCCGAATATATAAAAGAAAAAGAACCGGATTCAGAAATAAAAATTAAAGCATATGAAGGTGTTGATAAAGGAGCCATTGTAGCTGTTTGAACAGTAAAGGCCCGCATACTAAACCACAACTTTAACCTTTGCTTAAATGCTCAACCAGTCAAATTAAGCAAAATAAAATAAATTATGATTTACTTTTAATTTTTTCCAAGTCTTCCGCATTGAGGAGTCGATTAATACAAGCTCGAAAAGGCTCTTCTGTACTATCAAAAAAGAAGTTATAAATACTTGTTTCATACTGCTTACCAATTTCCAAACGACCGTGTATAGTCGGATCATTTCCATCTTGTAGTAGTTTAAACATTTCAGTAGATTGTTCTTTATTAAATAAAAACGCAGGTCCCCAATATTGCATTTCGCCTTGAGTATAGCGCTTTCTAAATTCAGGGATAAAGCTTTGATCACCGATTTCAACTTTTTGGACACTGCCTACTTCCAGGTCGATATGAGTAGGCTCTCCAATAAAAATTTCAATTTCTGGGTCAGAATCTAAATACTGTAATGTAGAAGTAATATAAAAGTAACCAACATACTTTCTACCAAAAAAGCCACCTGCAAAAGGAAAAGCTAATACACAGTAATCTTCTGTCTTATCATAATGATAATCAGGAAAATCTCCACATGAAGTTAATAGTATTATGCAAAGTATTAAACTTAATCGTTTCATTTTCTATGTACTTTTCTAGCTTTAAGTATTTTTGATTTATGTTTTTTTCGGTTGTTTGCTACCATTTTTTTTGTCGGTTGTGATTTTTTTAAGCCTGTCATATCCTCAAATTGTTGTAAATCATTTGAATCTAATTCTGCCCAACGCCCTCTTTTTATCGAACGTGGTAATTCAAAATGTCCGTATTGTATTCGATGCAGACGGGAAACCTGAATATCAAAAGCCTCCCACATACGTCTAACTTCTCTATTCTTTCCTTCACGTAAAGTCACGTTGTACCAATGGTTACTACCTTCACCACCTACATCATCAATAGACTCAAACTTAGCGACTCCATCTTCTAACTCAACACCTCGAACTAGCTGTTGCAAAATATCTTCAGTGACTTCGCCACGTACACGAACCGCATATTTTCTCAAAATTTGATGCGATGGATGCATCAATCGGTTAGCTAATTCTCCATCATTAGTAAAAAAAATCAATCCACTCGTATTGATATCGAGTCGGCCAACATTAAGCCATCGTCCATTTTTAATACTTGGTAAAGTATCAAAAACAGTCGGTCTACCTTCAGGATCTTTGCGTGAACAAATTTCTCCTTCAGGCTTATGATAAGCCAGCATCCGCCTTTGAAAAGCCTCTTTTGCGGTAACCTGAACTAATTTTCCGTCGACTCGAATTTTATCTTTTATTCCAGCTCTATCGCCCAGCTCGGCAATACTTCCATTAACACTGACACGGCCATTTTTAATCCAAACTTCGGCCTCTCTACGAGAAGCTAAACCAGCATGAGCAATTATTTTTTGTAACTTTTCGTCAACCATAAATTAGCCGCATTTTATATTATTCAGAAATTGTTTTGACATCTAAGCCATCTTCAACTGTTGGCAATTCATCCTTAATTTTATTTAATCCAGCCTCTTCTAGTTCAGATTCTTCTAGTTCAGATTCTTCTAGTTCAGATTCTTTTAGTTCAGACTCTTCTAGTTCAGACTCTTCTAGTTCAGACTCTTCTAGTTCAGATTCTTCTAGTTCAGATTTTTCTAGTTCAGATTCTTCTAGTTCAGATTCTTTTAGTTCAGACTCTTCTAGTTCAGACTCTTCTAGTTCAGACTCTTCTAGTTCAGACTCTTCTAGTTCAGACTCTTCTAGTTCAGATTCTTCTAGTTCAGATTTTTCTAGTTCAGATTTTTTTAGTTCAGATTTTTCTAGTTCAGATTTTTTTAGTTCTGACTCAGTAATATTTTGTTCTGCCTCTCTGGCTTCAGCGCTATCTTCATTAGTGCTAGGTAGTTCGTGTTCTGGTTCTGTTAGTTCTAACTCAGGGCTCAATTCATCTAAGTCTCTAATTTCGGCAAGTGTTGGCAACTCTTCTAAACTTTTCATATTAAAATAATCAAGGAACTGTTTAGTGGTTGCATATAATGACGGGCGACCTGGTACATCTCGATGACCAACCACTCTAATCCACTCTCGCTCCAGCATTGTTTTAATAATATGACTACTTACACTAACCCCACGCACCTCTTCTATTTCTGCACGAGTTACTGGCTGGCGGTAAGCAATTAAGGCTAGAGTTTCTAGATAAGCACGAGAGTATTTAGCAGGTTTTTCTTCCCACAGCCGACTAATCCATGACGAATAGTCTTGTCGAGCTTGGTAACGATAACCACTGGCAATTTCTTTTAACTCAATGCCCCGACCTTCACAATCTTTTTGTAACAACTCTAATGCATCTTTTACCCTACTAGCAGAAGGCATTTCTTCATCATCAAACAACTTCATCATTTGTTCAACTGACATAGGTTTACCAACCGACATTAAAGCCGACTCAATAATATTTTTTAGTTTGTTATCATCAATACTCATTAACTAATACTTTATATAAAAATTAAACTACTGAATTTTTGCTCTTACGTGGATCGGCGCAAACGGTTCACTCTGAACCAATTCGATCATAGCCTCTTTTGTAAGCTCCATGACAGCAAGAAAAGTTACAACAATTCCCATTCGACCTTCTTCATAATCAAATAATGAAGCAAAGTCGGTAAAACCATCAGCCGATAAAATCGCTAACACATTGCCCATTTTTTCACGGATGGAAAGTGTCTCTTTCTGAATATGGTGGTGGGTAAACATTTCAGCTCTGACTAACACATCTTTTAAAGCCATTAACAAATCTTGCATTTCAACCGTTGGTAATGGTTTATCAATATGAAGTTCTGGGGTTTCAATATCTACCTGGTGAACATCCCTTTCAATACGTGGTAGCTCATCAATATTTAGTGCCGCTTTTTTAAAGCGTTCATATTCTTGTAAACGCCTTATTAAATCAGCTCTAGGATCGGTTTCATCTTCTTCTACAGGTGGTCTAGGTAATAACACACGACTCTTAATTTCAGCTAACATGGCTGCCATTACCAAGTATTCTGCCGCTAACTCTAAATTAACCGACTTCATAATCTCAACGTATTCCATATATTGCTCTGTTATATGAGCGATAGGAATATTCAAAATATCAACATTCTGCCGTTTAATTAAATAGAGTAGTAAATCAAGAGGTCCCTCAAACGCCTCCAAAAATACCTCAAGCGCATCAGGTGGAATATACAAATCTTTTGGTACATCGGCGATAGGTTCTCCACCAACTACCGCAAAGTGCATTTCTTCCTGCGTTTGAGTTTCAGCAGACAATAACGTTTGGGGTTCAACGTTTTCGTCTGCCAACTCTTTTGGTGTCGCTTCAATATCATTCATCAATGCTTTTTCTTCTCTCTATAACAACTACAGATGCTTATTTACTAGCGGTATGCTAACCCCATAACTTCACGTACATCTTCCATTGTTTCTTTAGCAATATCTCTTGCTTTTTCGGTACCCTCAGCAATAATGCCTCTGACTATATCAGGATTTTCCTCAAACTCTCTTGCTTTTTTCCGAAACTCGCCCGTTTCTTTAAGTACACAATCAATAACAGGTTGCTTACACTCTAAACAGCCAATTCCTGCTGTTTTGCAACCTTCAGTAACCCAAGACTTAACATCTTCAGGAGAATAAACCTCATGTAATTGCCAAACAGGGCAATTATCAGGGTTACCTGGATCAGTTAAACGAACACGAGCAGGATCGGTTTGCATTCGCTTAATTTTATTTTCTACAGACTCTGGTGACTCTCTCATCTCAATGGTATTACCATAAGACTTAGACATTTTATGTCCATCTAACCCTGGCATTTTAGATACAGGCGTTAATAATGCCTGTGGCTCAGGTAATATGATTTTACCACCGCCTTCAATATAGCCTATTAATCGCTCTTTATCGCCTAAAGAAACGGAAGCATTGCCATCGACCAATGCTTGAGCTTTTGCCAAAGACTCTTCATTACCTTCTTGAACATAATCTCTACGTAAATTTGTATACAACTTAGCGTTTTTCTTACCCAGTTTTTTAACGGCTGCTTCTGCTTTTTCTTCAAAGCCAGGCTCTTTACCATAAGTGTGATTAAAACGACGAGCAATCTCTCGAGACATTTCAACATGTGGAACTTGATCAATACCAACAGGCACTGCACCGGCCTTATAGACCAAAATATCTGCAGCTTGTAGTAATGGATAGCCTAAAAAGCCATAAGTAGCCAAATCTCGATCATTCAACTTCTCTTGTTGTTCTTTATAAGTTGGAACACGTTCAAGCCAACTCAAGGGCGTTAGCATTGATAGCAAGAGATGCAATTCAGCATGTTCAGGCACCTTAGACTGAATAAACATAGTCGCAGAACCAGGATTGATACCTGCAGCTAGCCAGTCAATAACCATCTCCCAAACAGAAGACTCGATAATCTCAGGGTTTTCATAATGAGTTGTTAATACATGCCAATCTGCGACAAAGAAAAAACACTCATACTCATGTTGTAATTTAGCCCAATTTTTTAAAACACCATGATAGTGCCCTAAATGAAGGCTCCCCGAGGGCCGCATCCCAGATAATACCCGTTGATTTTGAAGGCTTATACCACCCAAACCATTTCCCCAAACTGTAATAATATAAAGATAAGCCGAGCATTATACCCAAGCTTAAGCGAAATGGTTAACACTAAATTCACTCTCAGAGCAATCCGATGGATTAAAAATCCGCATCATAACTAAATGGCATTTGACCACGCAGACCTCAGGCGGGTATGTTTCGGCTTATGCAGAGAAGACAACACTCATTTTTTTACTTTTTTACTTTTATCCGACTCATTTTCGGGAGATCTGCTTGTTGGCTTTAACAAATTAAACAAAAAGAACCTCCCAACCGGGAGGTTTTTTTTTGCGCATTAAGATAAACTAGGAATTGATATGAATGACGAGCAACCATCGAATAATCAAAATACCCCTCTATCACTTGATGACATTAGGGTTAAGATCACTGACTTAGACAATAAACTATTAGAGCTATTTGCTTACAGACGAGAATTGAGCCGCTCAGTAGCCATTAACAAAGAGTCTGATCTAAGACCCATAAGAGATCAAGAAAGAGAACAACAACTCTTAGATATTTTAGTTGAGAAAGGTAGTTTATCAGGATTAGATTCTCATTATGTCACTCGATTATTCCATGCCATAATTGAAGACTCACTTGCCATTCAGCGTGATTATTTACAATCACAAAGTAACCCTCAGCTTAATTCGGATAAACTAAAAATCATATCCGTTTTAGGTGGTAAAGGTGCTTATTCCTATTTAGCCGCTTGCAAACACTTTAATAACAGCCATAACACTTATTTAGGATTTTCCAGCTTTGAGAAAGTACTCAAAAGTATAGAGGAAGGTAAAGCTGATTATGGTGTAATACCCATTGAAAATACGACATCAGGTGGAATTACAGAAGTCTATGATCTTTTGCTTGATTCTAGCCTAACTATTATCGGAGAGGAAAAATATCCAATCAACCATTGTCTTGTCACCAACAGCAATACCCAACTACGTGATATCAGCAAAATTCTGGCTCACCCTGAAGCAAGCCGCCAATGTAATAAAAATCTACCTAAATTGATATCAGCCCAAGTCAACCTCGTGTCAAGTACAGCAGAGGCTTTACAATTAGTAAAAGAAGATACAAATGGAAAGTTAGCTGCTATTGCGAGTAGAGAATCTGCCGAGCAGTTTGGCCTAGAAGTCTTACTAAGTAATATTGCAAATTTGAAGGAAAATACGACTCGCTTTCTGGTTGTTTCAAGAGATAGTCAACAAGTCTCGATGCAGGTTACCTGCAAAACTTCAGTCGCTTTATCAACTGGCCAAAAGCCAGGTTCATTAGCAGAAGTGTTGCTTGTTTTTCGTGATGCTAATTTACCTTTAAGCAAACTAGAGTCTCGCCCTATTGCAGGCAAGCCTTGGGAGCAAATGTTTTATATTGATTTTGAAGGGAATATTGCAAGTGATGTTGTTGCTCAAGCACTAGAAGAAATATCGAAACTCTGCCGCTTCTTGAAAGTACTCGGTAGTTACCCTACTGAAGATATTACAGCCACAAAAGTTTCAACCAGTGCATTAACAAAAGCCAAAGTAACTTCCAGCCAATCACAAGAAACTAAAATAGCTCCCCCTGCGGTTAAACCAGAAACCCAAGATAAGCCTCGTAAAAGCTATCATTTAGCAAGCCGTGAACACAAAGCTGAAGATACAATAATAGAAGTTAAAGGTGTCAAAATAGGCGGTAGCGGCTTTTCTGTACTAGCCGGCCCTTGCTCTGTCGAGTCACTTGACCAAATTATGACTTGTGCTAAACATGCTAATGAAACCGGTGTAGATGTTCTGCGTGGGGGATGTTTCAAGCCAAGGACTTCACCCTACAGTTTTCAAGGACTGGGGTTTGAAGCTCTGGACTACATGCAGCAAGCCGGAGAAAAATACGGCTTACCTATTATCACTGAAGTTATGAACACAGAAGATGTTAAAGCAGTAGCCCACCAGTCTGATATGCTACAGATTGGGGCTCGTAACATGCAAAACTTTTCACTACTTAAAGCGGTTGGTCAAGTGAATCGGCCCGTTATGCTAAAACGCGGCCTGATGGCATCAATAGAAGAGCTGCTGAATGCTGCTGAATATATACTCTCTCAAGGCAATATGCAGGTATTCTTGTGTGAGCGAGGTATTAGGACTTTTGAAACAGCAACCAGAAATACGCTAGATTTAAGTGCTGTGCCATTAATTAAACAGCTATCTCATCTTCCAATTATAGTCGATCCATCACACGCTGTTGGTAAACGAGAGCTAGTTATGCCTATGGTTAAAGCAGCTAAAGCGGTTGGAGCTCATGGTGTTATGGTTGAATTTCACCCAAACCCAGAAGAAGCCCTAAGTGATGGCCCGCAAGCATTGCATATTCCCGAATTTGCACAAATGATGCATGATCTATTCAAATAAGCAAAGCATAAAAAATAGCTTTATCTATTTGTATACCGCAGTCTATCAAGTTTGATAGACTGCGCTTTTACTTAACTTCACTTGACTGATGACATCAAAACAAAAATCAACCTTTCACACAAATATATCCCCCCCAAAGCTCGTAGTCACCTTAGCTCCTTTTGGTAAAAAGTTAATCGCATGGGTTTATGATCTATTAGGTGCACTTGCCGTTTTTATTTTAGCCTTAGTTGTTGGTTACATTGTGATTTATTTAGTGACATTACCTTGGTTTGATTCAGGAGAAACCCTATCTAAAAGTATTTACAATAACCCTTTATGGTTGATATATAATATTGCTTGTGTTCAATATTACTATGTTTGGTGCTGGGTTAAAGGCGGACAAACAATTGGAATGAAGACTTGGCATTTAAAGTTATGTAAACCCGACGGCAACAATTTAACTTGGAAAGAAGCTTACTTACGCTCTCTGTTTTCGCTAGGTGGTATTGCCATTATTTGGGGAATATTTGATAAAGAAAACCGTGGTTTTCATGATTTAATTTGTAATAGCCGAGTCGTTCAACTACCAAAAGATTTTAATAAAAACAAACAACCTCTTATATAAAAATTAATGAGTAACTTGGTGAAAAAAAGCCAATGAAAAAATTACCTAAAGAACAACTTAGTATTGAAGATGTTGAAAGAGCAAAAAGACTCTCAGAAGAGTGGTTAAATGTTGAAAAGGTATTAGATTCAGCAGGCATTCTAAGTACTATTGTTTTTTTTGGTAGTGCTCGAATAGAAGATAAAGACACAGCACAAAAAATATTAAACAATATTGAGCTAATATCAGCTAATCAAGCCAATAATATACCATTAACACAAAGCCAAAAAAGTGCACAGTTGACCTTAAGGCAAAGTTGTTATTATGAGCAGGCTAGAAAGTTAGCCAATAAAATAGCACAGCACCTCTATCAATGTAATAACCAAACCATAAAACTCATTACCGGAGGTGGTCCAGGAATTATGGAAGCGGCTAACCGAGGTGCAGCCGAAGTTGGGCAATCAAGTATTGGACTCAATATTGCGATCCCTAAAGAACAAATACCTAACCCCTATATCAGTGAAGAGTTATCATTTACATTCCATTATTTTTCAATGCGGAAAATGCATTTTTTAAAACGAGCTAAAGTGATTATTGTTTTTCCTGGTGGTTTTGGAACCCTTGATGAATTAATGGAAGTGCTCACATTAATTCAAACCAAAAAAATCCCTCCGATACCCATTATATTATATGGTAAAAATTTTTGGACAAAAGCTATAAACTTCAAATATTTAGCGGAGCAGGAGCTGATTGACTCAAGTGATCTCAACCTTTATCAACTCGTTAATGATATTGATGAAGCATTCAATTTGATTATAAACATCATTGAATGCAAAAATTGATACAATTTGTACTATTTTTAAGCTTGCAATCACTAAAAATTAGAGTATCTTGAATATTCTAACCAGTGAAACTAGCATATTACAAAGCTGTTTTTTAAAGCAGACTTTGTGAATATCAAAGACATGCTGTTTCCATAGTGCGATTAAAAATTAATATAGGTTTGAATAAGTTGATGCTCTCATTAAGAAAAATAAAACATGCAATTATTTTAACTATTTGTTGCTTTTCTATTACCAATATTACATCAGCTAATAATATTTCTCTTGAAGAATTAACTGAAGATGTTTCTTATTTGGCAAGTGACGAACTAAAAGGGAGAGGTACTTATACTCAAGAAATAGATCAAGCCGCCAACTATATTGCCAAACGTTTTTCTTCAATGGGTTTAGAACCTTTAGCTGGAGAAAACAGTTTTAAACAATCTTTCAATATTTATCAAATTAGTCCAGATTCATATCAATTATCTTTAAATGGTAAAAACATTTCATCACAAGATATTATGTTACTCACCAGTTATAAAGAGTTAAATTGGACTAAACAGTCTAAAGTAAAAATTCAACCGATTTTAAAAGAAGACGATTTCAGAAAAAAAATGAGAGAGGTTAATTCTCAAGGGGTAGATACTTTAGTGGTTGTTGATAGAGTTCACTCTGAAATATTTAATCGATATCGACAACACTTTATGAAAGGACTAACAAAATTTAAACCGAATGTTGGACCATCAGCAGTTGTTGCCTTAACTGATAATTTAAAAATAACTCAGTTTAAAAGTAAAATGTCATCAAAAGTTATTTCGCAAAGGCTAACAAATGTGATAGGTGTATTACCAGGAAAAAAACTAAAACAAGAAAACGTTTTATTTTCTGCGCATTATGATCATATTGGAAACAATCCTAAGCTAGAAAAAGATACTATTTATAATGGTGCCGATGATGACGCTTCGGGCACAGCGGCTGTCATAAACATAGCTAATTACTTTTCAAAAAAGAAAAATAATCAGAGAACTTTAGTATTTGCAGCATTTACTGCTGAAGAAATAGGAGGATATGGTTCTAAATACTTTTCAAAAAAAATAGATCCTAATAAAGTCATTGCTATGCTAAACATAGAAATGATAGGTAAACCATCTCGCTTTGGCTCCGGCCAATTATGGATGACAGGTTATGAGCGTTCTGATTTGGCCAACATTCTCAATAAGAACTTAACTAATGCAAAAATCCATCCTGATCCTTATCCAGAACAAAAACTTTTTTATCGTTCTGACAATGCAACTCTAGCTAGATTAGGAGTACCTGCACATAGTTTTTCTAGCTCACAAATCGATAAAGACCAGCACTATCATAAACCAAGTGATGATATAAAAAGCCTCGATCTAAAATCAATGACACAAGTCGTCCAAACTTTAGTTGAAGCAAGTGAAACACTTGTTAATGGAACAGACACACCGAGCAGACTAGACACAACAAAAATAAAAGGGCAAGGCAAAATATTTTAATTTTTCAATTTATTATTCACTATTCAACTTGCTGCTAGCCATATAGCTAGCGGCAAACTATAAACTCTAAATCTAATCAACTTTTCTCAAACATTAATTTGCATTTGATACACTTAAAGAAAATTTCACACGATAAGCTTTAGGCGTTAACGCTGTATATTTTTGAAATACTTTTCTAAATGCTCCCATATCTTCATAACCTACTTTTTCGAGTATTTGTTCTAATTTCAAATTGGTTGTTTCTAAATACCTTTTTGCAGCTTCAACTCTTAACCTTTGTAAATAGGTGACAGGCGTTTCTCCAACCGCTTTTTTAAATCGTCTAATAAAATTTCTTTTACTCATTGCGCTTTTATTTGACATATCTTCCAAAGTAATAGGATTAGCCAAATTGCTTTGCAACCAATCCTGACACTTTGCAATAACATCATCTTTACTCCTGACATTATCGACCAAAGTCATGAAAGGTATTTGCGATGAACGATTATGATCAATCAATAAAATTTTTGATGCTAAATTTGCGATATGCTTACCTACTAACCGTTCAATCACTCTAAGGCATAAGTTAAGATAAGAGGTTGTTGAGCCAGCACTTAAAATATTATTGTGCTCTACAACTAATTCATCCATTGATAAATGAGCTTTTGGAAAACTAGTGACAAACTGTTTTTGTAACCACCAGCTTGTAGTAGCATATGCATTATCCAACAAACCACAATCTCCTAAAATAAAAGTACCTGTACAACTCCCACCAATCATTGTGCCTCTTTGATGTAAACGCAGTATATCTTTGTAATTTTCTCTCTGCTTGATAACAAATTCATCGAGCCCTCGTTTATTGATAGATTGATGATAATAAGAAGGAACTAACAAAAAATCACAATACTCTATTTTCGATAATGATGTGTCAGGATTAATTACGGCACCAGAAGAAGTTTTCACAGGTTCAATATTCTTTGAAACAACTCGAATATGAAATAGTGGTGCTGCATCTGGTTCTAAGTGACTCCATATCTGATTTGCAATATTAAAAACGTCTATAGGCCCAATAACACTAGTTCCTACACAATTATCACTCACTAATATAGCAACTTCTTTCATTCATTAATCACCGTTCCATTGCACACTTGTCAATATTAGCACTTTTTTAGTCAATATTGCCAATATTAAAGTTTCAATAAACCTCATACCATAAGCATCTACTCGCAATAATATAAAAGGTAGTCGTTATGAAATTTAAAACTCACCTGGCACTTATAGTCTGCCTCATAAAATCTATCGCACTTCTATATATTAATTTTACGACTGAATTAGGCTTAATCATTCATCTAGTAATTATCCCTGTATTACTGTTGGAGTCGCTGGCTATGGCAGGTTTTTTTGTCGAGTTTTCGGTTCAACCAGAAAGTGCTAACAGGGTAAAACTGAGTATTTCAAGCAGCAATGATTACTCATAAGAATTTATTTCATTCAATAAAAAAGCGCCTTAGAGGCGCTTTTTTATTCAAATAAGTGTCTAACTTATTTTTTTACATCAAGTTTTTCTTTGATTCTAGCAGACTTACCACTACGCTCACGTAAATAATAAAGTTTAGCTTGACGTACGTCACCACGACGCTTAACAGTAATACTGTCAACCATAGGGCTATAAGTTTGGAAAACACGTTCTACACCTTCACCATAAGAAATTTTTCTTACTGTAAAAGCAGAGTTTAAACCTCTGTTCTTTACACCAAGAACAACTCCTTCAAATGCCTGAAGACGTTCACGCTCACCTTCTTTAACTTTCACTTGAACAACGACAGTATCACCTGGTGCAAATTCAGGGATTTCTTTACTCATTTGTTCCTGTTCCAGTTGATCAATTATTTTACTCATTGTCCACTCCTGGGTTTCTTAAATCTAACGAATCGGTATCATTCAAAGCCTGTTGACTTTGAAACTCCTCAAGCAAAATTTGCTCTTTCTGGGTTAATTCTCTATTTTCTAACAAGTCAGGTCTCTTTAACCAAGTTCGCCCTAACCTTTGCTGTAACCGCCAACGTTCTATTAGCTGATGATTACCACTCAATAATACTTCAGGTACTTTTGCTTCAGCATACACCTCGGGCCTTGTATAGTGAGGATGATCTAATAAACCATCAACAAACGAGTCTTGCGTTGCAGACTCACTATGTCCAAGAACTTCAGGTAACAAACGTGTTACAGAGTCAATCACTGCCATTGCAGCTAGCTCTCCACCACTTAAAACAATATCACCTAATGATAACTCCATATCAACATGTTGATTTAATAAACGCTCATCAATACCTTCATATCGACCAGCAACTAAAATCAAATGTTTCTCCTGACTTAATTGACTCACTATTGTGTGATCAATTCTTCTTCCTTGAGGAGATAAATAAACAACTCTACCTGTCATACTAGCTTTTGCTGACTCTATTGCCTTTTCTAAAGGCTCTACTTTCATCAACATTCCAGGCCCACCACCGTATGGTCTGTCATCAACAGTACGGTGACGATCAGTTGTAAAGTCTCTAGGGTTGATTAAATCAACCTCAACTTTACCACTTTTAATTGCTCTACCAACGACACCTTGCTCAGTAACCGCTGCAAACATTTCAGGAAAAAGGCTTATCGCCGAAAACCTGATTAATGACTCAGATATATTCATCATCCCAGTCAACTTGGATCCTTTTGTTATCAAGATCGACGCTCTTCACTACATCGTCCATTAAATAAGGGATCATTATTTCTTTCATTTTTCGCTTTTTTGCTTTTTCTGGTGTTAAATGAACCACCATTACATCATTAGCACCAGTTTCAATTAGGTGTGATATAGAACCTAAGGTACCTTCCTGGTTAATAACCTCAAGACCTTCAAGATCACGCCAATAAAAATCGTTAGCACCTAATTTTTTTAACTGACTTTGCTCAATAGCAATTTCATTACCAATCATTGCCTCAGCAAGATTGCGATCATTAATTCCATCTATTTGAGCAACAATAGTTTTTCCTTGGGCTCTTCCATTAACCAGACGAAACTCTTTCCATTCTTTCCCTTGGCGAATAAACCAAGGGTTATATTGCACTATATTGATACGAGGTTCTGTATGTGAAAAAACTTTCACCCAGCCTTTAACCCCATAGACACCAGTTATTTTACCAATAACAACCGGAGATTCTTTCATCATAAATATAGGGTAATAAAACTAAGCTGCTTTGTTATCTTTACAAAGTTTTTTAACTCTATCACTTAATTGTGCGCCTTGACCGATCCAATATTCGACTCTTTCGTTATCAACACGAATTCGCTCTTCTTGGCCCGTTGCAACGGGGTTAAAAAAGCCAACACGCTCAATAAAACGGCCGTCTCGGGCATTACGCTTATCAGTAACAACCATGTGATAAAATGGGCGTTTTTTTGAACCGCCACGAGCTAAACGTATGGTTACCATGCGTTAATATTCCTCTAAATTCTTAACTATTTTCCAGAGAAATAACCAGTTTAACCCAGTTAAAATTTCCCCAGACCACAAAGGACGCGCATTTTATCCTTAAACACTGCTTTTGGGAACCCTTTTCGAACTTAAAGTTGCCTATTTATGACACTTTTGTTGGTTTTCCCCATATATTTAGTGCTAAATGCTCAAATTTCCCTTCTTAACCCTCTTATTTATAAGTTACCTTCCCATTGGAGGCATTCCACCACCGCCACCAGGAGGCATCATTCCTTGCAAACCGCGCATCATTTTCATCATGCCGCCTTTCCCTTTCATTTTCTTCATCATTTTTTGCATTTGTTTAAATTGTTTTAATAAGCGGTTAACCGCTTGAATATCAGTACCAGAACCATTTGCAATACGTTTTTTACGTGATCCCTTAATCATATCTGGAGCAGCTCTCTCTTTAAGAGTCATAGAATTAATTATGGCTTCCATATGCAATGTAGATTTATCATTCATTTGATCTTTAGCCGCTTGAGGAAGATTACCTACACCAGGCAATTTATCGAGCATGCTACTCATCCCTCCCATACTTTTCATTTGTACCAGCTGTTCTCTGAAGTCTTCAAGGTCAAAGCCTTTTCCTTTAATAACCTTTTTGGCTAACTTCTCAGCTTTATCTTTATCAACTTTGCGCTCAACTTCCTCAATCAAAGAAAGCATATCGCCCATGCCTAATATTCTAGAAGCAATTCTTTCAGGATGAAATGGCTCAAGAGCGTCTAATTTCTCTCCCATACCGATAAATTTAATGGGTTTGCCCGTAATTTGTCTTATAGACAAAGCAGCACCACCACGAGCATCACCGTCAGCTTTAGTTAAGATGACACCTGTTAAAGGTAATGCTTCATCAAATGCTTTGGCTGTATTAGCAGCATCCTGCCCCGTCATACTATCAACAACAAAAAGTGTCTCAGCTGGTTTAACCGCAGCATGTAACGCTTTTATTTCGGCCATCATCTCTTCATCAACAGCCAAACGTCCTGCAGTATCTAAAATCAAAACATCTGCAAATTCCTTCTTTGCCTGTGCAATCGCAGATTTCGCGATATCGATAGGTTTTTGTTCTATATTACTAGGGAAAAACTGTGCACCAACTTCAGCAGCAACTTTTTCTAATTGTTGAATCGCTGCGGGGCGATAAACATCAGCACTCACCACCATCACTGACTTTTTTTCACGCTCTATTAAATAGCGGGCTAATTTAGCTGTTGAAGTTGTTTTACCTGCCCCTTGTAAACCTGCCATTAATACTACTGCTGGCGGTGTTGCTTTTAATTCAAGTGTTTCATTAGCCTCCCCCATAGCTTTGACTAATTCATCATTAACCACTTTAATAAATGCTTGCCCAGGCGTTAAGCTAGATTTAACCTCTTTACCTAGTGCTCGATATTTTATTTTGGTCACAAACTCTTTAACCACAGGCAATGCGACATCAGCTTCTAATAATGCCATGCGAACTTCTCTAAGAGTCGCTTTAATATTGTCTTCGGTAATTCGACCTTTACCACTAACTTTCTTAAGCACCCGGTTAAGGCGATCACTTAAATTATCAAACATTAGATATTCCTAATTAATTGCTAAAAATCACACTTTTCTAGTGCCAGCTATTATAGCCAGATTATTATCCATCACAAGCACTGTTAAACTATTCAAATTTTGAGCTATATCATGACAGCAATAAGCAAACTCTCTAATAATAGTTTACAGCTAACCTTCTCTATCAGATAATGAGCGTAACTTTATAAACGGAATAATCAATTGCTTTTAGTCATTCTTGAGTCGATAAGCGTCGCTTTATATACGGGGCTGTTTATTTATACTTGGAAGCGTTTATCTCAAGGTCAAGAACTCAACAAGGTATCAATAACTGCGTTTGTTTTCGCAGTACTTTGCCATGGCTATTTATCTTATGCGTTGATTGATGGTGGCAATGGCCAAAATCTAGCCCTTTTTAATATTTTCTGCATGACAACTTGGCTAGCGATGTGCATGGTTGGCTGGAATTTAATGCGGCATCAAGCCTACTCGCTTTTATTGATATCACTACCTATTGCAGCAATAAGCATTGTTGAAGCTTCTCTCTTTAAAAGTTTGAGTCCAATTCAATTAAATGGTAAGCCACTGAATTTGTTGCATATACTCACGGGCATTGCAGCCATGAGCATTCTGTTGCTAGCGGCACTTCAATCGGCTCTAGTACTTTACTTAGATAAAGGACTACGTAAACACCCTGCCAATATTCACCGTTGGCTAGGCTCCTTACAAGAAATGGAACGATATCTTATTCAGTTGCTAACAATCGGATTTATACTGATGAGCTTTTCTCTTCTATTAGTTGTACTATTGCCAGCAGAACAGAAGTCAAACCAGGTACTACATAAGATTATCCTAACCATCGCCTCCTGGGTGGTTTTAGCGATATTAATGTTTGGCCGATATGTACAAGGCTGGCGAGGTGTTTTTGCAGCAAAGTGGAGCCTACTTGGTATATTTTTACTCCTATTAGGCTATTTTGGTAGTAAGCTCGTTATTGAGTTTTTATTAAACTAGTTTTTATCAAACATTAAAGAGCCTCCCAAATTGGAAGAAATATCAACAACAACGTTAACAATAATATTAGTTGTGCTAATTATATGTTCTGGCTTTTTCTCTAGCTCAGAAACAGGAATGATGTCGCTAAACCGTTATCGACTAAAACATTCAGCCAAAAAGAAAATACGTGGCGCAATTTTAACTCAAAAATTACTTTCACGACCCGATCGCCTGATAGGACTTATTCTTATCGGTAATAACTTTGTCAATATATTAGCCGCCTCAATTGCAACTATCATCTGCGTGAGAGTATGGGGAGATGCTGGTTTTATAATCAATACCGTTGGGCTAACATTTATTGTGCTGGTATTTGCTGAAGTCACCCCTAAAACTTTAGCTGCATTACATCCCGAAAAAATAGCATTTCCGGCCTCTTATGTATTAATGCCTCTATATAAACTATGTTTTCCGCTAGTTATTGGGTTAAGTGCGATTACCAATACGCTGCTTAAATTGCTGGGAGTAAAAATTGACCAAGAAAATGGAGATAGCCTAGACTCTGATGAATTAAAAATTATCGTTAATGAAGCCGGGGCTCTTATCCCAAAACGCCACCAAAAAATGTTGTTAAGTATTTTAGATCTTGAGCAAGTTACCGTTGAAGATATTATGGTACCCAGAAACGAAATAACAGGAATTAACATAGAACAGCCTATCGATGAAATTATTAACCAAATAAAACACTCGGTTCATACCAGACAACCTGTTTACCGTGATGAGATAGATAATGTTGAAGGCTTCCTTAATGCCAGACAAATAGTAAAGCTATTGACCTACGATGAAGAGAACTTTACTAAAGAAGCCATTCTCAATGCGATTACTCCAGTTTACTTTATTCCAGAAGGTACTCCGCTTAATACACAACTACTTAATTTTCAAAGAAAAAAATTAAGAATCGGATTAGTTGTCGATGAATATGGAGATATTCTTGGTTTAGCTACCATAGAAGATATTCTAGAAGAAATTGTTGGTGAGTTCACAACAGATTTTTCAGACTCTAGTAAAGATATCCAAAAAGAAAGTGATGGCAGTATCATTATTGATGGTAGTGCAACCATTAGAGAAATTAATCGCTCATTAAAATGGCAGTTACCGACTGATGGCCCAAAAACCTTAAATGGTTTAATACTAGAGTACATTGAAGCAATCCCTCAGCCGGGTACGGGAATGCGTCTTGCGGGTTACCCAATGGAAATACTACAAGTAAAATCCAACATGGTTAAAAGCATTCGAGTTTGGCCGGCTTTATACCAGCAGCTAGCAGAAAATGAATAGTTATTTACACTAATAAGTAAGGCCACTTTAATCCACTAACTCCTAGTAAATGCCCTTTTAACTAAAAATATCTACTAATCATATAATAATTATGAGAGTTTTGTTTCGCCAGCTAACTTTTAATGCTATTGTCATATTAGTAACTTGTTTAAATTTTATTAATTTGGAATCAAGGAGGATCAAATGCCCTCACCAACTTCACCTTATATACAAAGATATGGCGAGACCTTGCCTGAATTTAACCGTTCTGGACGTTTTTTTTGTGAATCTGGTAATTGGTACTTTAAAACACGTGAGGGAATTAACTACGGCCCTTATACCAGTAAAACAGAGTGCAAATATGCTTATCAAGAATTTATCGATATTGTTAACAATCACAATGACTTAGGTGGTATCGAAGTAGAGTATGACGACTCAGAGAAAAACTGGACCATGCCCAAGATTAACTTTAATTAAAAAAGCGCATAAAGCGCTTTTTTAATTAATTCAAGACTAAAACACTTTACTAATAATATACAGATAAATAAAAGCGGATAACATTAGCATCATAACTATATAAAGGTTCCGTGCCAGCAGGAGCAACTACTCTTAAATCTCTAAAATCCTCATAGTCAAACTGAATTCTGTCTAAACTTAAATTAATACTATAACTATCGATGTAATCCCAATCTTTAAGCTCTTTTTTATAACTAGCCCCTATGCCAATCGTTAATGATGAAAATGTACTGAGTTCTTTATCTCTCGCTAAAAAATTTTGGGCATCAAGCCTATCAAACAGATCGCTATAAAAATCAGCATTAGTCTGAGAATAATGTCTTACCTTAAAATCAAAAATCCAATCATCGCCATACGGGTGTACATATCCAATTTCACTGGTATTAGCTTCAATTCCCCAAGTATCACTAAATTGTTTTAGTTCTAACTTTAAAGCAGCTCTGTAAGGTAAATAATACATCCCTCTTATTGCAAAAGCATCACTAGTTCTAGTATCTGGATAGATCTCACTCTGATAGCTATATTGCTCAGTGTTTGCCTCGCGATAACGAACTGAACGATAAGGGTTGTTCAATACTTTTCCTTGATCGGTGATGGTTTCCCAACTGATATTAACCAAACTATTACCAGTTAATATTTGAGATAATCCAACCCTAAAATGCCTTCTATCGGCATCTTCAGAAAAATCAGGCTCATCTCTTTTGCCAACCTCATCCCACCCTTGCGAATACCCAATATTAAGAGTCGTCAAATCACCAAAAAAATCCTGACTAACGCTAAAGTGAGCAGAACGCGCGGAAAAATCATTTTCATCACTTTTTGTGTAGTTGAAACTCATGATTGTTTTATCATGAAGGTAATCAAGTCCAACACTTTTTTCTATTCTCCGCTCAGTATAAGCACTAGCAGTTGTAACAACATCAATCGAGGCACTACTTACATTATCAATATAATAGTTAGCAGAAATTGAAACTTTATCTTTAATTGATTTTCGAACCAGAATTGATGGTCCCTGAATATCAACCCCACCCCCATCATAATAATGATACAAAGCATCAGCGCGATCTTCAGGCAGTATTGCAGCAAAAATACCAGTACTGATAAAAGCACAACAGAAAACAATTCCAACAATAACTTTAAGCCGATTAATTACAACCACAACCACCTCCAGCACTACCTTCAGCACCTCTCGAACCTTCCCTCGCTTGGAATACATGATGAAAATAATTATCAGATATTGGTGCTCTGCTAAATGCCATAATTGGATCAGCTAAGTTCTGCCTTTCATAAGGCTTTAACCAAGGCTTTAATGACGAACAGCCAGAAGCAATAATACACATTGCCATAATTAAAATCCGCCAATAAATATTGGTGACTTTTTTCATATTACTCTCGCATGAGGGCTTTAATTTTTTTACGATATTTTTCTTCGTCGCCAGCCTTATACCCTGGATGTATGTAGCGAACATTTCCATCTCTATCGATCAGCGCTGTACTTGGCATTGCAGAAACACTATAAAGCTCACTCACTTTGCTTTTGGCATCATAAAGAACAGGAAAGCTAACAGGCGTATCTTTTAGGTAATTAATGGCTTTTTCAGATTTTGCATCAACATTTATACCTAATACAGAAAAGCCTAAGGCTTCATATTTTTTGTGTATTTCATCTAAGATGGGCATTTCTTGACGACAAGGCCCACACCAAGAAGCCCAGAAGTTTAAAAGTACAACTTGCCCTCTAAAATCAGACAAGCGTACATTTTCACCCGAACGGCTTTTTAAAGTAAAATCAGGAGCCTTTACTTTTTTCTCAGCAAAAGTATTCACAGAGAACAAAGCAAAAAAGCTAATAAGCACTATTCTGCTCAAAACAATTAACCTACTATTGATGGATAAACTACTTTTCATATAAAAACCTATTAAGTCGTTAAGCGTAAATCGATTATAGCTACAAGCTAGAAAAATATCGTGAAACCTGTTGAAATTTCCAAATCACTCGCAGTTTTAGAGCCAACTATTTCAATCTTATAGATATAGTCTCTTACTGCTAAGTTAAGCGAAAACCAATCATTAAATAAGACTTGATAACCGCCACCTACAACAGCTGTTGAGTGATTATCTCCAGCAAAATTTGTACTCCCTAAGCCAGCAAGCAAATAAAAGTTACTGGTAAAAGCGATATCTTTACCTAAAAAGCCTTCACCGGGTAGAATATTAAAACCTAGTGAGAGATCATAATGCTTATATTCCCTATCACCAGATAAAACAGATATTCCTGTTAATATTTCAGCACTGGTTAAGTCTGCTTCTGTTTCGCCATAATTCGCTGAGAAAAATAGATCTTCTGTAACATGGTATGAAATGGTACCACCTACGATATCGTTGGCACCAAAATCTTCAATACTAATCACACCATAGTAAAGTCCAATTTCCCAATTTTCTGTATCAATCGCATCTTTATCCACTTCACGTCTTTCAACTTGGGGATCAAATACTTTGATATTTGAAATACCACTTTCAACCTCTTCTTCTTGCTCTACCGCAAGAATTTGAAAAGAAGATAAACTGAGCAAACCAATAAGGCTGTATTTTAGAAAAATACGCTGAATCCTAATTTCCATTCTTCTACTTCGTCGTTGTCGTTTCTACTAGTTAAAATTGTATGCGAATTGTACTCCGCTCGAATAAAAAATTGTCTTGAAATATAAACACGAAAACCAACACCAGCATGTACCATTTCATCTTTACGATCCGCCGGTAGAACTAACGTTGCCCTTGGTTTTGTTTCAATAATACCACTTCCTATTTTTATATAAGGCGAAACACGCCACTCAGGAAACGGTTGGTGCATAATATTCAGGTTAACAAACTGAATATCAGACACGTTACCTAATGCTTGAGATAACACCAGCTCTGTCGATATATTAGGAGTCCAATTCCAACCAGCATAAATAGACATCACATTAGCACCACCAAAATCACCAAATAGTGCCCCAGCTTCATAATCTCGGTTTATGAAGCCTTCCTGATCAGGCTTGTTCGTTTTATATTGCTCTCCAGAAGGTGTTAAAGTATGCTCCATTTCATTTTCATGCACCCACCCTACTTTTCCGCGAGGGGTTTTTACCTTATACCATTGAGTCTTTTTTTTAATTAATTGAATCTGTCGTCCTTTCTCCACAATGTAAAAAACAGGATATCCCCGACCTGGGCCAGTATGCAACTCAATGAAAGGATCTGCAATTTCGACTCGCTGATAACTTTCTTCCTCATCAGCAACGGCGTTAGTACAACTTATTATTAAAATAAATATCAAAAGTCTTTTGATATTTGACTTAAAATCAATCAATTTATTTTTATTCCCAAAACTCAATAGGTCTATTGAATACTAAATTACTGTGGTACGTCAAAGGGATTATTATAATATTGACCACCAATATCCAGCCATTCTGAAATTAATTTTAATTCTGCTGGGCTCAACCACCCTTCATGAGAGCCACCAGAGTTGAATACCTGGAAAAATCTTTGACTAGCTAAAGCTGAATTACTACTCATAGATGCTTGTACATTAACCCCTTCCATTACAGGTATAGGATCACCATTCGCATCTAGAATTAAATTACCATCAGCATCAACTTCATACACAGGGTTCCCATTTGCATCAGTAGCGGGAAGCAATAGATCAACCAGTGCTCCATTCATAATAACTAATTCATTATCATTAAACATCAACTCACGATATGAAGTTAAATGATCTGGCTCATCAATTGAAGGAGTATCAACTAACTCTAATTGTCCTAGAGGGACTTGTAGCTGCCCCATCGCATCAGTCTGACTATGACAGCTAACACAAGTATTATCCTGAACTAAGTTACCATCATTATCTAACACTTGGCGAGTTAGGTTCCAAATTGGTTGAATGACATCAGGGTAGTTAATCGTTATTCGACACAAACCATTCCAATCAGTTAAACATCCTAAAGTAGTTGGAGAGGGAGTACGTAAGTCGCTGTAACTATAACTAAATGAAGTATCAGGAGTTCTTACTACCGGATCAGTCCAAACATCATCATAATTAATATTTACAGATAAAGTTTGATAACCATTTAAACGAGAATAGACTTCAGCCATAGTTTCTCCCTGATCAGCAAATAATGCAGGTGAAGTATTTGGGAATGGTGAACCCGTAACTGGTGCGCCAAGATTGATAGAAGCCGCTTCAGCCTCCATACGACCATGCGGCAACTCACTTGTTCGGGTATGACAGCCATTACATTGCTTGACTTCTCCCGCTTTTACAGACATCCAGTTTTGGTGACGGCCGCCTATACGCTGGCCATTAGCATCTAGTACGCTAATATAGAATGCAACGTTAGCAGGTACTTTAAACATTGCCGAGCCATCTGGTTCAACCCTAGCATACCCCAAAATATCACGCATCAGTTGGCCTCTATTTCTGCCAAAAGCAGTGCCATCGAGCTCGACTAGATCATCATCAGGCATTGAAACAGCTTTTACAATTCGTAAAAACCGACTAGGCCTATCTGCCGCTAAAGTTTGTGCAGGATCAGCCAATGCAGTTATTCCTGTAGGGCTCATATCTTGTCCATCGAAATCATAAACACTTTTAATATGCACAATACCAACATTTTCCGAAACCAAATCGACATCAGCACTAGGTGCAGAGTCAGCAATTACAGTTGGTAAATTTCTCGGAGCTAAAGCCACAACTTCATGTGTAACAACAGACTCTTCAGCAATAACAATTGGCAACTGAGTTTGGTCTGCCGGGTTATATATCCAGACACCATAAAGAGGTTGAGCTTCAACAGCACCAGCTTCGGCCAGTTTTTCAGTTGTACACTCAACAATAATGGGGTTGTTGTTATCATCCATCTCATCTAAACGACATGGAGACCAACTGATTAACAATCGCGATGAGCCATCATAAAGCGGATAAACACTAGCAAAACGACCGCCAATTGACGGTTCATCATCAGAACGAACTTCAAATGGGGTAGCTGTCACATGCCCCGCTCCCGAGATAGAACTACCGGAAACAGGCTGATTGATATCAATAAAATTTTGCCAATCAACATAGGCTAATTCTCCACCCAACCGGCTCGTTACAGCAGGCTTAAGATGAGTCAATAAACGCCCATCTTCAACTTGTCTGGGTGAAATAAATTCAATTGTCGCTCCATCAGTTCCACTATCATGGCTGTGTCTACCATATAGTATTTCCAAGCCAGTACCATCAGGATTAACCTGATATAAATTTATTGTATTATTCGGAGCAACATTATCCCATCGACTAAAAACAACTTTCCCGTTATCTAATACAGTTGGATCCATATCATGGCTTTGATTGAAAGTGATTTGGGTAATTTCACTCCCATCATCTTTCATTACATGTAGGGCAAGCGCCTCTACTCGTCGGTCCTCCTCCAACGCGCTAAACTGGGGTTTTCCTTCATCTAATAATACAGCTTTAGCCAAGCGCTGTCGGGTTGATGCAAACACAATACGCCCATCAGGCAAATAATGAGGTGCAACATCATCACCTGCT
The DNA here is from genome assembly GCF_052495765.1 of Aliikangiella litoralis. The sequence goes on along the minus strand of NZ_CP199292.1, from coordinate 2,344,975 downwards.
TCAGCCGTTATATCCGAGGCAATAACTCTCCTTAAAACCTGAGTTGTACGATCATATTCCCATATATTCCATTTAGGTTGATCTTCTTCATCAACATCTTCAAGTTCAGGCGCTCTCATAGCAAAAAGCAGTTTGTTCCCATCGTAAGACACTTCAATATCTTTAACATCATAAAGAGCATCAGCCTCAAAGGCTTGAGCCGTTATATTGGTTTCACTGGCACTTGGAGTCGCTCTGTCCCTAATGTAAAGAGCAGCGCCAGGGTTAAACCCAACTGGTTCACGAAGGGATGCCATCACAGGTGTTTCATTACCATTATCATCAACTTCAACCGGAAGTGGACGTTTGATATAAGCAATAGGAAAGTCGACAACGACAGGATCAGGTTCTTGACCAGAATTGACCACCCCACCATCACTGCCAGTACAACTAAAAAGAACTGACAACACTGTAGAAATAACAAAAAACTGACTCGTCTTATTCATTAACGATCCCACTAGATAATTTAATAATCAGGACACTTAAACTGTTTAAGCTTCAAGTAATCTACATCAAGTTATTAGAATAGCAAAGAGTTGTTGGTTAACTTGAACCTTGATATTGAAATTTGTAACGTGTGTAACGTATCAGGAAAACTAGCTTTTGTACGAACGGAGCGTTTTCACAAGTAAACGGTATTATCCCTAAATTTGATAATCTTTTCTGTGCGAGATATCACGAAAAAAGAAATTTTCTTACGCTATAATAAATTGGTTCTAGGGTATAATAATTCACAATAAATCAACCTCTTGTATAACACATGCTTGTTGTTTACAGTAATTGGTAGGTTTAAGGTCTTCAAATCCAATTTTAATTTAGGTAGAGTCTATGATGCGAGTTCTATCATCACAAAAAACAGTAAGCCACGTTATAAAGTGCTTAGCGTTCGGGGTTATCGCTACACTTTCTTTTAATGCTTCGGCCGGTTCACGAGAGCAAGCCAAACGTATTCATGACCGCCTTGCTGGTATTCCACCGTCAGAAACAGTTCTTAACGATATGCAAGCGAGTATAACTGCAAATGACGCCATAGCAGCCGCTTATACTGCAATGGACAATGATGCTTTTTATAGCGTTACTTTAAAAAACTGGATCACACCTTGGACGAATGAACCACAAACAGTTTTCGCGCCACTCAATGATTACACGGCGACGGTAATTGGTATGATCAGGGATAATGTCGATATTCGAGAAATGTTACATGGTGACATTTTATATGTTGGTCAATCAGGTTCAGGGTTGCCCGCTTATTCAAACTCAAATAATGATCACTATGCGCAAATGGAAACTAGAGCATTACCATTAAGCACAACTCTTGAGCAAGCAACTCAGTCTTCAGTCACAGGACTTGAATCAGCCGCAACAGCAGGTGTATTAACTTCGCGCGCATCGGCTAAAGCATTTTTAATTGATGGAACTAATCGCGCATTATTTCGATTCACTTTAATCAACCACCTCTGTGATGATCTCGAACCCCTTAAAGATATTGAAAGAGCTGCAGATAAAATTCGCCAAGATGTTTCTAGAAGCCCAGGTGGCGACAGCCGTATATTTATGAACTCGTGTTATGGATGCCATGCGGGTATGGATCCTATGATTCAATCTTTTGCCTACTATAATTACCAATATGATGTAGAAACCGATCCAGACGGTGATAATGGCCAGCTCACTTATAACAGTGTAGGCCAAACTGACTCGGTTACCGGTACTCGTGTTGTTTCCAAGTATTTTAATAATAACCTTAACTTTCCCTCAGGTTTCGTTACTCCAGATGACAATTGGGTTAACTATTGGCGCAAAGGCCCTAATCAGCTAATTGGTTGGGATCAAGCTCTACCAGGTTCCGGTAGCGGCGCTAAATCAATGGGACAAGAACTAGCCCATAGCGCTAAATTTGCCCGATGCCAAGTAAAAAAGGTCTTTTCTAATGTGTGCCTGAGAAATCCTGTTGATGCAGCTGACAGAACACAAGTAGATACAATGGTTGCTTCTTTAATTGCTAATGGATACCAGTTGAAACGCACTTTTGCAGAATCAGCTGTTTATTGTATGGGAGAATAATAATGAATCAGACAATAAATAAATGTTCTCGACTGATAACATTCCGACCATTTAATCGTTTTTTAGCTAGTGCTCTTTGTGCACTTGTTATTTCAGCCTGTTCAGGCGGCGGTGCAGATATAGAAGATAATCCAGTTCCACCAACAACAACAAACTCAACTTATAGTGGCCCAGCTCCTGCTACTGACGACGTACAAGCTTTTAAACTCAATGTATGGGATAACTTATCTGCTACCAATCGTTGTGGAGAATGTCACGGGAATGGACAAGCGCCGGAGTTTGTCAATCTAGAAGATATTAACGTTGCCTATGCAGCGGCAAATACGATTGTAGATCTGAGTCGCCCTGCTGACTCCAGAATGGTTACCAAAGTTGCTGGAGGACATAACTGTTGGTTATCTAGCGACTCAGCTTGCGCAGATACAATCACAAGTTATCTAACGGCTTGGGCAGGAAACTCTGCAACAGGAGGCAATACTATAGAGTTAGTTGCTCCGACACTAAGAGACCCAGGAAATAGTAAAACTTTCCCTGAAACTTCAGATTTATTTGGCTCAACGATTCACCCTGTTTTAACCACTTATTGCGCAGGCTGCCATAACGAAAACTCAGCCAATCCTATTTCACCATTTTTCGCTAACAGTGATGTAGATAGCGCCTATGCAGCGGCAAAAGCAAGGATTAACCTAGACACCCCTGAAAACTCTCGATTTGTTATTCGATTACGTAATGAATTTCATAACTGCTGGACAGATTGCTCAGCTAACTCAGCAGAAATGGAAAATGCCATTCGAAATTTTGCCAACCAAATTACACCGACTCAAGTCGATCCTAATTTGCTCATTAGTAAGTCTTTATTTTTAACTGACGGTATAGTTGCTAGTGGTGGAGGCAGACATGAAACCAATGTCATCGCGCTTTGGAACTTTAAAACAGGTTCAGGTAATACTGCATTTGATACCAGTGGTGTTGAACCAGCAATTAACTTGCAATTGAGCGGCCAGTTTAATTGGGTTGGTGGCTGGGGTATCCAAATCGTTGAAGGAAAGGCCCAAGGGTCAACAGCCAGCAGTAAGAAGTTACACGATCTAATCAAATCAACCGGGGAATATTCAATTGAAGCTTGGGCAGCACCAGCCAATGTTACCCAAGAAGGTCCCGCAGGTATTATCAGCTATTCTGCTGGAACTACCGCACGTAACTTTACTTTAGGCCAAACCCTCTATAATTATAACTTTTTGAACCGTACTAGCGAAACAGATGCTAACGGAGAACCGGCGCTATCCACTCCCGACGCAGACGAAACTCTACAAGCAGCATTGCAACATGTTGTTGTCACCTTCTCCCCCATTGAAGGCCGTAAAATATTTGTTAACGGTCAATTGGCAGCTTCTGAGCAAGTTGATACAGGTGGCACTCTCAATGACTGGGATGATACTTTTGCTTTAGTGATGGGGAATGAAGCTTCAAATGATCGGTTGTGGCAAGGTACTTTAAGGATGGTAGCCATTCATAATCGAGCACTAACACAAGAGCAAATCGTACAAAACTTTGATGTGGGCGTTGGTGAAAAATTCTTTATGTTATTTAGCATCTCACACTTAATTGACCTACCAGACTCTTACATTGTTTATGAAGTGAGTCAATGGGATAGCTATGCTTACCTATTTGATAAGCCTTACTTTATTAATCTGAACAATGAAACTATTCCAGATAATATCGATATTGAAAAAATTCGAATAGCCGTTAATGGAAAAGAAGTTAAAAACGGACAAGCTTATAAGAACTTACAATCAAAGCTAACCAGCTCAGCATACAGCCCAGGCACAGGGCAACAGTTATCTAGCTTAGGAACCGTAATAGCTCTTGAGAAAGGGGCACAATCAGACGAGTTTTTCTTAACTTTTGAAAAGATTGGTACACAGGAAAATGCCTTTGTTGAACCACCTCCACCTACCCCAGCAGTACCGGTCGATTTGCCAGCCAGACCCGATATTGGCGTTCGTGATTTCTATGAAATACATGCATCTATGTCTAAAGCAACCGGAATTAGTATGGCTCATACAGATGTTGCTAATACCTTCGAAGTTGTTAAGCAACAATTGCCAACGCTAACCGACATAGACACTTTTTCATCGTCGCAGCAAATGGGAGTCACTCAACTTGCTATTGAGTACTGTAATGCACTAGTCGAAGATACCACTGCTCGTGCTGCTTATTTTAATGGTTTCAACTTCAGCGCTCCAGCAAACACTGCATTTGATAACCAGACAAAGCGCGATCAAATCTATGACCCTTTGATTACCAATATTATGGGAAGCTCTTTATCCACTCAGCCAGCAGTTGCAGATGTTAAAACAGAGCTAGGAAATTTAACAACAAAATTAACGTCTTGTGGAGCAGGTTGCTCTTCAGGCAGAACTGAAATTGTTGTTAAAGCAGTTTGTGCAGCCGCATTGGGCAATGCAGCCCTGCTAGTTCAATAATTGGAGCATAATACGATGAAGAAAAAATATACTAAAGAACAACTATTAAATGCGCCATTATTACACGGTTCACACAAACGTCCTGTGACCAGAAGAGATTTTATTTCTCAAGGTTTTATGGCAGGTGCAGCAAGTGTAACTGCCCCTTCAATTTTTGGTTTGTTTGCTAATCCAAGAAAAGCACAAGCAGCTCTTTCTTCTGATATTGAAGCTTTAAAGTCCGCTTGTGGTATTGCGGTTCAAGGTGCAGGAAAAATTCCATTTATTTGTTTTGATTTAGCTGGTGGAGCCAATATTGCTGGTTCTAATGTTTTAGTCGGCAAGCAAGGTGGCCAACTAGACTTTTTAACTTCTGCCGGTTACAGCAAACTGGGGCTTCCTGGTGATATGATTCCATCGGTGGTTAACCAACAAACAGGGGCCTCTGATTTTATTAATTCCGACTATGGCTTATCTTTTCATACAGACAGTGCCTTTCTACGAGGCATCCAAGAAAAAACCTCGGCAGCAACAGCGGCTAATACTAATGGCGCAGTAATTCCTGCCCGCTCTGATAACGACACAGGTAATAATCCACACAATCCAATGTATGGTATTAATAAAGTTGGTGCTGACGGTTCATTATTGACATTAATTGGTTCACGTAATAGTGATTCAGGGGGTAACTCAATGTCACCCGCTTCAATGATAGATTTAGCCGTGCGCCCTACAAAAGTCGATCGTCCTAGCGATGTAACAGGGTTAGTTGATGTCGGTGATTTAGTTGGCTTACTGAGCCAAGAAGATGCAGTATCGGTAATGGAATCGATCTATCGAATTTCAGATAAAAAAATTGATAATGTCAGTACTAAAGTCACCTCTGACGACGTCATTAAAGAAATGGTCAGATGTGGGTACGTTAAAAGCGCTGACATAGCCGATCGCTTTGGTGATCCTTCAACCCTTGATCCAGCTTTAGATACAGACATAGTTGGACCAACCGGTATTTTTACTCAAGAAGAATTCGATTCTGATGGAGAGTTTAGAAAAACCGCAGCCATTATGAAGTTAGTAATCAATGGTTTTGCTGGTGCTGGAACTGTAACTATGGGAGGTTTCGACTACCATACAGGTAATCGTTCAGCCGGAGAAGTCAGAGATTTACGTGCGGGTCGGTGCATGGGTGCTTGCTTAGAATATGCAGCAAAAGTTGGTGTTCCATTGATGATATATGTCTTTAGTGATGGCTCAGTTTCAAGTAATGGTATGATTGACAGTTCTATTGATGGCCGAGGCAAAGGTGTTTGGACAGGCGATAACTCCTCTACCGCAGCTTCTTTCTTTATGGTTTATAATCCAAACGAAAGGCCTAACCTAATTGGTGGTACTCCAGAAGAACAGGCAATTCACCAACAAATCGGTTATATGCGCTCAGATGCTTCAACAGAAACCGCCTCTTCACCTGCAGCCAATAATCCCAATCTATTAGTAGAAACTGTTATTTTGAATTACATGGCACTTCATGGTGAGCAAAATCAATTTGATCAGGCTAACTTTTTTCCTAATCACGGTTTAGGTAACGTCACTTTAAGAGATAGTCTGGTAGCCTTCCAACCGATTGTTGATGGTAAAATTGGTAGTTAAAAAAACAGCCTACTTTAATGGATTATACTGAAACTTTAGATAAGGCTTTATACTGGTTAAGAGAATTAGAACTAGATAAAGCCTTAAATCTGCTTTATAAACTATTGGAAGAACATCCAACCGATCTGGATTTAATCCAACGAATTTACCCAATTGAAGTTAAACGCCCGAATCATCCTGGGTATCAAAAAATCTGCTCGCATATATTTTCGATACAATCAAACACTTCTGATTTTCATCAGTTGTTTATTAAAACTTATGTTGAATTCACTCAATTGACTAATGAAAAACTTGTTTTTTCAAAACAACAACAATTCAACCTTTTAAATCACCTGAGTCAATCTCATTTATTAGAAGATGCCGAAATATTTTTAGAACAAATAAAAAAAGATTACCCAGAAGATCAAGATACAGCACAAGCTTTATTTTTTTATTGTGAATCGCTGATTAATAAAAAAAAGTTTATTCAAGCAAGAAAAGAACTCAAATATTTAGTGACTTTTTATACTGAAACCGTTTCAGCCAGAAATGCATTAGCTCGCTTAAAATATGTTGAAAATACGCTTGAAAATCCTTAACCAATCGTCGGCAAAAAACAAATATATAAACTATTCAACAACTTTGATATATCAATAAGCTTTTATAATTAATAAATAACTTTCTGCTTGACTCATTGCATCTTGTTCAATACTGCGCTTTAAAACATGCTCAAGCACCTTAATTGCTTCGGTACTACGATTAGCGAACTCAGCCAACAGCTGAGCTTTTAGTATTGATAAGCTCTCCCAGCCTTTAGGCATTGGATATTTTTTTTCAAACTCTTCAATTAAATTAAGTGCAATATTGAACTGGTGCTTGTTTTTCATTTCACTCACCACTCCAATTACCACCGTGATTTCTTCGGGTATAAAATCTATTGATCGATCATGTAATTTTTGAAAAAAATCAACAGCCTGTTTATTTTTACCTGCTTCAATCATTTCAATAAAATATCGGTTGGCTATTTTAATTAAAAAATCATTCTTTCCTTGTATCGCATAAAGTAAAATAAGCTTTTCATTAGCCCGGTAGTTTCTAGGATTTTCGCTAATTTTGTCTAATAATAATTTTTGTGCTTCTTCATAACGCCCCTCTTGAATAAAAATGCTTACCTCTGCCATATCATCCTTTACAATACTTTCATCAACTTGATAAATAGTTTGTTTATTGATAGTAAAATTTAATTCAAAATGATACTGATAAACCAGATAACCAGCCATGACAAAAACGATCATACTAAAGTACAATATAATTGAATAAAACAGCGTTTCAATCAATAAGCTGCCCGACTCTAACTGAAAAGCATTAAGCTTAACAACCATGATAGCGATAGCTGTCATAATAAGATAAAGGACAAAATAAGCACTTCCAAACAGTTTAATGATAAATCCTATTTTTATCGGATTAATCATTGAAAACATTGACTTTTCCATCATTAGAATAATCATTGATGCAGGAATACCTAAAATAAAAAAGCAAGATAAAAAAATACCAACCGTTGGGCTAATCAAATACAGTTCACTTAAAGCAGCCACTAACACGGCGTAAATAAAAGCTAATTTAAGAAAGACACTTTTATTTTCTAACATTAAATATTTTTTTATTTCACTATTTAATTTTTCACCACAAGCAATTTTTTCCATACTTTCAAATAAAAACTCTATAACAGGTAACATGAGTAAAATAGATAAACATAAACCCAATAATCCCGGCGGTATTAATGCCAATAGAAATGCAAATAAACAAATGAATAAAAGCGAACTAGCATTCAACGGTACTCCAAGTAAAAAAGTCAACTTTTGCCAAAATGGAGGGATCCGCTCAGCAACACTTAAACTAGCTAGACTGCGACGACATAAAGTACATTTGGGCAAATAGTTTTGTTTATCTTCCGGCACACAACTAGCACAAAAATCAACTTTACAACAAGCACAAGACCAAGCCGCTAACTGTTTAGGGTGATATTTACAATACTTCATAAAATACACTCTTGAGATTTAGTCAGAATTTCTAACTCGTTCAGCAGGAATACAAAGTTGACGATATAGGTAACTTTTAAACTCTTCATCATAGGGTTGTAACTCAATTGCTTTTTTCATACATAACAACCATGCATCTCTTTCAGCAGTACCAATATCCAAATGAGCATGTGCGGCGGGAATACTAATTGGTCCATAAGTTTCACGATATAACCTGGGTCCTCCTAACCAACCACATAAAAACCGAAATAGTTTGTCTCTCGAAATATTTAAATCAGAGGGATGCATCTCTAAAATTTTTTTAGCTGGGGATATATTTTCCATAAAGTCATAAAAGTCATCAACTAACTTTCTTATTCCCTCTTCCCCACCGGCAGCCTGAAAGGATGCATCTAAAGTGCCATAGGCAGTATTTTTTGTTAATTCTTCCATCGAAAGCAAACTTCTCTTAATGATTTTTAAATAAAGATTTCTGGTTTTAGAGTTTATAACGCTACAGAAGATTTGCAAACAAGATAACGAGCAAACTGGAAAAATAATCACTAATACCAAGCATTTAATCTGTATCCTACTCGATGCCCGATAAATATCGCGCTAGCTTTAATGTTGGTAATGTTGTATCAAGCTGCGGACGTACACAAATATGCAATTCCCGAGTAGACCAGGGCTCTGCTAAATCGATAATTGTTAAAGGTAATGCCGCAGCATAACGTCGAGCAGCCGGTTCAGGCATAACCGCAATGCCAACTCGGCTAGCAACCATCTGTGCAACTGCACCAAAACTTGGTGCGTTAACCTTAAACTTGGGTGGCAACCGCTCAAACAATGCCATTCTTTCAAGAAATTGCTGCAATGAGCTTTCAGGCTCATAACCAACCAAAGACTCTTTTAACCAATCGGTAAATCGACAACTCGTTTGTTGTGCCAATGAGTGCTCTTTATTAGCAATAACAACTAAACGATTTCTTTGATATAAAAGATAAAGTAAATCACCACGATTATAGTGTCCATCAACAATTCCAATATCAGCTTCGCCAGATGCAATTGACTTTACAACATCTTTACTTGCTCTTTGTTCGATTAATAAATCTATACTGTCATTTTCAACTAAAAAACCAGCTAAATGATTTGATAAATCAGTGCTCAAACCTGTTGTATTGGAAAATAATTTCAGCTTAATTCGGCCTTTTCCTGACAAAGCTTCCATACCTTGTTGCGCCTCTTGGGCTGCCTGTAACAACCGTTGTGCATGTTCATAAAATAAATGTCCGGCATTAGTCATTTTAACGCCTTGTGAACTACGCTTTAGTAATAGCATATTTAAACGCTGTTCAAGCATTTTTAATCTCGCACTTGCAGCAGACAAAGCCAACGGCAAACTAGCAGCCGCTTTGCTTAAACTACCAGCCTCAACAATTGCAACATAAAGCCGCAAATCAAAGAGTTCAAACCTTAGTGGTTTCGTCATTAGCGAAGGCCTATTGATAAATAAGAAAAAGCAGAACAGATAATTAAGCGATAGAATAGCTTAAAAGCTCAACATTTGTCGATAAGATATTATTTATGAAAGCAAGAACATTCGTAAAAAGCGAAACCAGTAATTCAATATTGAGTAAATTCTCTTATAAACAGTTATTAACTAACGGTTATTTATTAGCTACGTTTGCAGCAATAACGGCTTCATCAAAAGCGATTTTTGTCAAATTAATATATTTAGACGCCCCAATCACTCCAATAGAGTTATTAACGCTTCGCTTAGTAATAGCGCTGCCTTTTTTTATCTGGTTAGCTTGTTTACCAAAATACAACTCTCAAATAAGATTAACTACTTTTTTACAGGACGTTGATAAAAAATCACTTTTATTAATTTTGTGGGTAGGTTTTTGTGGTTATTATTTTGCCAGCTTAACCGACTTCATCGGATTGCAATATATATCGGCAGGTTTAGAGCGCTTGGTTCTATTTACCTACCCTGCAATGGTATTACTTATAGAGGCAATTTATTTTAAACGCAAACCATCAAATAAAACTTGGTTAGGAGTTATGTTTTGTTATTTGGGTCTAATAGCGGCTTTAGGACATGATATTCAATACCAATCCACTTTAAATGCCGCATTAGGCGTAGGATGGGTACTTTTAAGTGGCTTGTCTTTTGCTCTATATTATTTAGGTGCGGGTCAATTAATTCGGTTATTAGGACCAGCCAGATTCACAGGGTTAGCTGGCATGGCTGCAACTTTATTTACTTTGATACATTTTTTTATCAGCCAAGATCCGATACAGCTCAATAAAATATCGAATCAAAGCTGGTTCTTTATCAGTATGATATCACTCCTATGCACTTTACTCCCTGGTTGGTTAACCTCAAGCGCAATTAGTCAATTAGGTGCAAGCACCACAGCCAATATAGGCACCTTAGGCCCTGTGATCACAATTATCTTAGGTTGGTTCTTTCTTGGCGAACTATTTTCTTGGCTTCAATTGGTTGGTTTACTTTTAGTATTATTTGGAATAAAAAAAATCCAAAACAACAATCATAGAGATAAAAAATCTCAATAAGCATTTATTATTTTTAATACGAGGATAAACTAAGTCTTTTATTCAGCAATAAATATTAAAAGAACTAAGAAGCATGATATACAAATCATTTTTCTTCATAACTTAAAATAAAAATCCTATAAAACTTCGTAACCGAATAAAACATATTCAAAAAAAGATTAATTCTTTTATCTACTTTATATTTACCATTTTATTTCCTATATTTACCCAGGGCTTATTACTCTTTCATCAGCCTCTAAATAGAAGAAAAGAATAATATTGAAAAAAATACAACTCACAACATACTTCATAATACTACTGCTTCTCTCCTATTGTGTGAAAACACATGGTGTCAGCCTTCCTGAAGTCAAACGCTATCACCAATATTGGCAAGACCGCTGGTCTGTTGAAGATGGGCTTCTTCAAGTTGTTGCTGCATCAATAGCACAAGACTCACAAGGTTATATCTGGGTAGGCTCTCAAGTCGGACTTTCTCGTTTTGATGGTGTTAAGTTTACTCATTTTACTCCAGAAGAATATCCAGAAATCAATGGCTACATCAATAAAATACTAAGTGACAGCTCTGGCCATTTATGGGTTGCAACCACTAATGGTCTATCAGTTAGACAAAAAAACTTAACTTTTCAACAAGTTAAAAAACCTAACAATTATAAAAAGCTCAACAACTCAAAGTTTAAAATCAATAATATGATTGAACTGGCTGATAAACGTATTTTGGTCAGTAGTAATCATGGCATTTTCACAGTAAATAATAAAAACTTAACATACCAAGAGCTTGTTTTAAAAAAGCATAAGCAAATAGCCACATTTGGTTTATTTGCTGACGAGCAAAGTATTTGGTTAGGCCACTTAGGTTTCATTACAGAAATAAGGAATGGTACCGAAAAAATCTACTCTTTAGGTAAAGAAAGTCAATCGGTTAAAGTTGAACATATTACTCAATACCAAAACAAAATTTTATTGGGTACTACTGATGGCATTTATCAGTTGATTAATGGCAAGTTAGTTAAACATACACAACACCCTGTATTGTCCAATGTTCCCATTGAATCAATGATGGTAGATTCAAGACAAGAATTATGGATTGGAACAAATTTAGGACTGTTTCACTTAATCAACTCAAATGTATATGAATACATTGATAATAATAACCCTAAAGCATTTAAAGTTATTCGTTCAATGCTTGAAGACAAGGAAGGTAATTTATGGCTTGGAAGCTACGTTCACGGCATTGCCAGGCTCAGACAAGGTTCAACCTATAATTATAGTATTGAATCGGGTTTAACCGATCCTCTTGTTTGGTCTGTGTTTCCAAGGGATGATAATAGTTTATGGATAGGAACCAATAGTGGACTAAATAAGTTTGAAAATGAAAGCTTTTCACTTGAAGTCTCAAGTGAAAAGCTTCCTCATCCAGTTGTGTATACTTTATTTGAAGATCCTTCTCAGTTAGTCATAGGCACACGCACGGGTATCGCTTTTTATAAAAACAAAAAAATTACTATGCCATCAAAACAAGAAGCAATAATGCATAGTCATATTAGAAGTATTATTTCTGATGATAATACAGGCTATTACTTCGGAACAAACAATGGCCTTTTTCATTTAACCAACAACCAATTCAAACAATATAACTTGGCAACTAATGGTGATAACTTATCTATCAGACATATCATCAAATCTTCTCAAAACAACTTATTACTTGGTACAACAAAAGGTATTTATCAATTCAGCTCAGGTGTAATTGAAAAAGTTTACCCTCAACAATCAGAAGAAAATATAGATATTACTTTTATCTATCAAAATACAGATGATAACTCTCTAATCGTTGGCACAGCATCTAGCGGACTACTCTATAACAAGAATTCTCAATGGCATTTATTTAATAAAAAAAATAGTGGGCTTCCAACACCTGGAGGCTTCTTTATTGTAAAAGACGCTAATGATATTGTTTGGATCAGCTCATATAATGGTATGTATCGGTTTCCCTATAACAACATTCGTCTTTTAATTAACCATAAAATCGACAACCTTGGTACTCAATATATTTTAAGTGACACGCCTCAATCATCAGGCGCTGAAAAATCAGATTGCTGTACAGGTGCAGGTACCGCTAAGGGAATCCTCAATAACAATGCCCTAATACTACCATCAAGAACAGGGCTGATTATGTTAGACACCAATCATATCAGCACAAACTTAATTGCTCCTTTTTCAATCATTGAACGAATCAAACATTCTAACAAATGGCATACCGTCATTAACTCAAAAGAAAAACGAGTTTTAAATAACAATGCTAGAGATATTGTCTTTGAATTTACCGCTCCAACATTTCAAGATCCTCAAGGCATTTTTATACAATATCAACTCAGTGGTTATGATGAACAATGGAAGAAACTTGAAGATGTCAGCAAACGACAAGTATCTTACACCAACCTGCCAGCAGGAAACTATCAGTTTAAAATAAAAGCATCAAACAATTCTAATATTTGGCAAAAATATCCAACGACACTAAGCTTTCAAATACTTCCCTACTTTTATGAAACCTGGTGGTTTATATTAACTATTATTGTTTCTGTGATCTACTTGCTTAAACTGTGGTATAAAAAACGGGTCTTATTTTTCAAAAACCAACAACTAATTTTAGAAGCAGAAGTCAAAAAAAGGACGCAAGAATTAAGCATTGCTAATAAAAAACTAACCAATATTAGCTATACAGATCCTTTAACAGGGCTTAAAAACAGGCGTTACTTACACGAACAAATATCAAAAGATATTGCCTACTTTAATCGTTTAAAAGCTTCTCCAGCCAATGCTGATTCAACCATAGTGTTAATGATGATTGATATTGATCATTTTAAAATGATTAATGATACATTTGGTCATAGCATTGGGGATAAAGTTATTACCAAACTTTCAGAGGTATTATTAACAGAATTAAGAGAAGACGATTATATTGTTCGCTGGGGGGGAGAAGAGTTTTTAATTGTTGCCAGGGCTGTTGAAAGAGAGAATTCGGATCATATTGCACGCAGACTATGCAAAAAAATTGAAGCCACCAACTTCGATAATGAACTAAAAGCACATAAAAAGATTACTTGTTCCATAGGCTTTGCCTTACTACCTTTTTTTGAAGATAGCAACCAAGTAGATTTATCTTGGGAAGAAGTTGTCGATATTGCTGATAAAGCACTTTATTTAGTCAAACAAAATGGTAGAAATGGTTGGGCAACTTATATTAGCAGCCAAACACATAAAGCAAAATCACTAAAAGAATCTATTAACTTTGAAGAATTCACAAAACAAAACAAACTCAAATTGAATAAAAGCTGGTAGCCTCCCTAAAAAAGCGACGCCCTCTATAAATGGTATTCGCTTTATCTATAAAACGTCCAACAAAGACCATCAACTTCTCACCAAAAGACTTAAAAAACAAAGCGTTAATAAAAAAGTATACGACAAGTAAAAATAATTGACCTAAATACAGGATCATTCATGATAATTAGACTAGACTTAGTATAGGTTAATTAATAACCGACAACTATTACACCATAGACAAGGTATTAGTCTCGTTTTTTAAGCTGTTCGAGGAAAATATTATGAAAACCAATACTACGATCAACTCCAAACATACCAATATCAAAGCAAAAAATGCTGAATGCCACCATATCAATGGCACCTATCAGGATACATTAAATTCAAGAGAAGAAATACTTGAACAAATTGGTAGAGCACTTAATTTAAAATACACTTGTTTATGTAAATAAGCTAATATTTTATACTATCGAATAAAACCTGATTGATATCAAATAATCACATTACGTTTTATTCGATAGCGTCTACTGATGTTTTATCGCTATAAACTAAAATACCAATAAACCAAAATACAGATAAACTAATCCCCGTTATTTATTGCAGCTTCTAGCGATTTTTTAACTGAAATTAACTCATCATAAAATATTATATATTGCACAGGCAACAATAACCAAACTCATCTCTAACATAACTTTGTAAAATAGTAACCAATGTAATTTTTTGGGTATGATACTCCAAAGCTGCCTATAAAAGAGTAATGAGAGATTAAGCCAATTTACATTAGCAATATTGATTCGAATTAATACAAAAAATTTATTTTTTCAAAATTTCAAACAACTCACTTTTAAATACAGCACAACTGACTAGAACAATTATTATCGATTTAATTTCCTAATATTTATTTCCAAAAAAAACAAAGTAAAAAAAGACCAAGCGCATGCAACAAACAACACATGCCATTCATCAGGTGAATAGGAAAACAAGTACAGAAAAAGCATATAAAAAAATCAATCTCACCTCACTATTTTTTTAAATTATCGAGTTATTTTTAGTAAATATTTACTGTACAAAATTTATCGCAGTGCTAACCTCAACCCACCTCAGATGCAACCGAGGACCAATTAGGTTTAAGTATTACCTGTAAAACAACAATATTAACAAAGGAAAAAAAATGAAAACCAACATAAAGAAAAATCATACTCTTATTGGCGCAGCACTCTTAATAAGTACGACATTATTAACAAGCACCCAAATTTTTGCTGAAGAAAATTCTTTAACCAGCAGTACAAATCAGCAACTAACAAAATCAAATATCATCTATCAATACGATGAAGTTTTTGGTTTTGACATAGAGAACTATTTACATGAAAACGCTCCTCACTTGTTACCTTATGCCGAATCAATCGCACACTTTTCTGGTGAATCAACCATTAACCCAAAAGTTTTTTTAGCATTAATGGAGCATCAGACCAACTTGCTTTCCACTAAAGATGCAGATGAGTCAGCATTAGCAATGCCATTTGGTGTAATGTCACAAAAACATGGCTTTAATGAACAGTTAAGAGATATTTCCGATAGGATTTCGCAAGCGTATTATCAAGGTCACTCTTTTGAAGAAACAGGAAAAAATCAAAAATTCACTAGCGATAGTGATGCAAGACGAGCAGTACAAATGATTTTTTCATATGGTATTGAAACGACTGAATTACAACCAGGTTCAGACGAACAAATTCAATCTTTCAGTGATGTTTTTTTCAAAATGTTTCCAGAAGCAAAAAATGCACCGAAACAACTCAAAGCATCCTTAACATCAATGATGGTTCCATCTACACGTTTACTACAACTACCTTTTCCTAGGGGACAACGTTGGAGAAATGGTGGCAGTCATACAAGCAACGGTAGCGGCACTTATCCACAATCATCTTTAGACTTCAATAATGGTGGCCGCTGGGGAGATAACTTAACCAACATCTGGGTAACTGCTTCTGCATCAGGCCGCGTAAGAGTTTATTCTAGCTGTAGTATGGAAGTATTTCATAGTGGTGGTTGGTCAACTCGCTACTACCATTTATCTGGTATACGTGTAAGAAACGGTTCTTACGTTTCAAAAAATACAAGATTAGCTAACTATGCTAGTAGAAAAAGCCAAGCATTGTGCAATGGAGGCCACTCGACAGGTCCACATTTGCACTGGTCACTAAAACTCAATGGACAATACTATCATCTGAACAATGTGAGTATTTCTGGTTATAAAGTGCGTACAGGTAGACAAAGTTATGATACAAATTGTAACTATTTCTGGTTACAAAAAAATGGTCGTAAATACTGCGCAAGAACACGAATTTATAATTCAGGAAGCACCAATAGCTATTTAAATGTACCTCAGGCAACAACTAATGCAATCACTCATGAATAAAGAAAAAACATTTAATTAACTCATCAGGTAAAGTGAAAGCTTTACCTGAATATATTTTCTCTTCACCAACCCATATAAGCAGTTATAAAAATCCTTAACAAAACATAATAGTATTTTTATTTTTGTTAACAGCTTACAATCAAAATAATACCTGATTCAAAAATAACATAAAGCATTCTTAATACCTTTTTCTTATTTCATTTTTTTCTGAACCACTCACTATTATTCACCTCTTCAGGCGACAACACCAAAAAATTTTCAGGTTTAATCGAGATACATAACAAATGTTTGACAACACCAAAAAATAAGAATATCAAAGATAAAAAACATTTAACAAAATCTAAACAAAGCATTCAAATAGCCTTGTTAACAGCGACACTATTGACAGAAACTATTAGCAAGTAATAATTAACTAGCGCAGGCAAAAAAGAACTAACCAAGTTAAATATTATTTATGATTATGATGAAGTATTTGGCTTTAACATTGAAGAATATCTTTCAAAAAAAGTCCCTCACCTGCTTCCTTATGCCGAGGCAATTTCTCATTTTTCGGGTGAATCAACAATTAGTTCCAGAATATTTATCGCACTAATAGAGCAACAATCAGGTTTTAGCACTACCTTTTGGTGTCATGTCACAACAATACGGGTTCATAGAACAATTACGTGATATTTTCGATCGCTTATCAAAAGCCTACTATAAAGGCCACTCTTATGCTGAAACAGGTAAGAACCAAAAATTTACAACCGATGCCCATACAAGAAAAGCAATTCAGTCAATATTTTCATATGGTTTCCCAACAACCGAATTACAACCAGGCTCAAAAGAACAAATTACTCAATTTAATTCAGTTTTCTTTAATTTATTTCCTGAAGAAGCTAACAGTAAAAAACAAGCAGCACCAGCAACAACCCAGCTAGTACCAGCCACTAATTTTTTACAGTTCCCTTTCAAAAGAAACCAACGATGGTACGTTAGTGGTACTCACACAACGTCAGGCAGCGGTAGTTGGCCGCAATCATCGATTGATTTTC
Source organism: Aliikangiella litoralis (assembly GCF_052495765.1). Next base: position 2,327,424 of record NZ_CP199292.1, on the reverse strand, counting down.
ATAACGGTGGATACTACCATCTGAATAACATTGCCTTATCTGGTTATAAAATTCATACGGGTAGAAATAGCTATGATACCAACTGTAATTACTTTTACTTAATTAAAAATGGTCATAGATATTGTGCAGGCTACTACACGAACTATGGCAGCACGAGAGCAAGTGAGTCAACAATAGATAAAAAACAAAATAGTGACTCTTCATCTCTCAATACGAATACTTTTTTACGGGCAGAAAAATTTTAATATTGTTGTTAGTTTCATAAAGGGGCTTAAAAAGGGCCCTTTATTTTTTACGATAATTGATTTTATCTGATAGGCAAATAGATATCTGTGATCATTTCACGTTCAGGTACATCAGGAAATAAAGTGATTCTTTCAAAAAACAAAGGAAAATCTCTTAATTCATATTGACTATTTTCAAACCAATCGGAGTACAAGTAACGCACATGCTGAGCAATAGCAGCATCGCCTCCACTGACTCTCAGCTTAGCACACAAACCATTAGGTATTATTTTAGTAACAATTCCCAAATCATTCTTATCGACATTAGATTGAATCGATGCTCCCACATCAAATCGATAGTTTTCAGGTTGAACCGTTTCGGGATCATCATAAACTAAATTAAATGTCCTACTAATGTTTGGTGGTAACTTATTAATTTTTCGCCACTTGATCAATTTTTCGATAGTATGACCAATTAATTTGGGATCTCCAAAATGCTCCGCAACAGCAATTTTTATAGCCTTAAATTCAACAATATCAACTTCAAATATTATCTGTTCACTTTGATATTTTTGTTTATTTATCATTTCTAAGTTCTCATATTTATTCAGCCATAATTTCCAGTTTGGACTTGCTCTAAAATCAGAAGGAGTCTGTCCAATCACCTGTTTAAACGCCCTAGAAAAAGCCTCAGGACTTTGATAACCACATGACATAGCTATATCAATGACTTTACGCTGTTTACGAAATACCAGTTCATAAGCTGCCTTTTTAAATCTGAATAGTTGAATATAAACAAAGACTGACATACCTAAGTTAACGGTAAAAAATCGATGGAAATGATATTTTGATAAACATGCCACCTGACACAAAACATCTAGTGATAAATCATCATCTAAATGCAAATCAATATACTCAATCACTTTTTCTATACGTATTGGATAACTCAATTAAACTCACCCTCTTTAAAGCTATCATGTAGTCAACAAGCATCATACCTACCGATCATTGGTAGTACATGATAGAAGTTGCTGTTTTTCATTGTTTATTTTTCAATCAGAAAAAACAACATACTCACATATTGAAATAAGTTTTCGCCGATATAATCTCAAAACAATATAAACAAAGCGCCATTTTTAAACACTAACTAATTAATCACTACAATCGGCATCTCATAATATGAGACAGCTAGGTGGGATAATACGAATGGGCGTTACATCTAAAATCATTTGAAAAATGAGATAAATTTAGAAATAAATGCTCATTTAGCAAAATAATTAACACCTTTAAGTTAAACATACGTTCATAAACAGAAGTTAAGATCTCCTGTGGCTTTAAGTTAAGCTTTTGAATATCAATATTTATATCGGTGTTAAAAATATCAATTTAACTAAGTAACACTTAATTAAAAGGATGAATAAATGAAAATCAACCACAATACAATTTATAACTATATTGCGGCTTCAATAATAACGCTTTTCACACTATCAGTGTGTGCAGAAGCTCCTAAAGCTCACGTTACAGAAAAGATATTTGGTCATAATATTACCGATCCATACCGTTGGATGGAAAACGGAGACGACTATCAATTGAGTCAGTGGATAAGAAGCCAAAATAGCAAAACAGAGCAATATTTAGCTGGGGATTTAAAACAACAGATATTATCCGAATTAACATCGCCTCAATTAGCTATCAACCAAAAGCTCGATGCAGAGACATTGAAGCTGAAAACTTATTATGAGCAGCATTTAAAACAAAAGCACGATCGACTACCACGAGTTTACAGACATCCAGCAGTATTAGAGTCCCGCTCTCCAAATGAACAATATCAAGTTTCTTTTTCATCAAATAATGGTGGTGATTTGAAAACTTTGAAAATACACGATATTGCGCAAAACAGTTATCTACCAGATACATTGTTTGTCAAATTTGTTAGTTTAACCTGGAGCCCTGATGGCGATTATCTCATATACTCAACAGATAGAGATCATAGAAATGGAGGCACTCTTTCGGCAGTATTTGCTCATAAGATCGGCGAAGCAACCAACTTAAAAGACAAATTAATATGGGAAGCCAATAATCCATTTCAATATGCAAGTATCGCCACATTTGATAAATCGGATTATCTGCTGATTCAAGATGACAGCAACCAAGTTACCATGCTTTATGCTCTCGATATTGAAAATCAAGAATTAGGTGACAAACTTTGGAGTTATCAAGGAGATGTCAATTCAGTAGTTTCTGAAGGTTCGAGCTTATATTTTACTTCTTATAAAAATGAATCAAATGGAGAAATTATTCGTTTAGACTTAACAACGATGATAGACGAAGTCTTTATTCCAGCCCAAGCTCGGGCAATTGATAGTCTATCAATTTGGAATGGACAATTTTTCATTCACTACCTAAAACCAGATATCACGCATGATGTGGTTCACTTTAATCCTGAAACACAAAAATTCAAATCGGTTACATTACCATTTTCTGGAATTTATGGTTTTTATCCTAGTCAGTACGGCGCTTATGGTTACGCTGGTTCATATAGCATTCCTTGGGTTACATTAATTTATAATGAAGAAAAAATGGCTTTTGAATTAACTGACTACGCTCAGACTGTGGTTGATAATGTAAATATTGATGCCAAACCTATTTATTATCATTTACCCTCTGGTCATCAATCAGTTATTTGGTTAATCACTAAAAAAGGCGTTAAAGTTACCCGAAAAACACCACTTTACTTATATGGTTATGGTGGCTTTAGAGTTAATATTTTACCTAACAATGGTATGGCTACTAGAAATATGCCACTACTTAATCGTGACGGAGCAATTGCTGTAGTCACATTACCAGGTGGTTTAGAACAAGGAGAAGATTGGCACAAACTTGGTAGTTTGCTCAATAAAAAGAACGTATTCAGAGCAATGGCACTAGCGGCTCGAAAATTACAAAGAGAAGGGATTTCATCAAGAAATCATATGGCTATCGGCGGTGGAAGCAATGGAGGATTATTAGTCGCAGCAACTATCAATCGATATCCCCGTTTATTTAAAGCAGCAATTCCTGAAGTTGGCGTTTTAGATTCACTTAGATACCACAAACATACTGGCGGTAAATGGTGGGTTTCTGAATATGGCGATCCAAGTAACAAGAAGCATTTTAATTATTTAAAATCTTATTCGCCCTATCATAATATTAAAAACCGAAACTATCCTTCAATATTAGTGATGACAAGCGATGGTGACGATAGAGTTGTTCCCGCCCACAGCTATAAATACACAGCCAAATTGCAGGATAAGCTAGGTCATAATGATGATGAACATTCAGTTGTACTATTACATACACAAAAATTCGGTAGTCATGGCGGCTCAATCGATGCTAATGAATACTATAATGCACAGGCCAATAAGTTAACTTTTTTAATTAAGGAATTAAAATAATTTCAACTTAATAGCCGCCCTCTTGACTTGAGCAACAGTAAGTTGCTCAAGTTATAATTAAGGTGCTCATATTACGCCAATCAAATAGCGCTTAAATAATAAAAGACTAATCGACACTAGTCACAAACTTTTCTATACCACTCTTGTGTTGTTCAATATTGATATCGCTTGGGCAGCAGCAATACAATATTTGACAATATTTCATTCCTAAATAATCTGAAGTACGAACAAAAATCTCTGTAAAACAATCAGGCTCTTTTGAATCTGCTCCTGTCGCAATGACTGAAACCTTTTTACCTCTAAGTTGTCTACCAAGATCTTTTTCAATCGTCAGTAGATCAGAAAATCTATCTAAAAATACTTTTAACTTAGCACTAGGAGAATACCAATAAACAGGGCTAGCAAAAATAATTTGTTTATAGTTAACTAATTTTTTTATTAGCTTTAAAAAGTCGTCCGATTGGTTTTTATGTTGATAATCAAACATACTGATATTAAATTGAGCTAAATCAAAAAAGTCAGCATCTAGTTGTTCACAACATACCTTAGCTAAAGTATGTGTATTTCCATTAATTCTCGAAGTCCCTAAAACTACAGCTATAGATTTCAAAATAAACTCTTACCTCTAAATCAGTTGACCTAATAATAATATTGAAATAACTAAAACCATCAAACCAATCAACTCTACAATTAAAGCGGTTATTATAGGTGCCTTATCTAATTCGCTCAGTTTCTCTTTGGGAAAGTATCCAAAGGTCACTAGTCGGCAAAAAAACCAACCAACACTCCAACCAACTATCTCAAATAATAAATCCCAGCCTATAAATAACAAAACTCTGAAAAAACCTAGAATAATTCGAACAACGAATTTTATTGCTAACTCAACAATATCTTCCATTTATTTTAACCTGTGCCTACGACGCTTAAAAAAGCGCTTTAACATTTCAGCACTGTCTTCCTGCATTACCCCTTCAACTATATCAATTTGATGATTATGACCAACATGTTGTAGTAGTTGATAAAGACTTCCAGCGGCACCAGTGCGGGGTTCTCTAGTCGCAAATACCAATGTTTTTACCCTGGCGTGAACCATTGCCATCGCACACATAGCACAAGGCTCTAAAGTTACATAGAGTGTTGTATCAACTAACCGATAGTTACCTATTTTTCTCCCTGCCGCACGCAGAGCAATAACTTCAGCATGAGCAGTTGGATCATGGTTGACAATTGGCTGGTTATAGCCCTCTCCCACTATTTTGTTATCTTTAACTAAAATCGCACCTACAGGCACTTCACCACATGCTTCAGCTTTTTCTGCTAACAACAACGCTTGCTTCATCCAGTATTTGTGGTTCAACTTTTCTTGCATTAAATTATTTAAAAACTCATATTATATTCCGCCCCAAGTTTAAGTAGCGGTATTGTTAAAAATAATAATAGAGCAACAGGCTCTCCAATTGACCTCATTTGGCATTTTAATGTTAGTAGCCAGATAAAAGTCGACAGTGATTATACGCATAGATTGACCCATCTAAAAATCTTTAACAGATATCAACCTCAGATCTAGTATTGCATAATTTTAACCTAAGTATTTGGCTAGTATTGATAGTGGCTATTTTCATATCATCACTCAAACAGATTATGGTATTAATTTTTGTGAAAAATTTTTACCAAAACAGAATAGATAATCCTTCTTTTGCTTTTATCACAAAATACCAATACAAGATTTAACTCCGTAGGAAAAATCGTCAACTTCAAACATGAATGAGTCAATTTCGTTTTCCAATTTAATATAACGTATTATTTTTTATAAATAAAGTGCTTGTCTTAGTACGCCTTAAATTAGAATACCTTACTGTTCACCCTGCACTTTTCAGATTAAACATTAGCGGAAGATAGCATAATAGTAGAGATGAATAGCGTGAGTGAAGAAGTAAGCGAATATCCAAAATTGATTATAATGGCTGCTGATTTAGGACGAAGGTTCAGTGGTGTTAATCGAGGGTTGTGCAAAGTTGATGTTAGTACTCGGTTGGTCGCTATCAAAAAATTAGTGGGCTAGAAAAAGAAAACTCAAACTATAGAATATAAAAAGCCAGCAAATTTTCAACTGGCTTTTTAACAAAGTTCTTATTTATTTCTGAGTACTCCAAACCAACAATTATTATTCCCACTCAATGGTTGCAGGTGGTTTAGAAGAAATATCGTAAGTGACCCGAGAAATTCCATCAATCTCATTAATGATTCGGTTAGAAACCAACTCTAAAAATTCATAAGGCAAGTGAGCCCAGCGAGCAGTCATAAAATCGATAGTTTCAACCGCTCTCAAAGCAACAACATAATCATACTTACGAGCATCTCCCATAACACCAACTGATTTTACCGGGAGAAAAACGGCAAATGCCTGCGATGTTTTATGGTACAAATCATGATTGTACAATTCTTGAATAAAAATATTATCAGCCAAACGCAACAAATCAGCATACTCTTTTTTAACTTCAGCTAAAATACGAACACCTAATCCGGGCCCAGGAAAAGGATGCCGATATAACATATCATAAGGTAAACCAAGTTCTAGCCCTATTTTTCGCACTTCATCTTTAAATAGCTCACGTAATGGCTCAACCAGTTTTAAAGTCATATCTTCTGGTAGCCCACCAACATTGTGATGTGATTTAATAACATGTGCTTTACCCGTTTTGGCACCAGCAGACTCAATAACATCAGGATAAATAGTGCCTTGCGCTAACCACTTAGCGTTACTCAACTTGCTTGCTTCTTGTTGAAAAACTTCGATAAACTCACGACCAATAATTTTTCGTTTGGCTTCAGGATCAACTTCACCTTTGAGCGCATTTAAGAATCGGTCTTCTGCTTCAACTTTGATCACATTTAATCCAAAGTCCGCATGAAACATATCCATCACTTGCTGACCTTCATTTAAACGTAACAAACCATTATCAACAAACACGCAAGTCAGTTGTGAACCAATTGCACGATGTAATAACATGGCCGTAACAGAAGAATCGACTCCTCCTGAAAGACCTAAAATGACTTCATCATCTCCAACTTGTTGTTTAATTTCTTGAATCGCATTTTCAATAATACTATCGGCGGTCCATAGTTTTTCACATCCACAAATACCCATAACAAATCGTTCTAAAATTCGACCACCTTGATGGGTATGAGTCACTTCAGGATGAAATTGCACGCCATAAAACTGTTTGTCTTCATTTGCCATTGCCGCTAGTGGCGCATTATCAGATTCACCAATAGCAACAAAACCTTCAGGGAGTTTGACCACTTTATCACCGTGACTCATCCAGACATCCAATACTCCCTTACCCCCTTCAGAATGATCTTCAATGCCCTCAAATAGTTTAGATTTAATCGCATGACGTACTTTGGCATATCCAAATTCTCGCTTATTCGAACTAGCAACTTGACCACCTAACTGCTGAGCCATTGTTTGCATACCATAACAAACCCCCAAAACAGGGACACCTAGTTCGAATATTATTTTCGATGCTCTGGGAGTGTCTTCGCTTGTTACACTTTCAGGCCCACCGGATAAAATAACGCCATCAGGATTAAACTCTTTAATTCGCTCATCTTCCAGATCAAATGGGTAAAGTTCACAATAAACCCCTAACTCTCTAACTCGTCGTGCAATGAGTTGAGTATATTGAGAACCAAAATCCAAGATTAGAATCTTTTGTGCATGAATATCCACAGACATGATTTTTTTACCTTTTTGCTAAAGTAAGACAACTGAATTATTTGTCTTAAAACTTAAAAGCCGCAATTAACTAACTTGCGGCTTATTAATGAAATAGAAGGAAATTCCCGCTTATCTCTTTACTCAAACAATTAATAACTATTTGGATACCTGATAATTAGGCGCTTCTTTTGTAATTTGTACATCATGAACATGACTTTCACGCATACCTGCCGCAGTCACTTTGACAAATTCAGATTTGGTACGATAAGCACTCATATCAGGACATCCTGTTAACCCCATTGAAGAGCGCAACCCACCTAACATTTGATGTACGATTGCTGTAAGACTTCCTTTATAGGGCACTCGGCCTTCAATGCCTTCAGGCACAAACTTATCAGCAGCATTAGAAGACTGAAAATACCGATCGCCTGAGCCATGCTTTTGTTGCATAGCGCCCAAAGATCCCATTCCACGGTATGATTTATAAGAACGACCTTGATATAACTCAACTTCACCTGGTGCTTCTTCAGTACCTGCCAGCATAGAACCAACCATTACCGAAAAAGCCCCTGCGGCAAGCGCTTTACACATATCACCAGAATAACGAATACCGCCATCAGCAATTAACGGAACGCCTGTACCTTCCAAGGCTAAAGCGACATTATTCACAGCCGAAATTTGTGGAACACCGACACCGGTTACAATTCGTGTTGTACAAATAGAGCCAGGACCTATTCCAACTTTAACCCCATCAGCACCAGCCGCAACTAAATCTTTAGCACCTTGGGCCGTCGCGATATTTCCACCAATAACCTCAATAGCTGGGTAGGTTTCTTTTACCCAGCGAACTTTATCTAATACGCCTTGTGAATGACCGTGAGAAGTATCAACTAAAATAATATCCACCCCAGCATCAACTAAAGCAGCCACTCTTTCATTAGTATCTGGTCCAGTGCCTACTGCTGCACCAACACGTAAATGACCAAGCCTGTCTTTACATGCATTAGGCTTATCTTCAGCCTTTTGAATATCTTTAACGGTATATAATCCTGTTAAATGAAAATCATCGTCAACCATCAGTACTTTTTCAATTCGATGTTGATGCATCAATTTAAGAACTTCTTCCTGAGTAGCAGCTTCTGTGACTGTGACAAGTTTATCCTTAGTTGTCATCACACTTGAAACCGGCCGATCCAAATGCGTTTCAAAGCGAATATCTCGGCTAGTGACAATACCAACCAACTCACCATTATCAACGACCGGTAAGCCTGATATTCCATGACGAGAAGTAATTTCTTTTAAAGCGGCAATACTCGTGTCAGGAGTGACAGTAATAGCGTCAGTTACTACCCCACTTTCAAACTTTTTTACTTTAACAACTTCAGCTGCTTGTCGGCCAATATCCATATTTTTATGAATAAAACCAATCCCACCTTCTTGTGCCAAGGCAATAGCGAGATTAGCCTCAGTTACTGTATCCATTGCAGCAGATACCAGGGGAATATTCAATTCAATACCACGGGTAATTCGTGTTTTTAAATTCACCTCATTCGGTAAAACTTGAGAATGGGCAGGGATCAGAAGAACATCATCAAATGTAAGGGCTTCTTGAGTGATACGCATGTTAAAAGTCACCATTTCTAGAAGGGCTATGCAGCCAAAGCGGGATTATACAGATAAATTGTAAGGAGTAAAAATATTTTCAATAGATTTTTACTATTACATTGGCAATAATCAGGGCAAGATCATACTTTATTGAACTTATTGAGAAAATAAAGATCAGATCGGTATCGAATATAACGAGATACCGACATGACATTAATCGAGCATTTTTCACAAATTGAAGACCCGCGAAGCCATATCAATGTAAAACATGACCTGTTGGATGTACTATTTCTCTGCGTCAGTGCCGTATTATCAGGCGCCGAGGGATGGAAAGATATTAAAGAGTTTGGGGATGAGAAGCTCGAATGGTTAAGGCAATATCGACCATTTAAAAATGACATTCCAGTTGATGATACGATTGCCAGAATCGTAAGAGCGATCGAACCGGAAGCCTTTAATCAAGCTTTTATCAATTGGGTTAACGAGGTGAGAGTTGAACAAGGACAAGAGCAGATAGCGATTGATGGTAAAACATTAAGGCATTCCTTTGATGGCGACCGGTATGGCGCGCTCCATAGCATTACCGCCTGGAGTAAATCGCAGGGTCTGGTTATAGCCCAAGCGAAATCATCGGGTAAGAAAAACGAAAATGCTTCCGTTATCGACATGCTGGACAACTTGAATATCAAAGGGGCTTTGATTAGCGCGGATGCGATGAATACACAGAAAAAAGTCGTGAGAAAAATCGTAGAAAAGCAAGCGGACTTTGTTTTGTGTGTCAAATCGAATCAAAAGAAATTGCGTGAAGAAATCGCAGCCTATTTTCATAAAGTCAAGCGAGAAACACCTGATTTTATAGAAGAATTTGAGGAAGTCGATAGCGGGCATGGACGAGTTGAAGTAAGGAAATACCGTCAACTTCGTATGAACGAATGGCTTAGTGAAGCTCAGGAATGGCCTAACATTCAAAGTGTCATCGAGGTTGAGCGGGAACGTCATTTAAAAGACAAAAAGGTTCAGCAAGAAACCCTTTACTACATTAGCTCTTTGGTGCCGGACGCGAAAAAAATTGGTAACGCAATCCGTAGTCATTGGGAAGTTGAAAACAAAGTGCATTGGGTATTAGATGTGACTTTTAAAGAAGATGATAGTCGCATACGTTGTGGGGATGGTGCTGAGAATGTAGCTATCATAAGACGTTTTGCTTTAAACCTGGCGAGATTACATCCTCAGAAAAATAGTATGAGGGGCAAACTTAAACAAGCGGGATGGAGTGATAACTTTCGCTCTGAGCTGATATTTGGCCAAAATTAATACAAAGTATGCGTTTGCCCTGTGGCAATAATATTAGCACATATAAAAAATTCGGTGAAACCGTTCATCAAACGCTGTGGTTTAAGATTCGAATCGGTTAACATTGTCTCTCAAATCCCATGTAATTGGTCAAACTCATGATTCAGCCATTTTTAAAGCCTCAACAGCCACCGGAAAGAATCGTATTAACCGTTAGCCAACTCAATAAACAGTCTAAACAAACTATTGAGAACCAAATAGGCAGTGTTTGGCTAAGTGGAGAAATATCAAATCTAACCAAGGCAGTATCAGGCCACTGGTATTTTTCGCTCAAAGATCAATCAGCCCAGATACGCTGCGCTATGTTTCGGTTTAAAACACAAAACTTACGTTTCTCTCCTGAAAATGGTGATAAAGTCATTATTAAAGGTAAAGTAACTCTATATGAAGCTCGTGGAGAGTATCAGATTGTTGCAGACTACATGGAACCTGATGGTCAAGGAACACTACAGCACCAATTAAATCTCCTAATGCAAAAACTTCGTTCAGAAGGTTTATTTGATGAACAACATAAAAAAGCACTCCCAACAATGCCAAAACGCATTGGAGTAATTACTTCGGCAACAGGAGCAGCCATTCATGATGTGCTCAACGTATTAGAACGACGTTGTCCGATGATTCCAGTACTGATTTATCCCTCTCAGGTTCAAGGTGCAGCAGCCAGTAAAAGCCTTATTAACGCTTTAAAAACAGCCGAAAAAAGAGCTGAGTGTGACGTGCTACTACTTACTCGTGGAGGCGGCTCTTTGGAAGATCTTTGGTGTTTTAATGATGAAAAGCTCGCCGAACAGATTTTTCACTGCCAAATTCCACTTGTTGCCGCAGTGGGCCATGAAGTCGATACCACAATTGCTGAGTTAGTTGCCGACCTAAGAGCCCCAACTCCCTCTGCGGCAGCTGAACTTTTAGTGCCAGAACAGAATGTATTACAGCAAAATATTGACAACCTTACATTTAATTTAACACAAGTATTACAATCTAAAGTTGACAAACTACAAACTCAGCTAAATGTTGCTCAACTAAAGTTATCTAATCCAGCCAATCTTATTGCTTCTAATCAATATCAACTAACCAATACCTACCAGAAATTAATTTCAACTTATAGAGAAAATACTGCCGACAGTCAAAAGCAATTAGACCAACTATCTCGAAAGCTTGATCAACTAAACCCAATAAATGAATTAAAAGCCAATCAACAACGTATACTTAAACTTAAATATCAACTCTTTTCCGAATGGCAGGGTCAATTTGAGAAATTAAACAATCAATTAAAAATAACGGCAAGTTCATTAGATACCTTAAGCCCACTTTCAACCTTAAGCAGAGGCTATTCAATTGTTCGAGAGCCAGAAAGTAAAAAAATAATTAACCGAACTTCTCAACTTTCAATAGGGCAAACTGTCGACTTGTTGTTAAGCGATGGAGAAGCTAATTGTACGGTGAAAAAAATAGAGTCGAATAATTAATCTTCGCTGGGTTAAAACAATCTACTTAGCTACTTTATTTTTCTGGCCAATAAATTTAACTCAGACGGCGAGCATAGTTTCTGCTCTATTTAACCGCATCGGCTGACATCGCCAATATGTTAGCGAACGCCACAGCCACTCTACCGGTCCTAAGCGGTAGCGAGCAAACCACCAATGACTGAATACCGCTTGGACTGCAAATAAAACAACCACAAAGGCAATCTGAAAAATGTAACTAAAATTGCTCATCAAACCAAGTCCGTGACCATAGAACACCCAAGTACCAATCAATGATTGCAATAAATAATGAGTGAGTGCCATTCGGCCCACTGGCGCTAGCCAGCGCAAAAAACGTTTAGCGGAACTGAACATCACTAAGCTGATAATAGCTGTATACATAAGCGCAAAGCATATTCCTGATCCAGATTTACCAAGATTGATAGCAAAACTCCAAAAAGATCCAACCTGAGGCGGCATATTAACCATGGCCCAGATGAACAATATATTAAAAGCCATACCAACAACAAAACTACCAACAATCAGTCTAATAAAAAACGCTCGTTTTTGTGCGGCTCGCTCAATCAGTTTTTTCCTACCGAAGTAAGCACCAAATAGAAATAGCCCCAATATTAAAAAATTAAAAGTCGGTTGCCATATTTTTTTAGGTAGTAACTCGATTCGATAAGCCAGTACTTCAGCGTAGCCTAGGCTGACAAACATTTCATGTTTTATTGCTTTCTTAGCTTTTTTCTCCTCAATGCTTTCAGCCAGTTTCGCTTTTTCCCATTGTTCGATAAAATGCTGCTCGCTCTCCGTTAATAGATCACCAGCTTGGTATTTATTGATAGTCAGTGATTCTTGAAAAGCTTTACCGCCTTTAATAGCATAGGGACCAAACAGGCATAAACAAGCAGCAACAATGATCAACCACCTTGGCGCTTTATTTTTTCGAGAAAAACGTTTATAACCATTATCTACAAGACGTTTCAACCCATACAAAAATAATAACATCAGTCCTGCAAGCGCATAATTTTTGAGAATATCGCCATTCCATATAAAGGTAAAATGTATGAGCGCAATAATCAATAAGATAACCATTCGCCATATAAACCGCAGAGTAAAACTGTCGCCGCGACGTTCAGCCGAAGCAAGCTGTACAGCGAATCCTAAACCGAATAAAAAGGCAAATAATGAGTAAAACTTGCCTTGAACAAAAAGCAGTTTAACTATCTCAAAGCTGTACTCAAGTGGGCCAATCTCGTTCCATGAAACATCAAACCAGTTAACCGGATGCACAAAAATAAAAATATTAATGGACATGATACCAAACAGAGCAAAACCTCTTAGCACATCCAAAGTTTCGATTCGTTCACCATTATTAAACAAGGTGTTTTGTGATATTAACTCTTGTGATATTAGTTTTTCTGATATTGAGTCTCTATAAATTTTTTCCATTTTTTACTATTAATCAGTTGGTAGGTATTGGTTTAAAGCGTCAATCACTTTGTTAATATACTCATTGTAATTTCCGCTTAGTGTATGCCCTGATTGTGAATAAAGATGAAACTCTACAGAGTGTTTTCGTTCAAGCAATTTACTCGCATAAATAAGCGCATCGTAAGCGGATGTACGGGTATCTTTACCGCCGTGTAAAATAAGAAAACCTGGATTACCTTTTATTTGATTTATTAACAGAGCCGGAGTAATTCCTGCAAGCAGTTTATTTTGTTTAGATTTAGCTAGCTTTGCATAATTATTCACAAGCAAGGGATAGACATGTTCATCAAATTCAGCTCGGCGAGAATCGTTGATCAAATCGGTTACCATGCCATGTAGAATGACCAAACGAATCTTGTCAGATTGCGTTGCCATCATTGCTGATAGGGTTGTGCCACGACTAAATCCCCAAACAGCAAGATTATCTGTATCAAGGTCAGCATGCTCTTGGCTGATAGCATCAATTAAATAAAAACTGTCCTGCACGTCTCCATAACCAAGATCGGTTTTATCCTGTTTTCCTGTGCCCTCTTTCAGACCTCTAAAATCGCTGGCGATAACCATATAACCTTGTGCAGCAATACGGCATAATGAAGCTAACTCAAAAGGAACAATTCTCCCCCACTTGGCAAAACCACCTCGATTAAACACAACAATAGGCAAAGCTTTTTCACTTGTTTTAGGGCGGACAGTCCATCCTCGTGTTATACCATTTGGGCTTTGATAGAGTATCTCCCAAAACTGCATTTGCTTTGGGTTAAGGCATTTTTCATAAACAGTTTCAGGAAAAGAAGCTCTTAATTCTGAATTACTCCAAGGCGGCTTAGCAAATTTACTGCCTTTCATAAATTCAATAAAAGCTTCGTAATTCTCAAAAGGAAAGCGATAAGGTTTCTTCTGTATGATGCTACTTTTAGCTATTTTATTTGGAGAATCAATGTTTTTTGAAATAGCTATGTTAGCGTTCAAAAAAAATAGAAAAATCAATAAAGAGTATTGTAATAGTTGATGTTGTAATTTCATGTCGTCAACTCCTTTGATTTTCTAAGGAAATTTTTATTCGTTCACACAAAAATATAACACTAGTAAAATAATAGTGTCTGATTTAAGGTCACGTACTATGTCTAAAAGTTAGCATCTTGAATACTTTAATTTCTATAATAATTAGCCAGCTTATCTGAGTAAGTTTATAAAAAAGCTTTTCAATCAAAATGATATGCTATAACATAACAATGAATTTGAAAAGCTTTTTCATATGAATAGATTAAGTTAGACATAACTACTACAGCCAACGTATTCATAAACAGTTTTTAGTTTCCGTGTAAACACTAAAGCGATTTTGTGGATAAGAGCGAATTAAGGTTAATAAAATGGGACAATTAATCGTAGATAATATCAGTAAACATTTTGGTCAAAAAGTCGCGGTCGATAAACTTAGTTTTTCCGTAGAAAAAGGAAAAGCTTTTTGCTTGCTTGGTGGCAATGGCGCAGGTAAAAGCACAACCATTAGCATGCTATTAGGGTTTATAAAGCCGGATCATGGTGAATTAAAATTTGGTGATAATCATCTGTGGAAGGAACGTCACAAAGTAAGAGAAGACATTTTTTATTTGCCCGATCAAGTTAACCTTTACCCAGAATTTACAGCAACAGAAAACCTTTCTTATCTGACCAAGTTGGCAGGCATAACAGTCAGCAAAAATGATATTCACAAGGCAATTACTGAGGTTGGCTTACAGGCCGATGAACACTCAAAGTATGTAAGCGACTATTCAAAAGGTATGAGACAAAAAGTGGCATTAGCTCTGGCAAAATTAAAAAAGCCTAAATTATTATTACTCGACGAACCAACAACAGGGCTTGATCCCATAGCTATAAAAGAATTTGTTGCATTTATCAACTCTTTAAAAAGCTCAGGTGTCTGTGTAGTAATGGTTTCTCATGATCTTCAATGTGCCCACTTGTTAGCTGATGAGATTGGTATTCTCCAACAAGGGATATTGAAAAAACGAATTGTTAATCATGAATTAACATTAGATCAATTAGAAGCACATTATTTTAATTCGGTTAACGAGTAAAAAAGTAACCAATATTGAAAATAAATAACGAGTAAAAGAATTATGCTTGGTCATATTTTTCATAACGAATGGCTTCGCCAGATGCGAACTAAAACCCATCTATTACTGATGGTTATCTTGTGTATTTTATTATTGGGAACAGCGTTCATTCATTGGCAACAAAAAGAGATCTTAAGTGAAGCACAAGACCACTGGCAAACAACCAACGATCTACTATGGGCCAATCAACCCGCTCGTCACCCACATAGAGTGGCACATTATGGCCATGTTGTTATACGACCATTAGCACCATTAAGTTTTATAGAACCAGGAGTCACTCCTTATGTAGGCCACTATTTATTTTTGGAAGCCCACCGACAAAATAGTAGTTCGGTACAAAGCTCTGCAATTAATCCGATTAATTTAAAATTTGCTTTTCCTTCAGTATCCACGTTAATGCTAGTTTTCTGGCCTTTATTATTGATTGTTCTTGGATATAGCGCATTCAGTAACGAGTGGGATACGGGACGCCTATATTGGCTATCGAGTTTAGGTACTTCTGTATGGCATTTATTCTTAGGCAAACTTGGCGTATTAGCGATTTATGCAGCGATATTATTGTGTGCGGTTGGAGTAACAAGTATTACTTTTTTAGGTATTAACAATAATTTAAGCTACTCTTTGCTTATTGATGTAACACTTATACTACTTGTATTTGCTGTTTATACCGTTTTTTGGCTAAGTCTTATTTTTGGTTTGTCTTTTTATTCTAAAAATAGCCAACAAAGCCTTTGGCGTTTACTTACGATATGGATACTCTTAGTAGTTGTACTACCCAAAATTTCAGTGGGGTTAGCACAAGCAGTATATCCAACACCTGATCGAGCCAATTTTGATGCTGCTGTTGAAAAAGCGGTAAAAGCTGTTGGTGATTCCCATAACCCGGACGATCCTTATTTCTCGGAATTTAAAAATCGTACTCTCGTCCAATATGGAGTTGACCGAGTCGAAGATTTACCCATTAACTGGAAAGGTTTAGTATCGGCTGAAGGCGAGCGCATCACTAGTCAAATTTTTCAGGAACACTATAAAAACATAATGACACAATTTGCTCACCAAGATCGTTTACGTTTGTGGTTTGGTATGCTTTCACCTTTAATTACAGCTCAGCATATCACACAAAAAATAGCACACACCGACCGAGACTCCGCCGATCATTTTGAGCAAGCAGCGGAAAATTTTCGCTATGATTTAATACAAAGATTGAATCACTTACATAGTCATCAAATAAAAAGAAAAAAGGATGGCAATCAGAAAATTCCGGCTAAAGTTTGGCAGGACATGGCTCTTTTTAATTATGATTATCCTGTTAATTACAAAATACACGGCATTGTTGTTTTATCATTATTACTTTGGAGCAGTCTTGTCATCGCTATTGTATATCGATTTCGTCAGCAAGAGGTCACACGATGATTCAACTAATGCTAGTAGAGCTTCGTTTATTAATTCGGAATAGATCAGTATTGCTGCTAAGTACAGCTTACTTAACAGTATTAGCACTGGCTTTATTCTTAGGCACTTATCGATTTTATAAAGATCATACTGACATAGAAAAATTACAGCTTCAATATCAAACAGACATTCAACTTTGGAAAGAAAAAGTTAATCATAAAGAGGCTGGTTATCCTGCTTATTATTTATTTAATCCCGTATCATTAACCCCCTCTCCTTGGTCTGCGTTATTTTCAGGTGAACGCAGCGAAAACTTTATATTACAGCGCGTTCGAGCATTAGCTGTTCATGGTCAAATTCATGGAACTCCTATTCGTAATACAGAACATTCTATGTTGGGTTCTCTAGATGTAGGGTTTGTATGGCTATATCTACTACCAGTGTTAATTGGATTACTCTCTGTTACTTTTGTTGCCAATGACCGTCGTCTAGGGCGATGGCCACTTTTATCTACCTTAGCCAATTCAAAGCATCTGATTATCAACCGACTAATCGTTCGGTTTGCTTTGGTATTATCTCTGAACCTTATTATTTTTTTAGCTACAGTTTTTCTGTTACCGATTTCACTCGATCAAGTAACAGCAACAATATTCTTTTTACTCATTACTTATCAAGTTTTCTGGTTTGTTATTGCTGGCTTAATCACTTTTTTTTACCTCAATGCCCGTCAGAGTATTCTAAGCTTTCTGTTTGTTTGGATAGTGAGCGTTTGGTTGCTTCCAGCTGTGCACTACAATAGCCAACTAGATAGTAAAGCCTATAACACAGGCATTGAGCTTCTGGTTAACCAACGCCAAGACATGAATGATAGTTGGGATAGAGACAAAAAAGCTGATTTTGATGCTTTTCTGATTAAATACCCAAAATGGAAACCTAAGTTAGAATCAAGCAACAGTTCAGACTGGAGCTGGTATTTCGCAATGCAAAAGATGAGCGATGAAAAAGTCGAAACTCTTGCAGAGCAATATTTTAATTATCGAACCAATACTCACTCTATTTGGCTCTGGCTATCTCCAACGTTAGTCATGCAAAAAGCCTTTGAAGATTTATCTAATACGGGCGCGAAAGATTATCAGGATTATTTAAAACAGACTATTGAATGGCATAAAACCACACAAGACTTTTGGTTTTCTTATGTTATGCTAAACAAAAAGATTAATCCTGAAAGCTTAGAGCGAATACCAAAATTTATTTATAAACCAAACAATGATGTATTACGTGAATTATTTGCACTCTGCTTATTTTTATTTATGGCATTAATAATATTTACTATCACTAAAAAAACCAATTCATAACGATATTTTCTTTCTCACTGAACCTTTTTGATTAAGCGAATAACGACTGATTCTCTATAAAAAATCGAATCCAAGACAACCTTGAACAACTATTTATTTTGAATAAACATTCAAAAAGTTTTAAGTATTTAAACTAATAATGATATTAATTAGTTTAAAACTCTCAACCCGAGTTACTTTTTGACTTTGCAAATTTATGTTTATTTAACAATATATTTTCAAGGTAATATTCACATTGTTTTTTTGTGATCCCTGCACATTATTTTTTTGCATATCCAAGAATATATCAATAATATTGTTCCTACACTTTTTGTAATCGAGCTACTTTTTTGTAATCGAGATTTTTAATAAAAAGTGTTAATTAGCATTTTGCTTTTTTTTAATAACACCATGATACGATATATCATATCAATAAAATAAAAGGTATAACAATGAAACTTAAAAAAATAGTTACAAGTATTTTATTAGCTACAGGTGCAACTTGTAGTTATGCTGATATAGGTAATATTGCAACGGAAACGAATGATCCGCACGCTCAAAGTGCTAGTATGATCCAGCAAGGAACAGGCCTGATCATAAAATGGAAAGATCAAAATGGCTTAACATCAACGCAAGCTCAAAACCTTCGTTCATCAGCGCAGGCAATGAAAAGTTTATCCAAATCGTTAGGTGCCAAACTAAGTCACCATCGATTTAATGCTTTTAATGCACAAATTGTACAAACAGATAAGCTCTATTCTGCTGAAGAATTAGAAAAAATGGCGTTTGAATTATCGCAAAACCCCAATGTAGAATACGCAGAACCTAACTTGCTGATGCAAGCTTTTGCAACAGTTAACGATCCCAGTTATGGTCGACAATGGCACTATAGCGACTCAAATGTAGGTATCGATATAGAACCAGCATGGGATACCACTAAAGGACAAGGTGTTACCGTTGCAGTTATTGATACCGGTTATGTTTCTCATGCAGATTTAGCGGCCAATCTTGTTGGTGGATATGATTTCATCAGCAGTTCGCAAGTAGCCCGTGATGGTAATGGTCGTGATTCAAATGCTAAAGATGAAGGCGACTGGATTGAATCAGCTTGGGCTTGCGGAAATCCGCAACCAACAAACTCTTCCTGGCATGGTACTCATGTCGCTGGAACCATAGCCGCCGTTAGTAATAACAATAAAGGAGTCGCAGGGATCGCTTACGAGTCTAAAGTTGTACCTGTAAGAGTATTAGGTCGGTGTGGTGGTACCACTGCCGATATAGCAGACGCAATGATCTGGTCAGCAGGCGGCAGTGTTAGCGGCGTTCCGGCAAATCAAAATCCAGCTAAAGTACTCAACTTAAGTCTTGGTGGAAAAGGCAGTTGTGGCCAAACAAGCCAAAATGCTATTAACTCTGCTCGTGCGAATGGTGCTGTAGTTGTTGTTGCAGCTGGTAACAGCAACGGCGATGTTAAAAGCTTTACGCCTGCTAACTGTGACGGCGTTATATCTGTTGCGGCAAGTAACAAAAACGGTAATCGAGCAAGCTACTCTAACTACGGTTCACTCATTGATATTGCTGCGCCTGGTGGAGACGGTGGTACAAACGTGGGCGTTTTATCCACTTTAAATTCAGGCCAAACAACACCAGCTTCTGATAATTATGCCTGGTATTCAGGAACTTCGATGGCGGCTCCACATGTAGCCGGTGTGGCCGCGTTAATGTTTTCAGTTAATCCCAATTTAACACCGAGTGAAGTAGAGCAAAAGTTAAAAGAATCAGTCCGCCCTTTCCCTGGCAGCTCAAGTTGTAACACCAGTAACTGTGGTGCAGGTTTCTTAGATGCACCTGGTGCAGTTCAAGCTGCTGGCGGAACTACTCCACCACCGCCTCCAGGTGGAAGTGTATTAAAAAATGGTGTTCCTGCGACTGGGTTATCAGCAAGCCAAGGCAAGGATGTTGTTTACACTATGGAAGTGCCTCGTGGCGCAACAGATATCAAGTTTGATATCAGCGGCGGCACAGGTGATGCTGATATGTATGTCAAATTTGGTTCAGCGCCAACTGATTCAAGTTATGATTGCCGTCCTTATAAAAGTGGTAATACAGAATCTTGTACCGGAAGCCAAGCAGGTGGAACCTATCATGTTAGAGTGAAAGCCTATAGTGCTTTTTCTGGTGTTAGCCTAGTTGGTAAATATACTGATGGTGGAACACCTCCTCCAGGTAATGATCCAATTGATCGAACAGAATCGGTTTCTGTTGCTCAAGGTGAATGGTCTCGTTTCACGCAAGTATTACCAGCAGGTTATCAGGATCTAAAAGTGTCTATCTCTGGTGGAACAGGTGATGCAGATTTATATGTGCGTAAAGGTACGGCTTCAACCACTTCATCTTATGACTGCCGACCATACAAAAATGGTAATACTGAAAATTGTGATTTCACTAACCCTGGTGCCGATACATGGCACATTGATGTTCGCGGATACAGAGCAGCGTCAGGTGTGACTTTAAATATTAAAGCAAACCCGAAAAAGTAATTACATAATACTTTTCAGAAAGAGGAGCAATTGAGCTCCTCTTTTGCTTGCTTAGCTTAAGCTGACTAATCAAGTTCATGCTTCATCCTCAATATCAACTTTAGATCAGAGTATAGGAAGATATAAAAATAAAAACTCATATTTAAACTAACTGGTGAATACTTTGATATTTTTTATTTACTCATAAAAAAATTCATTTTCAGTGAGTTATTGAATATTCATTTCTAATTTAAGTCGCACACAGTAAAGTTTCGAAGCAATTAACTTTACCCAATGCTATTAAAACCCGTTCAACCATTCTGATTACAAATATATAATCACATTAGAGTTCACTTTCAACACGAATAAAATCAACCTTTTTAAAAAGCAAAAACATTACTTCATAAGCTGTAATTTTCTTAATTCTGAAAAGCATACTAAACTTTCACTCAAGAAAACCGAATATATTTAGTTGAGTCAAACTTATATAAAACACATCCCTTCTACTTCTGCTAAAAAAGAACAATACAAACTCACCATCAAACATACAGCTTGTTTTTCTTGCTCACATTAAAACACCAATAACATTCCGAAATATATTTTTTTCAGCAGCAAACATAAAAAATCGTGACAAATCACATATTAACAAACTTAATCATAAAAAAAACCGAACAAACTTATCAACATATTATTAGTAGTTTAACGTCACCCACAGAAACCTACAAACCACAACAACAAAAGAAATTATTTATGAGATGATTTATTTTTAAGTACAGTGTTATTTTCAAATAAAGTAAAGCTTTGAATTGTCACAACCATTCTCAAAGTAAAATAACATTTGAATTTAACCAAGTACCATCGGTCACATTCAAACGCGTTTACTTTCACCAAGAAATTAAACTTATATCAATAACACTTATAAATCCAAGAGAAATAATTATGTTAGAACAAACGCAAAAAAAATTAACTCTAAGTAATAACCATAAAAAAACCAAACTAATACTCGCTATTTGTAGCGCATTAAGTCTCAACGTTTTTGCGAGTAGTGACTTAACAAGTCAAAGTCAGGGTAATGGCATTGATAAAAAAATTGTCAACGGAGTAGAAACTCAACCAGGTTCTAGAACCTATCAAGCAATGCTAGTTCGCAATGGTAGGCAATGGTGTGGTGGTACTTTAATTGCTGATAATTGGATATTGACTGCAGCACATTGTGTTGATAATGCATCAACGTCCACATTAACAGTAAGATTAAATTCACATACGGTTAATAGTGGAACAACTCATAGCGTGAGTAAAATTGTTCTTCACCCTCAAACATCTAATGATATTGCTTTATTAAAGTTAACAAATCCTGCGGCAAGCAGTCTTACTCGCGCATTACTGCCAACCCCTGAACTTGAAAACACGATTGCAGGACCAGGTACTAATGTTACCGTTTCAGGATGGGGAAATACATCTAATGGTGGACCATCAAGTAATGTATTACTCGAAGTCGACTTACCAGTGTTAACGACTGAGCAATGTCGACAAGAGCTGGGCAGTAGTATCGATGAACGTACCGTTTGTGGTGGTGGTCCAGACGGTAAATCCGCTTGTAATGGTGATAGTGGAGGACCATACGCTATTAGACATAATGGCAATGTATACAGTATTGGTACGGTAAGTTGGGGAAGAGCTTGTAAAGGCGCTACAGCTTTTGTACGTACTACCGCTTTTCTTGATTGGATTAATACTGAAATAGGCGGAACTACTCCACCTCCACCACCGCCTCCAGGTGGAAATGTATTAAAAAATGGTGTTCCTGCAACTGGGTTATCAGCAAGCCAAGGCAAAGATGTTGTTTACACTATGGAAGTGCCTCGTGGCGCAACAGATATCAAGTTTGATATCAGCGGCGGCACAGGTGATGCTGACATGTATGTCAAATTTGGTTCAGCGCCAACTGATTCAAGTTATGATTGCCGTCCTTATAAAAGTGGTAATACAGAATCTTGTACCGGAAGCCAAGCAGGTGGAACCTATCATGTTAGAGTGAAAGCCTATAGTGCTTTTTCTGGTGTTAGCCTAGTTGGTAAATATACTGATGATGGAACACCTCCTCCAGGCAATGATCCAATTGTTCGAACAGAATCGGTTTCTGTTGCTCAAGGTGAATGGTCTCGTTTCACGCAAGTATTACCAGCAGGTTATCAGGATCTAAAAGTGTCTATCTCTGGTGGAACAGGTGATGCAGATTTATATGTGCGTAAAGGTACGGCTTCAACCACTTCATCTTATGACTGCCGACCATACAAAAATGGTAATACTGAAAATTGTGATTTCACTAACCCTGATGCCGATACATGGCACATTGATGTTCGCGGATACAGAGCAGCGTCAGGTGTGACTTTAAATATTAAAGCAAACCCGGAGAAATAACTAAGCAGTAGTTTTATGAAGAGGGGTTTTTAACCCCTTTTCATAATTTATTTAATTATCAGCTATCCCATAACATCTGTTTTCAAAAAATGGAAACCTTTGTATTAGGCTTTGCGAACCCTTTCTCTCCAATTTTAGCAACTAGTATACGAACTCATTAGTGATAATTGCCAACAAAAAGTCGGCACTACCAACAACAATAAAACCCACTTTAACATATAATGTAATCGCTCTCGGATTTCCCCCAAGCACTTAAACACATAAGCCATTAATTTTTTGTAAAAAACCAATAAAATTGTTATTCGAGGCGCAACAACCTCCTGCTCTGCACAGAAATACTGTATGATTTTTTCGAGATGAACTTTCATAGCTTAGAGTTGACTTTCATAGCTAAAAGCTTAATTAAATGTTCGAGCAACTAACTCAGCTAAATCGGTTGATCAGATGTAACCGCATTGCGAATGTGTAACAGCTTTTGACTTGTAAATAATTAAAGTCAGACCTTCCTTTTTTCTAAAAGCGCCAATAGGTTCTAAATTTGAACGCTCACATAATGAGCACTTTCAAAAGTACAAAAAACAAACTCGTCACTTTTTAATTCTGGTGATATATTAACCAGTAGCTTCGCCAAATTTTTTTCACCAGTCATTAGCGAGCTTATGTTCTATTTATCGTTATCTAGCGATAGCTTTACTGATTTAAGAAACTATGCAACTTTTCATTTTCCAACTCCGAGAATTCCATGCAGTCCCCCTTTAATACTTTCTATTATCGTTCCTCTGTTTTCAAGGACAAAACCGCCACATAGTTCAATCACTTCAATACCACCCAACCATATCTCAAGCAACAATCACAGTTTCATCAACTCCCTCTTATTATTTCACTTAGTTGATGATACTTATCTAAAAAACAATATAATAAGGTATAAACTTTCAATTTAACAGCCTGCTTATCACTTTATTAATTGCCGAACTAATTTTTTAATTATTTCGATTGGCAATATTAATTTGTTTTAATAAAAGCCACAAAACAGCAAGAGCTCTTACCTCTTATAATTTCAAAAAGAATTGGTCTATTTTTTTGACTTTTAAAAAAAAGCGACTATCTTTTCACTCTAAATTATCACTAAATCAATCATACAAACACTTAAAACCAATTTGAAATAGCTGTTCAATTGTTTGAAAGTTTAATTAATTTCAATTTTTTTACACAAGGAATAAAGCAATGCGAACCAAAATTTATATAGGCCTTTTACTTATAGTAATATTTTCACTATCAACATTAATATCAGTTCCTGACTTATTATCCATTTTAACGCAAGAGAGTATTACCCAGTCAATTCCGAATATTTTGAAAACGCTCTCATTCAATATTGTTGGCCTAATTATTGGCCTATTATTTTATAAAACTGGTTTGATAGACTTTAAATCTTCGAAAAAAATACCTGGGCAATCATTTAAGGATATAGTTAATTAAACAATACAAGCTATTGCCAAACCACTATTCGGTCAATAAAAACAAACTTTTTTAAATTAACACTCTTTATACTTTTGTGGTTGTAAGCCCCCATAAGCAGAATATGGTTAATACAACCACAGCAAGTATTGATAAAAATACAAAGGTGATAACAACTAAACTTGTTATCTTATCTCTAACAGAGGCCACTTTTAATATTTAGACCTTCCATAACTATTAATACTATAATGAAGAATGATGCATTAGCCCTCATACACCATAGGCTATCATCTAGAAAAAACATCCGTCTTTTATTTTCTAACTTGCCATAATCTCAAGCGGGCTCTAAAATAGCTTCCTGACTCTTGTTATTGTTTAACTCTTGGTAGGTTATCTTATCGTAATACCTAATACCGACAACTGATTAATTTTAATCGAAGGCTAATTAAAAGACGATGTATAAGAAGAATAAAAACTATCACCTCATTATCTCACTATTTATTATCAACTTATTTTATACATTTTCGATATCTGCTAACCAATTCCAATCTATTTTTGAACCCCTAACTACTCGCCAAGGTTTAACTCAAAATACGATAAATGATATTGTTCAAGATCAGCAAGGCTCAATCTGGCTTGGCACCTTTAACGGGTTGAACCAATATGATGGTGTTCGCAATTTAGCATTTTTGCATAACTCCCCTCACTCCCCTATACCAGAAAATGAAATTTACGATATCGAACTCGCCAACAATGGACGATTATGGGTGCTATCAAAACAATTTATATTTTACCGTGACCCAAATAAAGTATTTAAAAACTTCATATCATTAGATCAATTGTATCAAAAAGAAAACCCGTTGACTTTTACTAAAATAATTAGTCGCCCAAACAAGTTAATACTTTTTCATTCTCAGGGTGTGATTGAATTATCTCTTCAAGGCACTGTACTTAATCGTTATATCTACCCAATAAAGACAACAAGAAGATCTTGGTTTATTATGCAATCGACGCCACATAAGAATGCCAAACTATTAGCCACAAGCAGCGGCCTGTGGGTATTGCAAGAAAACTCTAAGTGGTATCAACCTGAAAATTGGCCTGATTATTTAAAGCGCGCATTTCAATATACTGTTGTTCCTACACCCACAGGGTATTTAGTATTTGGTCTTAAGCATATACATATATTAGATAAAGAGCTGCAGCTCATTTCTGAAAAAAGTTATACCGATTTAGGTTTAGCCAGCTTTCCTTTTCGCGCATCATTATCGAGCGATGGTATTTTATGGATGGCAACGTTTAAAAAACTTTATAAACTCCAAATAGACCAGTTTGATAATAATGCTGCTAACCTACCATTGGCAACGCTAGTACTGGATAGCGGGTTGAGTATTAATAGTTTATTTTTAGATAAAAACGATGGTGTTTGGGTTGGAACTTTAGACATGGGTGTGCGTTACCTCAATAAAAATGCCCAATCTTTTCAGGTGTTAAATAATAACCAAGATAATAACCCGCTTTTTTCTGTTTCAGCATTGACTTCGGATAAGCAAGACAATATTTATTTTGGCACTGCTGGCGGTGATATTTACACCATGAATAACCTTTCAAAAAAAATAAAGAAGCTACCATTAGAGTTTGATCATAAACGGGACCAAATAAGACGCCCAAGTGCTCTCCTGGTAAAAGAAAATAATCTTTGGATAGCCACACTAACTGGACTCTTTCATTATGATCTTAACAATAATCAGCTAACACATTTAAAACCAGATTCTTCACCTATTCTGAGTAGTATTATTACAATGAAATGGGTCAGAGATAAAATCTGGGGAGTTAGCACCAATGAAGGCGTTTTTTTCTTCGATCCTAAAATAAATCAAGTCGTTTTATTAAGAGATGATATTAATTGGCAACATCGGTGGTCACAACTTAACCTGAAAGATTTAGCACACCTGGGAAAGTATCTTTATATTTGCAGCGATCATGGAAAACTACTCAAATTTGAATTAGATACATTACGCGGCGAAGAAATTGATGTGTTTACAGATAAAAGTCAGGCATTTTATCAAATTATTCCTGATAAAGAGGATAACCTTTGGTTGTTAACATCAGATGTGTTAATGAAATACAATACCTTAACACAAACTATCACACCACAATTGCGGGCATTTGATTATGGTCAAACAGCTTTTTATTCTGTGCGTATAGAAAAAAACAACTTGTGGCTAGGAGGCAGTACTGCATTACTTTATTACAACCCCTCCCAAAATAAAGCGGTTAGTTTTTCGACTAGTGACGGAGCGATTGATGACGAATATAATGTTTATAATATTAAAACACTGGAAAATAATTTATTATTTTCGACTGTTACTGGACTCTTAAAAGTCGATATCAATAATGAACTGCCACACACTAATATTGACTCATCTGTAAAGTTATCACGCATTACTCACTATAGCAAAAAGAAAAAGACACAAGAATGGTTCACTAATCAAAAGCAGCCTATCTCCTTAAAACAGGGAGAACGTATACGCTGGCAATTTGCTCCGAGTGAAATATCACTGACTAACCAAATAAAAGTGGCCTACCGAATTAACAACGGCTCATGGCACCCGGTTAAAAACTGGGAGCTGGAACTTAACCAAAGTCAATTTAAAAGTGGGGTTTCTACCTTAGAAATACGTTCTACAACTAAGTTCGGAAATACCTGGAAAACATACCATCAGTTCACTATCGATGCTGAATCGCCAGTGATAATATCACCTGTTTATTATTGGTTAATGACACTTGGTTTGTTTGTCTTGTTTTTAATTTATTGGTTCCGTAATAAACACTTAAAAGCTAACATTGCCCAGCAAGCTCATTTAGAGTTCAAACAAAAATCTCAAGATATTCTACAAGAACAGCAAATATTACGAACCATAGCAGAAGTTATTATTTCTGAAATGAAATCATTTTACTTATTACTTCGCCCACAACTAGCTAAACAATATAATATCAATCATTCAAACCCAGTTGTTGGACAATTTATAAAACTTTCAACCCAAATAGCAACTTATCAAACGAGTTACTTAACTAATGAAAATGCCATCGAACTAAAGCCACTTATCGAACACTTAATTAAACGTTATTTTAATACTTCCGAAAAACTAGGAAACCGTTATCAGCTAGAGCTTAGTGATATTTCATCAAAAACATCAGAACATTTCATCAAACATCACTTTGCTCTAATCGGCTTATTGTTTCAATCATCACAATTAAAGTCACTTAAAATTACTTTATTAAAATCCAGCGCAAGAAGAGCTACTTTAAGTATTCATAGCCAGTTTGCTCACGAACAATCACTTGATTTCGAAATGACAACTCATTTATTTTCTTCATTAGCTCAAATACTCGTCAATTGTGCTAAACCATTGGGTATCGATAGTGAATTGAGACTAGGGCAAAACCTGCTTGAATGGCAAGTCACCTTTACCGCCACTCAACGTTGGAGAGAAAACCTTGAAACGACAACCCAGACGAGCACTAAAATCAACATTTTAACTAACGAAGCAGATAAACTCTCTCAACAAACTCAACTGATATTAATAAACTTGACCAATAAAGCTTACCCCTACGCCTTATTGTCACTTGAGTTTGATATTACCAGTTACTCAAAATTAGATGACGCCTTAGCAATCTCCCCAATTAATGGAACTATACTAATAGCGGTAGAAAGTATTTCTCAGAATGAATATCAACAAATAGAACAATTAAGAAACCAAAGTAACCCAATTATAGTAATCTGCTATGTCTTCATTGAGCCAAATATTGCGACTCAACTAAGTCGAATGACTAATATCCTATTACTCCCTTTTTCAATTACCTCACCAGCGCTTCCGCCAATACTTGAGTTTATTAAAAACGGAACTTTAACTACTGCCCTTATAGATAAACAACCAGAGACAAGCACTTCAACATCAGTGGAAGAAAATATAATGCAGGGAGAGTCGCCAACTCATACAGAGATGACTGATAATGCAACAAGCCCATCAAATAATGAAATGCTCACTAAATTGAATGAATACTTAGAAACATACTGCGCGGATGAATCTTTAGATGTGGAAAAAGTCGCTTATGCTTTGCATTTGAGTTCTCGTCACTTAACCAGAAAGCTCAAAGATATGGTTAATTTATCCACAGCAGAATATATTCGTCAATATCGCTTAAACAAAGCATTGGTTTTGCTAAGAAAAGGATACCCCATTGGTCAGGTAGGAAAAATGACGGGGTTTTCTTCACGTAATT
Organism: Aliikangiella litoralis; assembly: GCF_052495765.1. The sequence continues at coordinate 2,298,599 of NZ_CP199292.1, read as the reverse complement.
ATTTTTCAACCAGTTTTAAACGACACTTTGGCGTCACACCTTCTGATTTTCGTCAAATAGAATAGTGGGCATCTTGCTAACACAAATTAACTGTTGAAAACTTTAATAAAACTAAAAAGAACCAGTTTAACCAGCAATCAGTCTTTTAAATAACCAGAAAACTATTAATTTCTCCTACCCAAAGGTAAATTTAGCCTTAATTACAAGGAAATCAATTGCTCCTCCTCCTAGCTCACATTTTTTGAACGGTCAAAATATTTTAATGGTAATATTCACACTTTTTCATTTTAGATCAGATGTCATTATTTAATCAAAATATGTCTGAATATTGAATAATACATCCAATATTCAGACATTTTGACCGATTTTTATAAGATTCTGTCTTTTTTGGCGTCATTTTGCACATACATGACCGCTTTTCTGTGGTGATTTAAGAAGAATAGAAAAGGAGCACGCAATACTGCTCAAAACCCAAAGTAACTACTCTTAAATTTAATTAGAGGATAAACAAAATGACAAAAAGCAGTAATAAGACACTATGGAAACTTCTTCCAGCCGCTGTTGGTGTCGCAGGGATTTTAGGCTCTACAGCTATAATGGCCAAAGCCCCTCTTCACTCAATGAACGCACCCGATCGCATTGAAGATCAATACATAGTCGTGTTCAAAGAAAACTCAAGCGCACTAGCGCTTTCTTCTTCAAAAGCCGAATTTGTATCGTCTGCCGCACAAAATGCACAAAGAAATGCTGGAATTAAAGTAAAAAGTCAATATTCAAGCACGCTGCTAGGTATGTCCATTAAAGCCAGTGTAGACCAAATAGAAAAACTACGCGATAACCCATTAGTTGATTACATTGAAGCTGACCGCACTGTATCAATCAACGGCACTCAATATAATCCACCATCATGGGGACTTGATCGAGTAGACCAAGCTAGCTTACCACTAGATGATAAATATGCTTATGACAACGATGGAAGCGGTGTACATGTTTATATCATCGATACTGGTATTAATGCAAACCACTCAGATTTTACTGGACGTGTTGGTAATGGCTCCGATTTTATTGATGGTGACAACTCCCCCCAAGACTGTAGCGGTCATGGAACTCACGTTGCCGGTACTGCGGTAGGTACAAAATACGGTGTTGCTAAAAAAGCAACCGTACATGGAGTAAGAGTACTTGGTTGTGACGGTACAGGTGCATGGTCAGGTATTATCGATGGCCTGGAATGGGTTGCACAAAATGCACAACATCCTGCTGTTGCCAATATGAGTATAGGTGGTGGTAGCAATAGTTCTGTCAATACAGCCACACGAAACTTGGTTAATTCTGGCGTTGTCACAGTTGTTGCAGCAGGTAATGATAACTCTAACGCGTGTAACTACTCACCTGCAGGCGAAAGCAGCGCAATCACTGTTGCAGCATCAACCAGAAATGATTATCGAGTAAGCCCAAGTACCGATGGGTGGGGGTCAAACTATGGCTCTTGTGTAGATATTTTTGCACCAGGTTCTAACATTGTGTCAGCTTCATACAGTAATAACAATGGCTCTAGTACTATGGGTGGAACATCAATGGCATCACCACATGTTGCTGGTGCAGCCGCTCTTTATTTACAAGACAATCCTAATGCAACACCATCACAAACTACACAAGCACTATTAGGTTCAGCAACCTCAGGTGCGATATCTGATACCTCAGGTTCTCCAAACCTATTGCTTAGAGTAGATGGTGTTATTGATCCAGACCCAGATCCAGATCAATTAAAAAACGGTACTCCTATTTCAGGTTTATCTGATTCAGCGGGTGGACAAATGTTCTTTACTTTCAGTGTTCCAGCAGGTGCAACGGATATACTAGTAAAAACATCAGGTGGCTCTGGTGATGCAGATCTTTTTGTTAAAAAAGGTTCTAAACCTACCGATTCTTCATATGACTGCCGTTCAAATGGTGGAAATAATAATGAAAGCTGTCCATTAGAAAGCTCTGGTCAATATTTTGTTAGAGTGAAAGCTTATTCTAACTATTCAGGCTTAACCTTATCTGGAAGTTATACGATAGATGGTGATCCAGTTCCAGGTGAATTAACTAATAATCAACCCGTTTCAATTGAAGGTAATAAAGGCGACAAAGATTACTTCACTTTTGTTGTTCCTTCAGGCAAAACAGGTACTATCACAACTTCAGGTGGAAATGGTGATGTAGACTTATACGTTAAAAAAGGCTCAGCCCCGACAGAAAGAGTCTATGATTGCCGACCTTGGAAAAATGGTAATAACGAAACTTGTACTTTAAGTTCTGCAGGCACTTACCATATCATGGTACATGCTTACTCAACTTACTCTGGTGCATCAATTGTTGGAAAGTTAGGAAGCTCCAACAACAATTGCCAAGGTATTCCAAGCTGGAACCGATCTACTTACTACTATGCAGGACAAGAAGTAACTTACCAAGGTAAGCGTTATAAAGCACTTTACAATGTGTATTACTACCCTCCGACTTCTGGTTATGGTTACTGGTCATTAGTGAGTAATTGCTAATATTAACTGTTAAAAAAATATAACAACAAGTTCTCCGTTTCATCTTGGTACCTTGTAGTAACAGGGAAACGTTTGGCAGCCTTTATCGGCTGCCCTTTTTTGAATACTGTACTTTTGATATCTTGATAAAATCGAAAACGTTCGACTCTATCAACCTTACAAAACCTCAAACGCTAGCTCACCTTTTTGCCCTTGTTGGTTATAAACAAATACTCGATAATTTCCTTTTGTTAAATTCTCAATTAAAAAAGATTCCCCTTGTTTAGTCTTTCCTTTTAGCTCACCATTAATCAGCCAGGTTAATTGACTTCTATTTGCCATAACTGACAAATTTAAGGCTAAAGCTTTATTGAGTTCACCCGGTTGAATAATTTGGCTCTTATCTTTTATACCGGTAATCACTAAATCTTGAGTTAGGTTCAATGATTTTAAACAGCTAGGTGTATAAGCTGGTATAAGCTGTTTACGATGAAATTTTTCTGGCAACCAATATTCTAATTGAGTCGGCCACAGTGCAATTGAAACTGATTTTGTTTTGCCTGTGTAACAAGCATTTAAACTTCTTAATTGATCAGCCTCAGTTAAATGAATCCTTACTGGGTTAGCTTCAATATTATTATTCTCCTGCAAAGTTGCAGGAGCTACATCATCAATTAAATAGGCCGAAAACTTTTGGTGACAGTGTTGTTGCTGAGTATTTTCTTCGGTTAAACCCAGTGGCCAACAAATATTTTTTGAAGTTACTCTTTCTGGCATTACTCGCTTATACTTGTTTTGTTGTGGTAATAAATTAAGAATTCTTTTAACTAAAGGCGCCGCAGTTTTACGTCCAAACTCTCCTGGAGATGGAGTACCATCAGGTTTACCAACCCAAACAGCAATTGTGTGTGTTGCTGTTGCTGCAATCATCCAAGCATCACGATATCCATAACTCGTACCTGTTTTATGCGCTAACCAAATTTTACTTTGTTTTAAATAAGGGCTTTTTTGCCTAGCCGTCAAAGGAATGTCTGCTAGTATTTCACTAATAATCCAAGCTGCTTCAGGAGATACCAAATAACGTTCAACTACAGGTTCATTTTTTAAATAACGCGGTTTGCCCGCCAAACCTTGGTTCGTTAGACCTCTATATACCATAACCAAATCAATTAACCGCACACCGACTCCACCCAATGCCAAAGATAATGATGGTTTAGTTCCTTTTGGTAAAAACAGTTTTAATCCTGCATTTTCTAACTGAGATGAAAACTGTTCTGTACCTAAATGGTTAAGAACTTGAACCGCCGGGATATTTAAACTAGTTTGCAACGCGTTTGAAACACTAACGGGTCCCATAAATTTTTTTGTGAAGTTTTCCGGGCTATAGTCTGCAAACTGTAATGGAATATCTTGTAGCATTGATTGAGAATGAATTAAGTTTTTATCCATAGCCATTGCATAAATAAAAGGCTTTAAAGTTGAGCCTGGAGAGCGAACAGCTCTATTCATATCAATATGACCAAATCTTTTTGTATTAGCAAAATCCGCAGCACCGACATAAGCGACAACCTCTAAATTTTGATTATTCATAACCAAAGCTGAAGCTGAGGTACTTTCAGAAAATTGAGCAGCATAATTTTTAACTAAATCAGATAAAGTTAATTGAATTTCTAAATCAATCGTCGAATGTAGAATGTGACTTTGCGGATTTTTGTTAACTAAATAACGCGCCAACAATGGAGCATACATTGGACGACTATTAAACTGTGCAATAACTGGCTCTTGCATTGCGTCAGTTATATCAGCGGCTTGCCAAACACCATAAGATAGCATTCGTTTTAAAACTTTATTGCGTGCTTTTTGTGCTCGTTCAAAGTAACGATCAGGTCGTAAACGGCTGGGAGACTGAGGTAAAACAGCCATTAATGCAGATTCAGATAAACTTAAATGCAATGCAGATTTTCCAAGGTAAGTATAAGTAGCCGCTTCAATTCCTTCTACTGGCCCACCAAAAGGTGCAAAGTTTAAATATAAATTAAGTATCTCTTCTTTAGAATAATGATACTCCAACTGGAAAGCTCGTATCATTTGCCATAACTTTCCACTAATACTTTTTTTATGTGGCTCTAAAATTCGAGCGACTTGCATCGTTAAAGTCGAACCACCAGAAATGGCTCGACCATAACGAATAAACTGAAAAGCTGCCCTTAATAGTGAGAATGGATTAATACCGCCATGTTGCCAAAATTGTTTATCTTCATAATTAATAAGAGCCTGTAAATAATAAGGAGAGACTTGATGTAAATCGGTAGGATAACGCCACACGCCTTTTTGATCGGCAAAAGCTCTCAGTGGCCGCCCATTTTTATCAACCACCACTTGAGAAAAAGTTCTGCTATCTTCGGCTTTAAGTACAGGGAAAAACACATCAAACAATTTAAATGCACAAAATCCCAAACTAACATTTAGAGCGACAAATAAAAAAAGTCTGAGTAGTGCTTTTACCATGACTTAGTAATTAACGTGCAATGACCTTAACAGGCTTTACGGGGCTACCCAAACTTCTATATTGAGGTCGATACATGTCCTCAACAATTGTTGGAGGGACTTGATAAGTACCAGGCGTAACAGCTCTCATTAAATAAAATAAATTAGCCCAACCTCGACGACTTACAGACAGCGCAGCAACAAAGCGATCATCTCGGTACTCTTGATGTTTGATAATAGCATTGCTCATCCATTGCCTAACCGGATACCCTTCAATAACAACTTCAGAAAAATCATAAGAATACTCTAACGCGGGATTTTCTATTTCAAAACCTGCTGGCAACAAATCAACAAGTAATGCATCTGGCATTTTTTCCGACGCACTGATATCCAGTTTAACCAACACATAATCACCAGCTTTCACTTGCTTAAAGTTTAGTTTTTTCCCGTTAGTATCAAAGTATTTCTTTCTTACAGTTACTCCTTCCGATTTACCTTGAGGTTGTTTTTTGGGAGTGCCGATGGCTTGCATATCGATATATAATGCTTCACCGTCTATCAAAGTCAGTTTTTTTTCATCAGTAAAGTCTTTAGCTGATAAGACATAGCTCATTTTTTTATTGTCAGATAAAACCACATCATCATTAACCGATGATAGTTTCAACTGCCACTTTTTAGCACTACTATTATTCAAGTTTGATGCTAAACGAAACAACATAAGCCTTTCTTGCGTGCTAAACCAGTTTTTACTTAATAAAGCTTCATCAATTGAAAAAATAAGAGGTTGATAATCGAGTTGATACTGACTATTTTGCGCTAACAACATTGTCCAAGTTAAATCTCTTAGCTCAGTACCATAATCGCCAGTATAGTTAAGGGAATAGCTTTTAAAGCTTAATGCTTTTTTCCATAATTGTTTAGAATTTTTTGAATCCCCTAAACTTTCAAAAGCGGCCGCTAAATGAGCAAAAGGTAAAGGCGACTTAGGAGCAGCTCCTAGCTGATTGTTTAATTGCTTTAATGTGGCTAAATTAATTAATTTTAATTGAGATAATAAATAAGCGGCATAGGCTCGAAAAGCAATTGCATAATGTTTAGGATCTTGAGAGTAATGTAAACGTTCACTATAACTTATCCGTGTATTTTTAACATACCAGCGAACTCGTTCTACAGCTTGCTTAATAACCGATTCAGGAACAGAATAACCTGAATTTTTAGCGGCCATTAAAAAATCTAGCGCATAAACTGTTAACCACTGAGTTTCCTCACTTTGATTACTCCATAAACCAAAGCTGCCATCGCTACGCTGCATACCACTCACTCGTTGGATTGCACTATCTATATGTTTGTTTTTATCAGCAAGAACCTGTTTTGCATGCTCACTTAACGTTGCATTTATATGATGAATATTAGTATCTAATAATGGCCAAGCACGGCTTGACGTTTGCTCTAAACAGCCATAAGGATAAGTAAACAAACCATCCAAATGAGCACTGATTGATATTGGCGGGTTTACTGAAAACTCAGCTTTCGCCTGTAAAGAAACGGCTTTAAATTCTTCAATCCAAGCCGGTTTTAACTGAAAACTTTCATCTTTTTTCAGATACACTCTTTTTCGTTTAAATTCTGCTGGATAAGCAGCTCTCACATCAATAAACCACTCACGATTTAAAATTTCAATCTGTTGCTCATTCAACAAAGATAAATGAATACGACCTTTACCAATTTTTTCTGCATTTAAATTAAAAACCTGTGAAAACTTTTCTTTATCTTTTAGTGTTGTATCAAGTTTAAATGTTTGAGTTTTAAATGCACCACCAATACTAAGCTTTGCTTGCATTACTTTTTCAGCGCCAGACATATTCTGTAAATCAAACCCAAATTGACTCTGATCATTTGATGCTAAAAATCTAGGTTTTGAAATTTCAGCAACAATAGGTGCTCTTACAGTCATACTTTCTTCTTGATGAGCAAATGTGTCCTGAGAAAAAGCCAAAGCCATTAATCTTAACTCGCCATTAAAACGTGGTAAAGCGAGTGGAATTTGTGCCTTACCATTTTGATTGAGTTTTACTACATCAGAAAATATTGAAACAATTTGCACATCCGTATTGGGTTGTTCACCACCGCGAGTTAATTCAGCATCCCCACCAAACTTTAAAACTCCCAGCTGACCTTCTCTATTTTTGATTAACTGAGAAAAACTATCTCTCACTTCAGCAGAATAGCTTCTTTGTCCATAAAACCATTGATGGGCATCTGGCGTTTGATAATTGGTTAAACTAAGTACACCAGTATCAACTGCCGCCAGTGTTACAAATACCGCTTTATTTTTATGTCCAGATGCCACCACTTCAATAGAAACCGTTTGCTCTGGTTCTGTGATTTGGGGAGCATTGATTGATAGTTGAAATTTCCTATTGCTACGATTGAGTCTTAACGGAGCAATACCAAGTGCCCTTTTAGGTAGTGTTTTTTGTTGATCAGCTTCTTCACTTTGTGCAACAACTAAAGCACTAACATAAATATCATGTCTTTCCCACTCATTAGAAACAGGTATATCAACTTCACTTTCTAATTGGTCTAATTCAATTTGCGATTCCCACAATACTTGATGAGCTTCCACTCTGATTAAAGCTTTACCTTTATGCGGAGAAATTAATTTTACTTTTGCCATTTCGCCAGCTTTATAAGCTTCTTTATCAAATAAAACTCTGACAATATCAGGTCTTGCTCCTTTAACACTACCCTCACCACTTTCATCCCATGACCAGCCAGAAAAGAAAGAGTAACTATTTTTAAGAACACCCGCTGAATCACGAACTTCTACTCGGTAGGTTCCATATTCAACAGGCAAACTTAAGGTGGTACGCAAACCTGATTCATTGAGTGTTCTTGAATAAACTTTTTTATGATGCTTGTTTTCAGAATAATCCCAACCACTCTGATTAGAACGCCAGAAGTAACGCGAGTTTTCGCGAATTAAACTGACTTCTAACAGTCCCAACGGATGTAATTCACCTTGAGCATCTGCATTAATTATTTCAAACTCTACATTTTGATAAGGCTGAATAAAATTTGTTTGATAAAACTTGCGTAAGCCAATATGGTTTCCTTTAGGCCAAACTAATTGCTTAAGGCGACGAGTAACAGGACGTCCACCAGACTCAAACAAACTAGCTTCAAAAACTATTTGAGTTGGACTTTTAACACTTTGCCATAAGTTAGGCAACATCCAATTGGCCTGGCCACTGTCGTCTAGCTTTTGATCATCTAAATCAGCACTTTTACTCATATCACGAGCAGAGTGAATACCAAAATAATAATCTTTTAATTTTTCAAATGGAAAGTGTATTGGCTTAACTTTAATATTAGCAGCAACTCGATTGCCAGCAGCGGGTGCGCCATATAAATAATCTCCCTGAGCTTTTATGGTTAAATCTTGGCGAGTATCAATCATTTTTTCTGCAGAAGTACTCAACGCTAACTTCATCGTTTCAGGTAAAAACTCTTCTATCGAAAATAGGTATTCAAAATGATTACCACTTGGATATTTTACTTGAAAACGCCACTCACCTGTTGCTTCATTTTTTCCGAAGTGAAGCGCTTTTGTGTAAAATCCCTCTTGTTCAGGGTGCCAACTAAATTGCTTTGCAACCCGGCTATCAGGCCTGATTAAACTCACTTCTAATGGTACTGAAGCAATCATTTGGCCATCGCCCCCTCTCAGTAACCCATTAATATGTACGGTTTCTCCGGGCCGATAAAGATCTCTAGGTCCATAAAGGAATAACTCTTGGTCATTCTGTTTGCGTGTATGGGTTAATTGCTCAGACAAATCTAAAGCAGGTGTTGCTAAAGAAATTACTGCAAAGTCGTCATTTTTTCGACCAATAATTACAGAGTGATGTTCCCAACTAGCAAGATCATAACGTCCCTTATCATCGGTTTTATCCTCACTCAAACGCTCTCCTTTGGCAGATAAAACTTCAATAGAAACATTTTTTTCAATCGTTCCATCACTTATTTTAAGTGCTTGAACCGCCACCGACTTTTCGAACGAGGTAACATGTAGAGCTAAATCTGATACATAAAAGCTGGTTATCGAATGTTCATAAGGATAAGTTCCCGCTGGTTTCATTACCGCAATATATAAGCCAGATGATTGTAATTCCTTAACTTTATGTACAGCTAAATTGGTGGTTAACCTTTTATTGGGGAAAAAATCTAAAGAATATCTAGCGGTATAAACGAGCTCAGCATATTCAGCGATATTTCTCTCATAATAAGAATAACCATATAAACCATCACTTAATACTCGACCAACCTGTTCTGTGTTTACCCGATGAAAATTAATATCAACTTGCTTAATATTAACAGACTCAACGGCTAAGCCATTGGTCAATTCTCTGGGTAATATACGACCTTTATTTAAAAAACGAACTTGCTCATTGAGTTGAGATGTTGTGATTTTTTTAACCACTTTTTTGGGTAAACGTTGATTAGTAATTGAAGCTATCGATCGCTCAATGACAACCTGGTAGGTTTGAATTGGTTGAATATTAGTAAAGTAGATACGTGTCTGGCTCTGATTTAAAACCCAACCGCCAGAAACTTGCTGTTGATTTTTATCGAACACTTTAAGAAATTGATTGAAGTCTACTCGCGAATCTAAAGGAACCGAAAAAGATGCTGATAATGCAGGCATCTTATCATACTCACTCTCACTAACATCTAACACCTCAAAAGATGTCAGTTTAAATGCCTCTTGCTGTTTAATGAGATCGAAGGATTCATTATCTTTAGAATGAGTTGCTTTTACTTCACTTTGACTACTCTTTTTACTTGCTTTGCCTTTGTCTTCCAATGACTGCTCACATGCAAACATCCCTAAAGTCAAAAAAACAATTACTAAACTCCACCAAATCTTCATATTTAACCCTTAATTGATTAGCTACTACTTTTATCGAAAGTTATATTTTGGAAAGTTAATCGAAGTTTATAGCTTATTGGTAAAAAATGTCAGAAAAATTGGTGAAATATGGCAAAACTATGGCTTTTGTATTTTTGAGAAAAGCTGAACCTGAGTTTTAGGGGAGAGCCAACAACACTCCAGTGAAGCTGAAGTGTTGTTGGGCAGAACTTTTATAAATTATTTTTCATTGCTTTAATCAGCTCACCATCACTGGTATCACCACTTAGCTCCCAGAAAAATGCACCACCGAGATTATCAGTTTTAACATAGTTCATTTTGCCAGCAATATCAGATGGCGTATCATAACTCCACCAGTTATTACCACATTTAGCAAATGAAGTACCAGCCACTTTTCCTGTCGCCGGGCAAGTATTTTTCAAAACTTTATAGTCTTCGATGCCAGCTTCATACGAACCTGTCGCAGGCCCTGTCGCAGAACCTCCTGGTTTTGATTGAGTAACACCAGTCCAACCTCTTCCGTAGAAACCAATACCAACTAATATTTTATTCGCTGGAACACCTTGATTAAGATAAACATTAATGGCATGTTTTGTGTTATTTTCTTTGATTGGAATGCCCGCATATTCAGTAAGCGGAGAATGCGGTGCAGTAGGCCCTTTTTTGTCCCATGCACCAAATAAGTCATAGGTCATCACGTTATACCAATCTAGGTATTGTGAAGCAACACCGTACTCAGTCGCATTAATTTTGGGCTCACCCGCTGGTACAGCGGCTGTTACCAGCTCATTTCCAAATCGAGTTCTTAATGCAGATATCAGTTTAGTAAAGGCTTTAGGACCACTGGTATCACAACTTAAACCACAAGCATTAGGATATTCCCAATCAATATCAATACCATCAAACAAACCTTCCCATCGTGGATCATGTACTAAGTTATAACAAGATTCAGCAAAAGCTTTAGGGTTCTTAGCGGCTTCACCAAAACCACCAGACCAAGTCCAACCACCAAATGACCAAAGAATTTTAATATGAGGGTACATTTGTTTTAGTTTTCTTAGCTGGTTAAAACTACCTCTCAGAGGATCGTCCCACTTGTCAGCAACACCATCAACACTTTGCGCTGCGGTATAAGACTTTTCAAAATCGGCATAGTTATCACCACCAACACATTGACCACCTGTGACATTACCAAATGCGTAGTTAATGTGAGTCAACTTATCAGCTGAACCGCTGGTTTTAATATTTTTGACATGATAATTACGACCATAAACGCCCCACTGCACAAAATAACCTAAAACAATCTTATCGCTGTTCGTTGGTTTTTCTGTCACTCTAGCAGTTGTTTCACTGCGACCTGTTGCCCCTTTGTTATCAGTGACGGTTAATGTCACAGTATAATTTCCAAGTCTGCTATAAGTATGTTTTGGTTGAGAAACTGTGCTTGTATTACCATCACCAAAATCCCATAGATATTGAGCAATTGAACCATCAGGATCGTTTGAACCATTGCTGCTAAATTGAATAGAGTTACCTAATACCGCTTGATAGGGTCCATTGGCCTTAGCTACAGGCGGTTGATTGTCAGTGCTATCGGTAATTGTTGCCGTAGTAATCGCAGTATCTTCAGCATTTTTATCATCTGTAACAACTAAAGATACAGAGTAACTACCTGCTGCAGTATAAACATGCGATGGATTTGCTTGAGTAGAAGTTTTACCATCTCCAAAATCCCAAAGGTACTTAATGATAGAACCATCAGGATCATTTGAACCAACACTACTAAAGTTAATTGCATTATTAACTTGAGCTTTATAAGGTCCATTAACTTTAGCTGTTGGTGCTTTATTCGGATCACCGCCAGTACAGTTGCCTTCTTCTGTCCAAGCTAATTCCCAATGCATGCCAACACCTGGTTCATAAGCCCAAGCTGCGGAAGAAGAACACCAGCCCCCCACTTTACAGCGGAACTTTTTATTCACATTTTGTACAAAATCACCAGTGTTATACTTAGTACCTGCAACATATTGAGGCTCAGAACAACTACCAGGATTACTAACATCTTTTACTTCAGCAGTTGTGCTAGCAGTATGTGATTTACCTTCATTATCTGTTACGGTTAAACTCACATTAAATGTACCCACTGCTGAATAAGTATGCGCAGGACTCTCTTGACTACTAGTATTGCCATCCCCAAATTTCCATTGATAACTAACAATACTTCCGTCAGGATCTGACGAACCTTTGCTACTGAATGCAATAGAATTCCCTAAATCAGACTTGTATGGTCCATTAACTTTAGCGACAGGCGACTTATTGCCATCAGGTGGCGTTGTTCCACCATAGCTTACATCAACACAAGCATAGAAAGCTTCAGGACTATCTGAACGTTGCCAAACACTATAAACAATGTGCTTACCTGTTCTTTCAGGTAATTTACAGGTATGTGAAGAACTAGTTTCTGGCCCACTAGCCGCATTGCGACAAACAAACTCTAAATTATTCCAGTGTAAAGGCATAGTGAGATCGTAGCCTTCTCGAGTAATATAATAATCAACATAGGCCGTTGCATGAGGAGCCGTATTAGTCCAGGTAAATGTATAATCACCAGCACTGACACTAGCAGCAACCCAATCAGTTCGAGCTAAGTCCAAGCCACCAAAGTAATCAGGATCACCACCACTACATAACTCACCATCTTTAATCACTGCACGATGGTTATCATTAGCATTGCCTTGTCTAACCCCATTCCAATCATAAAAACCTTGCGAACCAGTTGCAGCCGCTGCCGCTTTACAAGCTTCTGATGAAGGATTTTCTGGGTTTTCTTGGTAACAGTTGTATATTCTACTCGCTGGCGAAGTAATTGTGCCATGAGCCATTAATGACTGGTTAGCTCCAGCAAACAAAGTGCTTGCCATGAGCAACAATACTTTTTTATGAAAAGTATTCCGCTTATTGGTATTAATCATTGTAATTATTCTCCTAAATGGTTGAACCTGTTTTCTGATACAAAAATTTTGATGGGACATATATGAATTATGACATTAACCACAAAATTAAAATGACAACGCTGTCACCTAATATAACAAAAAATAAATTTTTTTATTTTTTTTAACGGCAACAAAATAAAATTAAAAGAAAGTTGATTGTTATAAGCTATAGGTAGTCATAATGAACGCGTTCATATTTATACAAAGAGAAAAATTGGTTTTAATTAAATTTTTTAAAACAAATTATTCATTAAAAATGAATGACAACAAAAAAACGAAATAAGGTTTCATAACACAAGAATAAAAATAAAATGACGAAATAAAAAGAACAAATAACTTTACTATATAGACAGTTAAAATAAAGAGAGAAGGTAAGGCTAACCTGTTTCAGTTGACTCAGTGGTTTCCTCAACATGTTCACTGATTTTTTCAAAGTCCAATTCATACTCATTTAGCTTACACTTAACTTGGTATACATGAATTTTAGGATTCATACGAGCTAAGTGGTTTTTCAACTGCTCTACAGCAGGCTCAGGGACAAGGGCACCAATATAAACACTTTGAATTAATCCTACAGGAAACTTAATATTTTCTACTGGCTCTTTGGTGTTATTAATATCAAAAATTAAGCGCCACTCTTTAAAGTTTCTTAAAGCATAATTCTGAGCTAACAAGATATCTTTTGGATTAAATTCTATTTCTGGTTTAACCCCCACCATTTGCTCAACATAATCCATTTGCTCAACAGTATTAACCGTTTTTTTTTGATACTTAACAGGCATGCAATGTTCAAAAATAGAGCCTTCTGGGCATTTAAATTTAATCGCAGCACCTTTATGCTGAAATAATACTCTTTCCCACAATGCTAATTCCTGATATTTTTCATACAGTACGGTTACACGTTTTGTCGAGACATAATCAATCCACGCCTGATGACAGTCTTTTGCATCTTTAAATGTTTTTTCAACCATTGCAGGCAATAAACCACTTAAAGCCTCTTTAATTTCTGTTTCATCATTAAATCGGTTTTCTAACCGCCACCGCATAATAGCCTTAATTAATGGGTGATTGGGCTGCCCTTTAGGTGCACTTTTTCCTAGTATTGCATGAGCAATATATTTAACAGAGTTGTCAAAAAAATCCTGAATTGAAAAAGCTAATGAGGTGTTTTTATCAGGTAAAAAGGGATTACAAAGCTGGTGGGCTTCATACAATGGCAACGCACATTTATTAAGCACCTGGCTAACATTTTGTAAACTTCCAAAATAAGTCAATGTGGCCGGCAAATCACTCATATATAGCTATTCTTTTTATGATTAAAACATCTTATTTCTTAGTTTAGACCGAAATAAAAATTTTATCTTATGATTTGTTTACTTTTGTTCAAGCCGATTAAACAATTGGCTTTCTAGATATGCATAATTGATGTTAAATCGGCATTAATAATGCAAAAAGCGCCTAAAGGCGCTTTTTGATATACCAATTGTTGTGCAATTAATTAGGTTTCTGTAAGTCCTCAATAACCGCAGCCAAAAAGCGTGCAGCTTCACCACCAGTGCACGCTCTATGATCAAATGTTAATGAAAGTGGTAACATTTTTCGCTGTGAAATACCTTGAGCAGTTAACTTCAACTCACTTCTGAACCGTCCAGTGCCTAAAATTGCAACTTGCGGAGGTGATACCACAGGAGTCCCGTATCGACCCGCGATAGAACCATAATTCGATAACGTAATTGTCGCTCCTTGCTGATCATCTTGTTTAAGAGATTTTGTTTCTATTTTCTCACGCAACTCTTGAACCCTTTCTCGAATTTGGGTCGCATTTTTCTTATCTGCATCATGTATAACAGGTACATAAAGCCCATCAGGAGAATCGACAGCAAGGCCAACGTGTACATTAGGATGAACTAAACGTTCAAATTTTTCGCCATCAAACCAACAGTTAAGTGCAGGCTCTATCTTAGATGCATAAACTAAAGCTCTAACATAGCGAGCTAAAGAATCTTGCTTAGGCCAAGCAGTAATATCAGCATCTTCCATTAATGTAGTAGGAACAACGGTTGCGTGTGCTTTTGTCATTCCCATAGCCATTGCTCGACGAACGCCACGTACGGTTTGTGGATCAACGCTAACCTGAACACTCGGCAAACCTTGTGATGCCGAAGGCGCTCTACTTGCAGGAGTACTCACTCCAGATGAAGTCTGCATTGCAGCGTCAACATCAGATTTTGAGATTGTTCCTTTCTTACCTGTCGCTTTACATTGTGATAAAGCAACACCAAGACGTCGGGCATAAGCTCTCACTGCAGGAGAGGCTTTAAAACTTAATGGATTAGCATCTTCAACCACTTTGCGTTCAGCAGCAATTACAGGCTTCTCTGAAACAACTTTTGAGCCAATCAACTTCCCCTCTTTTTTGGCTTGTTTAACATCTTGCTGAGTAATAGCACCTTGTTTTCCAGTACCAATTACTTGCGTTAAATCAACCTTTAATTTTTTGGCCAAAGCTTTAATAACCGCACTGGCAGACTCAGTAACCACTTGATTGCCAACTTGAACAGCACCCACTACCGTTCCAGCATCTGCAGAGGAGTCAGCTGCGGCCTCCTGTGCAGGCTCACCTGCTACAGGTGTATTATTGCCTGCAAATGTTACTAAGGGAGCCCCCACTTCAATGACGTCCCCAGCTTTACCATGCAATTTAGCAACAACTCCAGAATGTGGAGAAGGCACCTCAACCACGGCTTTAGCTGTTTCCATTTCAACCATTGGCTGATCAAGTGATAATGCATCTCCCTCTGCGACTAACCAACGGACAATTTCAGCATCTGGTAAACCTTCGCCTAAGTCGGGCAATTTAAAGACTTCGCCCGTAGCAACATTTTGTTTTTGATTACTGGCAGCTTCATTATTTGGAGTTTGTGTTTCAGCTGTCTTAGTTTCACTAACAGCTGAACTTGCCCCATCACCATCAAATTCAACTAGCACAGCTCCAACATCAATAACATCTCCAGGCTGGCCAAGCAAACGGGTAATTGTTCCATTAAATGGAGAAGGCACCTCAACAACGGCCTTAGCTGTTTCCATCTCCACCATCGGTTGATCAAGAGAGACAATATCGCCTTCTTTAACTAACCAACGGACAATTTCAGCATCTGGCAAGCCTTCGCCTAAATCGGGTAAATTAAATATTTTCATCGGTACTCCACAATTCTTTTAGCTTCTTCGATGATGTATTCAACTTTAGGCATATACTGCTTTTCAAGTCGATAATAAGGCATCACCGTATCATACCCTGAAACTCTTCCAATGGGTGCGAGTAAACTCGTTATACTTTTTTCTGCAATTTCAGCAGCAATTTCAGAGCCTAAAGCGCCTGCTTTGGGAGCTTCCTGTACAATGCAAACTCTTCCTGTTTTTTCAACGGACTCTAGAATAGTATCAATATCAAGAGGGTTAATCGTCGCAACATCAATAACCTCTGCACTAATTCCTTCTGCTGCCAACTTTTCAGCGGCAATTTTGGTTTCATGCAACATAGCTCCCCAACTAATCAGGGTGATGTCTGTTCCTTCCCGATCTACAAAACAAACGCCTAAAGGATATTCTTCACCATTATCCTCTATTTCATGTTTCTCAATCCGATAAACCCTTTTAGGTTCTAGAAAAATAACAGGATCTGGGTCACGGATAGCAGCAAGCATTAGTCCATAAGCTCGTGAAGGATTTGATGGAATAACAACTTTCAAACCCGGTATATGAGCAAATATTGCTTCTGTACTTTCAGAGTGATGCTCTGGCGCATGAATTCCACCACCAAACGGTGCCCTGATCACTAATGGCAAAGTGAGACGACCGCGAGTTCGGTTACGCATTCTGGCACAATGAGAAATAATATGATCAGCTGCTGGAAAAATAAATCCCATAAATTGCATTTCTGCAACAGGCTTCATGCCTTGTGCAGCCATACCGATAGCAACGCCTGCAATCATAGCTTCAGCCAAAGGCGTGTCAATAACCCGCTCTTTGCCAAACTTAGCTTGCAATCCATCCGTAGCTCGAAAAACGCCGCCATTAAGGCCTACATCTTCTCCAAAAACAACGACATCTTGATCGGCTTCCATTTCATGTGCCATTGCCAAATTAACAGCTTCAATTAATGTAATAGCGGCCATTACTTTGCTCCTCGCGCAATCGCTAGCTCTCTTTGAGCTAATGTTCTTTCTGGTAACTCAGCATATAAATTGTCAAACATTGCTTCGGTTTTATCGGTTGGTGTATTTAAATAGTTATCAACACTTTTCTGAACACTTTCAACTACTTCAGCTTGCATGGCTTGCTCATCGCTCTCTGACCACTGATTATTATGCTCTAGATACTTTCTTAATCTTATCATTGGCTCTTTTGCCCAACCTTCATCTAGCTCACCGTCAGGACGATATCGGCTAGCATCGTCAGCCGTTGTATGATCACAAAGCCTTAAAGTAATGGCTTCTATTAATGTTGCACCGCCACCATTACGAGCTTTTTCCGCCGCTTTTTCTGCGACATCTCTAACAGCAATAACATCATTTCCATCAACTTGCACACAATCAATGCCTGCCGCAAATGCTTTTTGTGCATAAGTTTGGCAAGCGGTTTGAATTTCACTTGGGACAGAAATGGCCCACTGATTATTGTTGATAACAAATACCACACCTAAATTCCAAATTCCGGCTAAATTAAGCGCTTCATAAAAATCACCTTGAGAAGTCCCACCTTCACCTATTTCAGTAAAAACACAACGTTTTTCTCCTCTTATTTGCATAGCTTTGGCAACCCCTGTAGCATGCAAAGACTGAGTAGCAATTGGAACAGCAATTGGAAAATCTTGACGAGCAGACTCAGCTTGAAAATCAGAACCCCGCTCATCTCCTCCCCAGTAAAGAAGGATCTCTTCTATCCGAGTTCCATGCTGAATCATTGCAGCTTGGCCACGATAATATGGGACTAAAACATCTTCAGCATTCATTATTGAACCAAAGCCAACTCCAATTGCTTCCTGGCCTGTGGCAGCTGCATAGGTTCCCATTTTTCCAGTACGCTGTAGTGCATATGCCTTAGAATCCATTTGGCGCACAATGGCCATATCACGATATAATTTTTTTAGCGTTTTAAAATCTTTTGCTAAGGCAGGGACATCCTTCGATGTTAGTTCACCGTTTTCATCCAGATATTGATAAAAACTCACTTCAAATTGAGCAACAATAGACAAAGTTACTTCTCCTTAATTTTTAACGCTTAAAATAACAGAATTGTAAAACTCAATTCTTATAAAACAAAAACAAGCGTTTTGATTGGAACGAAAGTACAATTAGAGTTCCTACAAAAATTAATAAAATTATTGCAGAACCTAAAACAACTTACGGTTACTTTTACTGGGTGTGGATGATAAGCCTATTGAGACTTTTTGTATATAAAAATTTAGCGATTTTAACCATAAAATCCTGTTATTTTAAAGAAAATAGCCACATTTAGTTGCTTTTTGTACAATACACAAATGCTCGTCAAAAGCAAATTTTAATCCATATACTTTCCAAAATTCTAACCTGCTGATACACTTGCACGAATCAATTTTTTTAGTCTTTTTTTGTAGATTTCGAGTCTACCGTAACGTCAATTAAGGTAATTTAGACATGGTATCGTCACCCAAACCAACAGTAAAATTTCGTAAAGATTATCAGCCTAGCCAATACTTAATAAAGCATACTGATTTAATTTTTCAACTTTTTGACAGTCATGTACTAGTTACCGCTGAAATTGACATAGAGTCGAATCCAAATAGAAAAAATCCACAAGAATTAACCCCATTAGTACTCGACGGCGATGAATTAGAGCTACTGGAAATCTATGTTAATGGCTCCAATCTCGATTCTACTCAATACGAAATAGTCGATAATGGGTTAATAGTCAAACAAACAGCCGAAAAATTTACTTTAAAAACATTAACCAAAATCTACCCTCAGCAAAACACTTCACTTGAAGGGCTTTATCAATCTAATGGTAAGTTTTGCACTCAATGCGAAGCAGAAGGCTTCCGAAAAATCACTTATTACATTGATCGTCCAGAAATCATGTCTGAGTTTAAAGTTCGCATTGAAGGCAATAAAAACCAGTATCCTCAACTACTTTCCAATGGAAATATGCTATCCAGTGGAGATTTAGACAATGGTATGCATTATGTAGAGTGGCATGATCCCTTCCCAAAACCCTGTTATCTATTTGCATTAGTTGCAGGAGATTTTGACTGCTTAGAAGATAATTTCACCACTATGAGTGGCAGAAATGTAAAACTAGAGTTGTTTGTTGATAAAGGAAAATTAGATCAATGCCGTTTTGCAATGGATAGCCTGATTAAGTCGATGGAGTGGGATGAACAAAAGTTTGGACGAGAATACGATCTTGATCTTTATATGATTGTCGCCGTTAGTGACTTTAATATGGGAGCAATGGAAAATAAAGGACTTAATATTTTTAATACCCGCTATGTCTTAGCTAATACTCAAACAGCCACAGATAGTGATTTTGAAGGGGTAGAAAGAGTTATTGCACATGAATACTTTCATAACTGGACAGGAAACCGCATCACCTGTCGTGATTGGTTTCAATTAAGCCTCAAAGAAGGTTTAACTGTATTTAGAGATCAAAAGTTTAGTGAAGACATGCAATCTAAAGCAGTTCAAAGAATTGATCAGGTAAAAATTATCAGAGCAGCTCAATTTGCCGAAGACTCAGGGCCAATGGCACACCCTATTCGTCCTGACTCTTATATAGAAATGAACAATTTTTATACGGTTACAGTTTATAATAAAGGAGCCGAAGTCATTGGCATGATGCACACTTTACTTGGAGAAGAAGGTTTCAGAAAAGGAATGGATCTTTACTTTGAGCGTCATGATGGACAAGCCGTCACCTGTGAAGACTTTATTAAGTCAATGGAAGATGCCAATAATGTTGACTGGACCTTGTTTCGTCACTGGTATAGTCAAGCTGGCACACCATCAGTTAAAGTAACACTCAGTAAAGTAGCATCTGGCCAATTCAAACTACACTGCCAACAGTCATGCCCAGCAACACCAGGGCAAGATGTAAAAAAACCATTTATGATTCCAATTAAAGTAGGATTGCTTAGCACACGAGGCAAACCGATTCAGTTCAAAGCGAATGGAGCAACTTTAGCAAGTGAAGCCCTTCTGGTAATGACAGAATCTGAGCAAACTTTTATTCTAGATTGTGATGAGGAAGAAGTCATTCCATCTTTACTAAGAGATTTCTCAGCACCGATTAAACTCGAATATAAATACACACAAGCACAATTAGCGCAACTTTTTGCCTCTGATCCTAATTCATTCAATCGCTGGGATGCAGGACAAACTTTAATGTCTGAAATATTGCTTAATGATAATGAAATAATAGACGAAGCAGCATTAAAAATTATTGCTGATGCAGTCAGTGCCATTTTGCATGACGAAAATTTAGATAATGCGCTTAAGGCACTTGCCGTTCAATTACCAAGCCTAAATAGTTTAATCGGTTTGTCAAACAATATTAATATGGATCAACTAATTAACAAGCATCAACAACTCAAAAAATATCTTGCACAATCACTCGAACATGTTTGGTTTTCAGCCTATAACACAACAGCAGGCGATAATTCAGGAGCTCGTTGGCTACGAAATATCGCACTCAGTTATTTATTACGAGCTAATGAAGACCAACACTTTGAGCTGGCTGTATCTCAACAAAACCATGCAAATAACATGACCGATGAAATTTCTGCCTTGCAAGTTATAGCACTGTCTAGTGAAAAATTTAAAGCGGATTATATCAACCGTTTTTACAAAAAATGGGCCCATGAAGATCTAGTCTTAGATAAATGGTTTACAGCGCAAGTATTGAACGAAAATGATGATGTCATAGAACATATCAGAGAATTATTAAACCATGAAAAGTTTTCAATTGAAAACCCTAATAAAGTACGTGCTGTAATCGGTTCTTTTGCTGGAGGTAACTTAACACAGTTTCACAACCCTACGGGTGCTGGTTATGAATTGTTAGCTGATATTATTATTAAGCTTAATTCTATTAACCCCCAAATAGCAGGAAGGTTAACTACACTATTTAATCAATGGAAGAAATTTGATGTTAAACGTCAAGCGTTAATTAAAGAGCAATTATTCAGAATAAAATCAACAGATAATTTATCTAATGATGTTTATGAAATCGTTGATAAATCGCTTCAAATGTAATTTCTCTAGTTTGGCAACAATGGAGTTACAGCTAACTCCATTGTTGTTACTCAAGTTTACACAGTTAGTTAAATTCAACTTTTAATATAAGAAAAAATATCAAAAATATTTTCGCTGCTTTTTTAACCGATTCCCTCCTACTCATTTTTAGTTATAAATAATCATTCTAAAAGCTAATTTAAATAAATTATTGAGACCTCCTACCTTATTTGAAATAAAATTTAGTTCTACAATATTCTAATTAACCTCAACTCTGGATAAGGAAATTCAAAATAATTAATAGAATCATTTTTATTTTCAATGACTTAAAACCCAATTAAATTGAATTGCTGTTTCCACTTGAGTTCAGTGTGGCTATTTTTGTGGATATCAAGGCAAGTGACTGCCGCAATAGCGAGCTATTGCAAAGGCGCTTAACGCTGAAAGCCGCAAAAATAGACGCTCTGATGATTTTTCTTATCCAGAGCTGAGGTTAATTAATACAGGAGAAATAAAAAAAACTTAATCTATTCGAGTGTTTTACAAAAACACAAACAATGACTCTTCATAAGAGTCTTCAAAATTTTTGACTTTTAACGCCTTATCAACCCACACAAGGTTTCGAAACTTAACGAGTAATTGAACAGTAAACAATCAAACCACAACAATCTCAATAGGAGTTATTCCTATTAAAAAATTCAAACACCCGTAACATATCAAACCTAAACGACTGCTCCAATTTAGCATTGGGAAGTTATTAAGGTTTAGACCCACTTCTTTAGGAGAGTTTAATAATGCTTAATGCAGTATCTACACTGACAAAACAAACCAACACTTCAGCAACTTCCAATCACGAAATCCCACTAATAGACATAGCACCACTAATAGACAAATCTTATTATCAGTCTAAGTGCTTAAATCAAATAAAAAAAGCCTGTAGTCAAACAGGTTTTTTTGCCATTAAAAATCATGGAATCAAACATAAAACTTATGAAGATTTACTAAAGATTTCATACCATTTTTTTAAACAAACAGAATCATTTAAACGAAAATATCAGATAGGCTCAACCAGCAGCCATTGTGGCTATGTACCTTTTACAGAAAATGGTCTCTACGATGATGAGTCAAATGTTAGGCTTTATGAAGCCTTCGATTTATCATTAGATCTCCCTAAAAGTGATCACGATCATCAAAAAGGAAATATTTTTTATGGCCCTAATATATGGCCAGACATTCCTCACTTTAAACAGATTGTTAGTGATTATTTTCAACGAGCAAGAAATTTAAGTCATGTATTAACATCTGCTTTTGAAAATATTTTAGACATGCCATCAGGGCATATGCTATCAAAAATGCAGAAACCAACGAGTCAATTACGTTTGATTCATTACATTGAAAACCCACACTATCAAGACCAAGTTGACATTAATATGGGAGCTCATACTGATTATGAGTTATTTACTATTTTATTTTCTAACGAACGCGGCTTACAAACTCAAAACTTAAAAGGCCAATGGATAGATGTCCCCGTATTTAAAAATGCTTTAACAATTAACATTGGAGATATGCTTGAAGTTTGGAGTGGAGGTCAATTTAAATCTAATTTACACCGAGTCAATAATTTAGGAATCGAACGTTTTTCATTTCCCTATTTTGCATCACTTGACTACGACACAATAGTAGAGCCTTGGAAATTAGCAAGTACAACAGCAAGCTTATCAAAATACCCCCCTATTAAAGCGGGAGAACATTTATTGCAACAAGTTACTCGTGATTTTGCCTACTTAAGAAAGCAATTATCAGAGCGCAGCAATCCATTTTTGGCTCAACAAAATCTTGCTTTAAATCCATTTCAAAATACTGTTTTACAAAGCTTGGGAGAATAAACATGTTACCTAATATTGATTCAATCATTTTAGTTGCCATTGCTGGTTTTATGCTTGCAGCAACGCCAGGACCTTCAATGTTATATGTGCTATCACGGAGTATGAACCAAAGCTATAAAGCCGGGCTAGCGTCTTCGGCTGGTCTAGCAATTGGCGGGATGTTTCACGCATTGGCAGCAGCCGTTGGTTTAGCATCAATAGTTGCATACAGCCCAAAACTTTATTTAATTATTCAAATAGGTGGCGCAGGTTACCTCGCTTATTTAGGCTCTAACATGTTAAAAAACCCTATAGAGCCGAGCGAAGTAACTATTGAACAACAACCAAAGTCAAGTTATCGACATATATTTTGGCAAGGTGTTATTGTAGAAATAACCAACCCCAAAACAATATTATTTTTTGTAGCTTTCATCCCTTCATTACTGTCAGGTAAAGAAGAGTATTCATCAAGCCAACTCTTAGTACTTGGCATATTAATCCCTCTTACAGCCCTCCCCTCAGATTTAATCGTTTCATTAGCAGGAGGTAAGCTTGCTGAGCGCTTGAAACGTAACATTCAAATGGCTAACTGGATTAACAAGGCCGCGGGAACATTTTTGATTGCTCTCGCTTTAAGGTTGTTCTTAAGCTAAATATAAATAAAAAGCTTACTACTGCTTGTTCATATAGTTTAGAAGGCAAGACTTGCCTTCTAAACTACCGTATATCCTAAAAAAATAAAATAATTGAGAGAGCAGCGTGACTCCATTATAATCAACTAAAATCAATGAAAATATAGGCATCCAATGTCAATAATAAAGTGTCCTTCCTGTAAAGAACGGATTTCTGATAAGGCAAAAATCTGCTCTCATTGCCAATTTAGCCTAGTCAAAGGAACTGGAGCTGATGGGGCAACTCAAGAACAAATTGCTTCAAAAGCAAAGCTTGCAAGAATGAAGAAAAGATATTCACTACAAATGCAAGCGATGAGTGGCTTAATTTTATTTTTGGCTGGTATTGTTATTTGGTACTTTGTTGGAGAAAAAGGTTTAACCAAAACCTCCCACTTTATGCAGCTTGGTGCCGCTGCTTTAGGTGCTATATGGTACTTAATCACCCGCTTTCGGTTGCTCTTATTTAAAAAGTCTTAACTCTCCTTTTTTAATTCAATAAAGATGGAAGTAATCACTATTGAGATTTAGCCTATAATTTTTACTAATTATTAAGTATTTACAGTGAACATACTTTAAAAAAACGACTGATTAAAAACAGCTATATTCATAAAGAGTGGGTATAAGTATAGTTAAACTCCTGCTGGCTTACGCTATCCTCAAAACTTAATTCTAATTGCGGATATTGATCATACTGCCGACATAACTCCCAATACTTTTCCATATTCTCAGGATCCCAGCTCATGATATTTTCATCTTTTGGCCAGTTTTGCATTGTAATTCCCCTTAATTGCGATGAGTAATCTCATTACAACCAATAAAAAGGACATTTCTGGCAGGTATAAAAGTCAAAATATGGTTTAAATGTGTCAATAATATGTAAAACTCGCAATCCAGCTTAAAATAACTTATCTTATAAATAATAGTAATATTATAAAAATTAAATCTATATTTTTAATCTATGATTTCTAAAAGTTAATTAATAAAAATATCATTAAAAACTGACTTATTTTTTGAAATCAGTTAAAAATTGATGTTTAATTTTTATGGTTAAACAATGTGTTAATTTGATAAGGAAAAATGATGAAGTTAGGTCCAATAGGATTTGTGTTTGGAGCAATAATACTACTGCTGCCGAGTTTTACAGAAGCTAAAACGTCAAAAGAGCCAATTGAACATTTTATTAAACGGTCACAATATCAAGATATTCGAATCTCACCAACAGGCAAATATTTAGCCGTTAAAGGTTATTACAAAGAAAAAAGCCAAATTACTATTCTTGATAGAAAAACATTAAAACCACTTTCATCTTTGCACTTTTCCAAACAGAAAAACCAAGAAATAGGCGATTTTGGATGGCTTAACGAAGAAAGGATTTATGCGCAAATGAATGTGAGAGTTGGCTCAATAGGCGAACCCTATGCAACAGGATACCTTTATGCATCAAACTGGGATCGAAGCAAAGTTAGATTAGTACTGCCTGCAAAAGGCCGAGGTAATCGTGGAAGAGAAAATCCGCACCCTTTTGAAATCCTTAGTAAACTTCCTGAAGATCCTGAACATATATTGATTTCCGAGCCTAAATGGGGAAAATATTCAAGCAACATTGAGATATACAAGTTGAATATTTATAACGGAACCAAGCGCAAAGTCGATACCAGCCCGTCTAAAAATGGTGGTTTATTTGCCGACGAAAAAGGCAATATACGCATTGCTGTAGAACAAACCAATTTATCAACAAAAACAAAAGTTCATTACCGTGCTGATATTGCATCTGAATGGCAAGTGCTTGCCCATTACAATAATGAGGAAGGAGGAATTACACCACTCGGTTACAGTGCTGAGAAAAATAAAATTTATGTTTACTATGATGGAAAAAGAAGAGACAAAGGCGTTTACTTGTTAACACCTAAAACAATGGAAATGTCACTCAAAATGAAAATCATCGATGACTTTGAAGTCACAGGCATGTTATTAAGCACAAAACCTAATAGTAAAGAGATAATCGGTATTTATAGAGAAGAAGAAATCCCTCGAAGCTATTTTTTGAATAGCGACTCTCTACAGGCTCAATTACACCCTGGTTTTAGTGCCACTTTTCCTGGTCAAGATGTACAAATAATTAGCCATACAAAAGATGAGAATTTAGCTATTATTTTTGTGAGTAGTGATAAAAATCCTGGCAGTTTTTATGTTTATAATCGACAGAAAAACCAAATCAACCGCTTAGCACACAGTAAACCTTGGATTGCTCCTGATAAAATGCATAGTATGCAAGCGATTCAATTTAAAGCGAGAGATGGCCTAGAAATAAAAGGTTACTTAACCATGCCTGAAGGTAAAAAAGAAAACTTACCAATGGTTGTTTTAGTACATGGAGGTCCCTATGGCATCAGAGACTATTGGGGATTTGACCCAGAAGTTCAGTTTTTAGCCAGTAGAGGTTATGCCGTCTTGCAAGTTAATTACCGAGGCTCAGGCGGGCGGGGTAATGATTTTCACTTTTCCCATTATCGGAAAATGGGCGCTGAAATGCAAAATGACTTAACTGATGGGACTTTGTGGGCAATCAAGCAAGGCATCGCCGATAAAAACCGAATTTGTATATATGGCGCAAGTTATGGCGGATATGCTTCATTAATGGGGGTTACAAAAGAACCTGATTTATACCAATGTGCTATTGGTTATGCTGGAGTTTATGATATTGATATTATGAAAAAAAGTGATACTTGGGATAGAGAGTCAGGACAGTTATTTTTAAATAATGCATGGGGAATTAATAGCCCTCAATTTGTAAAAGAACGCTCTCCTGTTTATCACGTTAACAAAATAAAAGCAGATTTGCTGCTAGTGCACGGCGGACAAGATAAACGCTGTCCAATTGAACATTTTGAAGCTCTGACCAACGCATTAGATAAAATTAATTATCCTTACGAGTCATTGATTGAACCCTTAGAAGTTCATGGTTTTGTGAAACCAGAAAACCGTGAACGGTTTTATTCTAAAATAGAGCAGTTCCTGGATAAACATATTGGACCAAAAAGCTTAGAAACCAATAAAAAAATACAATAAATAATTTTAACAGTTGTAATCATTTTGTGAGGAAAAGCAATGAACTTTTCCTCTCATTAAAAATTATCACACTTTAAATTTAGGTATAAAAAAACCTTCAATCAAACCATATTGAAAAAAACAATTCTGCTTTTGATTACTTATGCTAAGGATTAAACCGTTTGTTTAATTGAAACACCACCATAAACCAAGCCAAACCAACGGCCATTTTTTTATCCGAATGAATATCAACTAACTCTTCCCGCCACCGATTTATTTCATAAATATCTTGTTCAAAACGGTTAAAAAGCTCACCAACTAACTCCTGCTTTTGGCACTCTAGTGGCATCCACTTATTTTCAAAAACAAAAGCAATCGCTTCTTCTTCTTGTGGAAATTTATCTCCCAAATCACGAGCTAAAATCTGCCTTGCATTTTGTGCGAATGGCATATCTAAAATATCAAACTCTTCCTCTGTTTCTTCATATTGCTGATGAGTTGCTTTAATTTTATCGCCGTATTTATCTTCCATTTGTTTAATAACTAACCGCTCTTTTTCTGACAAGCGTGCTATATCCCCACCACAATCTTTCAAACTCTGAGAGAGTTGAGCAAAAACCTGTTTATCTTCATCCGACAACTGTTCCAACATTTGAGCTAGAATTTGACTCATCTTATAGACCTTTTAAAAACTGGTTAAAACTTGAACTTATTCAGCAAACTGAACTTGGAGACCTTTTTCTGCATATTGTTGCAGATCAATCCCAAATGCCATATTTTCATAGGCGCGGATGATTTTATAGGGTTTTGATTCAGGATCAAGCACCAATTGAGTCATATCAATCATGCGTTCTTGCCGTGGCTGTTTGTACTCATTTAATACCAATAGTACCTTAGGCTTTAATTTATGCTCTTTGTGCGCTTTAATCACAATGCCCACTTCGCCATTTTCCATTTCTACAATACAACCAGGAGGATAAATACTTCGCCACTTAATAAACTTTAATATCAGTGCTTCATCAAAATGTGTGTTTTTACCTGCCATTAATATCTTATAGGCATCCATCACAGACATACCTTTCCGGTATGTCTGGTGGCTTGTTAATGAATCAAATACTTCAATAATACTAACAATACGCACATTGGTAGAGATTTGATCGCCTTTAAGACCTCTAGGATAGCCCTGCCCACTCAAACGCTCATGATGAGAATAAGCAACATCAATACAGGATGGTGTTAACCCCGACTTAGCAGAGAGGATTTCAAAACCATATTGAGTATGCTTACTCACCTCTGCTTTTTCATTTTGATTGAGTTTACCTTTTTTTAAAATGATTTTCTGATCTACTTTGACCTGACCAATATCATGAAATAAAGCGGCCATACCAATATCTTCTAGCTGAGCTTCGGAAAAACCAAGTGATTTGGCAAAACCTATCGACAAAATACTAACATTAAAACTATGCTCTGCAACGCTTTCATTTTTACTTTTCAACATAGTCATCATCAGCATTGCTTCTTGATTTTGTAATACACTTTTTACATTTTCTTTAACTGATTCTCTAACACCGTGAATTTCAAAATCTTCACCCAGCATTATTTTATCCATTACAGACTTAACAATCTTGCTTGTTTTTTTCCTTCTGTCTAGGGCAGGTTTCAGCTTTTCTCTTAAGTTATAGTTACGCTCACTCAAAGAGCTTTTCATTTTTAGTCGATAAGTGGAAGATTTGGAAGTTTCTAATTTATGCCTTTGAAAATCTTCATCCGTTTTAAAGTCAACATAAACAAATTTACACTGACTTTTGACCAAATCAATATCTTCTTGTCCTTCAACAGTAAATCCTTGTAATAAAAATGAAGATTCACTCCAATCACAATCAAGCTCCGATACAAACATACCGGGCTCAAGATCTTCGCTATATACTTTTACGCGTTTTAAATGCTGCATACTCTAAAGTTTAGACACTTTCTGAACGTTGTAGGCAAAGAATTTTCAATCTTTCAAACAAGCCTTTTATTTCATTGATAACTTTTTCTGCTTTTTCATTATCATAGGTTAAATATTGTTCATTCATATAGGTAGCTTGAGATAGCTCAAGCTGTAAACTGTCTATGTTATTCGAAGGATTACCATAATGCCGCGTAATATAACCACCTTTAAATCTAGCATTGAATACTTTGCTGTAATTTACTGGTTGCCATTGCTTAATCAACTCAGTTAGCTGCAAACAACTACTTGTTTCATCATTGTTACCGAAGTTAAAGTCAGGTAATTGACCAGAAAAAAAGCGCGGTACTATCGAACGAATGGAGTGTGCCTCAAATAGTAAAGCATAGCCATATTGACTTTTGATTGCCATAAGCGAACGAGCAAGTTGTTCATGATAAGGACGCCAATACTTTTCTATTCGTTGAGAAATATCGATTTGGGTTGGTGATTTGCCCGTTTGATAAATAGGCTGTAAATCAAACTGCGTAGTTGGACACAATTCAGTTGTATTCGCGCCAGGATAGAGCGAAACATCATCATCTGAACGATTTAAATCAATAACATAACGAGAGAAAAATGGCTTTATCAGGCTGCAACCGAATTGAATCGTAAACTGATAAACCTTATCCATATACCAATCGGTATCTACAGAAGCCAGGGCAGATTGATTCATATTAACAGCGATATCATCAGGTATAACAGAACCATTATGCGGCATTGATACTAATATTGGTAGCTTACCTTCAATCAATTCAAATATCTTGCTCATACTATTCCTCTGCGAACCCAATTTCACAATAGTCAATTGAGTTATAATTATCAATTTTAACTGCTTGATTTTACAAGTTTGATAATTCTGCCAAATTTAACTTGTATATACAACCTAACAATGGAATAATTAATTTATGAAATCAAAAGATAAACGCTATACACAAGTTAAGAACTACCTACTTGAAGGCATCAGTCAACAACTATGGACCGCCGGCGAACGCGTTCCTTCCGAAAATGAACTGGTTGATCTCTGCAAAGTTAGTAGAATGACTGCGCGTAGGGCTTTACAAGAGCTATATTCAGAAGGCACTTTAGTCAGAATTCAAGGTAAAGGAAGCTTTGTAGCTAAAGAAAAACAACAATCATCACTGCTGCAAATTCGCAGTATTTCAGCTGAAATTAAAGAACAAGGCTTCGAACATCATTCACAGCTACTATTATGTGAATTACAAAATGCAGATACTTCAATAGCGAGTGTACTCAATATTGAAGCCGATCAGCTTTGTGCACATTCGCAACTGCTCCATTTTCAGAATCAAACACCAATACAACTTGAATACCGCTGGGTTAACACCGCAATTATTCCAGATTATGTAAAGCAAGATTATTCAAAAATCACTCCCAGTGAATACTTATCTTCGGTTGCCCCAGTTACCGAAGCCGAGCATAAAGTAGAAGCAATTATTGGTGATGAAAATATTAGAAAGATCCTAGATTTAAAAGAAGACGAAGCCATTTTATTGCTTCAGAGAAAAACCTGGTGCAATGGCCAATTGGTTAGCTATGCCAGACTTTATCATCCCGGTAATAGTTATAGCTTGGGCACCAAATTTAGTACCGTAAATAGCGATTAAACACATATAGATTCATGCAGGAGAAACCGTATGACCCATTCAAGATCGGATGCTAGCCGCTCAATTAAAGCTGCTCAAGGCACACAATTAAGTGCTAAATCATGGCTAACAGAAGCCCCATTAAGAATGTTAATGAATAATTTAGATCCTGAAGTAGCAGAAAACCCAAACGAATTAGTGGTATACGGTGGTATTGGTCGAGCAGCTAGAAATTGGCAATGTTATGATGAAATCGTTAAACAGCTCAAACAACTTGAAGATAATGAAACTTTGCTGGTTCAATCAGGCAAACCGGTTGGCGTTTTTAAAACGCATAAAGATGCACCTCGCGTGCTAATTGCCAACTCAAATTTGGTTCCCCAGTGGGCTAACTGGGATCACTTTAATGAACTCGATAAAAAAGGCTTAATGATGTATGGCCAGATGACTGCTGGCTCTTGGATTTACATTGGCAGTCAAGGTATTGTACAAGGAACCTATGAAACTTTTGTTGAAGCTGGACGACAGCACTTTAATGGTAACACACAAGGAAAGTGGATTTTGACAGGCGGTTTAGGAGGAATGGGAGGAGCACAACCCCTGGCTGCTACTATGGCTGGCTATTGCATGATAGCCGTTGAATGTGATGAAACACGGATCGATTTCCGTTTAAAAACCGGCTATGTTGACAAAAAAGCTCATACTGTTGAAGAAGCTATGAGCCTGCTTAGCCAGGCACTAAAGACTAACCAAGCTATCTCAATCGGCTTACTTGGTAACGCTGCCGACATATTTCCTCAGCTTTACCAACAAGGTATTCGACCTGACTTAGTCACCGATCAAACTTCTGCCCACGATCCTGTTAATGGATATTTACCTATTGGCTGGACAGTTGCTCAATGGCGAGAAAAAGCAAAAAGTGATCCACAACAAGTTGCCAAAGAAGCGCGCCAATCAATGGCTGTGCAAGTAAAAGCCATGCTGGACTTTTTTAATGAGGGCATCCCTACTGTTGATTACGGCAATAATATACGTCAAGAAGCATATAATGAAGGGGTAACTAATGCCTTTGACTTTCCAGGGTTTGTTCCAGCCTACATTCGCCCACTTTTTTGCCGTGGTATTGGTCCATTCCGCTGGGCTGCACTTTCAGGCGACCCTGAAGATATTTATAAAACCGATCAAAAAGTAAAAGAAATTATTCATGATGATCCTCACCTTCACCAGTGGTTAGATATGGCAAAAGAGCGGATTAGTTTTCAAGGCCTACCAGCACGTATTTGCTGGGTTGGTTTGGGGTTACGACACAAGCTTGGTTTAGCTTTTAATGAAATGGTTAAAAATGGTGAGTTAAAAGCACCTGTAGTCATAGGCCGAGACCACTTAGACTCAGGCTCTGTAGCTAGCCCTAATAGAGAAACAGAAAGCATGATGGACGGTTCTGATGCAGTATCTGACTGGCCTCTTTTAAACGCAATGTTAAATGTTGCTAGTGGTGCAACTTGGGTTTCTCTACATCATGGTGGTGGGGTTGGTATGGGTTACTCTCAACACTCAGGTATTGTTATTTGCTGTGATGGCACAGACGAAGCCGCCGCTAGAATTGAACGCGTACTATGGAACGATCCTGCAACAGGTGTTATGCGCCATGCCGATGCTGGTTATGATATCGCCAAGCAATGCGCCAAAGAAAATGAACTCAACTTACCAATGATCGATCAAATGACACATCAAGACTAATTAACGGAGATAATCATGAATTCATTTCTAATAAAACCAGGACAACTCAGCCTGAATGATTGTCGCTTTATTTTTGAAAATAAAGTCCAGCTCGAACTGGATCCAAGTTGTTTTGATAACATCAATCGCTCGGCCGAAACAGTTCAACAAGTCATTGATGAAAAGCGCACCGTTTATGGTATTAATACGGGATTTGGCCTGCTCGCTTCTACCAGTATACCCGATGATAAATTACAACTTTTACAAGAAAGCCTAGTATTGTCACATGCTGCCGGTATTGGTGAAGCTCTCGATGAAAACATTGTGCGACTGCTCATTGCTTTAAAAGTTAGTAGCCTGGCACAAGGCTATTCAGGTATACGCTTGAATATTATTCAAACATTACTCCAATTAGTTAATTCAGGCGTTTACCCAGTCATTCCTGAAAAAGGTTCTGTTGGTGCTTCTGGTGACTTAGCCCCATTAGCTCATATGAGTTGCATGCTAATAGGCATCGGAGAGGTATTTTTTAATGGTGAAAAGGTTAGTGCCGAACAAGCACTGCAATCTGTGAACATAAAAAAGCAAATATTAGCAGCGAAAGAAGGATTAGCGCTTCTTAACGGTACTCAAGCTTCAACAGCAATCGCATTAGCAGGTCTATTTAAAGCAGAGAATTGTTTTGCCTCTGCAATTGTTGCTGGTTGCCTTTCTGTTGATGCAGCACTCGGCAGCATTGCTCCTTTCGACTCAAGAATTCATCAAGTTAGGGGCCACCAAGGGCAAATACAAACAGCAGCCGCTTATGAAGATTTTTTAAAAGACAGCGATTTATTAAAATCACATGCCGAATGTGAAAAAGTTCAAGATCCATACTCTCTTCGTTGTCAGCCTCAAGTTATGGGGGCAATCTTAGATCAAATACGCTTTCAAGCAAGTGTACTACTTACAGAAGCTAATGCCGTGTCAGATAACCCTCTCGTTTTTTCCGATGAAGGTGATATTATTTCTGGTGGTAATTTTCATGCTGAACCGGTAGCGATAGCAGCAGATGCGCTTGCCATTGCGGCAGCTGAAATCGGTGCTATTAGTGAAAGACGTATTGCTCTATTACTCGATAAACACCTTAGCCAGCTACCACCATTTTTGGTTAATGATAGTGGTGTTAACTCTGGCTTTATGATTGCCCAAGTCACCGCTGCTGCGTTAGCTAGCGAGAACAAAACATTAGCTCACCCTGCTTCAGTCGATAGTTTACCAACCTCCGCTAATCAGGAAGATCATGTTAGTATGGCTACATTTGCAGCCCGAAAACTGGTTGAATTAGTTGATAATTTGTCAGGTATCATCGCTGTTGAAATGCTATGTGCAGCCCAAGGAGTTGAACTTCGTCAACCAATAAAATCCTCATCTAAAGGCGAACAAGCTATTTCAATTATTCGAACTAAAGCCGATTTTTACGAAAAAGATCGCTACATGGCGAGTGATATTGAAGGAATACAAAGCTTAATTTTAGCGGGCAAATTTAATCATTTCGCAGAATTGACAAAACTACCTTCTATTAGTTAACTGGTTAACCAATAGGCACAAGACTGACTTAAAACAAAAGTTGGTCTTGTACCAACATAAAATATTGGCTAGGTATTAAATAAACCTTTATGTAAAGCGTTGAGAGCTTTTACTTTAAGATCTTCAGATATCAATAAAGTAATGTTATGGGCACTTCCACCATAAGAGATCATACGAATCGGAATATCTTTTAATGAGCTGATAACCTGAGATGCAACGCCAGAACTTTCCATAACAAACTCACCAACAACACAGATAATAGACATATTTTTATCCACTTCAACATGACTAAACTCCGCTAAAGATTGAGTAATTAAATCTAAATAGCTTGTGTCGTCTATGGTTAAAGAAACGGCTACTTCGGAAGTAGTAATTGCATCAATGGATGTTTTGTGACTTTCAAAAACCTCAAAAACTCTACGCAAAAAACCAGGCGCTTGAAGCATTTCACTCGACTTAATTTTAATCGCTGTAATACCATCTTTTGCAGCAACAGCTTTAATTCTTGCTTGGGTGCTGACAGACGAAATAATGGTTCCTTGTGCAGTTGGCTCCAATGTATTTAATAATTTAACAGGTATATTTTTTTTACGCGCAGGCTTTATACTGCTTGGATGTAGTATTTTTGCACCAAAATAAGCCAACTCCGCAGCTTCGTCAAATGACAACTCTCTAATTGGCCGTGTATTTTCGATAAACCTGGGATCATTATTATGCATACCATCAATATCAGTCCAAATCTGAACCTCTTCGCAACCTATGGCAGCCGCAAATAAAGAAGCTGAATAATCACTTCCGCCCCGCTGCAAATTTGAAACTTCTCCACTAGCGTTTCGACAAATAAATCCTTGAGTAACAAATATTTGAGTCTGCGAATTTTGTTTAAGTAATGTGCTTAAAGCGGTTTCAAGGTATTCTTCATCAGGCGCACCATCATCATTTAGCCTTAAGAAATCAAGTGCAGATAGCAAACTGACTTTTACATCTTGTTCAATTAAAAAAAGATAGAAAAGCTGGGTCGATATAATCTCGCCTTTTGCGAGTAATTCAAACTCGCTAATCGCTTTAAAAGGACGACCAATTATTTCTCTGATCTCAGTTAATTGCTGCTTAATAAATTTAGCGGCTGTTAGCTTATTTTCATCAGACGAAAATAATTGATTAGCATATTGTTCATAATGAACCATTAGCTGCTCAACAATCTGGCTGGCTAACTCTCTTTTTTCTTGTTTAAGAAAATTAACAATTTTAACCAAAGAATCCGTTGTACCAGCAACAGCAGATAATACAACAACAACCCTACCCTGTTGATTGACAATTTCAGCAACATTTTGCATCCTGCAAGCATCACCCAGTGACGTACCACCAAACTTTAATACACGCATTTAGTTACTCTTTATCAGTCAAAATTTCAGCAATTTGAACAGCATTTAAAGCCGCCCCTTTCCATAACTGATCAGCAACAACCCACAGCGCTAAACCATTTTCGCAGGAAATATCATTACGAATTCGGCCAACATAGGTGTCCATTGTTTCGCTCACATCAATAGGCGTTGGGTAACCACCATTGTCTCGTTTATCGATCACTTTAATATTATTAGCAGACTCTAACAGCTCTCGAGCTTTTGTTTCACCAATAAATGACTCAGTTTCAATATTTATAGCTTCTGAATGCGCTCTTATTACCGGAACTCTTACACAATTTGCAGCAATTTTAATCTCACTGTCTCCCATAATCTTCCAAGTTTCATCCACCATTTTCATTTCTTCTTTGGTGTAACCATTCTCCTGAAAAACATCAATATGCGGAATAACGTTAAAAGCAATTTGTTTTGTAAATTTATCAATATTAACTGTTTCATTGCTTAATGCAGCACTCAATTGCTCTTTTAATTCAGCAATTCCCTCTTGGCCAGCACCAGAAACAGCTTGGTAAGTAGAAACAACAATACGTTTAATTCTGGAATATTGATGAAGTGGGTTTAAAGCGACAACCATTTGTATAGTTGAGCAATTTGGATTGGCAATAATTCCATTATGTTGTCTTGCTGCTTGCGGGTTAACTTCTGGTACAACCAGCGGTACATCAGGATCTAAGCGAAAAGCACTACTATTATCAATTACAACAGCACCAGCTTCTGCTGCTAATGGCGCAAACTCTTTACTATGAGTTCCGCTTGTTGCAAAAAATACAAAATCCTGCCCTTTAAATTTATCAGGAGAAAAAACTTCAACAGCTAAATCTCCCAAATCTGAACTAATGGTCTTACCAGCAGATCTTTCTGAAGCAAGTAACGTCAACTTAGCAAGTGGAAACTTTCTTAAACTAAGCACTCGAATTAATTCTTGTCCAACAGCACCTGTGGCACCAACTATTGCAACATTATACTTCTTCATTTCTCTAAACCTTTAATTTTTTAAGAGATTTCTAACTCAATTGAAGTCAAAGCAAAACTTATCTCGACTTATAAACTTATTTACTCAACATCAATGTAGGTTAATTTTAATACTAAAAACAACCGCTAGGGCGGCAAGCATATATGATTTTTAACCAATAACTACATAATTTTTTGTTATGCTTAATGCTATTTATTTTCTATTAATAATTTTCACTACTTGACGCCTCGAAAATCCCATGATATAAAAGTTGTCATTAAAAGGTTAATGCCTTTAGATAAGTAGTCAATTTTTTGAATTCATATCAATAGCTTTTATCAAACTGATATGAAAAAGTTTTAAGTAAGGGTAACCCCCAACATTAACTAAGTTATATTTTATCAGAATTACATAATAAATGACCACAATACTAACCACATACAAACGCATCAATACAGTCACAACTATTAAGCCTGTGATTATGTTCGCATGTGCCTGGTTAGTCTCTATGTTTAAGCACATGCTCTTTACCAAAAAACATAGAGAACGAGTGGTGACCTGACCCAGTCAGCAAGTATTTTAAAACGCCACTCAGTTACCAACTCAGTGGCGTTTTTTTTACCTTTGAAAAACTTAAATTTAACATTTACTACAAGGAAACAAAAAATGAAACTACAACAACTCAGATTTATATTAGCAATAGCTGACAGCGGCTTAAATATAACTCAAGCTTCAGAACGTTTATACACTTCACAACCAGGGGTTAGTAAACAACTTAGATTACTTGAAGAAGAGCTAGGTATTCAGATATTTGCACGTAACGGCAAGAATCTTATTGGTGTTACAGAACAAGGGAAAGTCATCTTAGAAAAAGCCAATGCAATTATGGAAACTATTAATGAAATTAAAGCTTTTTCTAATGAAATGAATCCGACAAGGCGCCCACTTGCTATTCAATCATTTTATGTAGCAGCATAATTTATGATTGCTTTTAAAAGAGAATTATCACTAAACATGTAAATATTGCATAAATAGTATGTTTAGTGATAAATATTTTATGTATAGTAGGAATTACTAGCGAATAAACTCTAACTGCTTTAGCTGAATTTTTCCTAATTCAAACAAATTGTATTCTTTTGCTTTAACATAAAATAATTTACCTCTAGTAGATGGTCGGCCTTTAATAAAAAAACTTTTGATGTTTTTATTTTTTCTATACCTCAAAGCAACTTTTTCAATGGTATTAGAATGATGGCAATATACCACTAGCGCCCAAGGCGCATCCGGCAAATTAAATTTTCCTGTTGCTTTTGGTATAGCACCTATTTTCTTAGCAATAGATTTCCAATTCTTTCCGTGTCCTATATCGTTATATAAATGAAAAGTAATAGCATGCGCAAATTCATGTAATAAAGTATCTAACACAGTTTGTATCGAGTTAGCCCTTACATGCTCTTTACTTAACCCAATTTCTTTAGTGATAACCTTACACACTCCAGCCCTGCGCTTAGCATTATCAAATACAATATTCCAATCTTTAAGAAAAAAGTATTCAGCTTCAAGTTTAAGTCTGGTTTCTTCAATTAATAGTTGAGCATCTTCTAAATCCATTGTTTAATTCACCGCCTATAGCTAACGTACCAGAGAAATAAGCCAGTTAATGATGTAACTACCGCTAAAAATGAAAATAACCTCAGAACCCAGTGGCCAAAATTATCTCTTGTTTCATAATCCATCACATGCAACATCCACATAAAATCAAATACTCTCCACTTATTAGTCCTCATACTCATAATTTCACCACTATAACCATCGACATAAAGGTGCAAATTATCTTTACCATCAAAAATAACTTGATAAACAGGTAATCTTTTTCCTCTATATTCATGTGTTTCATTGACATTAGTTATCCAATTAATCTCAACAGGAGATCCAGCATTTTTTACAATTGTTTGAGAATATTCTTTTATTTCTGACAGAGTCATTTTTTCAAGTTTATCTTTTAATAAAGCATCAATCCATAATATATTTCCAGTATCAAACTCCACTTTATACAAAAGCTTTTGGATAAAAGTTGTCAAATTAACCTGCTTTATATCCTTTAAATTAAAATGATGTGAAGAGAGATAACTATTTAATTCTTCTAATGTCATAACGCCTTCTATTCGACTCCAGTCAAACTTAACAGGCATAGATTTCAAATGGCTACCATGAATTTCGCTAATAGGAAAAAGTGTAAAATAAAACCCACCAACAGACCAAAAGAGTAATTGCACGCCTACAATAAGTGCAATATAACGATGCGCTTTTCTTAGCAAGAGTCTGTTATTCATATTTTTAAATACTTTTTTATTTTATTATTTGGAGAGTCAACTAAATTAAGTTTTTCGGTTCTTTTGTATTTTTTTATTTCTGCTTCTAATTTACAGGCTTCAGATCTAGATTTAACTTCGGTTAAATAAACAGCTTCTTTTGGCTTTGATATATTAAAAAATTTAGCACCTTTTTTAGCTGTAAAATGCTCATTGAACCTTCTAATAAAATCAGTTGTAATACCTGTGTATAATTTCTCATTTTCTGCTTTGATAATGTAAACATACCAACAACTCATTTTAAATTATACTCACAAAATAATTTTTTAGATAAGAAGATGGATTGTTACATAGACAAAGCTTTGCCTCAACAAAGCAGCATAGTATTTACTTAGCTAATCTTTTATAATTCTATTTTTTCAGCAACTTTCCGAGAAACAACATGAACCAACAAATGCCAGACATTCAGCTAGATGCTTCAACTTTAGTTAAAGAAGAAGTTTTTACCGATCAAAAAATTGGTAGTATAAGAGTATTAACACCTGTACTTGTGAGCGGTGACTTAGACACTAGCCGCGATACCACTTATTTTGGGCAGACCCAAGTGATGACTGCGGGTGGAGCACTTCCTCTAAATTTTGAGCTAAAAGTAAATTCCTTAGAAGAAGCTTTAGCTGGTTTTGGGGATGCGGCTAAAGAAAGCATGGAGCAAACCATGAAAGAAATACAAGAATATCAAAGGGAACAAGCCTCAAAAATTGTTGTTCCAGGACAAAGTGAATCACCAAAAATACAAATCCCTTAAAAACCCCTTTAAAACTTAGTGTTGCACTCTATCCAGCACTAAGTTATCAGCACTAATAAATGCCTATCTATATTTGACATAATTAGTCGATTTAAAATAAATAAAACTTCAATTAAAAATCTTTTCGAAATAAGCACTATCAACTTAGTACTTCCCCTATAACGCCTTTCATTAAAGAGTTAACAATCGTCATTAAAGGAAACAACGAGTATAAAAAGATAAACCCATTCTAACTCGCATAAAAAAAGGCCCAATCTTTCGATTGGGCCTCTTCAAATAAGCGCCTGGCGTTGACCTACTTTCACATGGGGAAACCCCACACTATCATCGGCGCTGAACGTTTTCACTTCTGAGTTCGAGATGGGATCAGGTGGTTCCCGTTCGCTAATATCACCAGGCAAAACTGTTACTCAAGCCTCTCAGCTTAAGCTGTTAGTTCTGCAACTAACCAAATTGTTACAATCTTAATAAAAACAAGTACAAGCTAGGTTTTCTTCAACAACACTATTCGTAAAATGACAATTCACTCTATAATCACACCAAACAAACCGCTTGGGTGTTATATGGTCAAGCCTCTCGGATCATTAGTACAAGTTAGCTCAATGCCTCACAGCACTTACACACCTTGCCTATCAACGTCGTAGTCTTCAACGTTCCTTATGAGAGCTTAAAGCTCTAGGGAAATCTTATCTTGGAGGGGGCTTCCCGCTTAGATGCTTTCAGCGGTTATCCTGTCCGAACATAGCTACCGGGCAATGCCACTGGCGTGACAACCCGAACACCAGAGGTTCGTCCACTTCGGTCCTCTCGTACTAGAAGCAGCTCTCCTCAAATTTCCAACGCCCACGGCAGATAGGGACCGAACTGTCTCACGACGTTCTAAACCCAGCTCGCGTACCACTTTAAATGGCGAACAGCCATACCCTTGGGACCGGCTACAGCCCCAGGATGTGATGAGCCGACATCGAGGTGCCAAACACCGCCGTCGATATGAACTCTTGGGCGGTATCAGCCTGTTATCCCCGGAGTACCTTTTATCCGTTGAGCGATGGCCCTTCCATACAGAACCACCGGATCACTATGACCTGCTTTCGCACCTGCTCGACGTGTCTGTCTCGCAGTCAAGCACCCTTATACCATTGCACTAAACTCCCGATTTCCGACCGGGATTAGGGTACCTTCGTGCTCCTCCGTTACTCTTTGGGAGGAGACCGCCCCAGTCAAACTACCCACCACACACTGTCCGCGACCCAGATAATGGGTCTGCGTTAGAACTCAAAACATACCAGGCTGGTATTTCAAGGTTGGCTCCACGATGACTGGCGTCACCGCTTCAAAGCCTCCCAGCTATCCTACACAAGCAGGTTCTAAGTCCAGTGTGAAGCTATAGTAAAGGTTCACGGGGTCTTTCCGTCTAGCCGCGGGTATACGGCATCTTCACCGCAATTTCAATTTCACTGAGTCTCGGGTGGAGACAGTATGGCCATCGTTACGCCATTCGTGCAGGTCGGAACTTACCCGACAAGGAATTTCGCTACCTTAGGACCGTTATAGTTACGGCCGCCGTTTACCGGGGCTTCGATCAAGAGCTTCTCCGAAGATAACCCCATCAATTAACCTTCCGGCACCGGGCAGGCGTCACACCCTATACGTCCACTTTCGTGTTTGCAGAGTGCTATGTTTTTAATAAACAGTCGCAGCCATCTGGTTTCTTAGACCACCAACAGCTTAGAGAGCAAGTCTCATCACCGTCAGCGGTGTACCTTCTCCCGAAGTTACGGTACCATTTTGCCTAGTTCCTTCACCCGAGTTCTCTCAAGCGCCTTGGTATTCTCTACCTACCCACCTGTGTCGGTTTGGGGTACGGTCTCACATTACCTGAAGCTTAGAAGTTTTTCCTGGAAGCAGGGCATCAATCACTTCCGAACCTTG